>JAUWAB010000084.1 GCA_030602265.1 Prolixibacteraceae bacterium | reverse complement strand
CTCCTTCGCGGGGAAATCGACCCGAACACCGGTAGCCGCAGTTTCAAACCGTTTTATGATTCGCTGGTTCCCATCATGTTTATTTTGTTTCTGGTATCCGGACTGGTGTACGGGATACTTGCAGGTACCATCCGGAGTGACAAGGATGTATCGAAAATGACTGCCAAGAGCATGTCAACAATGGGCATGTATATTGTTATTGCCTTTGTGGCCGCGCAGTTTGTCGCTTATTTCAACTGGTCGCACCTGGGGAGTGTGTTAGCCGTGAAGGGCTCTGAGGGGCTGAATGCGATCGGATTCACCGGAGGCCCGTTGCTGGTGGCCTTCATTATTGTATCATCGCTGGTAAACCTGATCATGGGGAGCGCATCAGCCAAATGGGCGCTGCTGGCACCCATCTTTGTGCCCATGCTGATGCTTATGGGATTCTCGCCGGAAACCACCCAGGCAGCCTACAGGATCGGAGACAGCTACTCCAATGTCCTTACACCACTCCTTCCCTATTTCCCGCTGGTCATCGTGTTTGCACAAAAATATGTAAAAAATGTGGGGATCGGAACGCTTATATCGATGATGCTCCCGTTTGCCATTGCCTTTGCGCTGGTCAGGATACCCATGCTGCTGGTGTGGATCTGGGCCGGACTGCCCCTGGGGATTGAGGGCCCGATTTACTATGTACCCTGATTTGCTGTAGGCTGGTTTTAATGAAAACTTTTTACCGGTAATGGTCACGCCTGAATAAAAGAAATGCAGATCAGTCCTGGTTCACAAGGGCTACGGTATGGCAGGCCACCAGGGCAGCAGTCTCCGTGCGAAGCCTTGAATCACCAAGAGAAACCTCCTGAAAACCAGCATTAATGGCCGAATCAACCTCATCAGGAGAAAAATCGCCCTCCGGGCCAATCAATATTAAAACATTCTCTCCGGGCTGAACAGTCCGGAAAAGATTTGGTTTTTCCCCCGGATAACAGTGTGCTATCAGTTTTCGTCCTTCAAAAGGCATGGAAATCAAATCGCTGAATCCGGTAAGATCATCTATTCCGGGGAGACTCGCCTTTAAAGACTGCTTCATAGCAGAAACGGCAATTTTTTCGAGCCGTTCCCGGTTGATATTTTTCCGTTCACTGAAACGGCATCGGATGGGGATGATCCTGTCGATTCCGATCTCAGTGGCCTTTTCGGTAAACCACTCCATCCGGTCGCTGTTCTTGGTCGGGGCAACGGCAATGGCAAGGAAGTAATTCCGGTTGTCCGGCGTGCGGTCCGACCGGGTTAGGGTTACTTCACATCTTTTGGGGTGCGGGACAGAAATTATACCGTCATACCATGTTCCTTTTCCGTCGGTGACCAAAATCTGATCACCCTTCACCAGCCTCATCACCCGGATAGCATGTCCCGACTCGGTTTCGTCAAGCTGGGCAGTATCTCCCATGACTTCAGGAATATAGTAAATGTTCATAACTTACAAAACGCAATTATTTTCCAAAATTAAGACAATCAAATTTATTCCAAAACTTTTGCAAAAAAACAGCATTATCGTGTAACGACAAGAAGATTATCTCGTCTTAAGGCCAGAAAACAAAAAACCATGAGACAATTATTCTTAGTGACACTGGTATGTATGGTGTCGATAGCCGGAGCGCAGACCAGTGACAGGCGTGATTATTCCGCCACCCGCCTTGACGGGCAAACCATTACCATTGATGGAAAACTGGATGAAACAGCCTGGAAAACGGCCACCTGGCAGGGAAATTTCAGGCAACGACAGCCGCATGAGGGCATGCAGCCTCTTCAGGAAACCGAGTTTGCCATTCTGTACGACGACAACCATCTGTATGCAGGCGTGCGTGCCTGGGATCATTACCCCGACAGTATAGTGCAGCGGCTCAGCCGGAGGGATGATCCCGATGGAGACCTTATCGGGATAGAGTTTGACACGTTCAATGACAAGCGGACAGCTTTTGCGTTTATTGTAACGGCGGCAGGGGTAAAATTTGATTTTGTGATCAGCAACGACGGGGAGAAGGAGGATCCCACCTGGGACCCGGTATGGTGGGCAAAGACTACAGTCGACAGCACCGGCTGGTTTGCCGAGATCAGGATTCCGCTTTCACAACTGCGGTTCGAGAACAAAAACACCGATGGCTGGGGGCTCCAGGTAGGCAGGATTATTTTCAGGAATCAGGAAATGTCGGTCTGGCAACCGATCGAACGAAAGCTGAACGGCTGGGTATCCCAGTTTGGCCGGTTAAACGGAATTACCAACATCAAGCCAAAGAAAAACCTTGATATACTGCCTTATGTGGTTGCCCGGACGGAGCGGTTTGAAAAAGAACCGGAAAATCCGTTCAGGGAAAAGGGCAGTAAAAGCTTTGCTGATGCAGGATTTGATGCCAAAATCGGGGTTACCAGCAACCTGACGCTGGACCTGACGGTCAATCCCGACTTCGGACAGGTAGAGGCCGACCCTTCACAGGTGAACCTCTCCACCTATGAAACATTCTTCCGGGAACAGCGCCCGTTTTTTATCGAAGGAAAGAATATTATGAGCTACCCCCTGATGTTCGGCGATGGTGACCTGGCCGTGGAAGGCCTTTTTTACAGCAGGAGAATCGGCCGTCGCCCGCACTATTATCCGGAAGTCAATGACGATGAGTATCTCAATATGCCCGATTTTACCCGGATCATCGGGGCAGCCAAACTGACCGGTAAAACAAGAAACGGGTGGTCCTTCGGATTGCTGGAAAGTGTCACTGCCCGCGAATATGCAGACATCAGGAATCATCGTTCAGAACGGAAGGTGGAAGCAGAACCCCTAACCAACTTTGCTATCGGAAGAGTCCAGAAAGATTTCAATGACGGGAATACCATGATTGGTGGCATGATAACCTCCGTCAACCGGGACCTGCGTACCGAAGAACTCGAATACCTGCACCGGTCGGCCTATACCGGGGGCTTTGATTTTGTACATAAATGGAAAAACAAAACCTGGGAAGTCAACTACAGCCAATATTTCAGCCACATTACCGGCACGGAAGACGCCATTACGCGTACCCAGAAATCGTGGACACATCTGTTTCAAAGACCAGATGCCAGTCACCTGAAACTGGATACAACGCGTACCTCACTGACCGGACAAGGCGGAAAGCTGGTTTTCGGGAAGCTGGGTGGAAATTTAAAATTTATACAGGCGGTGGCCTGGAAATCACCCGGACTGGAAATCAACGATGCAGGTTACATGCGTCAGGCCGATTTTATCTTTCAGGTATTCTGGCTGGGCTACCGGGTATACAAACCCTTCTTCATTTTCAGGGACCTTAATGCCAATTTCAACCAGTGGACCGAATGGAACTTTGGCGGGGACCTGATCAATCCGGGAGGAAACATAAACATGCACGCCAATCTGAAAAACTACTGGGACATTCATTTAGGATCCAATATAAACGGCAGGATAATAAGGACCAACGAGTTAAGAGGAGGACCGGCACTGAAGACACCCGGACAATGGAATGTATGGTGGGGTTTTGGCTCAAACAACCAGAAGAAATTCACCCTGGGCAGCAACGGGAATATCGCCAGGAGTTTTGAAAACCATTATCGTGAAAATGAATCCCTCAACATTAGTCTGGGCTACCGTCCCATGAAAACCCTCAGATTGTCTCTGACTCCGGGGTTCTCACATAACAGGGCATCACTTCAGTACGTAAAAACTATAGAGAACAATAACGGGAACCGCTGGGTCTTCGGGCATCTTGACCAGAAAACGCTGAGTGCGTCCTTCAGGGTCAATCTGAATCTTACGCCTGAACTATCGCTCCAGTACTGGGGGCAGCCGTTCATTTCCGCCGGGAAATACTCCGGATTCAGGTATATCACCAACAGTATGGCCGACAATTATTATGACCGGTTCAGACAATTCTCTGAAAGCGAAATCAGTTATGACACAGAGGAAGAGATTTACCGGGTGGCAGAAACAGAAGGAAGGACTTATGAATTCGACAACCCCGATTTCAATGTCAAGGAATTTCTCTCCAACCTGGTAATCCGCTGGGAATACCGGCCCGGCTCGACCCTTTTCCTGGTGTGGTCTCAAAACCGGAAATCCTATCACAATGATGGGAGCTTCGAAATTTCAAGAGATACCGGAAGACTTTTCGGCGAACACCCCCACGATGTATTCCTGGTGAAACTCTCATATCGGATAGGGAACTGAAAGAGGGTATCAAGTATCAAGACAAAAGACATCAGACATTAGACAAAAACTTTGTGGTTCTTTGTGTCGTCTTGGTGTCCTTTACGGTTAAAAAAACCAGTTGTGACAGGGATTACATCCCCGATTCGGTCGGAGGTGCCAGCGAAGGGTCGCCCCCACAACCGGGCGACCACACAGGGTCGCCCCTACACCGCTTTGCGCTATGCTCTTTGCCCTTTGCTCTTAGCGGTTAATGTCACTTTACAGGGAATACATACTCCCTGCCGGTAACCCTGAACCTGCCGGTAACCACATCGGTGGTATGGGCATCGGCCAATCCTTTGAATCCGGGCTGTTTGCCGCCTACAGCCAGGGTGAACCATCCCGGTTCTATCACACGAAGTTCTTTGCTGTTGATCATCGATAGCTGCCGGGGATCGAGGGTAAACTCAACTAATTTCGATTCTCCCGGCCTGAGCGCTATTCTTTCGAATCCCTCTAACTGTCTGATGGGCCTGGGGGTTGAAGCTTTCTCATCGGTCAGATAGAGTTGAACCACCTCCTCTCCGGCACGCTGTCCGGTATTGGTTACCTTCACTGACACCGTAACCGTCCTTCCGGCAACAACACTCTGAGGAAACTTCAGCTCACTGTAAGTAAAAGAGGTATAGCTGAGTCCGAATCCAAAGGGAAAAAGCGGTTCTCCGGTGAAATAACGGTAGGTACGTTCCTTCATATCGTATTCCTCAAATGGAGGCAGCTGGTCGACCGACTGGTAATAAGTAACCGGCAGCCGACCGGCTGGATTATAGTCACCGGTAAGGACATCCGCGATGGCATTACCGCCCTCCTGACCAGGGTATCCGGCCGTCAGGATCGCATCCATGTGCTCAGCGGCATAGTTCACAGAAAGGGCACTGCCATTCAGAAGCACCAGCACCGTTGGCTTTCCGGTAGCCTTTACCGCCTTCATCAGTTCCTCCTGAACACCGGGCAGGTTCAGATGGGTGCGGTCGCCACCCTCGAAACCATCAACCTTGATGGGCATCTCTTCGCCTTCAAGTCTGGGCGAAAGCCCGAGTACCAATACCACCAGGTCCGACTGTTGCGCAATATCCACCGCCCGGCTGAGCATTTCCGGATCGGGCATGGACCAGAGTAGCCGGGCATCTCCGTCGCCATACCAATTACGGTACTCATAAACGATCTTATACTTCTTACCGGCCTCCAGGTTAACCGGTTTCTCATGGTGAAATGCATGATGCTCGGAATTGTGGCTTAACAGCTTCTCCCCTTCCATCCAGACCTCCAGGGTTGGCATCCCCCAACTTCCGATCTGATAGGTGCCTGTTACCGGAGGAACCAGATAGCCTGTCCAGCGGACACTGAAATCATCATCAGGCAGTTGTGGCGCCGGCGAATGTGATTCCCAGTAAAAATCGATATTGTCGTCGATTCTTACAAAGGCAGGCTCACCCTTCAGTTCAGCATTCGCAAAATATTCACCCTTAACACCCTGGCGCCCGTCTTCCGTCTGAAGGAAAACAGACGGAATCGGATGAAGATTGTGGATTTCATCAGCGAGATGACTTCCTTCTTCAAACAAAATATTGGTACGAGGTTCCAGTTTATTGCGTAAACCCTGCAGCACGGTTACCGGATTAACGGGAATACCGTTGTAATTGCCCAGAAGGGATTCCCAGTTATCGGCATTTGGACCGATAACCGCAATGGTTTTCACCTCTCTGGATAATGGCAGCAGGTTATTCTCATTTTTCAGCAATACGATACTTTTACGGGCAGCCTCCCTGGCAAGCGTATTGTGTATATCAGAAGTATTGACACTGAATGGGATCTGAGCAAAAGGCACCTTCTCCACCGGATCGAACATACCAAGCCTGAACCGGGTTTCCATCAGGCGGCTGACGGCCACATCGATGTCCGATTCGGTAACCAGGCCCTGCTTAACAGCATTTCCCAGCTGACCATAGGAGGTACCACAATTCAGGTCGGTACCCGCTTTTACCGCAACTGCGGATGCCTCGGCGGCATTGGCCGAATAATTCTGGAACTGAAAGAAATCACTGATCGCCCAGCAGTCGGAAACGATATAACCGTTGAATCCCCAATCCTCCCGGAGGATCCGGTAAAGATAAGGATTGGCACATGCCGGATCTCCCCGGAACTGGTTGTAGGCACACATGACTGAATGAACCTTCCCATCAACCACAAGGGTCCTGAATGCTGGCAGGTATGTCTCGTAAAGGTCGCGCTCACTAACTTCGGCATTGAACTCATGCCTGAGCGGCTCGGGTCCCGAATGAACGGCATAGTGCTTGGCGGTAGCCACCGTTTTCAGATAATCCGGATGATTACCCTGGAGCCCTTTGACAAACTCGGCCCCCATTTTTCCGGTCAGGAAAGGATCCTCGCCATAGGTTTCATGGCCGCGGCCCCATCTCGGATCCCTGAATATATTGATGTTGGGCGACCAGAAAGTCAGTCCCTGGTAAATTCCACGTTTTCCCCGTCTGACCATTTCATGATGCTTTGCACGAGCCTCATCGGAAATCACATCAGCCACCCTGAACATCAGATCTTTGTCCCATGAGGCAGCAATAGTGATCGACTGCGGGAATACCGTGGCATATCCTGCTCGTGCCACGCCGTGCAACGCTTCGTTCCACCAGTTATGAGCCGGAACACCCAACCGGTCAATTGCGGGGGCTGTAAAAAGCAGCTGCGCGATTTTTTCCTCCAGGGTCATCTCAGATACCAACATCGAAACCCGCTCTTCCAGCGGAAGATTCGTATCCTGATACATAAACCTGGGGCTAATACGCTCCTGGGCCGAAAGGGCAAGTCCGGAAAGTATGGCAAGCAGGAAAATAACACTTCTCATAATATTTACTTTTGATCCGATTCGTAAAAGTAGCAAAGAAATCATTATTCGCCCGGAATCTTGTTTCAGGATACAGGCCCGCACTTGCTTTTTAAGGAAATTTCATATTGAATCCGGCAGGAAAACCTAATTTTACACCCGAAATAATCATACATTCATGGCTGACAAAAAGGAGATATTCGAAAAATACCGGAAACTGACAGATAAAACCGACAGGCTGACCGAATCGCTTGAAAAGGTCCACCGGCAGCATATGCAATGCCGGCTGGGATGTTCCTTTTGTTGCATGGATTACAGCCTTTTTCCGGTGGAGTTTTATGCCATTGCCGATCAGTTGAAAGCGGAAGAAATCAGGATAAATCCGGAGGCTAAATCCGACGAGTGTATCTTCCTGGTGAACAACGCCTGCACGATTTATGCCTTCAGGCCCATGATCTGCAGGACCCACGGTCTTCCCCTGCTCTACACCAACGAAGACGGGGAATGGGAACTGTCGGCCTGTGAACTCAATTTCACGGAATTTGAAGAAGAATTCCACAGCGAAAATGCATTTCCGCAGGACAAGTTCAACAGCCGGCTTTTTATGCTGAACAAGGAGTTTATAGCGTTGGATGATTTTAACCGGTATGGTGAATTTGACCTGATCCCACTGAGAGAACTCGGGGCAGGAAACATACAATTATAAAATACAGTAGCGAAACTAACCGGCATCAGGAAAGGTCTCTCACTAAGCAACAGGAAAGCAAAAGTTTAGCTATATTTGTTCCATGCAAAACGATTTAAAAGATGAGCTACACAATGTCATTTCAGGAAAGAGCCAGGTTAGGTATGGAGCAATTATCCAAACAATCACCAATTACCTTGACGATGGCACGCAAACAAGCCGAAACCATCCGCAAGAAAAGCGTCTCAAAAAACAAGAAGCAACGAAACTAGAAAACTTTGTATCAAAAGAGAATCTTTGGATAAATAACATTGATTTTTCACAATACATTAGTGAAGGCGCTGAACAAAGGGTTTATCTCAAAGATTCAGAACATGTAATAAAATTAAATGATGCGATTTACTATTTATTCTGGAAAGACTACTTCATCAATCTTCTACTTCATAATTATTTCTTTTCTGACACAGCATATAAATTATTAGGATTTACGAAAGAAAATGACATATTATACGCCGTGGTTCAGCAACCATTTGTTGCTATTACAGAAAATACAGATTTACAAAAAGTCAAAAATTTCATGATCCGGAACGGTTTTGAAAATAACCGGAACAATGATTATATTAATAAAAAGCTTGGAATTATTCTTGAAGATTTGCACGACGAAAACGTATTGACAAGCAAAGATGTTTTATATTTTATTGATACCGTTTTTTATCTTACTGAAGATTTTTGGGATAAGAATAAATGAAAAATCCTGCACATCACCGAAATAAGCGCCGGGCCATTGGTCGAATATAACGGTGACTCGGGATTACTACATTACTGGCTCAAAGCCGAAATGTCGAATGTGGATGCATTTTCAGAAATCCGTCAATACAACGAGCCTGTAGAATTTTTACAGCCGGAGGAAGAGTTTTTAGCCGTCAGGTTCCACAATCTGGAGCTGAATATGGAAAACCTTAACCGGGTAATAGCTGAATCGGAATTGCTAAAAACGGATACCGTATTCGACAACTAAATGACAGACGGGATTATGATGCAGCTTTATCTGCTCAGATACCTCGGAAAACCAGGAGAATAGCGGATATTTTTCCTGAATTGAGTAAAGAAAATTATTGGATCTGGCTTCACCTGATATCACAGGCCCCTGACCCTTCAAAGCTGATTTTCCGCCATTCAATGGCCTAATATGTACTTTCAACAATAAAAATTAGAATTTATGAATTATTCAGTTTCACTTTGACCCTTCCGGGATTGAAAAAGCAACAATAACAATCTGGAAATGAATAAGTAAGTTAAACTATATTTCAAATGAAAAGGATTGCCGTTTTATTACCGTTTTTCCTTGGTCTGATGACGTTAATGTGTCATCCGGGGAATCTGAATGCACAGGAAACCGCCGGCAGAGCTACACTTGTGGAAGCTGCCCGCGACATCATCAGCAGGACAACCTATTGCGGGTTGGTTTCAGTAGATTCTTCAGGCCAGCCGCAGGTTCGTACCATGAACCCATTTCCGGTTGAAGATGATTTGGTGATATGGTTTGCTACTGCCAGAGAAAGCCGTAAGGTGAAGGAGCTGAAAGCCAATCCGAAAGTGGCAGTCTACTTTGCCGATCATATCTCAGCCATCGGGTATGTCAATATTTCGGGCAAGGCCGAAGTAATTGACGATAAAGAGTTGCTGATCAGAAAAAAACGCGATTACTGGGAAGGTATTCCCAATTGGCAGGATATATTTGTTCTGATAAAAATAGTTCCCGAACGTTTGGAGGTGATCAATTATAACCATGGAGTCAATAACGATCCCATAACGTTTAAGGCACCGGCCATTGAATTTTGAAAATACTGATAATCAACCTGATCTGAAAACCAAATGACAAGTTTTAAAAGCCGTTTATTCAACATGATGATCCGCAACAGTTATCTGTTTCGCGGAAGACTGAAAAAAGAAACCTTCGACATGAATACCTCCATTGCGCAATTCAGGGAGGATTGTGAAAAAGGCGCCGCCCGGTATGCAAAACTGCCTGCCGGCGTGGAGGTTAAACCTGACGCTATTGATGGAATAAAGGCCGAGTGGCTGATTCCATCGGGATCCAATCCCGAAAAGGTGATCATGTATGTTCACGGAGGAGGTTATGTCTCCGGTTCGTGCAGCGACCACCGTGGTTTTGTATCAAAATTTGCCGCATTTACCGGTGTATCCAATCTGGTGTATGAATATGGCCTGGCTCCCGAAAATCCCTATCCGGCTGCGGTGGATGATTCGGTAAAAGTTTATCGTTGGTTGCTGGCTTCGGAATTCAAACCCGAAAATATTATAATAGCTGGCGAATCGGCAGGAGGTGGACTTACCCTGGCCATACTTCTTTACCTGAAAGACCACTATATTCCGCTTCCCAAAGCCGGGGTAGCCATTTCACCCTGGACCGACCTTACCTGTTCCGGCGAGACCTACCAAACAAAGAATAAGGTCTCACCTGCGCCACTGAATTCGTGGCATGTTTTTGCGAAACACTACGCCGGCGAAAACCCGCTTACGCTGCCCTATATTTCGCCCTTGTTTGGCGACTTAAATGGTTTGCCGCCACTGTTTATCAATTCGGGAATGGACGACGAACTGTTTGACGATGGCCGCCTGTTTGCCGAAAAAGCAATGGCCGCCGGCGTTGACGTTACTTTCAGGGCAGGCGAGAAAATGCTGCACTGTTACCCGCTTTTGGCGCCTATGTTCCCCGAAGCAACCGAGGCGATGGATGAAATGGTGGCGTTTATTAAAAGGCAACTCAATCAGAACTAATCAGCAAATAGCATTCATATGGAAAGGAGAGCATTTATCAAAAACGTTGGCCTTACAACAGGCATGCTTGCGGCTACTTCGGTTTTTGCTGAAATGGGGCAAGCCAATGAACCTGCCGCTTTTGATTTACTTGACCTGCATGTTCACACCACCGATCAGTTTACCGTTGAGGATATTCTTGAAATTGGCAGAAAAAATCAAGTCCGGTTCGGCATTGTAGAACATCCGATATCATGGGCATTGAAGGATGACAAAGACCTGAAAAACTACATCGATAAGCTTCGCAAATATCCGGTTTTTATCGGTTTGCAGCCAACCTATCCGGGGTGGCGCAAGAACTACTCAGAGGAATTACTGGCACAGGTTGATTACATCCTGATGGATCCGCAAATGGTTCCAAAGGGAAAGGGCGAGACCTGGCGTATCTGGGAATTTGACACCTATATAGATGACACCGAAGATTTTATGAAGCGGTATATGGATTATTCAATGGAGGTCCTGACGAAAGAAAAGATTGATATTTTCGGCTGGCCCCTCTTTTTGCCGGTGTGTATTGCACGGGATTATTACGAATTGTGGACAGAGGAGCGGATGCAGCAAATCATCTCAGCCGCAAAAGCACATAATATCGCCATAGAAATAAATGACATGTCGCATACCCCACATAAGGAATTTATCCTGAAGGCAAAAGCACAGGGGGTCAAATTTGCTTTCGGTTCAGATTCACGCAATTACAATGTAGGCAGGTTGGCTTATTGCAAAAGGATCGCCGATGAATGCGGTCTGACATTGGAGGATTTCTTTGTTCCTGTCAAAAAGGGATAAACGGATATCGCATGCATTGTAGTTGCTTTTTGTCGTCGTTAATGTCCGGGAGCCTGTCATCCTCAATGAAATCCTCCCCTTTAAGCAAAATCATTTTATAAAAAATCGACATGAAACGTCCGTTTGAAATCTGGATATTAGTGTTGTTGCTGGCGTTGCTGGCCATTAATGCCTTCTATGGAGGAGTCAGTTTGATGGTGGCTCCCGATGGTTCGCTGCTGGGCATGGAACCCGGATGGCTCGAAAACTCTCCGTTTTCAGATTATTTCATTCCGGGGTTACTGCTATTGCTCTTAAACGGCATATTCCCATTATTGACAATCTATGGATTGATAACCAGAAACAGAACATGGTTTTCATGGCTGAACATCTACCGCAATCGTTGTTGGGGATGGACCTTCGCCATTTACAACGGGCTTGTCACCAACATCTGGATTATCGTTCAGCAACTGATGGCTGAGTATTTCATCCTGCAAACCATGATTGCGGCACTTGGAATCCTGATTCTGATAGCTGCATTAATACCCAGGGTAATGAGATTCTACGAAATGTAATTTTGCTGATAACCGGTATTAAGCTCCTTATTCATGCAAACAGCACTTGCCGGGCAAAGTCCGGCGAACTGAGCGGTATTTTTAAGTGGCTCAGCAAAATCGTCGCGGTTAATCGGTATGTAGCCCAATGATTGAAAAAAAACTGAAGCGGTGGTCGTCAAAAGGTACAACGATTTGATTCCCGATTGAATAGCTACCTCTTCTACTTGCCTTACCAGCTTTTTCCCAATTCCCTGACCCTGAAATTCTTTTCTGACCGCTACCGAACGCAATAACGCCTGGTTGCCATATATTTCGAGTCCACCAACCCCGGCTATTTGTCCGTTTTCCCCGATCTGAAACAACCTGATGCAAGGTTGTTTCAGATCAGAAATATCCAATTCTGATTCAGCTAAGAGGTCAACCACTTTTTTAAAATCTTCCGGTTTTATTTCTTTAAATGTCATCTTCTCTATTCTGTTAGCTTTTCATTGATTCTTTTCTGAGGGATTATTGCCTTACTGCTTCAATGGTGGCCGAAAGCACATAATCGGCGAGAGTTTCACCTGAGCTCCAGTCTTTGATAAACGAACGGCTTTCGTCAATTGGCTTTATTCTGATATCGGAGAACCCTGCGTTTTCGAGAATTTCCTTTATTTCGTCCACGGTGGAGGCACCCGACACGCAAGCCGAATAGAGTTCCATATCTTCAAGCAAATGGTCGGGTATCGGGGCAATGGCAACGGTATCGGAAATGGCAATCCGGCCACCAGGTTTTAACACCCTGAATGCCTCGTTGTAAACCTGTTGCTTTTCGGGCGAAAGATTGATTACACAGTTGGAAATAATAACATCAACCGAGTGGTCGGCTACCGGTAAATGTTCAATTTCGCCCAACCTGAATTCAACCTGTTCAAACTTTCCTTTGGCAGCATTTTCGCGGGCCAGCGAAACCATGGCCGGGGTCATGTCCACACCGATAACTTTCCCGGATTCGCCCACCTGGCGTGCGGCCAGAAAAGCATCGAAACCTCCTCCGCTGCCCAGATCAAGAACCGTTTCGCCTGGCTTAAGGGAAGCAATCGCCTGTGGATTGCCACAACCCAGACCCATATTGGCGCCCTGCGGCATTTGTTCAAAATCGGTTGCTTTGTACCCGAGGTTCAACGATATTTCGTCGAAGCTTACCTTTTTGCCTGAACAGCAGTTGCTCCCGGTTGCGGGTGACGGCTGGGGGCAACAGGAAATGCCGGTCCGGTTTTCTTCTGCTATCAGACTGTAATGTTCGCGCACTGCATTTCTGATTTGTTCTTTTTGTTCCATAACACTAAAAATTTTGAAATTGATACCTTGTTGACGCAGCCCCGCAATTTTTGATGCAGAACTATTTTAGGAGTTTCAGCAATTGGTACAATCTTTTGGGTTGGTCCGGTAGTCGATAATGTTCCCATACACATCCACATTGAAGGTACAGCAATCGGTGAGGTTTTTTTTCAGCAGTTGCCGGCCACGTTGAATCCGGCTTCGGGCATTTACATACGATATGCCAAGCTGTTCGGCAATTTCTTTTTGCGATTTTCCCTTTATTTCGTAAAGCACAACAGCGTCCCGGTAATTTTCGGGAAGCGAATCCACATAAAAACCTATCCAACCGGTTGCTTCATTCATGGCAGTTTTGTCGGTTTCTTCCTCAATATCGCTAATCTCGGCCTCCAGTTCCTGAAATTTCTTTTTGCGGATATAATCTACAATCGCATTCCGGGTTATCTGGAATATCCAGCTCTG
>JAUWAB010000101.1 GCA_030602265.1 Prolixibacteraceae bacterium | reverse complement strand
TTTTTGTGGACAAATATAGAAATTAATTCTTATAACCAAGCTTTTGCAGAACCTGGTCGCTTAAATCGAACCTGGGATTGGTAAAGAACAGGGTTGTGCCCCCGGCTTTATCGAAAATAACCGCATAACTGCCTTCATTGGCAATCTCCTGGACTGCATTGAAAACATCATCCTGAATGGGTTTAACAAGAGCCTGGCGGCGCTTAAAAAGGTCTCCGCTCGGACCGAAGTACCTTCGCTGCAGGTCTTTGTATTCCTTCTCCCGCGTGATGATCACGTCTTCCCGTTTCCGCTTCATATCTTCCGAAAGCAGTACACTTTCAGCCTGGAAATCCTGGTACATCTTCTCCACTTCGGCATACATCGACTCCAGTTCCTTTTGATATTGCGCTGAAAGCTGGTCCAACTGCTCCTGGGCAGCATTAAAGGCCGGTATATTCTGAAGGATATAGTCTGAATCGATAAAGGCGAACTTCTGGGCGAAGGCACCGGTAGCCATCACCGCCACGATTCCGAAAATCAAAATAAGTTTTTTCATGGCCTGTTTGTATTTGAATTATTTATATAGGTTAGCGTATTGACAAATTCTGAGCCAAAGTTATAACCATCAGAATTGCTGACCAATAACAAAGTGGAACTGGCTTCCGCCGGCATCCTGTCCCGGCACTTTGTCGAACCCGTAACCCCAGTCGATACCCATCAAACCGAACATCGGGAGAAAAATTCTCACACCGACACCAGCCGACCTGTACAATTTATACGGGTTGTACTGCTGAAACACATCGTTGGTATTACCGGCCTCCAGGAAGGTCAATGCATAGATGGTTGCGCTGGGCTTCAACGTTACCGGATAGCGCATTTCCATGGTAAACTTGGAATACATTTTTGAACCGTTGCGCGGACTGAGGCTGAAGTCGCGGTAACCACGGAGGGCTACATAATCGGTACCATAAATATTGTAACCCGACATACCCGATCCGCCTACGATAAATCCTTCAAAGGGCGAAGGCAGGTTTTTGTTGTAATATCCCAGAAAACCAAACTCGAAGGCAGTCCTCAATACCAGGTTGCGGTTCCGGGAGAGGGCATTGTAAACCTGTCCCTTAAACAACCATTTATGGTACTCAATCCAGTCGTACTTTTCAGAGTTCGGAAGTTCGGGATCGCCGTAATCAGTACTTGAAAACATCGAAAATGGAGGAGTAACCTTTGCTGTAACGGAGAATTGTGAACCGCTCCTCGAATAGAGTGGGTTATCAACCGAATTCCTTCCAAACACCGTTTTAAAGCTGGTATTCCTGAATGTACCGTTTACCTGTCCGGTTTCATCGGCAAGGAAATAGAAATAACTTCCCATATTCTGCAAACGGTAGTGTTCAAACGACAATTCGTGATAAACGGTAAAATAGTCATCCGGCCATGAAAGCCGGTACCCGTAACCCATCGCCAGAGCCAGGGTCTCCCATATCTGGTCGTTTTTGGAGTCCTGGTTTTCTGCGTCATAATTATAGGTATACGTCGGATAATAACTACCATACGGGTAACCGCCATAGCCGCCGTAACCACCGTAACCACCATAGCCGCCACCGTAACCACCATAAGGATAGCCACCATAGCCGCCACCGTAGGGATATCCGCCATATCCTCCATATCCTCCATAACCGCCATAATTCTGCATATATTTATTGGCGCTGTAGTTGATCCTTGAATAGGACAATGAAGAAGAGAATGAGTTGGGCTTTTTACCGCCTAACCAGGGTTCTATAAAGGACAAACTAACGGTTTTGTAGTACTGCCCGCTGGTCTGGTACCTCAGGCTGAGGGTTTGGCCGTCGCCGGTAGGCAGTGGTTTCCATGCCTCTTTATTGAAAATATTACGTGCCGAAAAGTTGGCAAATTTCAAACCTACGGATCCGACAAACATACCGGCTCCCCAGCCGCCCGACAACTCTATCTGGTCGTTCGCCTTTTCCTGAAGACGGTAGTTTATGTCAACAGTCCCCTCCTCCGGCCGCGGGACCACATCCGGAACAATAGCTTCGGGGTCGAAGTGCCCCAACTGAGACAATTCCCTGATGGTACGGATGATATTGGTCTTGCTGAAAAGGTCCCCCGGATAAGTCCTGATCTCACGACGGGCAACATGCTCATGCGTTTTGGTGTTTCCGGAGATCCCAATGCTGTTGATGGTCGCCTGCTTACCCTCATAAATCCTCATTTCCAGATCGATCGAATCCTGGGCAATATTAACCTCTACCGGGTCAATCTGGAAGAAAAGGTATCCATTATCCAGATAAACGTTCGAAACAGCATCTTCGTCCGTTGAAAGACGCTTATCCAGAAGTTTCTGGTCAAATATATCACCCTTCTTGATACCCAGCACGGCATCAAGATATTCAGGCGGATAGACCGTATTTCCAATCCATTTGATGTCCCTGAAATAATATTTATTACCCTCTTCAACCCAAACTTCAACATTCACCCGGTTATTCTTTTCTGCTTTGTATACAGTATCCCTCAGGACAACCGCATCGCGGTAACCCTTCTGGTTGTACTTCTTCACCAGGTTTATTTTATCCTCCTGAAACTTATCATCAAGGAACTTTTTGGTCCTGAAAAAGTTACGAAGTCGGCGCGAATTGGTTTTCTTCATAGACCTCTCTAATACTACTTCCTTCACTTCACTGTTTCCATGAATAAAAATATCCTGGATCCTTACCTTCTCTTTCTTATCCACATAAATATCCAGCAAAATACTGTTGGATTGGGCTGTATCGTCCCGCTGGACAATGTTGACTTCCGTATTAAGGAAGCCCTTCTCCAGGAAAATATTTTTTATAAGCCGCTGGGCATTGTTGATCTGGTTGTCGGTAACCTGACTGCCCTTAAGGAGCAGTACCTTATTGGTGATATCATCGCGTTCGGATTTCGAAACTCCATGATAATTCACATCGGAGAGCCTGGGTCTTTCCTGAAGATAGATTTCCAGCCAGACCCGGTTCCCGACAATCTTATCTGCAGTAATCCTGACGTCGGAAAAAAGTCCCTGTTCCCATAATTTCCGGATGGCGGTAGTAATTTCCTCTCCCGGAATACTGATTTCCCTTCCGACATAAAGCCCTGAAAGCTGAACAAGTACATCACGGTCGAGATACCGGATACCGGCAATGTCAACACCGGCTATGATAAGTTTCTGCGGACTTGAATAATAAATTGAGAAGTTGGTGGAATCAGCAACCTGTCCGTATGTTTTCGGTGCCAATGCCCCAAAAAAGAAAATCAAGAGAAAAATATATTTTCGCATTACTTAGTATGTATTTTTTAACCTGCTATTTGTTCACTTGTCATTCCAAACCTTCGTTCCCGGTTCTGAAAATTGAGCAACGCTTCAAAAAGGTCTTCTTTCCTGAAATCGGGCCACAAAATATCAGTAAAGTACAACTCTGCATAGGCAATCTGCCAGAGCAGGAAATTGCTTAAACGGTACTCGCCGCTGGTTCTGATGAGCAGTTCCGGATCGGGTATCCCTTTGGTAGACAAATATGATTCAAATAGTTCGTTCGTAATTTGTGATGGGTCGATACGCTCCCTGGTTGCGTCTGATACCATCTTTTTTACAGCCTCCGTGATTTCCCATTTGGCACTGTAACTAATGGCCAGGATGACGGTCAGACCGGTATTGTCTTTCAGTTTTTCGATACAACTTTCGAGCTTTTCCCTGACCCTGCGGGGCAACATTTTCATATCTCCTATAACACCGAGCCTGACATTATTCTTCATCAGGTTAACCGTTTCAGAATCAATGGCATAAACCAAGAGACTCATTAAACCGTCAACTTCCTCCCTCGGCCTCGACCAGTTCTCGGTTGAGAAAGCATATAGGGTAAGGTATCCAATCCCGACCTCTCCGGCACCTTCAATTACAGAGCGAACGGCTTCGATCCCGTGTTCGTGACCGAAAATCCTCGCACTGCCATGCCGGGCCGCCCAGCGGCCGTTCCCATCCATGATTATGGCAACATGCCGGGGTAATTTACTGTTATCCAATCGTTCCTTAATTGACAAATCCATCAGTTTTTTACATCATAGGCAGGGCATGGCTTGCTGCCCATATATATTTTATAGGTTATATGCAATCCTAAATATCCCGCCCAGTCGTTGTTGTGATACATATCGCGGTAAGTTACTTCAATGTTGTCCAGGTTAAAATGAGCATACGGATCATCCAGGTTGTCAAGCTTATCACTGAACAATTTACGCATCTGGTACTCCAGACCGATTCCCATCCTGCTGCCAACGTTAAACTTGAAACCCATACCAAAAGGTATTGTCGGCGTAATTACAGATCCTTTCTTCACAGCATCTCCCTTGTTGGTCCGGGGATTGATCATGTTCATAAATACCGGATCATACTCATAGGGAAAATGCATTACTCCGATTCCGGCAGTAAGATAACTCGTAAACGAAGCCTTATTATTGCCGGTCATATACCTGAGATAATTGATCTCTGCCTGTACCGTAAAATCCTGAAACAGCTTACTGAAACCTTCATAAGATGTTTCCGATTCCGGCTGGCTGATGAACTCGTGCCCCTGGACTGTTCCTCTCCCTGCAATCCTGCCGGTTAGGAACATAGCCCTGATGCTCGTCCGGTAATGTAGATTATATCTGAAATAGGCCCCTAAAGTTGGCAGTCCGAAGGTAGTGAAAGTCTGATTTTCAAGATCTCCCATATAATTTGAACCTCCTCCCCAGATACCTATGTCAGCCGTTCTCTGAGTGTAACCTGATACAGCCAGAAATAACCCTAATGCCAATAAAAAAATTCTTTTCATCGGGGTAAAAATTTCATTTTAAATTTCCGCAACAGGTACATCTTCTATAATCTTCATTTCCAATTAAGTAAGTTCATTAAACCACAAATATAGCAGATAAAACCTGTATCCTCCGGAAAATCGGAGCGATAGCCGGCCCATCTGATTACAGGCTTTGTAACTTACAATAAATCAATGAACTAATTAAAAAAATCTTCTGAACATAAACGCCCAGAAGTGGTACAAAAGTAATATAATTTGAAAAACCCCGTACCTGTATGCTATTATAAAACCCTAATGGCGGTTAAAAATTGTTAAGTCCTGAAAATTTATCAATTGCGCTTGTCGACACCCCACATCAGTTTATTCCTCAGAGTCTGATAAAAGTTCTGATCGGGCAGATGGAGGGTTTTGATTTTAAAGCCTGCTTTCCTTACGGTAATGGTTGTTGCGAGATCCACATTTACCGATCGCGAATCGAGTGAAGTGAGGAACTGGCTTCCCCTGCCTTCCACATGCAGGTCGACCACCGAATTATCGGGCACCACAACAGGTCTTACAGTCAGATTGTGCGGTGCAATTGGCGTAATTACAAAATTTTCTGAATCGGGCGTAAGAATAGGGCCGCCCACACTCAGGGAATATGCTGTCGATCCGGTCGGGGTAGCGATAATCATACCGTCGGCCCAGACCGAATTGAGGTACTGTCCGTTTATCTTTGTATGAATATTGATCATGGAGGAACTGTCTGTTTTCAGGACAGTCATCTCATTCAGGGCATAATTGAACTCAAAATTGGGGGCTCCCTTCAGTTCAACCTCCAAAAGTGACCGTTCCAGGATGATAAACCTTCCGTTGAAAATATCCGTGAGCGCATCAATGACCAGTTCCTGTGATATATCGGCAAGAAAACCCAGTCGCCCGCTGTTTACTCCTATCAGCGGTATATGGAAATTCCGGGTATTCAGGAAAGATTGAAGAAATGTACCATCACCACCGATACTGAAAATATAATCCGCCGAAGAATCAAAGTTCATGTGTGAATCAAAGAAACTATGGACCTCGGGTGTATAGCCCAGTTCCGATTTCAGCTTTTCATAATATTCCCTGTAAATATGAATTTCTATTTTATTCTGTTTGAGAAAACTGAAAAAATGCTGAAGTACAACGGCAAAATCCCGGGTTACGGTGGTACCAAAGACTGCAATTTTCATACTTGTGGGGTTATTATATGTTCATGAACTTTAAAAACTGTTCGAGACGGTCTTCGTACAGGTCGTTCAGCATGGAATCATCCATAAGTACCGAAGTAATCCGGTAATCGTATCTTTCAAAAGTCTGAAGCACGCCCGAGATGTCCACCTTATTCAGTTTCAGCAGAACCTCAAGGCGTTCAGACCCCGGTGGTTTGGCAGCATAGAAACTGAGTATCCTTACATCGTTGCTTTCAACGATCTGACCAATCTGGCTGACAGAAAAACTGTGTTCAGGGATGGAGAGAATGACCAGGCCGCCCGGCTCGTTCAACGAAAGGAGCCGGCCAAAAGCCCTGGCAACATCCAGTAAAAGAATTGCACCTTTGTAGGTATGCTCGTCGTCTACTACAGGCAAAATGGGGATATCTAACTTATACATGACTGCTGCAACTTCAAAAAGATGCTGGTTCTCATGGATATGGGGGGTGTGTAACTGCAACAGCTGCTTGTCGATGGTTTCCTCCGAAAGGTTCAGGTCTTCAATAATTTTATCGGAAATCAGGCCCAGGTACTCATCCTCCTTCACCACCGGAAGATGTGAAATCCGGAAGAGTTCCATCCATCCCAGGGCTGTGGCTCCTTTATCTTCGGGCCGGAGGACAGGAACGTTGACTGTTATGAGTTCTTTAGCAAGCAAAACTTTTAAGATTTAAATGTCTTTATTCAAGTGGAAAATTGTAACTTGCGGCATCAATTCAGGATACCATGACAAGATTGAGTGTAAATATAAATAAAATAGCAACACTGCGTAACGCAAGAGGGGGAAACATCCCTGATGTAGTTAAATGTGCCATTGATTGCCAGCGGTTTGGGGCACAAGGCATCACTGTTCATCCCAGGCCCGACGAACGCCACATCAGGAGACAGGATGTTTTTGACCTGAAACCGGTTATCACTACCGAATTCAACATCGAGGGTTATCCTTCGGAAGATTTCCTGGAACTGGTAACTGCTGTAAAAGCCGACCAGGTTACCCTGGTCCCCGACCAGCCCGGACAGCTGACCAGCGACCATGGCTGGAACACGCGCAAGCACCTCTCCTTTCTGAAGGATGTGGTATCACGACTGCAGGAACAGGGTATCCGGACCTCCCTGTTCGTTGATCCCGACAGCGATGCGGTAGAAGGGGCAGCCCTGACCGGGACCAACCGGATTGAACTCTATACCGAACCGTATGCCACCTTATATCCAGCCGACCGCGACAAAGCCATTGCACCTTTTACCGAAGCGGCAGAAACTGCCCGGCAGGCCGGTCTGGAGCTGAATGCCGGCCACGACCTGAGCCTCGAAAATCTTAATTTCCTCATTATTAATATTCCATGGATCAAGGAGGTGTCGATCGGACATGCCCTGATTGCCGATGCATTATATTATGGTTTGGAGCTGACCATTCAGAAATATCTCAACTGCCTCCATATCTCATGAACCTTCACTACAGAAAAGAGGGTAACGGCTGGTCGCTGGTCATTATTCACGGCCTCTACGGCTCCTCCGACAACTGGATGATCATTTCAGCCAAGCTGTCCGAAAGATATACAGTCTATTCAGTCGACCTCAGAAACCACGGCCGGTCGCCACATGACCCGGTACACACCTATGAGGCCATGAAGGAGGATGTTGCCCGGTTCTTTGACCAGCACCGGATCGGGCCGGCAGTGATCATGGGACACAGCATGGGCGGAAAGGTAGCCATGCTTTTGGCAGCCGACTATCCCGAACTGGTAAAAAAACTGATTGTGGTGGATATCGCACCCAAGGACTACCTGGCACTTGAGCAGGACAGCCAGTATCACCTTCACCGTTCCATCCTCCTGGCCATGATGGAGATAGACTTCAGTCTGGTAAAAACCCGTCGTGACGTGGAAGAGAGTCTGGCCGAAAAGATCGACAGTGAAAGGATCCGGCAGTTCCTGCTGAAAAATGTGGCCTCCGACCGGCAGGCCCACCGGCTGAAATGGCGGCTCAATGCCGAAGCGCTTTATAATAACCTGGAGGAGATTGTCGAAGGGGGAAACTATAAACGTTTCGAGGACCGCATTCCTATAACAGGGTATCCGGTTGTTTTTATCCGCGGACTCGATTCACCCTATATTCAGGATAACGATATTCCCATGCTGAAAAGGATCTATCCGGATGCCAATATCGTGGATATACCGAATGCCGGACACTGGCTGCATGCCGAACAGCCCGAACTTTTCCTGGAAGCGGTTTTGCGGTGCTGCTGACTTTTTTTATCAGCGGTTATAACGGGCAGTCATTTCTTTAAGGAACCGGCGGTGTTTACCCCTGACCTGATCCCACCTGAATCTCCAGCCCCAGTTTCCATCAGCATATCCGGGAATGTTCATCCGGGCTTCAGCTCCCAGCTCAAGCAGGTCCTGCAAAGGCACAATGGCCTGCTGAGCCACCGACGACCACGCCATTTCGATCAGTGCCCAAACCGGACGGCGATCATACATCTTCAGAAATGAGAAAACCGGCTTCTTCTCCTCCCGGCTCAGGCTATGGAGCCAGCCCCATGTGGTGTCATTGTCGTGTGTTCCGGTATAGACCAGACAGTTGGTATCGTAATTATGCAGCAGGTGCTCATTTTTCGGATCCGACCCGAATGCAAACTGCAGTACTTTCATCCCGGGCAGGTTAAACGCCCTGCGTAACGCATCGACCTCAGGGGTAATCAGCCCCAGGTCTTCGGCAATCAAAGGAAGGTCGCCGATTTGCTCCCTGAGCAGGGCTAACATCTCAGATCCGAATGCAGGTACCCATTCCCCGTTAATGGCGGTCTCTTCACCGGCCGGTACGGCCCAGTAAGATTCCAGTCCGCGGAAATGGTCTATCCTTACAGAATCATACATCTGCAGGCTGAAGTGTATCCTGGCGATCCACCAGTGGTATCCTTTCTCCTTCAGACGGTCCCAGTCAAAGACCGGATTCCCCCACAGTTGCCCGGTCTCACTGAAATAATCGGGTGGAACACCACCCACATGCGTCGGGAACAGGTTCCCGTCCAGCCTGAAAATATCCGTATTGGCCCATACATCAGCACTGTCGCCTCCTACATACAACGGCATGTCTCCGATAATGGAAACTCCTTTCCGGCTGGCATAATTCCTTATTTTTTGCCACTGACTGAAAAACAGGAACTGCATTACCCTGTGAAATTCGATTTCCTCATGTAATTTCTCACGGTAGTGGTCCAGGGTTTCCTGCTCACGAAATTTCAACCCATCGGGCCAGCCATGCCAGGTGATGTGTCCGAAGTGAGCACGGGCAGCCATAAACAACGCATAATCGCTGAGCCACCAGCCATGCCTGTCAAGGAACTCACCATACCCGGAACAGAGCGAAGATCCCGGATTCGAGGTTAAATTCGTGCAAGCCTTTTTCAACCGGGACATTTTCCATCTTTCTACCCTGTCAAACTCAACCTGCCGGATGTCAAACCGCGGCATGGAAGCCAGGTCCTTTTCCTCTAACAGACCGTCATCTTTCAGTGAAAAGAGGTCAATCAGCAAAGGATTTCCGGCGAAAGCAGAATAACAAAGGTAAGGAGAGTTGCCATATCCTACCGGCCCAAGCGGGAGAATCTGCCATACCCGCTGACTTGTATCTGCAAGTAAATCAATAAACTTACAGGCCTGATCCCCCAGGGTACCGATGCCTTCCTTGCCTGGCAAAGAGGTTATATGCAGTAATATTCCGCTACGTCGGGCATTCATATATTTTCAAGGTGTTTACGGTAATTTTCGGTATGTCTGGCGGTTTCCCGTACCAGCCGCTGAACTTCCAGTCCGTGTTCCAGTCCGGGGATAAAGGCATCCTCATCCTTTCCGCCAAGGAAAAGATAATGGGCATGAACCATGGAGCGCAGCCATCCGGCGGGTACATGGCCCGACGGGAAGGCGGTGATTCCCCTGTAGTTGCTGCCTACGGGCTG
>JAUWAB010000051.1 GCA_030602265.1 Prolixibacteraceae bacterium | reverse complement strand
ATGTACCATCACCACCGATACTGAAAATATAATCCGCCGAAGAATCAAAGTTCAGGTGCGAATCAAAGAAACTATGGACCTCGGGTGTATAGCCCAGTTCGGATTTCAGCTTTTCATAATATTCCCTGTAAATATGAATTTCTATTTTATTCTGTTTGAGAAAACTGAAAAAATGCTGAAGTACAACGGCAAAATCCCGGGTTACGGTGGTACCAAAGACTGCAATTTTCATACTTGCGGGGTTTATTATATGTTCATGAACTTTAAAAACTGTTCGAGACGGTCTTCGTACAGGTCGTTCAGCATGGAATCATCCATAAGTACCGAAGTAATCCGGTAATCGTATCTTTCAAAAGTCTGAAGCACTCCCGAGATGTCCACCTTATTCAGTTTCAGCAGAACCTCAAGGCGTTCAGACCCCGGTGGTTTGGCAGCATAGAAACTGAGTATCCTTACATCGTTGCTTTCAACGATCTGACCAATCTGGCTGACCGAAAAACTGTGTTCAGGGATGGAGAGAATGACCAGGCCGCCCGGCTCGTTCAACGAAAGGAGCCTGCCAAAAGCCCTGGCCACCGCTGGCAACAATATGGCCCCTTTGTAGGTATGCTGGTCGTCGACTACCGGCAAAATGGGAAGATCAAGCTTGTACATGACGGCCGCCACTTCAAAAAGGTGCTGTTTCTCATGTATATGAGGGGTATGTAACTGCAACAGTTGCCTATCAATGGTTTCCTCTGAAAGGTTCAGGTCTTCAATAATTTTATCGGAAATCAGGCCCAGGTACTCATCCTCCTTCACCACCGGAAGATGTGAAATCCGGAAAAGCTCCATCCATCCCAGGGCAGCGGCTCCTTTATCTTCGGGCCGGAGGACCGGAACGTTCACTGTTATGAGTTCTTTAGCAAGCAAAACTTTTAAGATTTAAATGTCTTTATTCAACCGGAAAATTGTAACTTGCGGCATCAATTCAGGATACCATGACAAGATTGAGTGTAAATATAAATAAAATAGCAACACTGCGTAATGCAAGGGGCGGAAACATACCGGACGTCGTCAGGACTGCGGTTGATTGTCAGCGCTTTGGTGCACAGGGAATCACCGTACACCCCAGGCCCGACGAACGACACATCCGCCGGCAGGATGTGTTCGACCTGAAACCCGTCATCACTACCGAATTCAATATAGAAGGTTACCCTACGGAAGATTTCCTGAAACTGGTGACTGATGTAAAAGCCGACCAGGTCACGCTGGTACCCGACCAGCCCGGACAGCTGACCAGCGATCATGGATGGAATACGCGCAAGCACCTCTCCTTTCTGAAGGATGTGGTTTCCCGTCTGCAGGAGCAGGGTATCCGGACGTCGCTGTTCGTTGATCCCGACAGTGATGCGGTAGAGGGGGCGGCCCTGACCGGGACTAACCGGATTGAGCTCTATACCGAGCCGTATGCGACTTTATATCCCGCCGACCGCGACAAAGCCATCGCACCATTTATTGAAGCGGCAGAAACTGCCCGGCAGGCCGGACTCGAGCTGAATGCCGGCCACGACCTGAGCCTCGAAAACCTTCAGTTTCTTGTCACGCACATCCCCTGGATCAAGGAAGTCTCCATCGGACATGCCCTGATTGCCGATGCCTTATATTATGGTTTGGAGCTGACCATTCAGAAATATCTCAACTGCCTCCATATCTCATGAATCTTCACTACAGAAAAGAGGGTAACGGCAGGCCACTGGTCATTATTCACGGCCTTTACGGCTCCTCCGACAATTGGATGATCATTTCCGCCAGGCTGTCAGAAAGATATACGGTCTATTCGGTCGACCTCAGGAACCACGGCCGGTCGCCACATGACCCGGTACACACCTATGAGGCCATGAAGGAGGATATTGCCCTGTTCTTTGACCAGCACCGGATCGGACCGGCAGTGATCATGGGACACAGCATGGGAGGAAAGGTGGCCATGCTTTTTGCAGCCGACTATCCCGAACTGGTAAAAAAACTGATTGTGGTGGATATCGCACCCAAGGATTATCTGGCGCTCGACCAGGACAGCCAGTATCACCTTCACCGCTCCATCCTTCTGGCCATGATGGAGGTCGACTTTAGCGTGGTAAAATCCAGGCGCGACGTGGAAGACAGTCTGGCCGAAAAGATAGACAGCGAAAGGATCCGGCAGTTTTTGCTGAAAAATGTAGCCTCCGACCGGCAGGCCCACCGGCTGAAATGGCGGCTCAATGCCGAAGCACTGTACAATAATCTGGAAGAGATTGTCGAAGGGGGCAACTATAAACGATTTGAAGACCGTGTTCCCATTACAGGGTATCCGGTGGTTTTTATCCGCGGACTTGAATCACCCTATATTCAGGATAACGATATTCCCTTACTGAAAAGGATCTATCCGGATGCCAATATTGTGGACATACCCAACGCCGGACACTGGCTTCATGCCGAACAGCCCGAACTTTTCCTGGAAGCGGTTTTGCAGTGCTGCTGACTTTTATATTCAGCGGTTATAACGGGCAGTAATTTCTTTCAGGAACCGGCGGTGTTTACCCCTTACCTGATCCCAGCGGAACCTCCAGCCCCAGTTACCATCGGCAAACCCGGGAATGTTCATCCGGGCTTCTGCGCCCAATTCAAGCAGGTCCTGCAAAGGCACAATGGCCTGCCGGGCCACCGACGACCACGCCATTTCGACCAATGCCCACACCGGACGGCGATCGTACATTTTCAGGAAGGATAATACCGGCTTTTTCTCCTCCCTGCTCAGGCTATGGAGCCAGCCCCAGGTGGTGTCATTATCGTGTGTTCCCGTGTAAACCAGGCAGTTGGTATCGTAATTATGCGGCAGGTGCTCATTTTTCGGATCCGACCCGAAGGCAAACTGCAGCACTTTCATTCCGGGCAGGTTAAACGCCCTGCGTAATACATCCACTTCAGGGGTAATCAGCCCGAGGTCTTCAGCAATCAAGGGAAGTTCGCCGATTTGTTCCCTGAGCAGGGCTAACATTTCAGCCCCAAAGGCAGGCACCCATTCCCCGTTGATGGCGGTCTCTTCGCCCGCCGGCACAGACCAATAGGACTCCAGTCCGCGGAAATGGTCAATCCGCACGGAATCATACATCTGCAGGCTGAAATGTATCCTGGCGATCCACCAGTGGTATCCTTTCTCCTTCAGGCGGTCCCAGTCGAAAACCGGATTTCCCCAGAGTTGTCCGGTCTCACTGAAATAATCGGGCGGAACACCACCCACATGCGTCGGCGCCAGGTTCCCGTCAAGCCTGAAAATATCCGTATTGGCCCATACATCGGCACTGTCGCCGCCTACATACAGCGGCATATCACCGATAATGGAAACACCTTTATCACTGGCATAATTCCGGATTTTCTGCCACTGTCTGAAAAACAGAAACTGCACTGCCCTGTGAAATTCGATTTCGTCATGCAGTTTATCCCGGTAATGCTCCATGGTTTCCGGCTCACGGAATTTCAGTCCGTCGGGCCACCCATGCCAGGTAATGTGTCCGAAATGGGCCCGTGCAGCCATAAACAATGCATAATCGTTGAGCCACCAGCCATGCCTGTCGAGAAATTCACCATATTCGGCATAAAGAGAAGAACCGGCATTTGCTGTTAAAAGCCCGCATGCCTTTCTTAACCGGGGCATTTTCCAGTTTTCCACCCTTTCAAACTCAACCTGCCGTATGTCAAAACGTGGGATGGAAGTCAGGTCTTTTTCTTCCAGCAGGCCTTCGTCCTTCAGAGCAAACAGGTCGATCAGCAAAGGATTTCCGGCGAAGGCAGAATAACACTGGTAAGGTGAATGGCCATACCCTGCCGGCCCAAGAGGGAGGATCTGCCATACCCGCTGGTTTGTTTCAGCTAACATATCAATAAACTTACAGGCCTGTTCCCCCAGGGTACCGATGCCTTCCTTGCCTGGCAAAGAGGTTATATGCAGTAATATTCCGCTACGTCGGGCATTCATATATTTTCAAGGTGTTTACGGTAATTTTCGGTATGTCTGGCGGTTTCCCGCACCAGCCGCTGAACTTCCAGTCCGTGCTCCAGTCCGGGGATAAAGGCATCCTCATCCTTTCCGCCAAGGAAAAGATAATGGGCATGAACCATGGAGCGCAGCCATCCGGCGGGTACATGGCCCGACGGGAAGGCGGTGATTCCCCTGTAGTTGCTGCCTACGGGCTGCTTCACCCACTTTCCGGTATCCTCCAGGAAATACTCAAAATAGTCGGAAGTCTGGGAGGAATAGCGCAATGTCCCCTTTTCGGCATAGATCTCTAAATAAACCAGGTCGCCCGATCCGGAGCTGATACGGCTGGCCGAAAGATAACCGGCAGCCAGGGTTTGCGGGTCGACAAGGGACGCTGAGCTGAAGAGGTCGGAGCCGGCCGGAACGCCCTCAAAGCTGCCCGCCTGAATGGCATTCACCATCCGTAGGCCATTCCCCAAAAAGGCGGTGAGCAGACTGATGCCATGAGAGCCCAGATCGGCCATCGCACCGCCGTCGGGTGCAGGGGTAAGCCTCGTACGGCGCTTATCCCGGTAACTTTTATACAGATAGTCTCCGTGGTAATATTTCAGGTCGAAATGAATAGGCTTTCCCAGGATTCCCGATTTCCAGAAGGCCAGGGCCTCCCGGACTGCCGGGGTCTGCAGGTACTGAAAGCCAACCTGCACCTGCTTGCCGCTCTCCTGCAGCAACCGGGCCATTTCCACCTCTTCCGCCATATTTGAACAAACCGGCTTCTCCAGGTAAATCCGTTGTACCCCGGGCATTCCCACAGCAGCCTTAAAATGCTCAAAATGAGTGCTGTTCGGCCCCATAATGAAAACAGTGTCGATTGCCCCGTTCCGGGTGAACCGGTCAATCGGTTCATAGCCCCGGAACCCGAAACTTCCGGCAAATGTTTTCATGCTTTCTTCCCTGGCCGAACAGACCGAAACCAATTCAATACCGGGTGGATCAGGGTAAAAAAACTTTAATGATTGCAGGGCATAGGCATGGGCCCGGGCAATACCCCCGGCGCCTAAAAATCCAATGTGGTAAGTAGTCTGTCCTTCCATGCTTCAGTTGAGCTTAAAATTTTTCAGGCCGTAAACCTACCATTAGATTACGAAAAATGCAAAAAGTTAAAATGAAGATGATTTAATATCCCGGTCAGGCATAAGACTCCTGAAATTCGAACGACAAAACTTCCTCACCGGAAAAGGATGGAAAAAATAGTGCTTAATACCCTGAAAGATTAGGTAATTCCAATTAAATATTATATTTGTGAACCTTGGAACCGAATAAAAAAACTGTCATAAATCAAACTTAAGAAGGAGGTCAACTATGCATCATGGTCCTGCGGCCGAATTAGGCAAAGACTACTCAATCGAATACAAAACCCGACTCGGGGTAATCCTGTTTTTTATATACCTGCTGGTTTATGCAGGTTTCGTTTTTATAGGTGTTTTTTATCCCGACTTAATGGGCATAACAGCACTTGCAGGATTAAACCTTGCTTTTGTTTACGGAATGGGCCTGATTGTTCTGGCAATCATTATGGGCCTGGTATATAATTACTTCTGCACCCGGCACGAAGATAAAATGAACAAGGAGGCTGAATTATGATCTATACGGTATCTCCCTCTGCCATTGTTATTTTCGTGATTTTTGTCTTGTCGGTCCTCGGACTGTCCTTCTATTTTGCACGGAAATCCAAATCTGCCTCAGGCTATTATGCCGCAGGCGGAAATATCCACTGGTTTGTCAACGGGATCGCCTTCGCCGGTGATTACCTCTCTGCCGCCTCGTTTTTAGGGATTTGCGGCATGATCGCTTTTTTCGGATACGATGGATTCCTGTATTCCATTGGTTTTCTGGCCGGATGGGTGGTAGCCCTTTTTATCGTTGCCGAACCGTTGAAACGCATGGGAAAATACACATTTGCCGATGCCCTGGATGCCAAATTTGATTCCCGTGCGATCAAACTGACCGCCGCCATCAGTACACTCGTTGTTTCCATTTTCTATCTGATCCCCCAGATGGTAGGTGCCGGAGCCCTGGTTACCCCCCTGCTTGGTTTTCCCCATTGGGTAGGCGTTGTCCTGGTCGGATCCATCGTTATTTTTATTGTGGCAACGGCCGGCATGACTTCCACAACCTATGTCCAGTTCATTAAAGGCGGATTACTGATCGTTTTTTCAACCATACTGACCATCTATGTACTGAACAATGGGATTAAACTGACCCCGAATGAGGATTACCATAAATTCCAGACCATCCCGGTGGTAATGGAACAAGATAAAATCCTTGAGATTGAAAGTGATTCCTACCATTTAAAAACACAGCACACCGAAGGTGGTGTCACCTTTGTGAGTCTGGATAACCAGGGCATTGAAACCTGGTGGTCATTAAACCGGTCCGGTTCAGAACCATTTTTAGAGGAAGCCCTCAGCATAGTAACCACAGCGGATGGTGAAAAGCTTTACAACGGAGCACCTAAAACTGATGGCAGATTCTACCAGGTCGGACATGCCAGCAAGATTATCCGCAACGGGCAGGAAGTTACGGAGACCGGCCCGCTTGGACCATTTGAATTCATTGAAGCCATTGAAAATACTGATGTTACCCGGTTTCTGAAAAAAGTCTTTGAAGTCGATGGCAACAAAGTAACCGTTTTCTATCAGACGATTACCCCCGGAAAAGACATTATGAAACCCGGATTGTATTATAAACTGGGTGACAAGGGCAATCTCTGGAGCAGGCTGGACTTCCTGTCGCTTATGCTTGCCCTGTTTCTGGGAACCGCAGCCCTGCCGCATATCCTTATCAGATATTATACCGTTGCGAGCCAGCGGGCTGCCCGCAAGTCGACCATTGTGGCCATTGCATCGATCGGACTGTTCTACATCCTGACCCTTTATATGGGTGCCGGTGCCATGTTTAACGGAGGCCTCGACATGGAGAGCTCCAATATGTCGGCACCACTTTTAGCCAAAACATTCGGCATCGTGCTGTTTTCCATCATCTCGGCGATTGCCTTCGCAACCATTTTAGGAACGGTCAGCGGATTGATTGTAGCCTCATCGGGTGCGGTGGCGCACGACCTGATGGACAAGTACATGAAAATTAAAATGACCGAAAACCAAAAGGTCAACGCCGGCAGGATTTCTGCGGTAGTGGTCGGCATTTTTGCCATCATTTTAGGCATCATCTTCAAAGACCAGAATGTCAGCTTTCTGGTGGGATTAGCCTTTGCCATTGCTGCTTCATCCAACCTGCCTGCCATTCTGATGCTCCTGTTCTGGAAAAAAACGACTTCCAGGGGAATATCTGTGGCCATTATGGTGGGTATGATCTCATCGGTCCTGATCATCCTGCTGTCACCCACCATGTATGAAATATATGGCCTGAAAGCATCGGATGCACCGATACCGCTCCAGAATCCGGGTATCATATCGATACCATTAGGATTTATAACTTTGGTACTCATTTCACTAATGACCAAAAAACACCGGGCTACCAAATAAACTCCTGAAACCATGAGAATCGGGATAATCAGCGATGTTCACGAAGATTCCATCCGGCTTGAGCGGGCATTTACCCTGCTCGAAAAGAACAACTGCGATTTCCTGGTCTGCCTGGGTGACATCGCTGGTTTCGATTCCCGCTTTTACAGTTATCCGAATTCCAGGAGCCTGAACTATTGTATTTCGGCCATCCGGGAAAATTGCCGGCATGTCATACCCGGCAACCATGACTTGTTTGTACTGAAGAAAATACCCCGATGGAACCATATTTTCAATTTTCCGGAGAACTGGTATGAAATTTCACCTCAGGAAAGAAAAGTGTGCAGCAACGGACTGGTCTGGAATTTCGAACACGATCTGCCAGTAAAACCGGAAAAAGATCATTTTGAATGGCTCAATTCCCTCGAAGAGTCTGTCAATTTGTCTATTGACGGATTAAAGGTCCTTTTCACACACTCCCTTTTTCCCGATCCGGCAGGAATGCTTACCCGTAAACCGGTCAGGCATACCGATTTCACCCCTCACCTGGAAATGTTAGCTGAATTGGATTGTCACCTGGGCATCTCGGGACACCTGCATCCCAACGGCATTTTCAGGATCAACCGGAAAAAAATTATCCAGGCGAAATTCGGACTGCTGGACACCGGGACAGACCTTTTACAGCTCGTTTGTCCCTGTGTTGCCGACGGAAACCAGGACAACGGGGTTACCATACTGGATACTGCAACGCGCACCGTGGAGGGGATACCCCTAAGGACGCCCAAACATCAAATCATATGGTAAAATGAGGTCAACATCAGCATATATCAATAAAAACCAGTTTGCCCTGAAGGTTGTTCTTCCGTCGGTCCTTACCATTGTGCTGTTTCTGGTTTTCAACTTCGGTTTTATCATTCCTTATTTTGAACTGAGCCAGATGAATGCCAAAAAGCAGATGATCCGTGAAATTGTGTTCTCAAGCATCTGCATAACTGATGAACTTTCAGGGCAAGTTTCGGAGGGCTCCCTGACACTGCAGGAGGCGCAGGCCGAAGCGGCAAGGATTATAGGAAGCATGAGGTACGGAGTTGATAACAAGGATTATCTCTGGATCACCGATCTCGGGCCGGTTATGATCAGGCATCCCTACCGGTCTGAACTGAATGGAATCGACCTGTCGGATTTCACCGATGCCCAGGGGAAAAAGATGTTCGTGGAATTCGTGGAAAAAAGCCGTTCCACCGGAGAGGCCTATGTGGATTATATGTGGCAATGGATGGATGATTCCACCCGTATTGTCCCGAAAATTTCCTTCGTTATGGAATATAAACCCTGGGGCTGGCTGATAGGAACCGGGGTTTACCTGGAAGATATCCGGCATGAAATCGCCGGTATGAAAAGGTTGTTTATCATAGCCTCATTGGTCATTTTCCTATTGATGACCGTTCTGCTGACCATAATCATCAGAAGAAACCTGAGGGTGGAAAAGCAAAGGTCATTGGCTGAACAGCATCTGAAAGAATCGCGCGAACGGTACCGCACCCTGGTGGAAGCTTCAGCAGACGGCACGCTGTTGTTTTTAGACGGCAGGTTCATTTATGGCAACCAGAAAATGAAAGAACTCCTGAAAGGGCGTGAACCCGGTACGATCAGCAGTGACCTTGCGGAGATACTCCATCCGGGAAGTAGTGCCATAATCAGTCAGATCAGAAATTTCCAGCGGGACAACCGGAACCAGATACTCCTGGAGGCTACCCTGTTATTGGAAGGCGACAAAGGCGTTGATGTACTCATGACGATTTCAAAAGTGACCTTCTCTGATAAGGAGGGATTCATATATGTTTTCAAGGATCTGATCAGGCCTGCCGAAATGGCCAATGAATCGCTGCTGGCCAGGATGAGCCCGCTAATCGGAGAATCCTCCTCCATAGGTATCTTCAGTGCCTCATTACAAGGCGGTGGACGCATAACCGCATTCAGTCCGGCTCTTCCGGGAATCCTGGGATTTGAAAATCCGGAGGAGCTTAAACATGTTTCACTGCTCAGCCTGATGGAAAACCTGAGCGAACGCAAAGAGCTGATAAGTTATATTTTAAGACACCGGAAGCTGGATGGTTACCAAATCGCCCTGAGGAAACCGAACGGAATGAGGGTAGTGCTTAATCTTTTTGCCGCAATGGTCCCCGATGAAATGACAGGTGGGGAGCAGTTGATGGGTATTTTCACCGATGTTGGCATTAAGGTGGAAACAATAGACCATGAACGAAATTTGAAAAGCCTTCTGCCACCCGCAGAGAACGGTACCCCGGAAGCAGGACCGTCACATCCCGCCGCAGCCAGGATGGCCTTATACCCTGAAGTAAGATCCTTGCTGGCACGCGGGACAAATTCCACGCTGATAAACAACCTGGTAACCAACAGATCCGAACAGATAACCCAGAGCCTGGCACAAAGAATCCTCAGCGAACTCGGACCTCCTCCCACCCGGTTTGCCCTGCTGACCCTGGGCAGTGAGGCACGCAGGGAACAAACCCTCCTGTCGGACCAGGACAATGCCCTTATCTACGATGACGAAGCAGCAACCGATCCTTCAGCAGTCAGCTATTTCCTGCGTTTCGGAAAAAGGATGAACGAACTGCTGTCGGATGCAGGCTATGAACTGTGCAAGGGAGACGTCATGGCTGGAAACCCGAGGTGGAATCAACCCTTGTCAGGCTGGAAAAAAATCTTCGCTGCATGGATTAATGAGCCAGTTCCCCAGCATATTGTTGATTTCAGTGTCTTTCATGATTTCAGGACAATATATGGTGACCATTCACTGACTGAACTATTGCAGGAAGCCGTCAGGGAGATGCTCCGGAAAACTCCGGCGTTTTTCGGGCACATGGCTTTGGCTAATCTGAACTATAAACTCCCCGTAAACGTATTCGGCCGCATGCAGGCTGATGTGGCCGAAGACCAGGCTGCGACCATCAACATCAAAAATGCCTCCCGGGTGCTGGTTAACCTGGTAAGGCTCTACGCCGTAAAATACCAAACCGGCGAAACCAATACCCTGCTCCGGATACAAAAACTCCACGAATGCGGGGTTTTCCCTTACCCGCTCTACAACGACCTGAGTGTTGCCTGTGAGATGCTGATGAACCTCCAGTTCCGTCAGCAGGTGCATGCCTTTGAAAACCGGCTGGAACCTAACCACAATCTGAACCTGTCCATGCTTTCAACCATTGAATTGAATACCCTGAAGAACCTGTTTGCCCTTTTAAATACCTTTCAGAACAGGCTGAAACATGACTTTGGCGTTAATACCTGATGACCCTTCACCGGAAAAGAAATGCTATCTTTGAAACAAAAAATCAAACCATATGATAACTTCAATTATCCTGATCAATACGGAGCGCACGAAGGTCAACACCGTTGGGGCGCAACTTGCCGCCATCCAAGGTGTTGATGAAGTTTACTCTGTCAGCGGCCGTTACGACCTGATTGCCATCATCCGGCTAAAAAACATCGAAGACCTGGCCAGGCTGGCTACCGAAAAACTATCCCATATTGATGGAATCACCCATACCGAATCCATGGTGGCCTTCAAGAAAATATCTCCGGAAGATATTGCCGGCATGTTCGACCTCGGAAGCTGACATAAATTCGGTTAAATCAGTGTTTTACAAGTCCTTAAAATCGTAACTTTTCGCGATGTCATGATTAAACCAATAAAATACGGATAAATATGACCAGACTAAACCTTACCATGATGTGCCTGCTTCTCCTTTTTTCAGGGTGTATTTCCGGAGAGCAGGAAAAAGTTACCCTGAGCGGAGAATTGATGCAATGGCACAAGATTACCCTTACCGTTCCCGGGCCTGAAACTGCTGAATACGACAAGACTAATCCCTTTCTGGACTACCGGCTGGAAGCGACCTTTACCACAGGGGATTTTTCCATAAGCATACCCGGGTTTTATGCAGCCGACGGCAACAGCGCCGAAACTTCGGCCGCTGAGGGAAACCAATGGCAGGTACGGTTCAGGCCGCCATTTGCCGGAAAATGGACCTATACCGTTCAGTTTCTGGAAGGAAAAAACATTGCCGTTTCGGTAAATCCGGATTACGGTAAACCTGTCGGCCCGAACGGAACCAGCGGAAGTTTTGAAGTTTCTGCATCCGATAAGACCGGCAACGATTTCAGGTCGAAAGGCAGACTTGAATACAACGGAAGCAGGTATCTCCGATTTGCCGGTAACGGGGAATGGTGGATCAAGAATGGCGCAGACAGTCCGGAGAATTTCCTGGCATATGCCGGTTTTGACCAGACTTACCGATATGGGGAGCAATCGGTGGAAAGAGAAGGGGAAGCCAATCCGAAGGCCCACATACACCAATATGAGCCTCATGTGAAAGACTGGAAAGAAGGGGACCCGGTATGGCAGGGAGATAAGGGCAAAGGGATTATCGGTGCCGTAAACTATCTGGCATCCAAAGGGATAAACTCCCAGTATATGCTTACAATGAATATTATCGGCGACGGCAAGGACGTATGGCCCTACAGTGACCACAATGAGCGCTACCGGTTCGACTGCAGCAAGCTTGACCAATGGGAGATGGTATTTGACCACATGCAGAAACTGGGCATTATGCTCCATTTCGTGCTTCAGGAAACAGAGAATGAATGCCTTTTAGACATGGGACATACGGAGGTTCAGCGCAAACTGTACCTCAGGGAACTGGCAGCCCGGTTCGGGCACCATCTTGCCGTTACGTGGAACCTGGGCGAAGAGAATGGTCCGGCTGACTGGTCCCCGATAGGCCAGACCGAACCACAGAAAAGAGATATGGCCAGTTACCTCCGGAAGGTAAACCCCTACCCTTCCTTTATTGTGCTACACACCCATGCCGACGACGGGAAACAGGATGCCTACCTGACCCCTTTACTGGGATTTGAAAACCTCGACGGGGCATCCATGCAGATTGGCAATCCCTTCCGGATAAACCAGCGGATCAAAACATGGATCGACCGTTCTTCGGCGACCAGCCATCCCTGGGTGGTTTGTCTGGACGAACTCGGGCCGCACTGGCAGGGAATTATGCCCGACAGCCACGATCCCGGCCATGATACCGTCAGGAACCACGCATTATGGGGAGCATTGATGGCCGGTGCCGGAGGGGCGGAATGGTACTTCGGGTACCGGTACCCGCACAATGACCTCGAACTTGAAGATTTCCGGAGCAGGGACCTGTGGTGGGACCAGACCGCAGTTGCTACCCGGTTTTTTATGGAGCACCTGCCCTTTACCGGAATGGAGGGAATGAACCACCTTCTGGAAGGATCACAGGGTTATTGCTTTGCCCGGCCAGGGGAAATTTATGCGGTATACCTAAACCAACCCACCGGTAATGAACGGATTAACCTCAGCGAAGCGAAGGAATTCTCTGTGTCATGGTTCGATCCCCGGGAAGGGGGTGAATGGGTTGAAGGAACCATAAAGAAGGTCACAGGACCTGGCAAGGTGCTCATTGGCATGCCCGGACAGGATGTTTCTGGTGATTGGGTCGCAATCCTGCGTTAGGCTGATTTTTTCCAGTAGCCTTTTCCTATATTTGCAGCAAAATTTTAATCGATAACGAGATGGCCGACGACAAGCAGATTATTTTTTCGATGTATAAGGTAAGCAAGACTTACCCACCCAACAAGACCATTATCAAGGACATATCCCTTTCATTCTTCCTTGGGGCCAAGATTGGCATCATTGGTTTGAACGGCAGTGGAAAATCAACACTGTTGAGAATCATAGCCGGGGTTGACAAGTCCTTTAACGGCGAACTGGTGTTTGCACCGGGCTATACGGTAGGATTGCTGGAACAGGAACCGCACCTCGACGAGACCAAGACGGTAAAGGAAATTGTCCAGGAGGGCGTCCAGGAGGTCGTCGACGTATTGGCGGCCTACGAAGAGATCAATCTGAAATTCGGTCTTCCTGAATACTATGAAGATCCTGACCAGATGGACAAACTTATGTCAGAGCAGTCTGCGCTGCAGGAGAAGATCGACCAGTATGATGCCTGGAACCTGGATACCAAGCTTGAACGGGCGATGGATGCCTTGCAGTGTCCGCCCGACGACCAGCCAATCAGGGAACTTTCCGGCGGGGAACGCCGCAGGGTAGCGCTCTGCCGGCTGTTGCTCAGGGAGCCGGATATCCTCCTGCTGGATGAACCTACCAACCACCTCGATGCGGAGAGTATCCTCTGGCTCGAGCAACATCTCCAGCAGTACAAGGGGACCGTTATCTGCATCACCCACGACCGTTACTTCCTCGACAATGTGGCTGGATGGATCCTGGAGCTCGACCGTGGCCAGGGTATCCCGTGGAAAGGCAATTACACCTCCTGGCTGGAACAAAAATCAAAACGCCTCGAACTGGAAGAAAAAGGAGTGTCCAAACGCCGCAAAACCCTCGAAAGGGAACTTGAATGGGTGCGCATGGCACCCAAAGCCCGCCAGGCAAAATCCAAGGCACGTCTTTCGGCATATGATAAATTACTGAATGAAGATGTAAAACAAAAGGAAGAAAAACTGGAGATCTATATCCCTAACGGTCCGCGATTAGGGGACAAGGTTATCGACATGAAGAATGTCTCCAAGGCTTACGGGGATCGCCTGCTTTTCCAGGATCTTGAATTTTCGCTCCCGCCCAACGGGATCATCGGGGTGATCGGACCGAACGGAGCCGGAAAAACAACCCTTTTCAGGCTGATTATGGATCAGGAAAAGGCGGATACCGGGACGGTTGACATCGGCGAAACCGTCAAAATCAGCTATGTAGACCAGACCCACAAAGCCATTGATCCGGAGAAAACCGTATTTGAAGTGGTTACCGGCGGAACGGAAAGCATGATGTTAGGCGGGAAACTGGTAAACTCGCGTGCCTACGTGGCACGGTTTAACTTTACCGGTGCCGATCAGGAGAAAAAATGCGGGGTACTTTCAGGCGGTGAACGAAACCGTCTGCACCTGGCCCTGGCCTTGAAGGGAGAAGGGAACGTATTGCTCCTCGATGAGCCTACCAACGACATTGACGTAAACACCCTGCGTGCCCTGGAAGAGGGCCTGGAGAGTTTCGCCGGATGTGCCGTAGTCATCAGCCACGATCGCTGGTTCTTAGACCGTATAGCCACCCATATCCTGGCATTCGAGGGAGAATCAAAAGTATACTATTTTGAAGGTTCCTTCTCGGAATATGAGGAGAACCGGAAACGCCGCCTGGGAGATGTCACACCGAAGAGGTTCCGGTACAAGAAGCTGGTTAAATAAAAGGTAAACGGTGAACAGTAATCGGTAAACAGCAAGACAGGTGACGTAACTGGTTGGAGATGATCCGTAGGATCAAAATATTGGTAGCCAGTGAAGGAATACCCACCTCTCCTTCATTAAACCGTTAATCCATTACCGGTAGCCCTATACATTAGCCAGTCGTCCTGGACATCATGCGCTTTCTCAGTTCCGGAGGAATGCCATATTTATGGCATAAAACAACAAAAATCGTTTGGCACGCCGATTGAAATATCACGCTGATTGAACGACTTGTATATATTTGTCCCTGAAAACAGTTAACAATGATGACCATGAAGAAATTATTGACCATCATCTTAAGCCTGCCTGTGCTGGCAGCATTAGGCCAGGAGCCGGATCCTTCCATGACCGACCGTCTGATCAAAGACCGCGCACTTACCGAAATCCAGGAATCGCTGGAAAGAAAAACCAAAACGATAGACTCGACGGTAACCGCCCTCGATATGCGGTTAAACTCCCTCGACCAGGCTATTGTAACCTCAAGGGATGTTCAGGATAAAGCCGAAAAACTGGTGGAAAGGATACAGGCGTTGGAAATGCGCCAGTCGGCCATGGAAGAAAATGAACAGACCATCTTCCAGGCCAACTACCAGTCGGCGATCGTAAACCTGGTCTATATGGACAGGGAGATCAAACCGCTGATCCTTTTCAATACCACCCAGGGACTTTTCTCCATGCTTTCAGAAATCGGTAACCCGATGAAATATCCGGAATACAAAGAGTGGTTCTCCGGGTTTTCGACCTATGTGGAAAGGGAAAAATCGAGGGAACCCACCCTGAACGTATTGAGCAACCTGCTTACCCTGACGGGAGACCTTTCGAGGGGTGCACCGCTGGCCGGCCCCCTGACCCAGACCATGTTCAGCGGTATCAACATGTATATCAACTCCATGGGTAAGGGCAGAACTGACCTTCGCAACCAGGCTGAAAGAATGTACATCATCACGGCCAAATTAGGGCAGTTCACCCACGATAAAAACCTGATCGAACACGAATGGGAGAATATCACCAAAGAACTGAAAGAAATGCAGGCCTTGTTTGATTCGGTACTGATCAACAACCTGGCTATGCTGAAATTAAACAGGAATGAGTTTCACCGTAATTTCAGCAACGAGTATGATGCCAACAAACGCATCAGGTACCTCGCCTCGCTCTCAGACATTGCCGCACGGAAGGTTTCCGATGAGATCAACAGCAATCCGAAAGAATGGAAAGAGGTTATCTATTATCAGATGATGGACATTCAAGCCTTAAAAGTCAGCTTTGGAAGACTCACCATGCGGATCAGCGAAAACATTTCGAGATATTCCTCCCTGATCGGGAAGTATAAAAATGATCCTGATATCGGCAAGAATGTGATGGCCATGGAGTCAAAACTTCAGGAACTGATGAATACGTTTGAAAGCACGTTCAGTCCGCTGGAGTATATCTCGGCCGCTACAAGAATGTATAAAGTAAACTGAATACTAAAAAACAAAGAGGTTGCCTGCACAAGCAACCTCTTTACCAAACCTAACCAAACCTTTCTATGAAAAAATTACACTCTTGTTTTGTACCACAAAGTTATTGCAGCATTTCGTTAACGCCTATCAACCAAAGTTAAAGAATGTTAAGCTTTTATTATCAGACTATTGCAACTTTTAAGTCAGAAATTCATTGCCTACGTTAACTAAACATTACTGAATACAGGGAATCCGGAGGTTCTCGGAATAACTGAGGATGAGACGGATTGCACGGGGTTTGCGAAAATGGGTAACATTCAGATCTACCGGATTTACAATAGTTTTCATATATTTGTGAACTTGAAAAAACAGAAAAGTTTTACACTGATCACAAGAGAATACGGAATTACGCTTAAATAAATATCAACAATTAAAATTCAATTTATGACGAAGTATGTTTATACGTTCGGCGCGGGTAAAGCCGAAGGGAAAGCAAACATGAAGGAATTGCTGGGTGGCAAGGGAGCCAACCTGGCTGAGATGAACCTGATCGGGGTTCCGGTTCCTCCTGGTTTTACCATTACCACCGAAGCCTGTACCCTCTACAACGAAAAAGGACAGGAATACACATTCAATCTTATTAAGGAAGAAGTCGCCAAAGCCGTTGAACTCATTGAAGAGTTGACCGGTACCAAGTGGGGCGACAAAGAAAATCCCTGTCTGGTATCTGTTCGTTCAGGTGCCCGTGCTTCGATGCCCGGTATGATGGACACAGTACTCAACCTTGGGATGAATGATGAGGCAGTGGAAGGTATCGCCCGCAAATCGGGCAACGACAGGTTCGCCTGGGACTCATACCGCCGTTTCGTCCAGATGTTCGGTGATGTTGTGCTCGACATGAAACCGCACAGCAAAGAAGAGATTGATCCTTTTGAAGAGATCATCGAAGAAATGAAAGAAGAAAAAGGGATCCACCTGGATACCGAATTCACCACCGAAGACCTGAAAGAACTGGTTAAGAGGTTCAAAGCAGCGGTTTATGAAAAAACAGGCAGGGTATTCCCGACCGATCCGTGGGAACAGCTCTGGGGCTCAGTTGCAGCCGTATTCAACAGCTGGAACAACGAACGTGCGATTTTCTACCGCCGTCTGAACCAGATTCCTGATGAGTGGGGAACTGCAGTAAACGTACAGGCCATGGTATTCGGAAACATGGGCCAGACTTCAGGAACAGGTGTAGCTTTCACCCGTGACGCAGGAACCGGTGAAAACGTTTTCAACGGTGAATACCTGATCAACGCACAGGGAGAAGATGTGGTTGCCGGTATCCGTACACCACAGGAAATCACCCTCTCCGGATCACGGAAATGGGCCGAACTTCAGGGTGTAAGCGAAGAAGAACGCGCAGCCAACTATCCTTCACTCGAAGAGGCTATGCCTGAAATCTATCAGCAGCTTTTCGAAACCCAGAAAAAACTGGAAAACCACAATAAAGATATGCAGGACCTCGAATTTACCATTCAGGAAGGTAAACTCTGGCTGCTGCAGACCCGTAACGGAAAACGTACCGGTGCCGCCATGGTGAAAATCGCCGTGGATATGCTCGAAGAAGGCATGATCGACGAACAGACAGCCCTGATGCGTGTAGAGCCGAACAAACTGGATGAACTGCTTCACCCTGTTTTCGATAAAGCCGAACTGAAGAAAACCAAGGTTCTGGCCAAAGGTCTTCCGGCATCTCCGGGAGCTGCCACAGGACAGATCGTTTTCTTCGCCGATGAAGCCTCAAATTATCCGGTTTCCATTCTGGTTCGCCAGGAAACCTCACCCGAAGACCTCGAAGGTATGCACATTGCCAAAGGTATTCTGACCGCCCGTGGAGGTATGACCTCGCACGCTGCCGTTGTTGCCCGCGGTATGGGTAAATGCTGCGTTTCAGGTGCCGGCGCCCTGAAAATCAATTACAAGACCCGCACCATGACCGTTGATGGCAAAGTGTTCAACGAAGGTGACTGGATTTCACTCAACGGTTCAACCGGTGAGGTTTACGAAGGAAAAGTAAAAACGCAGGATCCCGATATGAGCGGTGATTTTGGCAAGGTCATGGACCTGGCTGAAAAATTCACCAGGATGACTGTCCGCACCAACGCCGACAGCCCGAAAGATGCACGGATTGCCCGCGATTTCGGTGCCAAAGGTATTGGCCTCTGCCGCACGGAACACATGTTCTTCGAAGGTGACAGAATCAAAGCCATGCGCGAGATGATCCTGGCCGAAGATGTGGAAGCCCGCCGCAAAGCGCTCGACAAACTGCTCCCCTATCAGCGTGAAGACTTCGAAGGTATCTTCGAAGCTATGGAAGGCTATGGAGTGACCGTACGTCTGCTCGACCCGCCGCTCCATGAATTCGTACCGCACGAAGAAGGAAACCAGGCTGAGATGGCCAAAGAAATGGGTGTTTCTGCCGAAGAGATCAAACATAAAGTGGAATCACTCCACGAATTTAACCCGATGCTTGGCCACCGTGGCTGCCGTCTGGGTATCACCTATCCGGAAATCACCGAGATGCAGGCACGTGCCATTATCGAAGCGGCCGTCAACCTGAAGATCAAAGGTGTTGATGCCCGTCCGGAAATCATGGTTCCGCTGATCGGTACATTGAAGGAATATGAACTTCAGGCTAAAATCATTAAGGAAACCGCAGAAAAGGTATTCGCCGAAAAAGGTGCCCGTGTTGATTACCTCGTCGGCACCATGATCGAAGTTCCCCGTGCTGCCCTTACCGCCGACAAGATTGGCGAAGTAGCCGAATTCTTCTCCTTCGGAACCAACGACCTCACGCAGATGACCTTCGGTTATTCACGCGACGATGCCGGCAAGTTCCTCCCGGTTTATATCGATAACGGCGTACTGAAACACGATCCGTTCCAGGTTCTCGACCGCGAAGGCGTCGGACAGCTGGTACGCATGGGTTGTGAAAAAGGCCGCCAGGGTAATCCGAAACTCAAAATCGGTATCTGCGGTGAACACGGCGGAGAACCTTCCTCAGTGGAATTCTGTGATATGGTAGGTATGGACTACGTAAGCTGTTCTCCATTCCGCGTGCCGATCGCAAGAGTAGCCGCTGCTCAGGCCAACATCCTGAAGACTAAGGTTGGTGCAGCTTACACCACTGCATAAACAGGCAGATTCTTACTGATATATAAAAAACCTTCCCTGATCGGGAAGGTTTTTTTTTACTCACCGCCTCCAGCTTGGGGACTTCATTCCTTACAGTACCGGAAAGCAGATATTAGTCGCACGGAAAATGCAGCCCGTGTATGCCTGACGTTAGGAATAGGTACAAATACCTACTCCGGGGAGGTAATATATACCTATTAAAAATCAGGTACAAATACTCTTGTAAAAGCCTCTCTTTACCCTGATATTTGCAGAAGGTTCTTAATTTTTTTCGGTAAAATTTAAGGAATTTCAGGCCGGAATTCCGGCGTGCGACCCTTTTCAGGTCGTTATTCGTCCTCACACAAAGCGTTCCGTGGTAATGTCCGTTCAGATCACCTTATCCTGATTTATTTGCGTTCTCTCTCTATACCAATTAATCGGACAGAACCTCCCCCGGAACAAGGATAAAGGCGGTTGTCTCAACTCACGAGACAGCCGTTTTTATTATCATCCCTCAGATTTTGTAAATCCCGTTCCTGACCGCATAGATAACCAATCCGACAATATTCCGGACTCCCGATTTCTCCAGGAGTGCCGTACGGTGCCCATCCACTGTGCGTTTGCTTATACAAAGCTTTTCAGCAATTTCTGCTGCAGTGAACTCCTCACATATTAACCGGAGAACTTCCAGTTCACGTTCAGAAAAAAGATCATCGCTGTACATGGCCGGCATCTTTTTCCCTTTGGAATGCAGTGCCTTAACAACCAGACTGGAAAGCTTCTCATTGAAAAAATAATCGTGTTCCCGTAAGGTCGAAATAACCAGTTCCAGTTCGTCAGGCTCGACATTCTTCAGAAGATAACTGCTGATGCCTTTTTCAATCAGGTGCATGATCAGGCCTTCGTCGTCCTGCATGGTGAGGATGATAATCTTGATCGAAGGGTACAATTCCTGGATTCTTTCGGTCGCCTCCACGCCATCCATTTCAGGCATGCGAAGGTCCAGCAGCACCATGTCGGGCAGCGGACTGATATCTGCCAGGAGCTGCAACAGCTCCTGGCCGTTGGAGGCCTCATGTATTTCGCCAATGAAGTCGATATCCTCCAGCAAACCGATTAGTCCTTTCCGGAAAAGGGCATGATCATCGGCAATGGCAACCGAAATCTTATGTTCAGGTATATCTGTCATCTTGATCAACAGTAGTTATTAATATAGCGGAAGAACCCTTCCCCGGTGAAGACCTGATCCTGAAAACCGCATTAATCACCTCCGCCCTTCCTTTCAGGTTCTGAAGCCCGAGGCCTTTGCCCCTTGCCTCTGTCGGATCAAAGCCAACTCCGTTGTCCTTAACCCAAACGCATAAAATATTCCGGCCATATCTCAGCCGGATATCAATCTGTCCGGCCTGCGAATATTTCAGGGCATTATTAAGCAGTTCCTGGATGATCCTGAATACCGTCATTTCCCTCCGTATACCGATCCGGCGGATGTCCCCATACTCAGTAAAACGGATCCTGCCGGAGGATGACCTGTCCACCCAGCCAACCAATTCCCCGATAGCCTGTCCCAGCCCGAACCTTTCAAGTGAGGGTGGCAAGAGGGCACGGGTAATCCTGCGGATATTAAAAATAACTTCATCCAGGTTATGTTTGGTATCTGCGGCAAGGCTGCGTAAAAGATTATCCTCGGACTTCTTCTCCAACCGATTGAGGTTCATCTTTATAGCCGACAACATGGCCCCAATTTCATCGTGCAGGTCCTCGGCAAAACGTTTCCGCTCATTCTCTTCCGCGAGGATGGTGGTGCGAAGCAGTTCTTTTTGCTGCAGTGACCTGATCTGATTAACCTCCAACTCCTTGGCTATCATCCTTTTCTGGTATATCACAAAAAAGAAAAAGAGTCCCATGGCCAGCACCAGCATAGCCAGTGTACCAATAACCAAAATAAGTATTAATGTAAGATCCCCGCCCTCTGTCATGAAGTCCCGTTTACTAAAGGTTCTCTCTCATCATTATATCAAATGATGGACGAATATATGAAATTTCCGTGATTGCTGAAATACCCCCAGGGGATGGCCTGCCAGAATGACGAAGTCGGGATGGCCTGCCAGAATGATGTAATCAGGCTGGCCTGCCATAACGGCTTGTCGGGCTGGCCCGCCAGACCTGTTCACTTTTTGCTCTTCCAGAAGCCGACGGCAATAAGCAGATAAAATAAAATCAACAATGAGGAGGAGATCCAGAAAGCTTTGGCCATCAGGCTAACTGACTGCGCAAGGATAAGTTTGCTCAGGATAAACACGAAAAAACTTCCGGAGAAATAGAAAATTGCCCCGGTATTAATCCATACGAAAGGTTCATCCCTGAGTCTGGGAATATTCAGGTTCTTCAACGTTTTCATAAACCAGAGCAGGGCATACACCGCCAGGATGAAAGCACCAATAGCTCTCACATAACTGTTATACTCGTGAATAGACTGGATAAATAAAGAGTTCACGACCGAGAACAATACAAACAAGACGGCAACCGTCATTATTACATATCGGTTCACAAATCCGTCCAGATAATACCGGTAGACCATACTGAATAAAATAAACTTAACCGGTACATAAAGATGCATCAATGGAATATTCTGATACCCCATAATGACTACCATCCTTGCTGCAATTTCAGTCAGCTGTCCGAAAATCACAAATGCCAGAAGCCATCTCAGTCCCGTGTTCAGGTACCTGAATCTGTAAAGGCCTGCCAATAACGGAAGCAACGGTGCAAAGTACACCTTATAAAGAGTGAGTAACTTATTCAGGCCCGGCATAATTACCATTCATTTAAAGGAGATTCCGGATCACAATATGGCGGGCAGGGAGATGAGAAATCATAATATCCGCTCTGATCTGCTGTTTTCAGTCCGGTGGATTCACCATACATCAGCAAATTAACGTCAGATTCAAGTCCGAAATCCAGTTTTACCTTGCTCTTGTTGTTCTTCATGAAAAGAGTTGACAGGTCAGTGGCATGCAGTAAAAATGCCGTTGGGAATTTGTTTTTCCCCGGTTCTTCGGGATCGTTGTCGTTCCTCCATGTGTTCCAATCCCGGATATGAGTTTTCACCTTGCCGGTTTCGGAGGAAAAATCCCTGTTAACCGGATCAAGCCTGAAAATCATTCCGGCCTGGTCACGGGAAACGCCCTGGCTGTCGGGAACGGTTGCCACAGCATAGGCACATTGTACGGGTTTCCCGGATGGCCCGTCCTCTATGCCGAAATAGATTCTGATCCGCATGTCATGACCTGCACCTGAAAGCATATCCCAGGTTTTCCGTTCCATAAACATCGGATTAACACGGATTTTTAATGTTCCGGAAAATCTTCTGAAAGCATCAAGCCATTCACCTGCCTGCTTATCAGGCACCTGGTTGGTTTTTCGTTCACCCATAATGTTCAGATATTAATCAACACAAAGTTATTCAAACAACTGTTCAAGTCCTCCCAGATAATCGGAGATCCAGCCCTCCACGATATTATCATACGCTTCATCCGGAATATTGGTATGTACGACTTCCAGCGTGGTACCTTTGCCTTTGGGGTGCAACTTTATGGTAACCCTGGAAGGTTCATCCTGTTCGCCGAAATCCCATTCCTGGACTATCCGGGAGTTTTGCTCAAACTCCAGGCTTCTTCCTGCAATGCTGCCATCCCATAGCGAGAACTCACTGCCCGGAACCTCTGACATAACGGCAGGTTCTCCGGTCCAGATCTCTATCATTATGGGATTGACCAGCGCATTATACACATCTTCGGGCGAACCGTTCAGAAAAATATGTTTCTTAAACTGCTTCATATCAGAAATTTCGGTGAAACTAACCAAAATTTTACTGAGTTTTGTCCCTCAGTGTAAAAATTAACGGATTTCTTTCGCCCTGACTACCCGTCGGTTGATCTTATAGGAGAAACCGATGGTAATGAATTCCCTGAGCTGAAGTTTGGGTTCCCTGATTTTCTTGCCATCCTGGTCGAGAACCGGATTTCCTTCCTTGTCCAGCTTATCAAAAAGGACTTTCCTGTCGTAAATGGTATGCACCATAGCCCTAAGACTTATGTAATCGTTCAGCTGCATGTTGAACATGTTTTCCCATTCCATTTCAAACCTGTCTTTTGGCTCCAGATAGTTGATAAACATCCTGTATTTGGTTTCAAACGTAATCCCTCCGGGGAAATCCTTTTTATACCTGACATCAGTGTTTATACCCGGCTCCCAGTGCGAGGTACGCCCGCGATTGATACCATAGGTTGTCTGGTCAATTTTCAGGGTATCGATGACGAATACCTGTTTGGAAGTGAGAGGAGAGATGAACAGCGAGAAATCCTTGTGCGGTTTGTAATCGAGACCGATCTTGGCCAGGAAACGGCCGGGTGCCATAAATGCCGATATGGCTTTTTCGGTATTGGGGTACTTATAGCCATTGAAGAACTGGGTTTCAAAATCAAGTTCCGAGCTATAGTACCATTTCTGGAAAGCACTGAGACCGAACCGGGAGGTCAGCCTCATCTTATCGTCATTTTTCTGGATCATCTCGTCTCCGGGTTTGATCCAGCCATTCCGCAGCTCGGCACTGTTTTCCCATTTCACTTTATTGATTGAATAATTGGCATATCCCCTTCCCACCAGCAGGATCGACATGGCACTCTTACCCCCTTTTTTCCAGTTGTTCAGATAGGTCTGGGTAAAACCCACATTCCCGTCGCCGCCTATGGTCCATGGCGTTACGGCCTGAAAACGGCTATTGACCTTGTCGAGGCTCACAGAAGGCCGGTTAAGCGTGGTAAAGTCGAAATCCTTGACCGCCTGCTGCCTGAACCGTGAAAAGGTGAACCCGTCTTCAATAACCAGTCGCATACTGCGGTTATCCAGATTTTGAACCAACACTGAAATCGAGTCATTCTGCCGGTTCTTCAGCCAAACTCTTGTAAAAAAGTTCCCGGCGTTGCTCAGAATGAGGGGTGACGACTGGTCGGTAAGGTTAACCAGATTGACTGAAGTATTGTCGATCAGTCGGGCGTAGCCTGCGACCCACTGTACTGCTTTTCTCAGTGAATCGTTAACCGTAGCCACTACCATTTCGTTATGCTGCCGGAGTACATGAAAGTTATTGGCCCTTACCGAATCGGCGTAACGCTGCTGAAGGAAACCAGCCTGTTGTTCAATCAGTTGACGGCGGTATTCCCTGGCAACCCGGTTCCTGTAATCCCCGATCAGTGAATCATTATACTGGATCCGCCTGCGTTCGGCCAACTGGCGCCGGGCTTCCTCAAGCCTGAGAATTCTCCTGAAGTCGTCGGGCGACTGCACCATATTTTCCGGAATCGCATCGAGTATCTTCAAAGAATCAGGCATAGGATAAATACCGTCAACAAAGAGCTGCATCCCCTGTCCCTCCGGGATAAGCTGAATATCATTCTCCATATTCATGAGCAATTCTCCCGGCACGGTAATCGGTCGTCCGGTAAATTCCTTTTCGGTCTGCTCCTGGATAGAGCGAAATCTTTCGGCAACACGCAAAGCAGGGATATATCCGGGTATCTTCAGCGAATCAGGCGTTTTTTCGGCCATACGCGAAACAAACCTGAAATCCGGGTCATTGCTTCGGATGCGCATGTACCTGATCAGCGTATCAATAGGTTCATTCTCAATGAAACTGATCAAACCGGAAAGTTGCCTTTCGACCACCGGATCGGTAAAATGCCAGTTACTCCCCTCACCTAAATATCTCTTCAATATCGTAATATTATGTTCGAGGGAATCAATGGGTTCTTCCGGCTGCGCGAACAGAGGAAAAGCCGGGACCATCAAAACAAGTAAAAGCAAAGAAATCCTGAACTTCATATATTATTTTATTATGCTGCGAATAAAACGTAAAATTAATGGATATGGTATTAAAAACAGGGTTTCACGCCCTAAAACCACCGATTTAATAATGGATTAACGCAAAAACCGGTTGGCCAGACGAACCAGGCCTTCCGTATTTCCGGATGATACCCTGATGGCCAAGATGCTAATCCTTCCAGGTCGAGAAAGGGTGGACAGAAAGCCATGAATTATAGTAGCGCCGGTCTGAAGTCACTTCTTCACCAAGCCAGCCGGGACGATGAAACTCCTGTAACTCCTCATCCAGTTCCACTTCGGCAAGGAAAAGTCCACGGTTTGTCCCTAAAAATTCATCCACCTCCCAGCATGTTCCCTCAGATTCTATCCGGTGCCTGATCTTCTCGACCGGCGGGTTAAGGGCAAGCAGCAACAGGTTCTCAGCATCCTCAACCGGAACCGGATACTCGAATTCAGGCCGTGAAATCCCTGTCATTCTGCCCTTTATGGTAATCCAGGCCTGATCACCTTCAATGCGGACCCTGACGACTCTTTCCGGATCGACCGAAAGATATCCCTGTTTCATGACCACCTTGGACTCTGTTCGTGGAAATTTTTCAGAATTTACCAGGAACTTTCTTTCTATTTCTGTCATAGCTGTTATTTTTGGGTAAAAATAACGATCAAATTCCGGAAATCATATGATAACACGAGAAGAAGCGGCAGATATGCTGAACAGGCATATTCAATCCGACAATATGAAAAAACACTGTTTTGCCAGTGAGGCCGTAATGCGGGCCCTTGCACGCCGCCTGGGGCGCAATGAGGAAGAGTGGGGCATTGCCGGGCTGCTGCACGACATTGATGTGGAGATCACCGGTGCAGACCCATACACCCATGGCCCGTATGCCGTCAACCTGCTTGACGGTAAGGTAAGCCCCGAAGCGCTTGATGCGATAGTCATGCACAACGAAGTAGCCACGGGCAAAGAACGCCACAATGAATTCCAGCATGCCCTGGCATGTGGTGAGACCATCACCGGACTGATAACCGCCACTGCCCTGGTGTATCCCGACAAGCGTGTAGCCTCCGTAAAGGTTAAATCGGTCACCAAAAGGATGAAGGAAAAGGCGTTTGCTGCGTCGGTCAAGCGGGAGAACATCCTGGAATGCGAGCAGATTGGCATTCCGCTGAATGAGTTTGCAGAACTGGCACTGAAAGCCATGCAGGAGATCAGTGATGATCTGGGGCTGTAATGCGAAAAGCGGCGGCTTCTTCCGAAACCGCCGCTTTTCACAATTGCAGCTGTTTACAGAAAAATTATAAGGTATATTCCCCGTTGGCTTCCGGCTGGTAAAGGATTTTTTCGATCCTGACCTGCTTTAATCCGGCAGGCACTTTAAATGACACTTCGGTCCCGACCGAATAACCGATCAGGGCACTTCCCAGAGGGGAGAGTACGGAAAGTCTTCCGGCCCTGAAATCAGCATCCTGCGGGTACACCAGGCGGAATTTCATCTTCCGTTTGGTATCCATATCCATCAATTCTATCTCCGAATTCATGGTGACTACCTCCGGAGTAATTTTCCTTGGTTCAATACGTTTTGCCCGGTCAATCTCATTCTCAAGAACTTCAAGATTCTGAAGGTCATCTTTTGTCCGGCTTTTCATGCTCTGTATCAGGTTATTCAAACGCTGATAATCCAGATGGGTAATCTGCAATTGTGTTTCCATTGTTATTGAAATTTATTTTTTGTGGTATTTAAAAAGAAAAAATCCGGTTCCCTGATGGAGAACCGAATTCTGAGCAAATATAATCAAATTTTTAAAGATTCTAAATAGTATTTTTCACACTTATTTTTTCACATTTTTTATGGTTTTTTGATACATATTGCTTATAATTGCAAAAGCTAAATCGACGATCAAACTATAATGCTTATGAAAATCTTACTAAAATCCGGAAGGATCTCCCTTACCACAGAATTAAAGTGTTTTTCAGAACTACTCCTCTAACAGGCAACTGGCGTTATTCAGATTTGAAGTCCGGCCGGCATGATACCATATTATGCACTACCGGAAGAATAACGATAAGACTCAGGTTTACAGGTTTTTTGAAAAGTTTGTTATTGAAGTGACTCAACTAAATAGATTAAGACTTCATTTTCTAAATCCTAAAAATTAATTGTATGAAAAAACAAAATGCAGTATGCAGAGCCATTGGCTTGTTTATGTTGTGCTTGTTTTTAGCCGGACCCGGAGTGCTAAAAGCCTACTCCTCTGATCTGCCGGCGGTTGCACAACAACAAAGGACCATTACCGGCAAGGTTACCGACAATGCGGGAGCGCCGCTGCCCGGTGTGACAGTTGTTGTCAAAGGCACCACTGTAGGTATTGTAACCGACATCAACGGGAACTACTCCCTGCAGGTTCCGGCCACCGCTGAAATCCTGGTATTCTCCTTTGTTGGGATGCAGTCACAGGAAATTGCGATTGCCGGTAAAACCTCCATTGACGTGAGGCTGGCAGCCCAGGTTACTGACATTGACGAGGTAGTTATTGTGGGTTATGGTACCCAGAGACGTGCCAATGTTGTCGGTGCCGTTGCTTCCGTTGATGGCGAGAAGCTGGAATCGATTCCTGCAGTGAACGTATCCAACGCCATTTCCGGTTTGATTCCCGGTGCTACGGTTATCCAGATGACCGGTGAACCCGGACAGCACACCCCGAGGATCATGATCCGCGGCCGTAACACGGTAAACCAGGATGGTAGCCGAATGACCAGGAGAGGTGAAACTGAACCGCTGGTGGTAATTGACGGAATTCCCGGACGTTCGCTGGATGAAATAGACCCGAATGACATAGCCAACCTTTCCGTTCTGAAGGATGCTTCTGCAGCCATTTACGGTGCACAGGCCGCCAACGGGGTTATCCTGATCCAGACCAAATCCGGACAGGAAGGTAAACCCAGGCTGAACTACCAGTTCTATGAAGGCTTTATGACCCCGACCATGATCCCGAAAGTAACCAATGCCGGCGAGTATGCTGAGATGCTTTCAGAATATCAGGTGGCACAAGGTAAGGCCCGCAGATATTCAGACCGTGACATTGAACTTTTCAAGAGTGGGATTGACCCGTGGGAACACCCCAATACCGACTGGTACGGTGACCTGATCAAGGACTGGACTTCCACCCAGCGCCATAACGTTACCCTTGACGGTGGAGCCAACGGAATGAGATACTATTTTTCGTTAGGTTACAAAAGTGATGATGCTTTCTATAAGGCATCCACCACCAAATACACCCAGTATAACATTCGTACCAAACTGGAAATGCCCATCACCGACTGGCTGACCACCAACGTTGAACTGGCAGGCTTCCTGAACAACCGGATTTATCCTTACAAGAGTGCTGATGCCATTGTAGGCCAGTCAACCCGTCTCGTTCCGACCAACTGGTCATTCTGGCCGACCGGAGAACCCGGGCCGGACATCGAGTACGGTGACAACCCGGTGGAAACCTCCACATTCAATGCCGGTAAAAATGATCAGAAAACCTACAGGCTGCTGAGTACCTTCAGTGCCACCGTTACCGTTCCTTTTGTTGAAGGCCTCTCCTTCTCCGGAAGCTACAGCAACGACATGACCCATTATTACAACAAGGCGTTCTACAAACCCTGGGTTCTTTACTTCCCGAACTGGAACCAGGCAGTACGTAATTCTGACGGTTTCATCACTTCCATGCCGCTGACTCCCAGTTTAAGGGGGCTTAACGACCCGCAGAACAACGAGCGCTACGACCGCACCATCCGCCAGACCATTCTGATCAACGGTAACTATGCCAGGTCTTTCGGAGATCACAACATGAGCCTTTTTGCCGGTTTTGAGCAATACACCGACGACTGGAACTATTTCTCTGCCTTCCGCAGATATTATATTTCGGATGTAATCCAGACCATGGATGCCGGTAACGCCAAAGACCAGAACATTGCCGGGTCAGCTTCAGTATATTCCCGCAAATCTTATATGAGTCGTGCTACCTATGACTACCAGGGCAAATATTTGGCAGAAGTGGTGTTCCGTGCTGACGGTTCGCTGAAATTCCCTCCGAAAGAGAGATGGGGTTACTTCCCCGGCTTCCTGGTAGGATGGCGCGCTTCCGAAGAAGGGTTCTGGAAAGCCAACCTTTCCTATGTCAATTATTTCAAACTCAGGGCTTCCTTCGGGATGATGGGTATGGACCCGGGCAGCTCCTTCCAGTATATGGATACCTACAACATTGGTACCGGTATGACTTTCGGAACCGGTGGCGCCATCGAATCTGTTGTTGGTCCTCCTACTGTAGCCAACCCTGTGATTACCTGGGAAAAACAAAAAACCTACAACCTTGGGTTTGACTCCAAATTTGCGAACGATATGTTCCACCTGAATACTGAATTCTTCTACAGCAGAAGGGAAGATATCCTCGTGACCAAAGATGCATCTGTTCCGAACTTTACCGGCCTTTCCCTTCCAAGAGAAAACATTGGTATTGTTGACAACAAAGGTTTCGAATTTGATGCCGGCTACCACAAACGTTTCAACAATGGCTTACGCCTTGACGTAACCGCAAACTTTGCCTTCAACCGCAACGAAGTAGTCTTTATGGATGAACCTGCAAGGGCAGTTGAGTGGCAGCGGGTAACAGGCCACCCATATGGCGCATGGCTGATGTACAAGGCTATCGGCATCTTCCGGGATGAAGCCCATGTACAATCCCTGCCCAGCGTAGCAGGTGCCAAACCTGGTGACGTTATCTTTGCTGACATCTCCGGTGATGGAAAAATTGATGGTGACGACCGCATCCTGATTGACCGCGTTGACGCACCTGAAACCTTCTACGGCGGTAACATTACGATGGCTTACAAAGCCTTCACACTCTCGGTACAGATCCAGGGCCAGGGTGAATTCCTGAAACATGCCCAGTACGACAACCGTCGCGGTGAAGCCGGTAACTACTACAAATGGCAGTACGACAACCGCTGGACGCCGACCAATACCAACACCAACATTGCCCGTGCATACAACCGTGATGACCTTTACTGGTCGCCCGACGTGCGCATGAGTACCTACTGGTTGCAGAACTCAGCCTATTGCCGCCTGAAAAATGCTGTCCTGAACTATGCCATCCCGACGAAATATTATTCCAAAGTCGGCATTTCCAAAGCCAGTGTTTACCTCTCAGGTAACAACATTGCACTGCTTTATACCGCCAACAAGAAATGGGATCCGGAAGCAAACAACGCAGGGGTATATCCTACTATGAGAACTTTTGCCATTGGTGCAAACATTACTTTCTAATTAACTGAAAACGAATTAAAA
>JAUWAB010000146.1 GCA_030602265.1 Prolixibacteraceae bacterium | reverse complement strand
CCCAGTCCTCACCTGGTTTGCGGCTCCATACCCCGTGCTCCACGACCAGGGAGTATGGTTTGTTCCCGAACCAGCTTGTAAAGGTTTCCTTGTCCCTGCCGCTGATCAGAACCAGTTCCGTATCGGGTCTGGCTGCCAGTTGATCTAAAATTTCATACAGTTCCATATCGGGGGATGCTTTCTGGGGATTGTTTTTAAACCCGACCAGGGTGCCGTCATAATCCAGGAACAGGATTTTTTTACCGGCTTTGTTGAATTTTCCGGTCAGTTCCTGTTCAATGGCCGGGGTCATCTTTTTGGAATCTGACTGGATGCGCGATTCGGTTACCCTTACGAGTGACCGGATAAAATGGGAAGACCATTTGCGGACATCGTACCGCTGAAGACGTTCCTGCATCAGGCTGTTCCGCAGGATCTGCTCCTCCTCAGGCATCTGGGCGGCTTGGAGTATGGCATCCGACAGTTCCTTTATATTATTGGGATTTACCAGGATGGCCTCCCCTAACTCCCGGGCAGCTCCGGCCATTTCGCTCAGTATCAGAACCCCCTTCCTGTCGATTTTCGTGGCAATATATTCCTTTGCCACCAGGTTCATCCCGTCGCGGTTGGGTGTAACCAGGGCAATGTCGCTGGTGCTGTAGAGGTCGACCAGGTCTTCAAACGGGAAACTGCGGTAGAAATACCAGACCGGCGACCAGTTAATCGATCCGTGTTTCCCGTTGATCCGGCCCACCAGTTCATCCACCTCACTCTTCATCTGCTGATATTGGGCAACCTTGGCCCGGCTGGGCACAGTAATCATGATCATCGTTATCTTCTCCTTATATTCCGGATGGTCGTCGAGAAAATAATCAAATGCCTGGAGCCTTTTTTCGATACCTTTTGTGTAGTCTAATCGGTCGATGCTGATGATCAGCTTAATTTCCGGATTGGTCAGGATATACTTTTCCATCTCCCGCTGGACCTTCGACTTGTCTTTCACCGCCCGTTTCTTCTGCTCAAGGGAGGCATTGTGGAACTTTTCGTAGTCAATGCCCATAGGAAAGATGTCGGTTTTGATCATTCGATGGCCCTTGCTGATTTCGTTGAAGTTCACCTCATGCCCCAAAAGCCGGCGTACTGTACTCAGAAAATGCCTCTGGTAGTCAAAGGTGTGAAACCCGATCAGGTCGGCTCCCAGTAACCCCTCGATTATTTCCTTTCTCCATGGTAATATCCTGAATATCTCGTAGGATGGAAACGGAATATGCAGGAAAAAGCCTATGCTCATATTGGGCCGTTGCTCGCGAAGCATCTGAGGAACCAGCAATAGCTGATAGTCGTGGATCCACACCAGATCATCGTCCTTCGCGGTTTCCAGGATCTTGTCGGCGAACTGCCTGTTGACCCGCTGGTAGGTTTCCCAATCCTGGTCATCGTAATGTACATATTGGGTGAAGTAATGAAACAGCGGCCAGATGGTCTTGTTGCTGAATCCGAAATAGAAGCCATCCAGATCTTCTTCCGAAAAATGAAGCGGTACATAATTCATCGATTCCAGCTCCTGCTCAACCTTTTTCTCGGTTCTTTTGCCGGTCTCCCCCAGGGTAAGACCCGACCAGCCAATCCAGACATTATCATACTTTTCGGATACCGAACTCATTCCGGTTGCCAGTCCACCGGCACTCGGGATTACCCGGATTTCCTCTCCTGAAGTTTCAACGTTTACCGGCAACCGGTTGGATACTATTACTAATCTTTGCATATTTTTATTATTTTTGTTCGTTCAGAAATTATTATGCAAAGATACAACATATTTTTTAACCTGTAAATTCAATGTAATGAACAACCTTGATTATGGCATTATCGGCAATTGTCGCAGCATTGCTCTGATATCCAGATATGGGGCTATAGAATGGTTATGCCTCCCGCACTTTGATTCATCTTCGGTATTCGCCAAGATTCTGGATAAGGATAAGGGTGGAAGTCTTAAAATATTCGTTAACGAAAAAAGTGAAATCCGACAATTTTACCAGAAGAATACCAACATCCTGGTCACCCGCTTCACCAAGGGTGAAGATGTTTTTGAGGTACATGATTTCATGCCGAGGTACCGGAACGGCGACCAGTTAGTTTACAATCCACCGGATGTGATCCGCTATATCCGGCACATCAGCGGAAGCCCGGTAATCAGATTCAGTTATGATCCGAGGTTGGAATATGCAGAGCATAAAACATACACCTTTAAGGAGAATGACTATATCAAGAGTTACACCCGAAGAGGTCCTTATGATTCACTTTATCTCTATACCGATTTCGACCGTGATAAAGTGCTTCAGGGCATGGAGATGACCATAACGGCTGATCATTTTATCCTGTTGAGCTATCATCAGAAGATACTACCGCAAACGGTGGAGAGATCCTATCTGAAGTTGCAGCATACCAAGGTGTATTGGCTGAACTGGTCGGAAAAAACCACCCGGTATGTTCAATTCGGGGAAGAGATCGTGCGCAGTGCCCTGGTGTTGAAGCTTCTTAGCTACGACAACAGTGGGGCTGTGCTTGCCGCTGCCACCACCTCCCTGCCTGAAACGATCGGGGAGGAGCGAAACTGGGACTATCGCTTTTGCTGGATACGTGACGCTTCCATGGTGGTCAGGGTGATGAGTGACCTGGGGCATCACAATGTAGCTCAACGATTTATTAGGTTTCTGCTGAATCAGATTTCTGATAAGGATGAGAAGATCCAGATCATGTACGGTATTGATGGCGAATCGAGACTCACCGAGAAGATCCTCAGGCATCTCGACGGGTATGAAGGATCAACACCTGTCCGTATTGGCAACGATGCCTACCGCCAGAAGCAGAACGACATCTACGGGATTCTCATGGATGTAATCTACCAGCAGTTCAAGGTGTTCAGAACGACTTTGCAGAACTCGGAGGCCCTCTGGACCATGGTCCGCAACATCGTGAACACGGTGGAACGCAACTGGCACAAACCTGACCGTGGAATCTGGGAAATCCGGAATGAGAACAAGCATTTTACCTTTTCCAAACTGCTTTGCTGGGTAGCCTTAGACCGGGCTATCAAAGTGGCTGAGCTGATTTCCATGGATTATATTATTCCGGAATGGACCCGGCTGAAGGAGAAAATCCGGGAGGATATCCTGAGGAATGCCTGGAATGAGGAGGTGGGTGCCTTCGGACAATTCTACGGATCGAAAGATATGGATGCATCTACTCTGCTGATGGAGCCGCTGGGATTTATTGATGCGCAGGACCCGCGGTATGTGGCTACCGTAAGGGAAACCGGGAGGCAGCTGCTTCGCGACGGGCTGATGTACCGCTACCGGAACCGGGATGACTTTGGGGAGCCTTCGTCCTCTTTTACCATTTGTACATTCTGGTACATTACGGCCCTGTATAAAATTGGCGACCGCAGGAGTGCCATCACTCTTTTCCGCAGGATCCTGTCGTACACCAACCATGTAGGGTTACTCAGCGAGGACATCGATTTTGAAAGCAAAAGATTGCTGGGAAATTTTCCGCAGGCCTATTCTCATCTGGCGCTGATCGAGACAGCGATAATCCTTCAGGAGGGAGAAGTAACCGATGAGGAAGCTATACTGGAATTGTTGAGGTAGCCTGTTTTTGAGAGGAGAGTTTCTGAAAAGAGACATTAGACAACAGACATTAGACTTTTAAAGGCAAAGGGATGTTTGTCTTGTGTTGCACTTTGTGACCTTGGTGACTCCTTAGTGCACTCCGTGGTAAATTTTTTAAAAACCCAGAGGCAATAAAAAGATTTTTGTCTCTTAGGTAATAGATTTTTTTTGCCACAAAGTAAGAAGACACAATGTACCACAAAGATTTGTCTAATGTCTAATGTCTGATGTCTCTTATGTAACAAATCACTCACGCTGCTTCGAGAAGTTGTAATTTTTTCTTTAAATTACTGATTTTCTTTTGTTTATACCTTTCTTGATATTCTATTAACTCAGTGGGATTGAATTTTGTTTTATTACTGATCATTT
>JAUWAB010000160.1 GCA_030602265.1 Prolixibacteraceae bacterium | reverse complement strand
CCCAGTCCTCACCTGGTTTGCGGCTCCATACCCCGTGCTCCACGACCAGGGAGTATGGTTTGTTCCCGAACCAGCTTGTAAAGGTTTCCTTGTCCCTGCCGCTGATCAGAACCAGTTCCGTATCGGGTCTGGCTGCCAGTTTATCTAAGATTTCATACAGTTCGCCATCGGGTGATGCTTTCTGGGGATTGTTTTTAAACCCGACCAGGGTGCCGTCATAATCCAGGAAAAGGATTTTTTTACCGGCCTTATTGAATTTTTCGGTCAGTTCCCGTTCAATGGCCGGGGTCATCTTTTTGGAATCCGACTGGATACGCGATTCGGTTACCCTTACGAGTGACCGGATAAAATGTGAAGACCATTTGCGTACATCATACCGCTGCAGACGTTCCTGCATCAGGCTGTTCCGCAGGATCTGCTCCTCTTCGGGCATCTGCGCGGCCTGCAGGATGGCGTCAGATAACTCTTTCATATTGTTGGGATTCACCAGGATGGCCTCCCCTAATTCCCGGGCAGCGCCGGCCATTTCGCTCAGTATCAGAACCCCCTTTCTGTCGATTTTCGTGGCAATGTATTCCTTAGCCACCAGGTTCATCCCGTCGCGGTTGGGTGTAACCAGGGCAATGTCACTGGTGCTGTAGAGGTCGACCAGGTCTTCAAATGGGAAACTGCGGTAGAAATACCACACCGGCGACCAGTTAATCGATCCGTGTTTCCCGTTGATCCGGCCCACCAGTTCATCCACCTCGCTTTTCATCTGCTGGTACTGCGCCACCTTGGCCCGGCTGGGTACCGTAATCATGATCAGCGTTATCTTTTCCAAAAATTCCGGATGGTCGTCGAGAAAATAGTCAAATGCCTGGAGCCTTTTTTCGATACCTTTTGTGTAGTCTAAGCGGTCGATGCTGATGACCAGCTTTATCTCCGGATTGGTCAGGATATACTTTTCCATTTCCCGCTGGACCTTCGACTTGTCTTTCACCGCCCGTTTTTTCTGTTCCAGCGATGCATTGTAAAATTTCTCGTAATCTATACCCATCGGGAAGATGTCGGTTTTGATCATGCGGTGCCCCTTGCTGATTTCGTTGAAGTTCACCTCGTGCCCCAGAAGCCGGCGTACCGTACTCAAAAAATGCCGCTGGTAGTCAAAGGTGTGAAACCCGATCAGGTCGGCCCCTAATAATCCCTCGATAATCTCCTTTCTCCAGGGCAATATCCTGAAGATCTCGTAGGAAGGAAACGGAATATGCAGGAAAAAGCCTATGCTCATATTGGGCCGTTGCTCGCGGAGCATCTGTGGCACCAGTAAAAGCTGATAGTCGTGGATCCACACCAGATCATCGTCCTTCGCGGTTTCCAGGATCTTGTCGGCGAACTGCCGGTTGACCCGCTGGTAGGTTTCCCAATCCTGGTCATCGTAATGTACATATTGGGTGAAGTAATGGAACAGCGGCCAGATGGTCTTGTTGCTGAATCCGAAATAGAAGCCATCCAGATCTTCTTCCGTAAAATGAAGCGGTACATAATTCATCGATTCCAGCTCCTGCTCAACCTTTTTTTCGGTTCTTTTGCCGGTCTCCCCCAGGGTAAGGCCCGACCATCCAATCCAGACATTATCATACTTTTCGGATACCGAACTCATCCCGGTTGCCAGACCCCCGGCACTCGGGATTACCCGGATTTCCTCTCCTGAAGTTTCAACGTTTACCGGCAACCGGTTGGATACTATTACTAATCTTTGCATATTTTTTATTATTTTTGTTCGTTCAGAAATTATTCTGCAAAGATACAACATATTTTTTAACCTGTAAATTCAATGTAATGAATAACCTTGATTATGGTATTATCGGCAATGATCGCAGCAGTGCGCTGATATCCAGATATGGGGCAATAGAATGGTTATGCCTCCCGCACTTTGATTCTTCTTCGGTATTTGCCAAAATTTTGGACAAGAAAAAAGGTGGAAGTCTTGAAATATTCGTTAACGAAGAATATGAAATCCGGCAATTTTACCAAAAGAATACCAACATTTTGGTCACACGCTTCAATAAAGGTGAAGATGTTTTTGAAGTACATGATTTCATGCCTCGGTACCGGAATGGTGACCAGGTGGTATACAATCCGCCGGATGTGATCCGCTATATCCGTCACATCAGCGGAAGTCCGGTTATCCGGCTCTGTTATGAACCGATGCTGGAATATGCAGAGCATAAAACCTATACCATCAAGGAGAATGACTATATCAAGAGTTACACCCGAAGAGGTCCTTATGATTCACTTTATCTCTATACCGATTTCGACCGTGATAAAGTGCTTCAGGGCGTGGAGCTGACCATAACGGCTGATCATTTTATCCTGCTGAGCTATCATCAGAAGATCCTTCCGCAAACGGTGGAGAGATCATATCTGAAGTTGCAGCGCACCAAGGTGTACTGGCTGAACTGGTCGGAAAAGACTACCCGGTATGTCAGGTTCGGTGAGGAGATTGTACGCAGTGCCCTTGTGCTGAAGCTGCTCAGTTACGACAACAGTGGGGCTGTTCTGGCCGCGGCGACCACTTCGCTGCCCGAAACGATCGGTGAGGAGCGGAACTGGGACTACCGCTTCTGCTGGATACGCGACGCTTCCATGGTGGTCAGGGTGATGAGCGATCTGGGGCATCCCAATGTGGCACAGCGGTTTATCCGTTTTCTACTGAATCAGATTTCCGATAAGGATGAAAGGATCCAGATTATGTATGGTATTGATGGCGAATCGAGACTCACCGAGAAGATCCTGCGGCACCTGGACGGGTATGAAGGATCAAGGCCTGTCCGTATCGGTAACGATGCCTACCGCCAGAAGCAGAACGACATCTACGGGATTCTCATGGATGTAATCTACCAGCAGTTCAAGGTGTTCAGAACGACCCTGCAGAACTCGGAA
>JAUWAB010000048.1 GCA_030602265.1 Prolixibacteraceae bacterium | reverse complement strand
ACGGGGTAAAACCTTGTCGATCAGGTTCATACCAAAGTCATGGGAAGCATCTTTCGGTAACTCGCACGGGAGATTATCCACGGCCATCACACTGATATGCCGTTCATCCGAAAAAGGTTCCTTCAGCTCTCCTGTTTCCGGATCGAAATCATAAAACGGGTCGTCAATCGTTGAGGCTTTTCGGGTCGTCGGTATGGAACCATCAATGTCACAGGTAATATCGGCTATGACCGAAATCCGGAAATCCGGGCGCCGGGTATCTTCCAGGGTAAACAGCACCGGGGCAGCCGGGTCCCAGTAGGCAGCCCCTACCAGCATATCGGTGACCGGGAGAAACCGCCCGAAGCTTCCGGTATAATCCTTCGGATTATTGTAAAAATGCAGCAGGTCAAACGGGAGCCCCGCCCTGTGCTTATTGTAATCACCCGGATTAAGCTGGACGAATACCGGCTCGCTCACAGTCTTTAACGTCAAATACTCACCAACCGTCACCTGCCTTATTCCCAGATCCTTAAAAAGCTCAAGAGCACCTCCTGCCACCCTGCCTCCGCCTGTCAGGGCAATTTTTACCGCCGGAAGCCGGATGCTGCCAATCTGCGACTTCATCTCCTCCATGCTGTCACACAGGTGGGCCGGCTTCAGGTCATACAATCCATTCCGCAGTCCATATGCCCTGAATCCGTTGTAGGCACCTACCAGTCCGGCAAAACGCCCGAACCCGATGATCCGGTTCCCGCTCCTGTCGGTAAGCACCTCGTAATCGACCAGTTGAATGCCCCGCTTCACCATTTCCTGAAGAAGACGCCGGTTGTATGGTTGCATTTTGATCGTATGCGAAAAGAAAAAATAGATTTTACAAGGGATCAGCTGCCCAAACGGCACCTCCTTCACGCCCATCAGCACATCGCAGTCTGACAGATCTTCCTTTACCTCAACCCCAAGGGCCTGATACTCCTCATCCCGGAAACAACGGACAGGTGATGGCTGTACCACCACTTCCAGTCCTTCCATCTCCTGATGGATATACCGGCATTGTTCCGGGGTGAAGGGTACCCTCGCGTCGGGGGGCAGCTTGCCTTCCCGTAATATTCCAATCTTCATGTAAATATGGTTACCAATTAAACTCTATTCCCTGCGCCAGCGGAAGGTCTGAACTATAGTTGATGGTGTTCGTCTGCCTGCGCATATAGGCCTTCCAGGCATCAGATCCGGATTCCCTGCCCCCGCCGGTTTCCTTTTCCCCTCCAAAGGCACCGCCGATTTCAGCACCCGAAGTACCGATATTGACATTGGCAATTCCGCAGTCGGAGCCCTCCGCCGACAGGAACCGTTCAGCCTCCTGCAGATTGGTGGTGAAGATAGCCGAAGATAAACCCTGCGGAACACCATTATGCAGCGAAATGGCCTCATCCGCGGTACCATATCGGATCAGGTACAGCAAAGGGGCAAATGTTTCTTCCTGTACGATCCGGAAATGGTTTTCAGCCTCGGCAATGGCGGGGACCACATAGCATCCCGATTCAAATCCCGGACCGGTAAGCTCTTCTCCCCCATAAAGAATCGTTCCTCCCTCCTCTTTTAACTGCCGGATGGCCTCCAGGTATGTCTCCTTCGCCTGGCAGTCGATCAGCGGTCCTACATGGGTGGCGGGATCGAGAGGATGCCCGATTTTCAGGCTCTTGTAGGCTTTAACCAAACGGTCGCGGACCTCGTCATACACCGACTCATGCAGGATAATGCGGCGCGTGGAGGTGCATCGTTGTCCGCAGGTACCCACAGCGCCGAAAATGATCGCACGCATTGCCATCTCCAGGTTCGCATCCGGAGTAACGACAATGGCATTGTTCCCGCCTAATTCGAGGATGGATTTCCCGAGTCGTGCCCCGATCAGGGCCGCGGCCTTCTTCCCTATCCGGGTCGAGCCGGTAAAGGAGATCAGCGGAATGCGGGAGTCTGCGAACAATTCATCGCCCAGATACTTTGAGCTGGTGGCTACCAGATTAAGTACCCCCTCCGGAACATCATTCCGCTTCAGCACATCCTCAATTATTTTATGTACCGCAATGGCGCACAGCAAAACCTTCGACGAGGGCTTCCAGATGACCACATCTCCTGCCACCAGGGCAATCATGGCATTCCATGCCCAAACGGCGACCGGGAAATTAAAAGCCGACACCACGCCGACAATCCCGAGCGGGTGATACTGGTCGTACATCCGGTGGCCGGGACGTTCGCTGTGCATGGTAAACCCGTAAAGCTGGCGGCTCTGGCCCACGGCAAAGTCGCAGATGTCAATCATCTCCTGAACCTCTCCGAGGCCTTCCTGGTATATTTTCCCCATCTCCAGGGAGACCAGTCTGCCCAAGGGTTCCTTATACTTCCTGAGTTCAAGGCCAATTTGCCGTACAATTTCCCCCCTCTGTGGGGCAGGCTTCCGGCGCCATTTGAGGAAAGCCTCCTGTGCCTTAGCCACGGTCTGTTGGTATTCTTCCCGCGTGCACTGCCTGACAGAAGCAATCCTGCTTCCATCGGCCGGAGACATCGAGTGGATCAGGTCCCCGGTTGTCCGGGTCCAGACAGTCCCGGTGCACATACCGTCGTTCACCGGCTGAATATTCAATTCATCCAGAAAACTGCTGATGTTGTATTCCATAATACTATGAGTTAGTTTCAATCTTTATAACAGAGTGCATTCACTAAGCCTCCTTTCTGCAAAATTACCGTCAGCTTATCCGGCAACGGCTCAAAAGCGAAGGCCCGGTTGCCTACCCGGACCATTCCGGCATTCAGGTCAATTTCCACCTTGTCGCCCGGCCGGTAGGTTTCCACTGCTTCGGGAAGGACCAACACCGGCAGTCCCTGGTTGATTGCCGACCGGAAAAAAATCCGGGATACCGATTTTACCAGAACTGCCCTAATCCCGGCTTTAACCAGTCCAACGGAAGGGTGTTCCCGGGAGCTTCCGCAGCCAAAATTCTCGCCGGCGACCACAATATCGCCATTTTTAACGTTATCTGCAAACCCGGGGTCAAATCCCTTAAGCAGGTGCGGCACAATTTTTTCCGCATCCGAACTGCTGATCTCATAGGTGAGATTTCCGGCAAACATCTGGTCGGTATTGAGGTTGTGTGCATCCTGATATGCCCAAACATTTCCATGCCGTCGATTATCTCCGGGAGTAATGGTTAGGGTATCCGACTGTTTTTTACCCTGAAGAAAGCGCTGGGAGCCCTGTGCAGCGGGCGATGCCAGTTTCCCTGTCAGGGCCGACCAGGCAACCGTGGCCGGAGAGGCCAGGTACACTGACGCATTTTTATTGCCCATCCTCCCCAGAAAATTGCGATTGGCTGAAGAAACGATATTGACCCCGTCGGCTGGGATTCCCTGGCCGGTTCCAAGGCAGGGACCACAGGAAGGAGAAAGGATATTGGCCCCCGCTTCCACCAGGGTTTCCATAATCCCATCCCTGATGGCCTGCAGAAGTATCTCCCGTGAAGCCGGGATAACCAGCAATTGCATACCAGGGGCAATTTTCCGTCCTTTCAGTATGTCTGCCGCTATCCGGAGATCACTCAGTCTTCCGTTGGTACAAGTACCGATCAGCGCCTGCTGTACCTGTACATCCTTCAATTCGGTCACCGCCCTGACATTATCCACATGGTGCGGACAGGCAACCACCGGGAAGAGGGTGTCCATTTCAATACTGATTTCCTGGCAGTATCTGGCATCCGGATCGGCCCAGATTCCATTGACCGGCTCTCCTAAAAAAGCTTTAAGCACCTCATCCGGCGGGAACACGGCATTTTTGGCCCCCATTTCTGAAGCCATATTGGCGATGGTCATGCGGTCATCGATGGTCAGTCCCGACACACCGTCGCCGTGAAATTCCACCGACAGGTAATCTGCCCCGTCGGAGCCGATAAGCCCTATAATCCAGAGCGCCAGATCCTTGGCGTAAACACCTTCAGGCAACCGGCCATTCAAGGTAATCTTTAGGCTTTCGGGAACCCTGAACCAGGTCTCCCCGGTCTTCCAGATGCCCGCCGTTTCGGTCCGGTCAATTCCCGTGGCAAAAGCGTTGAGAGCTCCTGCCGTACAGGTATGGCTGTCACTTCCCGTTACGATCATGCCGGGCCGGACGTGAATGGCCATCAGCTGATGACAGATACCCTCCCCGGCATCATGAAACCGGGTAATTTGATTAGCCCCGACAAACGTCCTGATCTGTTGGTAATCGTTGGCCAGCTTGGAACTGGTGGGCGGAGCGTTGTGGTCGAGCGTGATGAGCAGCCGGCCGGGATCGAAAGGCCGCCCTCCGCCCATCTTCCTGAATATCTTCTCAATACTGGCCGTATTGTCGTGCGAAAGCACAATATCGGGCTGCCTGAAAACAATGGTCCCGGCAGCCGCGTCTAACACCTTTTCAGCGAATGTTTTTCCAGCCATATTATTTATGCCATTAGTTCCTTCTAATCTACATTTGAATGTATTATATCTTAATTACTTATTTTCAAGTTGTTAATATTGTGCGTTCAATCCCGGAGGGATTGCATGTTTGTAGACAGAGAAAGACGAAGAGAACATCCGACCCCAGCCGGGGTCGTAACCATTACTGGGCCCCATGTCTCTATAAACATACGACCCCTCCGGGGTCTCTTGATGTGCATCGTATGTAAGTCTTTCCATCCATCCCATATTTGATGAGCCACAAACGCTTTTAATAAAGAAAATTCATTGTAAACTATGGCGTGGACTTTACCGCTGCATCACCCGGAGGATATCGCCCGCCCGGTAAATCTCCATCTGAATCCCTGCAAACGGCCGGATATCGGTTTTCCGGCCATTTTCCAGGTTAATCAGCCTGCCGGTGGACAGATCAAGCCTGATCCGGTCGCGCTGCATCAGGCCTAAGGACTCAAGATCTTCGTACACCAGAACCGGAAAACCGGCATTAATCGCATTCCGTTCGTAAATCGCACCAAACGACTGTGCCAGGATGGCCTGTGTACCCAGTGCTTTAAAGCAATCAACCGCCTGCTGCCGGGAACTGCCTGCTCCAAAATTCCTTCCGGTGATGATGATGTCGCCCGGCTCTGATTTCGTTGCAAAATCCTCCCAGCCTTTCAGGTTTCCGAAGGCAAACCGGCCCATCTCCGACTGCTCGGTAATGGCCAGATGGCGGTTGTGAAAGATCATATCGGTATCGATATTATCTTCCATGATCAGCCACACTTTCCCTTCCAGCACCACCGGCTTTTCTGCTTCTGCTGAAATGGCAGCCGGTTCAGGCCCGGGAACAGGAACCAGGTGAAAAACGGCCGGGAACTCGGGAATATCATCAGCGGCAGTAATAAAACCGGCAATGGCTGAGGCAATGGTGGTCTCCGGTGAGGCGAGGTATACATCTCCCTTACCCTGTTTTCCTGAAAAATTGCGGTTTCCCGTACTGACCGTCACCTCGCCCGGGCCGTTCTGCCCGACTTGTCCGGAGGCACACCCCGCACAGCCGGCATTGCTCACAAGAGCCCCGGCTTCCTTGAAGATATGGATCAATCCTTCGTGCAACGCCTGCTGCCAGATTTCATCGGTAGCAGGTACAATCTTCAGAACCACGCCCGGCGCCACTTTCCTGCCTTTCAGCAGCCGCGCTGCCACCCGAAGGTCTGCCATCCTGCCATTGGTGCAACTTCCTAAAAAGGCAGAGTCAATCTTTATGCCCTTCACCTGACCTACTGATACTACGTCGTGTGGTTTCCCGGGTAGTGAAACAGCAGGTGTAAACTCGTTCAGGTTCAGTGTATACTCATGTGCATATACGGCATCTTTATCTGCATAAACCGGAACAAATTCCCTCCCTGATTTTTGACGGCACCAGTTGATCATCTCATCGCCCGGACTGAAAAACAGCACAATAGCCCCCATCTCGGTTCCCATGGATGAAATGGTGATGCGCTCGTCGATCGTCAACCGGTCCACTGCCTCCCCATACATTTCGACGGAATACCCAAGCAGGGTGTTGGCACCGAAATGGCGCAGGAGATTCAATGCCATATCCTTGGCAGCAAGCCCATGAGGGCGCTCCCCTTCCAGGGTAATCTTTACCGATTCCGGCACCTTGAACCAGACCGATCCTCTGGCCCAGGCGGCTGCAATGTCGCGGTCGCCCATGCCCTGACCAAAGCAGCCTATGGCTCCCAGAATATTGGCGTGCGAATCGGTCGAAACCAGAGTATCCCCCGGAAGCGCCAATCCTTTATCGATTGCCAGATGGGTCCCGATTCCCGAATCGATATCAAACACCCCGATTTGATTCTGTCGGGCAAATATCCTGCAAACCTGCTGGTTGGCAGCATATTTCTGGTCCGAGCCGGTCGGATTGCAGTCGAAGGTGAACCATGTCCTGGAGGGATCAGCCACCTTTAGCCCGCTGTCGATCAGGTTTTTGACCACGCTGGCACCCCCAAAATCACGGGCTATGCGCACGTCGATGCGGACATCCGCGATATCCCCGGGCCTAACGACCGGCTGATCGCAGTGGGTTGCGATGATTTTTTCAATGATGGTCATATGGAAAGTAGTATTAATCTTTTTCGGACAAATGACTTGTTTGCTTGTCATGGTAAGTGTCAAACCAAGCTCCGGAACGATTTCAAATCTGGCTCCACCTCTATTTTGTCCAGCTCTTACCGGTTCATAAAGGGTTTGAAAGTCATAAAATCGGCATGATGCACAATATAAGCCTCCTTGGTACGCCTGACCAGATTACCCTCATCGGCATGGGCCGCGATAATGTGGCACACCTCCGCCGGAATTCCGCACTGCTCGGCTAAAGATACCCCACTGAATGGGTGCCGCAGAAATTTTCCGTAATTCCCCTGAATGGCCTTTCCGTTTTCATCGAGCACATACTCCAGCAGCTTGCCTACATCAGCTAAAATCGCTCCTGCAATCAATACATCCATATCCACCGGAAGTTCACCGTGGTACATGGCATTCATTGTTTGGCCGGCATCTCTGGCAATGTGTACCACACTCCGCTTGTGTTCCATGAAAGTTACTTTCAGGTCTGGACCAGCCAGCAGGGTAAACGGAATCCGCTTCAAATCTGCAATGCTCAGTACACTCCTGCCCAGTGCCAGTTCCCACACTTTCGCCGTTTTCTCCCTAAGGCCGGGATCCTCAATCCATTCGAGCTCCGGCCACAATTCCAGAATTTCAGGTTTTATCATAGTACCTTTTTTGATTATTTCTGATGTCGGTTAAACAACCAGGGTTGTTCATTTCTTTCAGATCATATTTCATTTCAAAATACTTTATCTTAGTTATGTGAATAAATTGTCTTGTTTTTTAGTGGTCACATGGCCCCATAGCTATCGCCCCGATTGTTATCGCCCCGATTGTTATCGGGGATGCTGAAAGTTATTCATTCCGGTTTGTGTTTCTGCAATCATGGAAATTTCATCTGCAGTATGTTAGAATTTTTCGATCAATCCTGGAAAGATTGCATGTGGATAGCATAATCGGTGCGGGAACAAATTTCATTCAAGGTGTGCTATGATGGCATCGGCCATTTCGCGTGTCGAGGCGGCACCCGACTTCAGTACGTCCGGACTGCCGGTAAGCTTCATCATATCGTACGTCCGGACGTTGCCTTCCTCAACGACCAGAGCGACCGCTTTCCGTATTCTCTTTGAAATTTCCCCTTCGCCTAAGTAATCCAGCATCATACAGGCCGATTCGATCATCGCCACCGGATTGACAATCGATACCGGGTATTCTGCATATTTGGGTGCAGAACCGTGGGTGGGCTCAAATACCGCCACGCCGGTATCTGGATTATATTGTGCGCTGCAGGCAAACCCGAGCCCGCCAATCAATCCGGCAAAAGCATCCGAAACGATGTCACCGAACATATTTCCGGCCACAATAACACTATACGTCTCCGGATTTTTGGTCAGCCACATCATCTGGGCATCGATATTGGTATTCCATAGTTCAATATGCGGATACTCATTCCTTTGGATTTCCTGGGCCATTTTGTACATCATGCCCGATGTTTCCCTGATCACATTGGGCTTTTCGCAAACCGTAACCGATTTGTAGCCATACTTCACGGCATGTTCAAAGGCAGCCACCAGGATGCGCCTGGTCATCTTCCGGGTGAAAATCCGCGTGGAAACCGAAATCTCTTCCTTGGGGCACCATCCAAAATTCTTGCTGAACTTAGGATGGGTCATCAGGGCATCATACACCTGCTGTGGCGGATTGCTCCACTCGACGCCACCATATAGCCCTTCCGTATTTTGCCTGAAGATGGCCACATCGACGAAAGGTTCCTCCACTCCTCCATCTGCACCCCTGCGGATGAAATTCAGGGGATTACCTTTATACGACCTGCACGGTCTAAGACAGATATCGAGCCCGAAATGCTGGCGTAATCCGACGATCGGACTGGAGTAGACCAGCCCCTTGTCCCTCAGGGCCGGATCAAGCTCCGCAAGAGCGGCATCCTTGGGTTTTGAGGTGATGGCTCCGAAGAGGCCAATCCTGTGCTTTTCGAGTAAGTCGATTGTCCTCTGCGGCAGGGGATTACCCTCCCGGCACCAGAATTCCCACCCGATGTCACCCTCGGGATATTCCGCTTCAAATCCGGCCGCCGTCAACACCCGGATAGCTTCTTCCAGCACTACCCGCCCTATCCCGTCGCCGGGCATGGCTACTATGGTTCTTTTCATAAGGTTGATGTTTTTATAATTGGTTTATTCTCTGCACAACACAATGAAAGGTATCAAGACATTAGACTTCAGACATCATGTCTTCATTATAAATAATATAGTCCGTATTCAAATAACTGGCAAACGCTGATCAGATACGCGGCGGTATCAGGTAATATTTATCAAGACAAATCTTTGTGGTACATTGTGTCTTCTTACCTTTGTGGTTTTAAAAAACCAGATACATAAGAGACAAGATACAACAATACGCCGGGTTCTGGTCCTACTGTATACCGTTCACTTTTTTACGCTGACCAGGGCAAGCGCAAGGCTTGCCCCTACACCGTTTTTGATAACCAGTTTCAATCACCGATCACCGGTCATCGATTACTGGTTACTGGTTACTGATTACCGATCACCGGTCACCGATCACTTTAACAAAGAACCTGCCTCACCACATCCAGCACCGTGCCATCCACCCACTTAACCACTGCAACGATTTTATCGGTGAACTCAGGTTTATCAGGTGTTCCGCAGATAGACACAGCCTCTTCCCGGAGCTCTTCGATGTGCCTGACCGGCAATCCTGAGTCTTTTACCTTCTCCAGAAGATCCTTTCTGCGGGGATTGATGGCAATCCCTCTTTCCGTCACGACCACATCGATCAGTTCTCCCGGTCCGCAGAGGGTGGTTACCTCATCTACAATGGCCGGAATGCGGTTTCTGAACAGGGGCAGGGCTATAATGGTATTCTTTGCGAAAAGGCAATTTTGCCATCCCCCGATGCCGTGCAGCAGCATCCCGTCAGAATGGGTCACCACATTTCCGTTAAAATGAACATCTATTTCCGTGGCACCCAGGGTCACTACATCGATCAGGGAAGTCAGGTTACCCTTGGAGTGATAGTTATAGGCGTTGAACACTGAGAAGCTCTGATGGTTCCGGTTTTCATTCAGCGACCTGACGGAGGCCGTATCAAACACCTGCCCGTCGAGGATGTACTCCATGACACCCTGCTCTAACATATCGACCATATACTTTGTGGTACCCCCGAAGCCAACCCTGATCTTCCAATGGTTACGGATCATAATCTGCTTCATGTACTCCGCAATAGCCAGGGATATTCCACCTGCCCCCGCCTGGATTACGCATCCATCGTAAATAATTCCGGTCACCTCACAGAAGCGGGCCGTCAGGTCAGCAATAATCAGCCGGTCCGGACTGCGGGTTATCTGGGTGGTTCCGGAGACTATCTTTCCGGCATCACCCAACTGGTCCACCACTACCACATAATCCGCAAAATTTCCGGCAATCTGCATGGGCAGACAGGGAAAAGGCACCAGATTATCGGTGACGATAATCACCTTGCCGGCATATTGCACATCCATCTCAGCATATCCAAGCACCCCTGTTGCAGAAGGACCGCTCAATCCGTTGGCATTTCCGAACTGATCGGCAGCGGGGGCGGCGATGACGGCGATATCGATTTTAACTTCACCGTCCTGGATAGCCTGGACCCTGCCTCCGTGCGACCGGAGTACCGCTGTCTTTTTCATCCGGCCACGGGAGGTGAACTCCCCCAGCGGACCGTTCATACTGCCTTCGATGCTGTCGATGGTTCCATCTTCCAGATAAGGGATCAGATGTGCATTGCAGGGGAAAGAGGCAGAGGGAAACCACCTCAGTCCCTTTATTCCCAGCTTATGGGCGATGTCGAACACCTGGTTGGCCAGAAAGTCGCCGTCGCGCAGGTGATGGTGGGTCGAGATGGTCATACCGTCATTCAGCCCCGCTTTCACCAGGGCCTCCTCCAGGGAGGATACCTGTTTGTTCCCGTCGGCAGGATAATCTGCACAGGATGGGATAGGTGGAGCATATTTACAGCCTGTTTTCCGGTAATTTTCCACACCCTGATAAGGCACTGCGGGCTCGCCGTTGACTTCGACCGGCACCAGACGCCCTGCTGCGTTTAATCTCATTTTATCCTTCATAATGATCCCTCCAGTCAGCATTCAGCAACTTGTGGTGCATCGCCAGGTCAATGGTACGCCGGGCCCTCTTTACTATCGGGGCATCAATCATCTTTGAACCGATTGCAATAACCCCGATCCCCGATTTTTCAGCCTCATCAAAAGCCGCCACTATTTTCATTGCCTTTTCAATTTCCCCGGACGACGGATTAAAGGATTTGTTCACAACCGGAACCTGCAGCGGATGAATACACCCCATACCTTCATATCCCATGGCCCTGGCTTTTAAAGCCACACTTCCCAGCAACTCAAGATCATCGAAACCGGAGAATACCGAATCGATGGGCTGCACTCCGGCAGCTCTGGCCGCGTTGACCACAGCACTCCGGGCATAAAATGACTCCACACCATCCGTGGTACGTTCAGCCCCGATATCGGCCGTATAATCCTCCAGACCGAGGGTCAGGGCGACAACGTTGGGCGATGCCGAGGCAATTTCATAGGCATGTATGACTCCCCGGGCACTTTCAATAATGGGCATCAGCCAGATATTGCGGCCCGGATCGCCCTTGAGACTTTGAATAATTTCATCAACGGCCTTAACGTCTCCAGCCGATTCACACTTTGGAATCAGAATCATATTCAAAGGACCTGGAACAATATACGGAAGGTCGTCGAGGCCGGCAGGCAGTTGGTTGATCCTGACCATTAACTCGGCACCCATAAAGTTATTGTAAAGCAGGGCATTTCTTACAAGAAAACGGGCGTCATGCTTTCCGGAAGGCGCCACCGAATCCTCCAGGTCAAGGATTACGCCATCGGCGCCGTACAAACCGGCATTGATCATCAGTTTGGGATTATCCCCCGGCAGATAAAGTCTGGATCTTCTGGTCCGGTCACGCGCAGTGGAGGATTGGGGGCAGGTTTTACCCTGAAGAAGATACGGTTTTGGCAAAGCTGTAAGCCGCGACAGAGCAGCTTCCACTCTGGCGGCGATCACATAGGGTAGCGCACCGGAGTCCTCCACGTATACTTCAGCATGGGAAACATCAAAGAATGAAAACATATCTGTGACCAGCTCCCTGACATGTCTCCCGAAAAGTTTGCCGGTCTTGCTCTTTAGTTCGATTTGTATTCCACCCGATATTCCTGATCTTATTTTTACATAACAGTCGGAACGTACCGATGGCCCGCGATTTCCGGATTCAGCCTCCATAATCTCACGTTTTACTGGTTTAATATGCACTAAAATTAAACCAATAAAATGGAACAAAACATGAATTTAAACAGGAAATTTTGTGAAGTTTCAGGCTCTGTAGAAACCCATTTTATCGATGTAATCCCATACCCCCGGAGGTAAAAAATGCCGCAGGTCCCGTCCCTGGCGGATCCCCTCCCGGATAAAGGTGGAAGAAATCTCCATAAGCGGAGCGTTAATCAGGGTATAATTATCCTCTATTTGTGCCTGTTGGGGGTCAAAACCCGGCCTTGGATAAACCAAAATGCCGTAATTCCTCAGAATCTGGTCATAATTTTTCCAACGGTGAAAATTCACCAGGTTATCAGAGCCCATAATAATAGAAAAGGAGTGGTCGGGATACTTTTCCGACAGATGGGCCAGGGTATCTATGGTGTAAGATGGTTTGGGCAGCCTGAACTCCACATCGCAAACCCTGAACCGGTGCTCACTCTTTACGGCGAGATGCATCATCTCTAACCGGTCGTAGTCATTAAGCAGGTTTTCCTTTTTCTTATGCGGATTTTGGGGAGAAACCACAAACCACAGCTGGTCAATATTACCAAACTCAACCAGGTAGTTGGCAATCGCAAGATGACCGATATGAACCGGATTGAATGACCCGAAGAACAGTCCGATCCGGAGGCTGACCTTTCCCGGTGGAAGAATAATATTGAGCAGGTCAGTCATAACCTAATCCTCTGTTTTCTGGTTCTCAAGAAATTTTCGCACCATTGATTCAGCCTCCGCAAGTGCCACGTCCAGCTGGTCATTGATAAGAACCACATCAAAGTCGGGTGAAAAGCTGAGTTCATACTCCGCTTTGGCAATCCGGGTTGCAATTTTTTCTTCACTTTCGGTCGACCGGCTTTGCAAACGCTGACGCAATTCGTCCACTGAAGGAGGCTGCACAAAAATGGCCAGCGCCAGGTCACCATATATCTTTTTTATATTGAGTCCGCCGATCACATCCACATCAAAAACCACACTCCTGCCTTCGTTCCAGATGCGGTCCACCTCACTCCTGAGTGTTCCGTAGTAGGTTCCGGGATAGACCTCTTCCCATTCCAGAAAATCACCTTCATCAATCCTGCGAATAAACTCATCCGATGTCAAAAAATAGTAATCCCTGCCGTCCACCTCTCCGGGTCTCGGAGCACGGCTGGTGGCCGATACCGAGAATGCGAGGGGCAGGGGCAAGGCAAGCAGATGCCTTACAATGGTTGTTTTTCCGGCTCCGGATGGTGCCGACACAATGATCAGCTTATTTTGCTGCATTTAATGATCTCCCAAAATATTACAAACTTACAGAATATTCAGAACCTGCTCCTTGATCCTTTCAAGGGCATCCTTCATCTGGACCACAATACGCTGGATGTTGCCCTCATTCGCCTTTGATCCGAGGGTGTTGATTTCCCTTCCGATTTCCTGGGCTATGAACGAAAGCTTTTTCCCGTTCGCATCTTTTTCCTTCATGGTATCCAGAAAATAATTGCAATGGTTGGTAAGCCGGACCTTCTCCTCGTTAAAATCGAGCCGCTCAAGATAGAATATCAGTTCCTGCTCAAACCTTTCCGGACTAACTGTACCGTTCAACTGCATTTTTGCCAGGGCTTCGGTCAACCTGACCCTTACATTCTCAATTCTTTGCTGCTCAAAAGGTTCGATCTCTCCCTGCAACCTGCTGATCTGATCAATATTGGCAACCAGGTCGGCTTCCAGCGCCTTTCCTTCCTGCACCCTGAATTTCTCGACCTGATCGATGGCACGGCGAATGTGAACCTGCAAAAGTTCCCATTCTTCCTCGTTAAGTTGCTCATACTGAACCTTGACCGTATCGGGCAGCCGCATCACAATCTGCAGTAGGCGCTCGTTCACAGGCAGCTCCAGGTCGCTGCTGATACCGCTGAGGGCCGTGAAATAACTTTTTACGATACCTTCATTTATCACGGCACTGCCGGTATCGCCCAAACTTTCAGAATAAATGGCGATATCGATTTTCCCCCGGATCAGCCGGTCGTTAATCATACGACGTATTTCAATCTCTTTCTCCCTGAAGATCTGTGGTATCCTGGTATTGATATCAGACTGCTTGCTGTTGAGTGATTTGACTTCAATCGTAATTTTCTTGTTGTTTATTTCAAATTCGGACTTACCGAAACCGGTCATTGATCTGATCATACTGAAATATTTCCCTTACTTTCAATTTACTTTTTCTACAATGTCCTGACCGGTTTTGATGGCTTCCAGGTTCAGTGGAATCAGGTTATGGTACCTTGCGGGGAGCGACTTTTCGAGGCCTTTCTCCACATTATCGAGACTTACGATCGGGCGTACCTTCAGGTATCCGCCCACAATGATCATGTTGAAAACCTTTGGGTTTCCCATCTCCACGGCTGTAACGGTACCTTCCACCTTATAAATGTTGATATCGGTCCGCGTTGGGGGATGTACAATACCGTTCGGGTCATAAATCAGGATGCCTCCCGGTTTAACTTTGCTCTCAAATTTATCCATCGACTGCTGATTCAGGATAATGGCGGTATCATATTCATGCAACACGGGTGAACTGATGCGGCTATCGCTTACGATTACCGTTACATTGGCAGTTCCCCCACGCATTTCAGGTCCATAAGACGGAAACCAGGTCACCTCTTTATTCTCCATAATACCGGAATACGCAAGAATCTTCCCCATCGAAAGGACTCCCTGTCCTCCAAATCCGGCAATGATCAATTCTTCTGTCATAATTTTCCCGTTTAATTTTTTTCAGATGGCACTTGCTTGTCGTTATCTTTCAATTCACCCGGAACATAGACCGGAAACATGTTCTCCTCCATCCAGGTATTGGCACCTACCGGGGTCATTTTCCATCCTGAATTACAGGTGGATACCACCTCAATAAAAGAGGTACCCTTTTTGGCCATTACATTCTCGAAGGCCTTTCTGATGGCTTTTTTGCATTTCCTGACGGTTGACGCAGTATGGGCAGACTGGCGGGTGACATAATGCACCCCGGGAAGCATGGCGATCATTTCGGTTATTTTGAGCGGATGCCCGTTCAGCTCCACATTCCTGCCACCCGGCGAGGTGGAGGTCCGCTGTCCCAGCAGCGTCGTCGGAGCCATCTGCCCTCCGGTCATTCCATATATGGCATTGTTGATGAAGATTACCACCATATTCTCACCACGGTTGCAGGCATGAAGGATCTCGGCAGCGCCGATCGAAGCCAGGTCACCATCGCCCTGATAGGTAAAGACAATTTTGTCGGGATTGGTACGGGCAATCCCGGTGGCTACCGCCGGAGCACGGCCATGAGCAGCCTGCTGCCAGTCAATGTCGATATAATTATAGGCAAAAACAGCACATCCCACGGGGGAAACCCCGATGGTCCGCTCCTGAATCCCCATTTCGTCGATTACTTCGGCCAGGATTTTATGCACAACACCATGGGTACATCCCGGACAATAGTGCATAATAGTATCTATCTGAAGCTTCGACTTGTCGTAAACCAGGTTTTCCGGCTTGATAATATCTTTTATGTCCATTTTTCAGCGATTTATCAGTTTACTTTCCAGTGCTTCAATCACTTCATTGGGCGATGGCAGGATTCCTCCCATACGGCCGAAGTACTCAACAGGCACAGTGCATCCCGAATTGAACACGGCCAGTTTAACATCATCGACCATCTGGCCGGCACTCATTTCGACCGACAGGAATCCTTTTACCCTGCAAGTCATGGAAGCGATCACTTCAGAAGGGAATGGCCACAGGGTTATAGGCCGGAGAAGACCTACTTTTATTCCTTTTGCCCGCCCGAGTTCAATGGCTTTCTGGCAGATCCTTGAGGAAGTCCCGAAGGCCACCAGCACATACTCGGCATCTTCGCACATAAAGGTTTCATATCTGACTTCATTTTCCTGAATAGCTTTGAACTTCTCCTGAAACCGGAGGTTATTCTGTTCCATCTTTCCGGGATCCATCTCCAGGGAAGTCACCACATTCCGTTCGCGGGAAGCAGTTTTTCCCGTGGTGGCCCATGATCCGCTGATTTCCTGAATCTCTTCCCTGGTCCATCTCGGTTTGAAATCGGCCAATTCAACCTTTTCCATCATCTGGCCCAGCGCCCCGTCGGTCAGTATCATCGCGGGATTCCTGTATTTAAAGGCCAGGTTAAAGGCCAGGTCAACAAAATCGTGCATCTCCTGGACCGAAGCCGGTGCAAGCGTAATAAGCCTGTAGTCGCCATGTCCTCCCCCCTTTACAGCCTGGTTATAGTCAGCCTGCGAAGGCTGGATGGTTCCCAGTCCGGGACCACCCCGCTGAACGTTAACGACCAGACATGGCAGCTCAGCTCCGGCAATATAGGAAATCCCTTCCATCATCAGGCTGACGCCCGGACTGGAAGAGGAAGTCATCACCTTTTTCCCGGTGGCTGCCGCACCATATACCATATTTATTGATGCCACTTCACTCTCTGCCTGCAATACCACCATTCCGGTTGTCTCCCAGGGCTGAAGCTCCATAAGGGTTTCCATCACCTCCGACTGTGGGGTGATCGGATATCCGAAGTACCCGTCGCAGCCGCACCTGATCGCCGCTTCGGCTAATACCTCATTCCCTTTCATTAATCTTAATTCTCCCATCTCTACTCAATTTTTACCTGAACAGTATTAAATTTTTACCCGGTAAATGGTTATACAGGTATCCGGACAAACCATTCCACAGTTGGAACATCCGATACAATCATCCGGGTTTTTCATATAGGAATAGTGGTACCCACGGCTGTTTACTTCCTTGTTGAGTGCCAGAACTCCCTGCGGACAAGCTTCCACACAAAGACTGCAACCTTTGCAGCCTTCCTTTTCCACCACAACCGCTCCTCTGACTTTTGCCATATTATTCGGAATTAATTGTTATTCACTTATATTGTCATCGGGCATTTCCTGCCCTGAAATATTCATTGAACATCCGGAGCCTGGTTTCCAGGTCATCAAACTGGCTCCTGTAAACATGCGACACACATGCCCGGATGCCCTGCCTTTCACTTCCGGTTTCCGCCAATGCAATGGCGCTGATCCCGAAATTCAGCAGATTGGCTACCAGTTCAGCACCCGTCATCCCGGGATATCCGATGGTAAAATAGAAACCGTCGGCCAACGGCTCACCCAGGTCTTCATCATAGACCACATAAAAGCCGTTTCCGGTAAAGAGTTTCTTCATGATGGCCGCTTTCCGGCCGTATTCCTTAACATCTTCAATAAAATTGAATTTCCCGTCGGATGCAGCCCTGAACATAGCGGCAAGAGCATACTGGGCCGAATGGGTCACCCCGGAGGTAAGAGCATACAAAATCCGCATAACCACCGTATTCCCGAAAGTACTGCAGTGAAAACGTTCCTGAAGCCGGGGATACTCCCGGCTGAATAATTTATCGGATATACAGAGAACCGCACACCGCTGTCCGGCATAAGAGAATATCTTTGAACTGGAAATAAACAGAATGTAGTGGTCGGTGTACCGGGCAACCGTGGGCTGGAAAGGCGGTTCGCCGGGAGTATACAGGTTTTTTCGAAAATCCATTCCGAAATAGGCCAGATCCTCCATAACAATCACATCGTACTTATTGGCCAGCTCACCAATGATCTGCAGTTCTTCTTCCGTAAAACAGATCCAGGTAGGATTATTCGGATTGGAATATATAATGGAACAGATATTCCCCTGTGCAAGAAATTCCTCCAGTTTACTTCTCAGTTTTTCACCCCGGAAATTGAATACGTCGAAAGTGGCGTATTTCATGCCCATCACCATCATCTGCTGCTTCTGGACCGGAAACCCGGGATCAATGAAAAGGGCGGTATCTTTCTTTATGTCACAATTGCCGGCAGCCAGGAATGCGGTGTAGCTACCCTGCATGACCCCGACAGTCGGGATACACCCCTTAGGAGAGATGTCAATATTTACAAAGGATTTCACAAACCGCGAAGCCTGTTCCTTGAGTTCCTTAACGCCATCAACCATTGGATACATGGAGGCAACCCCCCTTTTCAGTGCATCAATTTCGGCTTCAACGCCCACCTGGGCAGGCGGTAATCCAGGTACCCCCATTTCCATTCGGATGTACTTAATACCGGTTTTGGATTCAACAGCGTTAACCAGGGCAACAATTTCGCGAATGGTTGCATTCCCGATATCCGGGATTCTGAGCATTGCTGTCTCTTGTTGGATAATCTCTTTTGATATCAGTGGCTGATCCATGTCAGAAATATTTTTATAAAGAAACTAAAGGTTTTAGTCATCTCCAAACCCTGCACCCGCGCTAAGAATAAGATGATTACAAAACAGAAGATTATTCATTGTGCAGGTTAATTATTTAAAGCAGGCGGGGGAAAGCACTTTTCAAATAAAAGAAAATCAGGATAAAAAAATTATCCTGATTTTTATCAACTTTCAGAGGTTCATCTCTTTTCTCAGTATTTCAAGCCAATTATCCACCCTTTCAGGTGTAAGTTCAGGCTCAAAGTCCTCATCGAGGGGCAACCCGATAAATTTACCGTCATATATAGCGGCCGACTCTTCAAATTCATAGCCATCAACAGGTACCTGACCAACAATCTCCGCATCGGTATTCATCAGCTCATCGGCCAATAATCCCATGAAATCCACAAAACTGGATGCGTAGGTAACATGGTTACCCAGTCCGAAGATGGCCACCTTTTTGCCGGCGAAATTTCCCCGGCTAACTTCAGGCAGGAAAATGCCCCAGTCGGTCTTGCTGATACTTGCATCCCAGGTCTCCTTGCCAACGGTTGATATACCAAAAATAATCGTGTCGAAACGGTCAAAATCCTCAGCCGATGCCGTTTTTACGTGCACCATCTCCACCCGGTCTGTACCTATTTTCTCAGCGATCATGTCGGCCACCCGGTTTACCGAACCTTTCAGAGGACCGAAAAACAAACCTATTCTTCTCATGTCATATGGTTTTATCTGGTTTCAAATATCTACTGATTGTGAATGGCCAGTTCGCCGCGCTTGTACTCACCCAGAATGGCCAGGCTCGATACACTTTTCAGCACATGATGAATGGCTTTTTCATAATTATCAAGGGATTCCCACTCGATATCCACATGGAAAGTGTATTCATTCGGTTTTCCGATGATGGGTACCGACTGTATTTTGGTCAGGTTTATCCGGTTCTCGGCAAAAGTGTTCAGGACACGGGCCAGGGCACCATAGAAATGACCAACTTCGAAGCAAATTGAGGCTTTATTGGCAGATTCGCCCGGAATGCCATGCTTCGAAAGAAACAGGAACCGGGTGTAATTCTTTTTGTTGGTCTCAATACCGGTTTCCAGAATTTTTAAGCCGTAAAGCTCTGCAGAGCGCAGGTTTCCTATAGCGGCGGCATTCCCGGGGCGTTCCTCTGAAATAAATTTGGCAGAGGCTGCGGTATCGCTCATTTCGTGTAACCGGGCATTTGGAAAATATTTTTCCAGGTATTCGGCACACTGCTTCAAGGCAATGGGATGAGAATATATATCGGTAATATCCAGTTTATCAACACCCTCAACTGCCATCAGGTTCATTTGAATATGGATATATATCTCACCGGTAATTTTCAGGTGGTAATCCCTGATCAGCTGGTAATTATTCAACAGGCTTCCGGCGATTGAATTTTCGATTGCCATGGCGGCAAATTCCACCGCGTCACTGTCAATTAATTCACATACACTGGTAAACGACCTGCATTCAACCGTTTCAACCTCTTCGTCATAGTACTGCCTTACTGCATCTTCGTGAAATGACCCGGCAATACCCTGTATCGCTACACGCTTCATTTTAATCATTTAATTCTGCCAAATATACAATTGTTATGGCAAAAGTTTTAAGGCCGGGCAAAATTAGTGCCCTCCCTACACCTGAAAACCTCCCGGGCCAACGCCCAGTTCTTCACGATAACGGTCCAGCACACCGACACACCCTTCAATATCAGAAGGTCTGATTACGATCACCGCTGAGTCCTCATTCATCGAAAAAGCATAAATATATTCGATAAATATGTTCTCCGTACTGAGAATACTGAGCAGCCTGGCCAGGGACCCAGGTTGGTTCGGACTGGTAACCAACACCACGGGAGTGGTTTGAACCGAAAAATAACTGGCTCGCAGCACCTCGACGGCCTTGCCGGGGTCGGGTACAATCATCCGCAGTACTCCGAAATCTGAGGTATCGGCGATACTGAAAGCGGAAATATTGACTCCGGCCTCCCCTAAAATTTTGGCCACCTCATTAAGACGACCTGTTTTATTCTCCAGAAATACAGATACCTGCCTAACTATCATGTTATTAGATTTTACGGTTGTCTATCACTCTTTTTGCTTTACCTGCAGTACGTTCAATGGTACGGGGTTCCACCAGTTTTACCTCTACCGATACCCCCAGGGTACTTTGGATGTTGTGGGTAATTTTTCTGCGAAGTGCCTCAAGGGCTTTGATTTCATCGGAGAAGAACTGTTCCTGAACCTCCACCATCAGTTTCAGTGTATCCAGATTTCCTTCCCTCTCCACAATCAGCAGATAATGGGGTTCAGTTTCACTCATATCCAGCAGGACACTTTCAATCTGCGACGGGAACACATTCACACCCCGGATAATCAGCATATCATCCGATCGCCCGGTGCATTTCTCCATCCTGACCAGCGTACGGCCACAGCTGCACTTTGTGTAGTCGAGACGGGTCAGGTCGCGTGTACGGTACCTGATCAGCGGGATACCTTCCTTGGTTATGGTCGTAAAAACCAGCTCGCCACGCTCCCCGGGGGCTACCGGCAGCAGGGTTTCCGGATCGATTATTTCGGGTACGAAGTGATCCTCGTTGACATGCATGCCACACTGGAATTCACATTCGCAGGACACGCCCGGGCCAATCACTTCACTCAGTCCGTAAATGTCAATTGCGCGCAGTTTAAGTTTGGATTCAATCTCCCTCCGCATATTCTCACTCCACGGTTCGGCACCAAAAATTCCAATCCTGAGTTTCAGGTCGTCACCGGAAAGGCCCATATCTTTGATGACTTCAGCAAGGTGCAGTGCATACGAAGGGGTACAGGCGATAACCGTTGATCCCAGGTCCTGCATCAGCTGAATCTGCTTCTGGGTATTTCCTCCAGAAATCGGGATCACTGTAGCTCCAAGATTTTCGGTACCGTAGTGCATACCGAGCCCTCCCGTGAAAAGTCCATAACCATAGGCAACCTGCACAATATCATTACGGTGCACACCGGCCATCACCAAGGTGCGTGTCACTACCTCTGCCCAGGTATTCAGGTCCTTCCGGGTGTAGCCGACTACCGTTGGTTTTCCGGTAGTTCCGGAAGAGGCGTGTACCCTGACGATCTCGCTCATCGGAACGGTAAACATCCCGAAAGGGTAACTGTCGCGAAGATCCTGCTTGGTGGTAAATGGCAATCGGGAAAGGTCGTCAATCCCCCGGATATCGGAAGGAGTCAGTCCGGCCTCCTGCATCTTGTGACGATACGTGGGAACACTATGGTATATCCGCTGAACCGTTTCCACAAGCCGTTCAGACTGTATCCTCCTCATCTCCTCCCGTGAGGCACACTCTATGGTTTCATTCCAGATCATTTCAATATATATATATTTTTTACGACACCGGCAGACAAATCCTGCCGGCTTTAAATTTAACCTCTTTCATTTAAAGCAGCGTTCCAGGTGGGACTGTTCCGGCTGACTGGTAAAAAACGATACCATTATCAATACCAGTGCAGAAACTGGTAGGGCAATGATAATCGGGTCGATGATCATCCACGGAAAACTGTCGATCAGGTAATCACGGCCAAAAAGCATCCGGCAAATGCCGAGTGGTTCAGACTCCTTCTGGTGAAGAAATGTCAACGCAAAAATGCTCGACAGGATACCGGATGAAATGCTCCAAAGGGCAGCATTCCGGGTCGCCCGCTTCCAATAGATTGCAGCAATATAAACCGGAAGAAAAGAGGCTGCACATATTCCGAAGAAGATTGCTGTACCTCTGGCCACTATTCCCGCCGGAAGCATATAGCCTATGATTACACTGCCAATGATCGCCACAACAATACCCAGTCTGGTTATCAACATAGTCCGGCTGGCAAACCGGGGAAACAGTACCCCGGTAAAATCGCGGCCTATCGCAGTGCCCATTGCATGAAACTGTGAACTCAGAGTAGACATCCCCGCGGAGAGCAAAGCCAACATAAAAAGGTAAACGAACCACTCGGGCATTGCCCGGCTGATAAATTCCGGAATGATCAGGTCCACATTCCCTTTTGCCACTTCCAGTGCAATCTGGCCAGACTCACGGTAAAAGAATACGTTTGATAATGCGCCCACTGTAAATACAAATCCAGTGGACACAAAAATAAAAATTGCCCCAACAAGCACCGCCCGGTTGAGTTCACGGGTGCTTTTAACGGTCATGAACCTGACTACCAGCTGCGGTTGAGCCAGTACCCCAATACCCACACCTAATATGATATTGGTGGTAAGTATCCACCACCAGGCCGAATTAAACTTCGGAAAGGCCGTCCACCCGGCATGTCCCTGAATGGCCAGCTTCTCCGGAACCAGGGAGGCCATGCCGGTGAGCGCCTCATGCGCAGCGTTTATCCCGCCCAGTTTCACGTAGGTAACGACCAAAAGAAAGAACATACTCACAAACATGATCGACCCCTGGAGGGCCTCCGTATACATGACCCCCTTCAGTCCGCCAACAATAACATAGGCTGCGATCACCACGGCGAAAAATGTCAGGGCAAACCCGAAATCGATCTGAAAAATGCTTTCAATAAACCTGGCTCCCCCAATAAGCACAACAGCCGCATACAAGGGCATGGCCAAAAAGATGATCAGACTGGCTAATACCTGTATCGATTTCGACTGGAAACGGTTTCCCAGGAATTCAGGAAAAGTGTGGGCATCCAGTCTGTGACCCATCCTCCGTGTGATACGGCCGAAAAAGATGAAGGCAATCAGCACCCCGACAAATATATTGAGGAAGGTAAGCCAGATCAGTCCCATTCCATACATCCCGGAAATACCTCCGAACCCGATAATGGCAGAAGTGGAAATAAAGGTTGCACCATAACTCATGGCCATAACAAACGGATGGATCTGCCGTCCGCCTAACAGATAATCACCGGCATTCCTTGTTCCGCGCAATCCCCGGTATCCCAGATAGCCTATTACCAAAAGATAGGTAACGACCACAAGTCCCAATGTGAATGTATTCATAGCCTCAGATCATATCATTAATCGATTCTTCCTTTTCTTCCCAACGGATATCCTGTTCCTCATCATGAAAATCAGATTCATTGCCCTTATTCCAGTTTAAAATTCCGTACACCACACAGGCCAGCAGACTCAGTATGGCAAGCAGGTAACCTGCCCAGATGGCGGGATCGGGTATTCCTATCATACTATTGTAATTAATTGATTTGTCATGTTTTTTCTGGTATTCCGTACACAATATGGCTCTCCAGTTCATTTATCCCGACTGCTTTAAGCTTTTCACGGGCTTCGGACGGATCCTTTACATCGAGTACAAGGATGGCACTCTTACCTTCGTCGGTAATCCTGCCCACGGCATTATCGAAACTGATTCCCGCCCCGGCAATTTTCACCAGAAGTTCATCCAGTCCGCCAGGCCTGTCCACCATCCGGAGGGCAATTACCTCCCTGAGGGCCACGGAAAACCCCTGTTCTGCCAATGACTCGCAGGCTTTTTCGGGATCACTCACCAACAGGTTTAATATCCCCCAGCCATTTGCAGTATTGGTAAGTGTCATGGTCCGGATATTTACGCTGATATCTTTAAGAACCCTGGTAACCCTTGCAAAGTGACCGATTTTATTCTCTAAAAAAACTGAAACCTGATATGCCATACGCTTTGGATCTTATGCTTTGGTACTTATTTTTATCATCGATCCAGAGATCAATTTTGACGGTTATCAAATACCCGGACGGCCTTTCCTTCCCCTTTGGGGATAGATCCGGGCTCAACAAGTTTCACCCTGGGAGTAACCAGCACTTCATCACGGATCATATGTGTAAGCCGCTTCTGTAACTGGTCCAGGAACAACAGGTCACCACGGAACCAATCCTTCTTCACTTCCACTTCCACAATCATTTCATCCTGATCGTCGATGGTCTCCAGCCTGATTACATAATCGCTGCCCACCTCGGCAACCCGGAGGAGAATACCCTCGACCTGCATGGGATAAATATTGCACCCTTTGATGATAAACATATCGTCAGTCCGGCCGGTAATACGATCAATCCTCCTGTGGGTCCTTCCGCAGGGACAAATACCGGGTAAAATCCGGGTGATATCTCTGGTCCGGTACCTGATAAGTGGCATGGCCTGTCTGTCTAAGGTAGTCATGACCAACTCGCCGTATTCTCCGTCAGGAACAGGCTCCAGCGTTTCCGGATCGACGATTTCGACAAGAAATGCATCTTCCCAGATATGAAGACCGTTCTGATACTCACATTCAAAAGCAACGCCCGGACCGTTCATTTCCGATAATCCAAACGAATTATAGGCCTTAACGCCGAACATTTCCTGAATACGCTGCCGCTGTGCCTCGGTATGGGGCTCAGCGCCAATGATCAGCATCCTGAGCTCCGTATCCGTCCGGGGATTAACACCTTCCGCAAGAAAGACATCATACAAACGGGCCAGATAACTCGGTATGGCATGAATCACTGTGGTACCATAGTCACGCATCAGTTTGATCTGCCGGGCACTGTTTCCTGCGCCTGCAGGAATACTCAGTGCACCCAGACGCTCTATGCCGTACTGAAACCCTAACCCTCCGGTAAAGAGACCATATCCGACGATATTCTGAAAAACATCGGTATCCCTTACACCGGCACAAAAAAGCGATCGCGCCATCAGGTTTGACCAGGAATCAATATCATGCCGGTTGTGGAAAACCACGGTCGGATTGCCGGTTGTTCCGCTTGAACTGTGCAGCCGGATAAGCTCCTTCCTGGGGAGCGTCAGAAATCCATATGGAAAATGATCACGCAGATGCTGTTTCGTGGTAAACGGAATCCCGTTAACTTCCCGGATATCCCGTAAACTCTCCAAATCTCCGTTCCCGGAAAAGAGCGACCGGTAATACGGAGACCTGACAGCTGACTGTATGACCAGGTTCAGTCTGTCAAGCTGCAACCTTGTCAGCTTATCCTGAGGTAGGGTTTCGAGCTCTTTTTCCCAAAATTCCATATTTATTATTATCGCTTTTCGTCCGTTTTTTTTCTGTTTCTCAAATCTGCAACCCATTAAAACAGGTAGAATATGGTCAGAAGGCTTCTGTAATTGGTCACAAACGAAGCATCTTTCACCCTGCCTTTGTCGCTGTAATCGATCCGTCCGTAACTGACCGAGGTTACTTCAGGCTCCCATGAGGCCATAAAATTTTTGTATTTCCAGGTTATCTGGGGAGAAATCCGGTAACATACATCCACATCAGCCCCCCGGGCATAAAAATTTCCGGCCGGATGGACAGTGGTACCCATATTTTTCATATAACCCAGAAAAAGTCCGGGTTTCCAGGTATCTCCATAAAAGATATTGATAAAACTAAACAGGTGGTTGGTCGGGGTATAGGTTTCGAACCCGGTCGCCTGATCCCTGGAAGCGACAGCATAACCACCGGCAAGGAGGCTTTCCGATACATTCTGGCCGTACATACTTTTGGCCTTCACTTCCAGTTTCCCTCGGGTATACTTCACATATCCCAGTGCTGCCCAGGAACTTAACTTTTCTGAAGTAACATATTTGCGGCCATTGTCCCCAATAGTAAACTCACGCGGTTGTATTATTTTCCAGTCGATTCCGGCTCCGGCAACCCAATGGTCGTTATAGAACTGTCCCTGCAGATGAAGATTGGGCCAAAGGGCATTCCGCTGATACCTCGAAGAAGCCACCGATGCCCCGGTAACCGGGTCGGGACCGAAATTGATATAATTGATCTGGTATACTGCAGCTGCTATGAGGTCAAAACCCTTAGTAAGCTGATGGGTTAACCTTAATTGGGGGCTCCTGTTAAAAACCTGGAAAGGTACTCCTGTATTGAGCGCCATTACTCCGGGAAATACCTTTTCAACAAATGTAGGATGCCAGGTACGGCCAAAGATCAATTGTGTGCGTGGCCAGCTGAAACTGGTGTAGGCATGCCGTAACCTTACACTGTTGGCCGCATCGCCACCGGTAAAATCGAGTTCAAGCGTCGCGCCGACACGGGCTGACCCGATCTCAAGTCCGGAGAACCGGGTGGTTAACCGACTGGAAATCGAAAACATCCTGGCACTGGGAACTGCATTCAGATCCGAACCGTTCTCATCGTACTCCGGGCGCAAAGGCCATAACGTATAAAGACCGTCAACCGCCTCAGCGTTTTTCCGGGAATCCAGGATAAAATCATTTTTGATAAATCCTGACAGACTAAAGTTTAGTCCCTTTTCAGTAATGAACCCCTGACCTGATGCATTGAAAATCCCGGTTAATAAAATGATCAAAAAATACTTCTTCATGAACGATTTCGACAACGCCTGTCACAATCGAAAGCCGGCAGGCTGGATTTATACAATCTTTTGGTTTTTCATTGGAAAATCAACAGAATAATTCATCCTGTTAACGGTCAAAAATATGTTATTTTATATTTTTTCGTGCCACAAGGTTTACATTTTGTCAAAAAAACGACCTAATTTATTCCGATTTTAAATTAGCCGAAGAACAATTCCCTGACATCAATTATGTAACGGATAATAATTGGTTATCTCTATAATAATTGGGAGTTAAATACCCTTTTTTATTTTATGATAACTTTTTGCGAAAATCATCTGAAAAAGGTCCGAATAGCCGCAAAAATGTAACAATTGATACAAAGAATATCGTATATAATGGCAATAATTGCATTTATTGAATATAAAAAACCAAGTCTTATGCTGAAACGTATCCTGCCTCCACCAGGTTGGAGATTTCCGGTACTGATTATGTCGGCAATTTTTATCGGGCTGGCCATATTTACCATTTATCTTTCAAAAGCCCACTCCTATCTGTCCGACAATCCACAGACCTGTGTCAACTGCCACATTATGTCACCGCAATACGCAACATGGAGTCACAGTTCACACCGGGAAGTTGCCCATTGTAATGATTGTCATGTTCCTCAGGACAATTTTTTCAACACTTATTATTTTAAAGCTATGGATGGCCTCCGTCACTCGGTAATGTTTACCCTCCGGCTTGAACCTCAGGTCATCCATATCAAGAAAGCAGGCGCCAGGGCGGTACACAATAACTGTGTCAGGTGCCATGAAGCGCTTATTATGGATCCGAAGCTCGAATCCACGGTTGCCATGTACAGGGCCATCCGTGAAGGCCGCCGTTGTGTGGAATGTCACCGTGAAGTACCTCACGGCAGGGTGAATTCACTCTCCAGTGTACCTTTCGCCAGGGTACCCACACCGGAAAGCCCGGTTCCGGCGTGGATGAAAAGATTATTGGGAAATTAATTGAAAATAAATAGTATCGTATGAAGAGTATTACTGAATTAACCGAAAAGAAACCTGCTCTTGCGTGGGTAATCTTTTTTGCAACCATTATTGTTGTTTTTCTGCTGGGCCTGCTGGCCTCCACTATTGTTGAACGACGCGCCGAGGCAGTTTTCGTAAACGCACCCCTTGTAGAGATCCGTGATTTTGAACCGAGAAATGAGGTCTGGGGCCAGAATTTCCCCCGTCAGTTCCAGTCTTACTATGGAACAGCCGACACTACATTCCGGAGCAAGCATGGTGGCAATGCCATGGTCGACATGCTGGAAATCGAACCCCAGTTTGTGGTACTCTGGGCAGGCTATCTTTTCTCCAGGGACTATAAACAGGGCCGCGGCCATTACTACGCGGTAGAGGATGTATATAACTCCCTCAGGGTAGGTGCCCCGATGACTCCGGATGCAGGACCGCAGCCTTCCACCTGTTGGACCTGTAAAAGCCCCGACGTGCCCAGACTGATGAACGAGATGGGTGTTGCCCAGTTCTATTCCCAGACCTGGGCGAGCCTCGGACCTGAGGTGGTCAACCCGATCGGTTGTGTCGACTGCCATGACCCTAAAACCGCAAACCTTCACATTTCAAGACCTGCCCTTATCGAAGCATTTGAACGCCAGGGACGTGACATTACCAAAGCATCCTATCAGGAAATGAGAAGCCTTGTGTGCGCCCAGTGCCATGTGGAATATTACTTCAATAAACAGAAGGTGGAAGGTGCCCAATACCTGACTTTCCCGTGGGACCTCGGGTTTACCGTTGAAGCCATGGAAGAGTATTATGACAACATTGGATTTGCCGACTGGACCCATGCCATCAGCAAGGCGCCCATGCTGAAGGCACAACACCCCGACTACGAAGTATTCATGTTAGGCGTACACGCACAAAGGGGCGTCTCCTGCGCCGACTGCCACATGCCCTATCACAGCGAAGGAGGCCAGAAATTCACCAACCACAAAATGCAGTCACCGCTGAACAACATTTCAGCATCCTGCCAGGTTTGCCACCGCGAAGAAGCCACTACGCTGGTTCAGAGCGTCTATGAACGGCAGGACAAGATTTTGGAATCCCGCCATGAACTTGAAAAAATGCTGGTAAGGGCTCACGTAGAGGCTAAAAAAGCATGGGACCTCGGTGCTACCGAAGCGCAGATGAAGGATATTCTTACCGGAATCAGACACGCCCAGTGGCGCTGGGATTTCGTAGCTGCCAGCCATGGAGGCTCTTTCCATGCACCTGTAGAAATGGCTAGGGTTGTATCCACCGGACTTACCATCGCCTCCGAAACCCGCGTCAAACTGGCCCGCCTGTTGTCAAGCCTCGGCCATAACGAAGAAGTGCCCTATCCAGATATCTCCACCAAAGCTAAGGCTCAGGAGTTCATCGGACTGGACATGAAGAAATTCAATGAGGAAAAAGCCGTATTCCTTAAGGAAATTGTACCGCAGTGGAAATCCGCCGCAGCTGAAAGGGAGGCAAGCTGGAACTGATGCAGGGCAGCCCCCTGGCATCGGGAGAAGCTTATCCGCAGCATAATTGAATAAGCTACCATTTATGAGTTCGTGATATATGACGGCAGGACCTGACAGATTTGAAACAATAAACCTGACAGGTTCTGCCTTTTATTTGCATTAAAAATCCAATTCAAACCAAAATGAAAACATCCGTTTTTAATTACTGCCTGCTTTTATTTGCAGGGATCCTAATGGCCGAAATGGCCTCAGCACAGTTTTCCCTGACCGGTGAGTACAGACCAAGGACTGAATACAGCCACGGCTACGGGACGCTTGCTGCAGATAATCAGGATGCCTCCACCTTTACCTCCCAGCGTACCAGGCTGAACTTTTCATTTACCAATGAATTTATCAGGACAGGCCTGGTACTTCAGGATGTAAGGACATGGGGAAACCAAGCCCAGCTTGTTATGAATCAGGACTTTGCCGTCTCACTGCACCAGGGTTGGGCAGAAGTTCTTTTTTCGCCCAAATTCTCCCTGAAAGCCGGACGCCAGGAACTAAGCTATGACGACCAGAGAATCTTTGGCCCGGTAGGCTGGCTGCAGCAGGCCCGTTCACACGACCTGGCCCTGTTTAAATATGAAGGGGATGTAAAACTCCACTTCGGGATTGCCCACAATGAGAATACAGACCGGAGGAATAACCTGTACAATGGTCCGGATGCTTATAAAGACATGCAATTTGTCTGGTTCAACAAATCGTGGGAAAAAGAGTCGATGAGCCTTCTTTTACTCAACAACGGCGTTCCGGTTATGGTTGATGGAAAACAGGAAAACCGGTACTCGCAAACCATCGGTGGCAGGGTCACCCTGAACCCCAAACCGGTAAGCATCGCATCCAACCTTTATTTCCAGACCGGTAAAGATCTAACCAACCGGGATATCAGTGCGTATAACTTTTTGTTAGAAGTGTCTGCAAAAATGAATCCTACCGCTGCAGCTACCTTCGGCGTAGAGCTGTTATCTGGTACACCGGCTGGTGAGACGGACAAACTTAAGTCATTTAATCCCTTGTACGGCACCAACCATAAATTCAACGGATTTATGGATTACTTCTATGTGGCAGGGCAGCATATCAACAATGTCGGTCTCAATGATTTCTATTTCAAATGGGCATGCAGCCGCTTTAAAAATGTCCAATGGAACCTCGACCTGCACTACTTTGGGGCCAATGCGAAACTTCCGGGTGATGCCAAATCCTACCTCGGAACGGAAATTGACTTTGATCTGACCTATACCGTCAATTCATTTACAAAGATAACCTTTGGATATTCCCACCTGCTGCCCGGCGCAAGCATGAAACTTGTCAAAACCGGCGGAAGTACCGACGTGACACAGAACTGGGCGTATCTGATGCTGTCCGTTACACCTAAATTTCTTTAACGACTAAATCCTCTTTTAGTAATTTATTATATCTTTGCACCATAATTACCCGGAACCGGGATCAAACCTGGTTCCGGTTTTTATTGGCATTTAATGAAAAAAGCAAAGCTCATCCGATTATTTAAAAAATTTCATAAATGGCCTGGCATTATCATTGCCTTTTTCGCCATCCTTTATGCTTTATCAGGTATCGTGCTCAACCATCGCGAAACCTTCTCCTCGTTCGATATTCCCCGGAAACTAATGCCTCCGGGTTATCAGTACAAAAACTGGAACCTTGCCGGCGTAAGGGGATCTCTTCCCATGGGCCCTGATTCGATCCTTATCTATGGAAACATTGGGGTATGGCTCACCGACAACCAGCTATCCGGGTTCGAATATTTCAATGAGGGCTTTCCCCGCGGCATCGACAAGCGGAAGATATACTCCCTTCAGAAATTCAACAACCGCCTGGTAGCTGCTACCCATTTCGGATTGTATGAAACAGGGACACAAAGGGCAGATTGGAAAAAAATCGATTTGCCGGTGAAAGAGCAACGACTGACCGATTTAGCCCTGAAAGGGGACACATTGATTATTCTGTCCCGTCATTTCATGATTAAAACCACAGGACTCAATGATTTTGATGTGATCAAACTGCCCGCACCGGCTGGATACGAGCGCAAGGTTGGCCTCTTCAATACCTTATGGGAATTACACAGCGGTGAACTTTTCGGCCTGGCAGGCAGACTCTTCGTTGACGTACTGGGCGTTACAGTTATCTGGCTCTCTGTTTCAGGCCTTTTGCACTTTTTCTTCCCCGGAATGATCAGGAAAAAGAAACAGAAAACCGGAGAAGCAGCCGGCCTGGTCAAGGCTAAAAGATTCAACCTGCACTGGCACAATGTAATCGGATACCTGGCCATAGTTTTTTTGATTATCAATACCATCGCCGGTATGTTCCTACGGCCGCCATTACTGATTCCCATTGCTTCCAAACAGGTTGGAATTATTCCCTATACCCATCTCGACAACGACAATCCGTGGCATGACAAACTGAGGAGGGTGACCTGGAACGAGGCCCTGAATGCCTATATTTTCTCTACATCCAGCGGATTTTTTGTATCGGACGAGCACCTGAAAGATCCCCTGGTACCGACACCATCGCAACCTCCGGTTAGTGTTATGGGACTGAACGTATTTGAACCCA
>JAUWAB010000159.1 GCA_030602265.1 Prolixibacteraceae bacterium | reverse complement strand
ATGATCAGTAATAAAACAAAATTCAATCCCACTGAGTTAATAGAATATCAAGAAAGGTATAAACAAAAGAAAATCAGTAATTTAAAGAAAAAATTACAACTTCTCGAAGCAGCGTGAGTGATTTGTTACATAAGAGACAATAGACAAAAAACTTTGTGGGGCCTATGTGGCTCCTCTGTACCCTTTGTGGTTAAAAAAATCTTAGCGGCGGCTTGGCGTAATATATATTTTTCAACATAAAGAGGGATCGAATTGGTTTATTGTTTTTTTGCCACGAATGCACGAATGGTATTTGATCAGGTTTTATAGACCGATTTTTTTATGGGTTGTATTTGTCTTATTTAATGTTTCTTTTAGCACGAATTTTTGTGGTATACCACAAAAGACACGAATATGGCATGCAGGACATGAAGGTAGTTTTCCGGGGGAAAGTGGATTTGCCGCAAAGACAGAAAGACTCTAAGGGGATTTTATCGCAGCGGCATACCTCAAAGTTTTTGTCTGATGTCTGATGTCTATTGTCTATTGTCTATTTATTAAAGATTTCTCACCTGGCCGTAAACCAATACTCCCCGCTTTCCACCCTGAACATCCGGTACCCGGGTTCTTCGCCGGCAGGGGTGACGCCGGCTGCAAAGGCCACCGGCTTACCGCTTTCGGAAACGGATTGACCTGGTTTAACGGGCACATGCACTGTAGCCTGGCAACCCACGGGCACAGTAACCCTGACACTGATCTCCTCCTCTTTTTTGTCCCAGCGGATTCCGGCATTACCATACGTTGTTTCATTGTAATACTCAGCAAAGGAGATATCCCCGGCAGGCTGTGGTCTGAAGATGATATGCCGGTAGCCCGGATTGGCAGGATCAGTGTCCATTCCGGCCAGCTTCCGGTAGAACCAGACCAGTCCGCCCCCAAACATCGGATGGTTGTGCGATCCGGCCTCGCTCCACTGCTCGCGGGTGGTGGTGGAACCCAGTTCCAGCCAGCGGCCATAGCCCGGTTCTTCCTTTTTATTCATGGCCTCATAAGCCAGCTCGTGCATTCCATTTTCCGACAACACTTCAAAGAAAAACTGAGTACCGAAAATACCGGTATCGAGGTGCCCCTTATTTTCGGCAATATCCCTTCTGAGCGCAGTGGTCACTTTGGCGTACTGCTCTCCGGGAACGCCCATCCGGAGAGCGAAGATATTACCACCGGCTTTACCATAGGTGCCTCTCTGTTCATCGTAAAAGCGGTTCCAGAAAGCCTTCCGGGTATTTTCGGCCAGAGCGGCATACTTCTCCGCATCAGCCATTTCTCCCAGGATTTTTGCCGTTTGTGCCGTGATGTCGGCACAACGCCACAGGTAAAAGGTATGCACCATTTCATCGGGTGGCAAAGCTCCCGGCGTGACCCAGTCGCCCAGATTGAACCATCTCAGCACCTGGCCGTTCCGGCCGGTACGCTGCATATGCATGATACCGCCGGCACCGACCCAGTTCTGCATGTAGCGGACATACTCCTTCATGCCGGTGAAGTTGTCCTCCAGCATATCGGTTGAACCGTAATGGAGGTAAAACTCCCAGGGCATGATGCAGATTGCTGCGCCCCAGGCCACCCCTCCCCCGCATCCCGGCTGCCAGGGTGCGCCGTTGGGCACATAGCCGTCGTCAGGGTTCTGGGCACCCAGGATATCCTGGATCCATTTTTGATAAAAATTGCGGGCGTCGTAGTTATGGATGACCGTCACACAGGCCACCTGTCCGTCGCCGGTATAGGCCGACCGCTCGCGGTGCGGACAATCACTGGCAATCCCGCCGTGCATATTGTCGGTCTGGCTCCTTCGCCAGATTTTATTGATATCGTTGAACATCTGGTTCGAGGTTTCAAACTTCGCCGTTTCCTCCACCCAGGTGTATACTACCTCAGCCGTAAGCATATCGGGAGTCAGCTCACCCGGCCAGTTAACGACCTCCACCGAACTGAAAATAAACCAATTGAACCGGGCAGCATACGATTCGGGGCCTTCTCCCCGGAAGATATAGGAATTATCCCCGGAATAAGTATTGCTGTTGTATTTGATCTCAATCTTATGTCCGGCCGGCCCCCTGACGTTGTTAAGCCGTACCCATCCCGATACCTCCTCTCCGAAATCAACAAAATGGTTCCCGTTTTCCAGTTTCCGTATACTCAGAGGGCTGATGCGTTCCATAATACGGTCGGGGTGAGCAGTATGGGCCGCCATTCTGCCTTCCGGGGCTTTCCGGATGGCCACCGGTTCCCAGGAGACATCATCAAAACCAGGCCGGTTCCAGCCGGGAATATCCAGCCGTGCATCGTAATGTTCACCGTAAAATACCATATCCATCAGAATGGGACTTTTCGCGGCTTTCCAGCTGGCATCGCTGACCACTACCTCCTCTGAACCATCCTCATAGGTTACATACAGCTGAAGCAGGAAACGGGGCGTGCCATATCCGCCGGCCCAGTATTTGGCCGGGTTGTAAAAGCCGTTCCCGACAATCCCGCCGAGGGCATTAGCGCCCGAAACCAGCAAATCCTTCACATCATAAGCCAGGTACATCACTTTATAATCCCTGAAATGATCGGGCAGCGGAATGTTTTCGTCCATCAGTCCGGGCCGCTTGCCATAATTGGTCTGGTTCGGCACAAGCACATCCTCACCTACTTTCTGCCCGTTGAGCCAGAGTTCAAAATAACCGAGACCAGTCACAAAGGCAACTGCCTTTTCCACCGGTTTCTGAACTTTAAATTCCTTCCTGAACAGCGGTGCCGGTGGAGGAAGTTTTTCAGGCAGTGGGGCTCCAGGGTTGTTGGGTTTGGGGAGGGTTTCCTCACCCTGCCAGGGAGCACCGATCCAGAGTGCCTTCCACTCCTGCGGATCCAGCAAACCCATTCTCCAGAAGGCCGGCTCGCTCCAGTCGGATACGACTCCGTCGCGGTCCCATACACGGACCTGCCACCAGCATTCCATACGCGACTGCAAAGGTTTTCCGGCATA
>JAUWAB010000131.1 GCA_030602265.1 Prolixibacteraceae bacterium | reverse complement strand
TATTCGAAGTAAAGCGGATATTTTTCGTCGGGCATCAGGAAAACCTCCACCACATCCTCTTCCCAGAGGTTCAGGTTATGGCCCTGCATGGTCGCCGTAATTTTCCTGTCGTCACATTTAATCAGGAAATAGATGCCCGTTTCAGACCAAAGCACCTTCGCATGGGTCCTGTATTCGATGTGGTCGTTGTTGCGCTTCGGGATATTAACCCAGTCAGCCTGACTCCATTCAGGAGCACTTCCTGTACCGGTAACCTCGAAGTCTGATACACGCACTATTTCCATCGATGCCCGTGGGTCACCTTCCTGCGCTGATAAAGAAAAAGTCAAAAATATGGCCATCGGCAGCCAGAGATACATTAAGATCTTTCTCATTAGAATATATTATATCTTATTTGTTTATTGTCAGATCGTTACCGCTATGCGTTCAATCCCGGAGGGATTGCATGTTTATAGCCAAATGGTCGTGAAAAGAACATTCGACCCCGGCCGGGGTCGTACCCTTTGATGGATCGCATATCTCTATAAACATGTGATCCCTCCGGGGTCTTCTTCCCCACATCCACTCTGGGTCTGTCAATCCATCCTGCATTTGCTGACTCGCAATAGCGTTTATTCATGTTCTTTTGTTACTTTTCCTTTAAAATCAGATGGATAGTAAATTATTTCCCCCCAATCTGCATTTCGGCCACCCTGAACGTAGGCGATGCCGTACTGCGGTTCAGGTCGAGGTTGTTGGCCATCATGTCGATGGCTCCGAGAACTTCAGCTGCGCTTCCGGCAATGGTAACCCCCTTCACGGGATGTCTGACCTCGCCGTTTTCGATCCAGAGTCCGCTGGCACCACCGCTGAAATTGCCATTCACCGGATTGATGCCGTAGCCGGTAACCTCCTTGACCCACAGTCCGCGGCGTGTGGCTTTGATGATTTCCTCCGGGGTATGCTGACCGGCTTCGACATAAAGGTTATGCGTACCGATGCCCGGAAGGGTAGTAAACCCCCTGCGGGAGGCATTTCCGGTGCTGGCGGCACCAGCCCGTTTGGCGGTGTAGCTGTTGTGCAGGAATCCTTTCAGTACCCCTTTTTCAACCAGAATGCGCTTTTGGGTGGCCACCCCTTCACCGTCGAAAGGTGCGCTGCCAAGACCCCGGGGCATCCGGCCGTCGTCGATGATGGTCAGCAGGGGGGAGGCAAATGCCTGATCCATTGAATTTTTGAGAAAGCTTGCTCCTTGCAATACACTGTCGCCGTTAATGGCCGAAATAACCCCGCCCAACAGCGAAAAAGCAACGTTCGAGTCAAAAATGACCGCCGCCCGCTGTGTGGGAATCATCACCGGATCAATCAGCTCGAGTGCCTTGCGGGCTGCCTCCGCGGCAATCTCTTCCACTGACTTCAGGTCAGCGAAAAACCTGCGGGTACACGACTCCCAGCCGGTATTCTTCTGGTCGCCCTTTTCGGCAACCACCCCCACGCCTATAGAGCAGGAGGAGGTTTTGTAGCTGCCCGACAATCCGTTGGAATTGGCGATAAACACTTCTCCGTCGCCTTCCCTGAAAGAGGCTCCCGAACTCAGGCTGATACCTGGCACGCCCATGGCCAGTTTTTCGAGATCGATCGCCATTTGTATCTTTTTATCCATCGGAATGGAAATGATCGCAGGGTCGTAAAGGCCTTCGATCTGCGTGAAAACTGTACTTCCAGGCAGAACATTGTATTCGTCGGGGGTGGTGATCTTTGCAAAATGTATGGCCTGCATTATCGTATCCTCCAGGGCTTTTGCCGACAGGTCGTTGCAATGGCTAAAACCGAGTCTGCCTCCGGCCATTACCCTGAAGCCTATACCCACCGACGCGGCTTCCTCAATGGTTTCCATCTCATAGTCCCTCACCTGTATGGAGAGGTTTCTGCTGGTCCGCAGATAAACTTCCGCGGCATCGGCTCCCAGTTTCTGTGCCTTTTCAACCAGATCACGGGTTAATTGTATATAGTCCATTTCTTTTTCTTTTTAATTTGAATTGATGGTCTTGATGTTTAATTGACAAATGCTGTTTCCATGCTTCAGTTTATATATAGGCGATTGCGATTTCTGATGCCGTGGAAACTTCATTTTATTCATATAGTTCTATACCTGTTGCATCAGGCCCGGCTTCCGCCGACATTAATTCCCCTGATTCTGACGGTCGGCTGACCGGCAGTGACTTCTGCCGATTGTCCTTTTCCGCAGATACCCGGACCAAAGTCGAGGTCATCGCCAACGGCGTCAATGTTCCGGATCACATCCATGCATGAGCCGATGAGGGTTGCGCCTTTCACAGGGGTGGTTTTCCGGCCGTTTTCGATCAGATAGGCCTCGCGGCAGGTGAAATTGAACATACCGGTCACGGAATTGACGCTCCCCCCGCTGAGGCTCTGTACATAGAGTCCCTTTTTGGTGGAAGCGAGGATATCTGCAGGCTTGTCGGTTCCTGCTTCAATAAAGGTATTGGTCATCCTCGGAATGGGAATATTCCGGAAGCTCTCCCTCCGGCCGTTCCCGGTCCGCTCCATGCCAAGCTGTTTGGCACTAAGGATGTCGGTCATGTATCCCAGCAGGACACCGTTTTCAATCAGCACGTTACGCCTGGCCTGGGTTCCCTCGTCGTCGAAGTTGATGGTACCCCTGAAATTGGGCAGGGTGCCGTCGTCTACCATGGTAAACTTGTCGGTGGCCACTTTCATGCCCACCTTGCCGGTGAAGGCACCAATGTTTTTGGCGATGTTGTCGGCTTCAAGCGGATGTCCCACGGCTTCATGGATCAGCACGCCGCCCCATCCGTTTTCCATGACTACGTCCATGATCCCTGCGGGCGCCGCTTCGGCTGCCAGCATGTCGATGGCCTCCCGGGCAGCCCTGCGGGCGACCTCTTCGGGAGTAACCTCCCCGAACATCTCGAACCCTGAGTGCATGCTGAGCCGCTCACGCGCCATGTGGCGTGCGCTGCCGTTGTCGCTCATCGCCTGAACAATAAAAAACAGCAGCGGCAGCTCGTCCTGCAGATAAACCCCTTCGCTGTTGGCTATTACGCGGCTCCTGACCTCGTCGTAATAATCGACCATCGCCATCCGGATGCGCGGATCGTAATCCAGCGCTGCCTGATTGGCCCGTTCAATTACTTCGATCCGCTTCTCATCGAGCACTTCGCCTAACGGTTGCTTTACCGTTACGAATGATTCCCGTTGGGCGGGTGAAATGTTCACCGGGGCAGTGGGTGTGCCATTGCGGGCGACATAGGAGGCCACTTCTGCGGCGCGGTAGAGCTTTTCGGGCGTGATTTCATCGGTGTAGGCATAGCCGGTTTTGAAACCGCTGATTACACGCACGCCGGCGCCCTGACTGATGCCATACAACCCGCTCCGGAATTTTGATTCCTCCATGACAATCTGCCGCGATATCCTGTTCTCGATATACACCTCTGCAAAATCGCCGCCGCTGGCTAAGGCACGTGCAATAACCTTGTCCAGCAAGGCCTTATCGGTATGGATTCCGGATGTGGGCGGTATGCCCTGGTTGCAGGAAAGCAACTGTGTTATGATTGCCGGTGTGGCTGCGGTGATGAGGCTGCCTTTGATCCCTAATTCCAGGAATTTCCTGCGGGGGATATCCCGGACTTTGTATGTGTCTCCTCCCATTTTTGGTTTTTTTTTATGGTTGAAAAAATAGGTTTCCAAGATAGGAAAATTTGATGAAGAATTTAAAGTGATCGATTACAAACAATTAATTACGTTTGAACCCGGGGAACAGAGGAGGAAAACCCTGTATCCGGGGAGAAAGAGCGTTCCTTTGTGACCTTTGTGACTCCTTCGTGCCCTCCGTGGTAAAAATTTTAAAACCACAAAGAACCACAAAGGAAACACAGAGGCATCACAAAGATTTTTGTCTCTTGTGTAATACATGTTTTTTCACCATTTCTGACATGATTCTTGATACTCGTCCGCACTTTATTAGCTTTAGCCAGTTATTTAAATACGGATTTTATATATTTATACTTACGACCTGTTGCATATTTTGGATCTGCATATCATTTGAATCAAATGAACTATTTTTAATCCTCGCAGTCGTGAAAAAATCTTTTTTAATACAATAAATAAAAATAATGAAATATAGCGAATAAAATCACGGAAAAATACTATATTTGGTGAAAATACCAGATATTGGGTTATGATTCAAAGAATTTTGGAAGCTGTCATAAAGGAACGAATCGGTGATGGAAAAGCAATTGTCGTTTTAGGGCCAAGGCAAACCGGAAAGACAACCCTGGTAGAGAAAATTGCCGGCGATATCAATAATCCATTGATGCTCAATTGCGATGATTTCTATATCAGGGGGCAGCTCGAAAATGCCAATACAGAAAACCTTCGGTCTATTATCGGAAATAACAGACTTGTAGTTGTTGATGAAGCTCAACGGGTTAAAAACATCGGTCTGACCCTGAAGCTTATTACAGATCAGTTCAAGCAGGTTATCCTGATGGTTACCGGCTCATCATCGCTTGAGATTGCCAGCGAAATCAATGAGCCGTTAACTGGTCGTAAATGGGAGTATATGCTGTATCCTATTAGCTGGAAGGAATTGCATGACACGTTTGGCTATTTGAAGTCGATGCAGCAGTTTGAGCAAAGACTGATTTATGGCATGTACCCCGAAGTGATTAATAACCCCGGCGACGAAGTTGAAATCTTAAAGCAATTATCGGGGAGCTACCTCTATAAGGACTTGTTGTCCTATTCTGGTATCAGAAAACCCGAAATTTTGGAAAAATTGCTGAAAGCGCTCGCCTTGCAAATGGGCAACCTGGTTTCCTACAGCGAATTGGCGAACCTGTTACAGATAGACAAAAATACGGTTTCAAACTATATCGACCTGCTCGAGAAGGCGTTTGTTATTTTCAGGTTGCAACCGTTGAGCCGCAATCTGCGAAATGAAATCAGTGCAAAAAGGAAAATCTACTTTTACGATAACGGTATAAGGAATGCGTTATTGAATAATTTTCTTTTACCGGATTATCGTGCTGATATTGGTGCGCTTTGGGAAAATTTTCTGATTTCGGAGCGGATTAAACATATGCATTACAGCAGGCAACATTCCGGTTACTATTTCTGGCGAACCCATCAACAACAGGAGATTGACTGGATTGAGGAAGCAAATGGCAATTTTATGGCCTATGAATTTAAATGGGGCAGAAAGAGGAGAAAAAAAATACCCGTCCAGTTCTCCGAGGACTATAAATGCAACCAGTTAGAGGTAATTCACCGAGATAATTTTTTGTCTTTTTTGGGAATAGATGTGGGGGGTAAATAAGGGTCTTATCCATTAGTGAAATAAAAATGCTTTCATTAATATTTGCCCATATCAAAAATTTATTCTATCTTTGACTGATCGGTCAGTCATAAAAAAAGTCATGTCACCACGTACCGCAAAACAATACGAAGCCATCCGCGAAGAACGGATGGAACTGCTGAAAGAAACCGCTCTCCGGCTCTTTTCTTCCAACGGCTACGAAGCTACTTCCATCAGTGTAATCGCTAAAGAGGCCGGCATT
>JAUWAB010000057.1 GCA_030602265.1 Prolixibacteraceae bacterium | reverse complement strand
TCCGGAGGGTGGGAGAGGAGCAGTCGCTTGGCATAAACAGATGGGTGGTAGCCATGGGGATGGATGCAGAAGGCTGGTACTGGATTGGCAGCCTGTCGGGCATTTCGAGGTACCACTACGACTCCGGGGAAATTATTATCTACAACCATGAAAACGGCCGGTTACCTGCTGTTGGCATAACCGCGGTACACACCGATATGTCGGGGAGAACCTGGATGGGCAGTACCGGCGGATTGCTCTGGTATAATCCGGAAACCCGCGAAATTCTGAAAATGGAGCATGCGGATCTTCAGGACCCGGTAAACTTAGTCAGTTCGATTGACACTACCTGGCTGGTAGTCAGCCAACCGGAAGGCATTTATCTGCTGGACATGGTCAAGTACAGACAGAACGGTTCGGTCAGGTTATACTTTTTCAACCGGAACAACGGATACTTGGGTATAGAACCCGGTCAGGACGGGGCATTTAAGGATTCCAAAGGGAATATCTGGATGACCTCCAGCACCGAAGTGGTCAGGCTTGATCCGTCGAAGCTCCGTGTGGGTGATTTCGGACTGGAGGTACGGATTTCCGCCGTCAACGATATTTTGCTTGCTTACCATGATAAAACCGTCAGGCTGGAGCGGAACCAACAAACCGCGATAGTGGCTTTCGATGCCATCTGTTTTAACCGCCCGAAACCAACCCAGTATTCCTGGAGGGTGGCCGGGAGAAATGGTACCTGGTCGGCATGGCGCGAAGAAGAATATGCGGTGATTACCGACCTGCCTTCGGGGACTTCCGCGCTGGAGCTCAGGGCCAGGACACCCGGACTGGCTCTTGAAGATTATGCCATGGATTCCATAAAAATCGTCACGGCGGTAGTTGTATGGAAACAGGCCTGGTTTTTTCAGGCGCTGTTCGGGTTGTTTGCCTTTTTGGTTATTATGGCCCTGCTCCTGATTTTCAGATACCGGGCAAAAATCACAAAAACCTCCAGAGATGCACGCATAGCACAGATTCAGGCCATCCAATCCCAGATGAACCCTCACTTTGTATTTAATGCCCTGGCTTCCTTGCAAACCATGATTTTGAATGCGGATATCCACCAGGCGAACAGTTACCTTTTGAAACTTTCCAATCTGATCAGGGGTTTTCTGGATGCTTCGGCCATTAGTGGAAATGCCAGGCGCGGTAAAAAATTCAGCGAAGACAAGAGTCTTGCCCAGGAATTGGAAGTTCTTGAAAATTATGTCGACTTTCAGCAGCTTATATATCCCGGCCGTTTTGACTACCGTGTTTTTATATCACCGGATGTCGATGTCCATAATGTCAGAATTCCCCCCATGCTCATACAACCTTTTATTGAAAATGCCATCCGCCACGGACTTCTCCCCAAACATGGCAGGGGCATCCTGTCGTTAACCATCGGATTTGAAGCACCCCATGTACTGCGAATCCAGGTGGCCGATGATGGCATTGGCATCCGCATGGCAGAAGAAAAAAGCCGGAAATCGACCCTGCGCTATGTTTCTAGGGGCAGGGAGCTTACTATAAACAGAATATCCCTTCTGAATGAACTAGGCTATAAAATTGAAATTACCACCCAGACCTCAGACGAAGGAACAACCGTAACCCTTAAAATTCATATCCATGACGAATCCTGAGATTACCGCCATTATTGTGGAAGATGTAGTCGCTTACCTGAATACAGTTGAAAAGCTGATTACCCAGTACACTCCGCAGGTCAGGGTGGTGGGTAAATGCACTACGTTGGCTGAAGCATCCCTGCTAATTAAAAAGTACAATCCGGAGCTTTTGTTTCTGGATATTCAGTTCGAGGAAGAGGGCCGTACTGCGTTTGACCTCCTGAATGAGCTGGACCAGAAAAGCAACTTCCGGTTTCAGATCATTTTTATAACTGCCCACCGGGAAAAGGATTATTATGCCATGGCATTTGAATATGGTGCCCTGCAATTTCTGGAGAAACCCATCGATGCAGAAAGGCTGATAGCTGCAGTCGACCGTGTAATGCTAAACTTTTTGAACCGCAAGGACATTGACTGGATGAGCCAGGTAAAACAACTTCACCGGATGTGGTATCAGGGACTCCAGGGCGGTAGGCTGGTGGTGGAAGGTACACGTTTCACCGAGGTGGTTGATATGGATTCCGTGGTATTGCTGGAAGCCTCCGGAAGGTATACCATAATTCATTTGTGCGATGGTAAGGCCATACTATCTTCCCGGAATCTGGGGGATTATGAAAAAAGACTCGAATCCGCTCCCGGATTTCTCAGAATCCATCACAGCAGAATTATAAACCTTAATTACGTTAAACGTTACTCCAGGAAGGAAAGAATCATTGAGCTGAATGCCCCCATCGACAAACAGGTCGCATCCAAGGACAGATTCAGGTTTTTTCTGAAGGCAATGGAGGGCTGTTCCTCCGAGTCCTGACCCAAGGGCAACCAATGTGTTTTCATTTTAAATTCCGGTATACCAAGCACAGATGTATAGTGTCTGAGGCAGTCACCAGAATTCTGTACTGCCTAAGATTTTGCAGCTCAGATATCACCCCGGATTGAACAATTCCCGTCAGGAATTTGTATAATTGTCCCGTGGAAGCATATAAGCTCCGGTAATTGATGAATTTAATTTTAGATCTGCATTTTGTATGAATCGTTTTGTTACCTTTTTTTTTGTATTTGCAATGACCATAGTGAACCTTAGTGCCCGGAACAATCCCCTGATCCAACCATTTAATACCCCCCACTTTACGGCTCCGTTTCCTGTAATCGAAAACAGCCACTTCCTCCCTGCCATTCAGGAGGCTATGGAGATGGGCCGGTCGGAAATCAGGGCTATTGTTGATAATCCTGAAGCTCCGACATTTGAGAATACCATTGAAGGGTTGGAACGCTCGGGCAGAATGCTGAGCCGGATCAACGGAATATTTTCCAACCTGCGGAGTGCCGAAACCAACGAAGAATTGCAACAGATTGCACGGGAGGCTTCTCCGTTACTGACCCGTTACCAGAATGACATTTCGCTCAATCCCGATCTGTTTGCACGGATCAAAGCTGTTTATGAAAAGCGGGAATCCCTCTCCCTGAACCCTGAACAGCGAATGCTCCTGGAGAATACCTACAACCAGTTTGTCAGGCGGGGTGCGAACCTTAATGACGCACAAAAGGAAAGGTTCCGTGAAATCAGTACCGAGTTATCACTTCTTTCCCTGAAGTTTGGTGAGAATGTCCTCAGGGAAACCAATAAGTTCGAAAAACATATCACCGTAAAGGAACTTCTTTCCGGATTGCCTGAAAGCCTTCTTGAGGCTGCCTCTTCAAAAGCCAGGGCTAAAGGACTGGAAGGATGGCTGTTTGATATTACCATGCCCATGTACGGTCCTTTTATGCGGTATGCTGAAAACCGTGAACTTCGCCGTGAGATGTTTATGGCCAACAGCTCTAAAGGTCTGAAGGGAGATGAACTCGACAACCAGGACAATGTAAAACGAATCGTTGAACTCAGGCTGGAGATGGCCAATCTGCTGGGATATAACACCTATGCCGATTATGTGCTGGAAAGGAGCATGGCTTCCGGTACTGAAGGAGTTTTCAAGCTGCTCGGCCAGCTGCTGGAGGCCGCCACACCGGTAGCCATGCAGGAGAAGGTTGAAGTGGAGGCTTTTGCACGTTCGCTGGGATTTAAAGAATCCCTGATGCCCTGGGACTGGTCGTACTACTCCGAAAAGCTGAAGGAGCAAAAATATTCATTGAACGACGAAATGCTCAAGCCCTATTTTGAACTTAACCGGACGATTGACGGGGTATTCGGGCTGGCAACAAGCCTTTTCGGAATCACTTTCAGGCTTAACCGCGATATTCCTGTATACCATGAAGAGGTTATGCCTTATGAGGTATACGATGAGGATGGCACATTCCTGTCGGTGCTTTATGCCGATTTCCATCCTCGCCCGGGTAAGCAGGGCGGCGCATGGATGAGTTCCTTCAAGTCGCAGTGGAAAGAGAACGGCGTTGATTCCCGTCCACATATTACCATTGTCATGAATTTTACCCGTCCGACCGATACCAAACCCTCATTGCTTACCTTTTATGAATTCAGGACTTTCCTGCATGAATTCGGGCATGCCCTGCACGGGATGCTGTCGCGGACTACTTACAGCAATCTTTCCGGAACCGCTGTCTACCGCGACTTCGTGGAACTGCCTTCCCAGATAATGGAAAACTGGTCAGTTGAAAAGGAGTTTTTAGATAAGTTTGCCGTTCACTATGAAACCGGGGAAAAGATTCCGGAAAACCTGGTACAAAGGATTAAGGAGTCGGAAAATTTCAACACCGGATATGCCACTTTGCGCCAGTTAAGTTTCGGGTACGTGGATATGGCATGGCATACGCTTAGCCAGCCTTATACCGGTGATGTCAAATCGTTCGAGGAAGAGGCCTGGAAAGAAACGCAACTCTTTCCTTCTGTGGAAGGAACTGCCATGAGTACCCAGTTTTCCCACCTGTTTGCAGGCGGATATGCGGCCGGTTACTACAGCTATAAATGGTCGGAAGTTCTCGATGCCGACGCTTTCAGCCTGTTCAGGAAAAACGGCCTGTTCGACAAAGCCACAGCCCGGTCTTTCAGGGAGAATATTTTGGAGAAAGGTGGGACCGAACATCCCCTGGAGCTTTACAAGCGCTACCGTGGGCAGGAGCCTTCGGTGGATGCCCTGCTGGAACGAAGCGGACTGAAGTAAGCCGTGTGGTCACTCTCCAGGGATTGATTTTTGCATTTAGCGGTTCCTTCTGGTAACCTTAAACGGATATTAGGTTAACGGAACCATCTTCCTGGTAATTTTCAGGTCTTACTGTGGTTAACTTAATGGTTTATGTACTAAATTTGCAGAAAACCTAAATTGCCTGCAAATGAACCGGTTAAAGGAGGCCATTTCTGGGTTCAGCACCTTTTTCCCGATGGCTTATCTGGTTGCATTTTACCTGAGAATGGGTGAGGCATTCCTGGTTGAACACCGCCATGACATCGACGGAATTTACCGGGATGTGCTGACCGGTTTCCTGCTGGATGTACCGGTGGTAACCCTGTTGCTGGTTTTTCTGTTTCCCTTTTATTTTCTGATATTTTTGCGCAATCCGAAGCCGGCCGGAACCTTCGTCCTTTCGATACTGATTCTGTTGATGGTCAACCATCTGTTTATCCTTCAGTATTTTTCCTATTTCCTGATCCCATTGAACCGGTTTCTGAAGGCCAATACCATCAGGGAAATGATCTTTTCGCTGTCGACATCCGACATAGATGCCGGACAGGGCTTTCTCTGGCTTATCCTGATAACAGGGGGTGTCTTACTGGTATTGTTTCTCCACCGGTTATTAAAGCCCTGCCGGTTTACCGGGAGAATTTCTCTGGCTGGGATTATTGTCTCACTGATATGGATTTCGGGTTCTTCGGTACTGGTTAAAAATGACGCCGTAAGCAGGATTACCCATAATATGCTGGTTAATAAGTCCCTGTTCTTTTACAGGATAGTGTTGTCGGCCGAAAACCGCCCGAAGCATCAGGAACTTACACCGGAAATAATATCCGGTGTCCACGAAAGCATGCCCGGGTTGCATTTCATTTCTGAAAGTTATCCTTTGTTGAACACAACTGACTATCACGATGTGATCGGGCCTTTTTTATCGGTGGATAAAAGGCCTCCGGATATTGTGCTGGTCATTGTGGAAGGGCTTGGCACCCGTTTTCTGGAGCCCTCCGAAGGGATTAACCTGATGCCGTTTTTGGACAGCCTTGTCAGCCGGTCGTTATGGTGGCCCAACTGCCTGACCTCCTCCGAGCGGTCATTCGGAGCGGTGCCCTCTCTTACCGGTTCTCTTCCCCATGGTGAGCGCGGCTTTACTTTCCTGGAACCTCTGCCGGCCCATTTTTCCCTGCTTACCATGCTGAAACATAACGGGTATCAAACCAGCTATTTCTACGGACAGGGGGCATGGTTTCACCGTAAAGACCTATTCCTGAAGGAAAATCAGGTCGACCGGATCGTCGATAACAGCAGTTTTGATGATCAGTATGCCAGGGTTCTGGTTGGGAGAAAGCAAAATTTCTGGGGTTTTGGAGACAAAGAGCTGTTTGCCCAGTCTCTTAGGGTCATTGATACACTTGTTTCAGGTCCTAAGTTTAATATCTGGTTTACAGGATCCACTCATTCGCCTTTTTATGTACCTGATCCCGGTTCGTACGACCGGAAACTGGATTCCCTTTTTGCAGAAAGGGTTCAGAAGCCCGGTAAGCGTTACATAAATACATACCGGAAGTATTTACGGACTTTAATTTACTCCGATGAGGCCCTTCGGGATTTCTTCCGGAATTACAGCCAAATGTCCCAATATCAGAATACCATTTTTATTATAACCGGCGACCATCCCATGACCGAGATACCGATCCATAACTGGCTGAAACGCTACCAGGTTCCAATGATCATTTTTTCACCCATGCTGAAACAAAGTAAGACCTTCAAACCGGTGGTGAGCCACTATGACCTGATGCCTGCTTTAATGGGATTTCTGAGCCATAATTATTCCCTGGAATTTCCTGCTGAGACTCAGGCCATCGGCACCGTACTGGATACGGCATCCAGTTTCAGGAATATCCAACCTGTGGCCATGATGAATACCGACCGGAATACGCTCGATTATTACTGGCAGGACCGGTTTCTTGCCGACGGGAAGTATCTGTTCAGGGTGGATTCCCTTTTTAATCTGTATCCGGTAAGAGATCCTGATATGCTGAACGATTATAAACAGCGGCTGGACAGGTTCAACAGGCTGGCACGGGAACTGTGCATTGGGAACAGGCTTGTACCGGACTCATTGTACCTGACCAGGATGGGATATCACTGGTTACGTTCTGATACTACAGGTCAGATCGCGATGAAAGAAGAAAATGAATTTAATGACCTGATGAAAACGGTCTATGTAAATAGCGCCGGAGATATTTTTCTGACCGGAACCTTTTATGGGGTGGATACCGGGAACAGCCATAATTCGCCTTCCATAATTGTGTATGCAGGAGACAGTAACGGGAAGACCCTTTTGTGGGAGCCGGTGAAGGTGGATTTCCGGAGGGATGATTTTGTGTTGAGGCGGAAGTTCACTTTGGACAGGGAGTTTGATGGTACGATCGACATCAGGGTATATTTATGGAATAACCAGGGCGGAAATATTACAGCAGACAAGGCTTGTCTGGCATTGTTCCAGCAGAACGGGATTCCCGGGCAAAGGCAATAGAAATCCCGCTTTCCGGGAATATCAGAAAGCGGGATTAAGTATTTTGAGCGTTGACTGTTACTTCAGTCTTCCCTGATTATCTCTCAATTCTTCTTCTTCATCTTCGCCTTTGGTAGCTTTCTTGAATTCACGCATACCTTTGCCGACGCCTTTCATGAGTTCGGGAATTTTCCGTCCGCCAAATAACAATACGACAATGATCAGTATGATGATTATCTCCTGAGGTCCGATAAAGCCAGCTAAAACAAATAAGTTCATAACAGTTCTTTTTTAATTTATGCAAAAATAGAATTTTTTTTCACGCTTTCACTTACACATTGTTTCTTTTTAAAATAGTGCAATTTAACGGAAAAGTTTAATGATGTCATTCGCATTGGCGAAAAGAACCAAACCCAACAGGAGTGCCATACCTGCAATCTGGGCATATTCCATAAATTTCTCGCCCGGCTTTCTTCCTGAAATCATTTCAAAGAGAAGGAACATTACATGTCCGCCGTCAAGCGCCGGAATGGGCAGCAGGTTCATAATGGCTAAAATAATGGAAATAAAGGCTGTCATCATCCAGAATGCCTGCCAGTCCCACGTTCCGGGGAAAATGCTGCCGATGGTTATGAAACCTCCCAGAGATTCATAGGCCTTGGTTTCAGGCATCAGGAAGAGCTTGAACTGCTTGAGATAGTTTTTGGTGGTTTCGACTCCGCGGTGAATCCCGGCCGGAATGGAGGCCAGGAGTCCGTAACGTACGGTCTTGAATTCAAAGATATCGTCGAATGAATAGCTGTTGGCAATGCCGATCACACCGTCATCGGCCAGTTGAACAGGAATATCGGTTGATGATCCGTTTCTGAGAATATTCAGGGTAATCAGCTGGCTTTTTTTCCCTGCCAGATATTTCTGGAACTCATCCTGCCAGGCAAACTGCAGCCCGTCGATACCCTGAATTACGTCACCCTCGGCAAGTCCGGCTTCCCTGCCAGCCGACTGTTTAGCGAATCCGCCCACCGTGAAATGGAAGGGATATCTTACCCCGAACACATTTTTTGCTTTGAGCAACAATGCGATATCTTCATTGGAGATCTCCACATCGGTTCTCTGACCATCTCTGATAACCTGTACAGAGGAAGCTTTTTCGAGAACGATGGTCGGTACGACCTTCAGGAAATTGTCAACCGGGTGGTTGTCGACCGAAAGAATTTTATCGCCGTTACGGAAACCGATCTGTTCTCCGGTTTCACCGACCACGATGCCGTATTTCACGTTTTCCGTTGGCAAATACTCTTCACCCCATGCATAAAGAACCCCGGCGTAAATGATGATGGCAAAGATGAAATTCATGGCGACGCCTCCAATCATGATCAGCAATCGCTGCCATGCCGGTTTGGAGCGGAACTCCCAGGGCTGAGGCGGTTGTTTCAATGCCTCTTTGTCCATTGACTCATCGATCATGCCTGAAATTTTTACATAACCCCCCAGGGGCAACCAACCGATGCCATATTCTGTTTCTCCTTTTTTATATTTAAAGATAGAGAACCATGGGTCGAAAAAGAGGTAAAATTTCTCTACCCTGGTCTTGAAAAGGCGGGCAAACAAATAATGCCCGAATTCGTGCAGTATGACCAGTATGGATAAGCTGAGTATCAACTGGGCTGCTTTAATAAGAATCTGTTCCATTTATAATATTTATATCAAAAACTGTTAACGTTGATCAATCAACAACTGAGTGGCGTCTCTGGTTGCAGATGTGGATGCAATATAGTCGTCCAGCGTTGGCTGGGCAATGAATTCCGCTTTTTCCAGCACGGATTCAATGATGTCCGACATTTCGACAAATCCGATCTTTTGCATCAGAAAAGCACAAACCACGGTTTCATTGGCTGCATTCAGTACGCAGGGCATATTACCGCCCATCCTGATCGCATCAAACGCGAGTGCAAGGTTACGAAAATTCTTTAAATCGGGAGGTTCGAAAGTGAGGGTTGGAAAGTCGAGGAAACTGAAACGCGGAAAATCATTCACTAAGCGCTCGGGATATCCGAGCGCATACTGGATGGGCAGGCGCATATCGGGCAGTCCGAGCTGCGCCTTGACCGACCCATCGCGGAATTGCACGAGCGAATGGATGATGGACTGGGGGTGCACGACCACTTCTATATCGTCGGGCGACATACCGAATAGCCAGTGCGCTTCAATCATTTCCAGTCCTTTATTCATCAGGGTTGCCGAGTCTATGGAAATTTTGGCGCCCATATTCCAGTTGGGATGAGCCAGGGCGTCTGATGGTTTCACATGGAGGAGCTGTTCCCTGGTCTTTCCCCTGAAGGGTCCTCCCGAACAGGTAAGCATGATTTTTTCCGGCGGGTTCATCAATTCCCCCGCCAGGCACTGAAAAATGGCAGAATGTTCTGAATCGACCGGTAGAATAGCAACCTCCTTTTCCCTGGCCAGCCGGGTGATGATATCTCCGGCAACGACCAGGGTCTCCTTATTCGCTAATGCAATATGTTTTCCTGCCTCAATGGCGCGGATGGTGGGAATCAAACCGGAGTAACCTACCATTGCGGTCAGTACCATGTCGATGGTTTCCATCCCGACTACCTGCTCGATCGCATGGCTCCCGGCGTAAACCTTTACCGGCAGGTCGGCAAGTGCTTCCTTCAGCATGGGGTATTTCTCCTCATTGCCGATGACTACTACGTTCGGGACAAATTGCCTGGCCTGTTCCATCAGCAACTCCATATTGTTGTTGGCGGTCAGCACCTCCACTTCAAAATGGTTGGGATTCTTTCCGATCACCTGCAGGGATTGCGTACCGATGGATCCGGTGGATCCTAAAATGGCAATTTTTTTCTTCATATGTCAGAATACGATATATCGTTCGGGGTCAACGGGTTTGCCTTCATGCCAGAGTTCAAAGTGAAGATGCGGGCCGGTGGTCATTTCACCGGTATTCCCAATGATGGCGATGGCTTCTCCTCCGTTTACCCGGTCGCCCTGTTTCTTCAAAAGGGCGGCATTGTGCTTGTAGGCCGATACCAGATTATTGTCGTGCTGAAGGTAAATGACATAGCCTGTATCCAGAGTCCAACCGGCAAAAAGTACTGTTCCTCCTAAAACAGCCGATATCCTTGCATTGGGTTGGCTGACCAGGTCGATCCCATAGTGACCTTTGGTAGCGTTGAACTTGTTGGTGATCAATCCTTTAATAGGTATAAAAAAATGGAGGTTACTCAGGCTTCCTGAGGGAGAGCGACTGCTCTGTACCGAAAGGCTCAGCCGCTCTTCCAGAATTTTATCCTGAAAAATGGAATCCTGGTTAAGTGGCGGCATATTCCTGACTTCTGCCTTTTCACCCGTCTCGGCGGAATCTGAGAAATCAGGCGGATCTTCGCCCCTCATAATGGCGTTGATGGTCATAAAGAAACGGTCGCGCGACTGGATTTCCTGTTCAAGAGAATCTACCAGCAAAGCATTCCGGATCAGCATTTGCCGGTATTCCTCATTCGGATATCCCGGTATGTATTCCCTGAGTTGGGTACCTGCAATCAGAAAAATGACCAGCACGATGATGCCTGCAGAAGCCAGACTTACCACGGTGAATACCTTAATCCGGCTTAGCTTCATCGTCCATACCGACTGAAAAGTGGTATCATTGTAAATGATCAGCCGGTAACGGTTCTTCAGTTTTTCGACTATCCTTTTTCTGATTTTGCTTACAACCATCTGAAAACTATTGGAAATCCCGCAAAATTAGTAAGATTTGAGTTATTTTCTGTATTTTAGACTTTTTTAACCAGCATAGGGCCCATGCTGGAAAAACTTTTAAAATACCATATCCGGGAAAAACCAAAGGTGATGGTTGTCTCTTATGACAAAATATTTCCTTTTGGTTTTGAATCCCTGAAAATGCTGGTCTAAAGCTATTATATATATTACCATTGGGTTAAAAACCTGTTAATAAATACGTATTTAATTCTTTATTGGCTAATTTTGTGCCGATTTTCAAAAACAAATTATTATGGCAGAAACTACTAACAGGCTTTTCCCTGAGTTTCCGGAAGTAACTACCCAGCAATGGGAGGATAGGATTACTGCCGACCTCAAGGGAAAAGATTATGAAAAAGCCCTTGTCTGGCGCACCAATGAAGGTATTTCAGTTAAGCCTTATTATCGCGCTGAGAACCTCGAAGGACTTGAATTTCTTGGTAATGCCCCGGGAGCTTTCCCGTTTGTAAGGGGCAACTACACTGAAAATAACTGGTTGATCCGCCAGGATATCAGGGTGACCGATGCTGTCGCAGCGAACAGGAAGGCGCTGGAAGTTTTAGGCAAAGGGGTAAACTCCCTGGGATTTATTTTTGACTGCAATTCACAGGCGGGCCCGGCCGACCTGGAGGTACTGCTCCGGGATATTTGTCTGGAAGCTGCTGAAATAAACCTTACCTGTTCGTGCAAATCTTCCGGTTTTGCAGATGCTTTCATACAGCTGGTCAATAACGGCCCCTGGCAAAAAGAAAATGTACGGGCTTCGCTTAACGATGATCCGCTGGGTTTTCTGCTTCTGAAGGGAAAGTTCCCCGGAGAAAATGAAGCAGCTGGCTTCGATTCACTGAAAAGGAATATTGAAATATCGGCTGGCCTTCGCCGTTTCCGTACCATTGGCGTAAACGGCAAAGTTTTCGGAAACAGCGGTTCATCAGTCGTTCAGGAACTTGCCTTTTCGCTGGCACAGGGCGCGGAATACCTGATCCGGCTTACGGAAGCAGGATTAACCGTCGACCAGGTTGCATCGAAAATTAAATTCAATCTCAGTATTGGCAACAACTACTTTATGGAGATTGCCAAACTGCGTGCCGGCCGGCTGCTTTGGTCCCGGATTGTAAAAGCCTTCGGACCGGAGAAAGATTGCAGCGCCAGGATGATTGTGCATTCGGAAAACGCCCGGTACAACAAGACGGTATACGATGCTTACACGAATCTTCTTCGTACCCAGACAGAGGCCATGTCGGCAGCTCTGGGTGGAGCTCATTCCGTGACTGTTCTGCCTTTTGATGCCATGTATCAGGATTCCACCGCCTTCTCAGAGAGAATTGCCCGCAATCAGCAGATTCTGCTGAAGGAGGAATCGAATATTGACAAGATTGCCGATCCTGCCGGGGGTGCCTATTATATTGAAACCCTTACTGCCTCGGTGGCTGAGCAGGCCTGGAAACTTTTCCTGGAAGTCCAGGATCAGGGTGGTTTCCTCGCTGCTGTAAGGAATGGATTTATCCAGAAGCAAGTCCGGGAGATGGCAGGCCGCCGCGACCTGAATATCGCTCAGCGTCGTGAAAACCTGTTAGGCGTAAACCAGTTTCCCAACTTTGGGGAAATCATCCGGTCTGAGCTGGCCGACTCTGTATTTACCCCATGCGACCAGACGGTGGAAGGTGCCGAAGTGGAAACACTGAAACCCTATCGCGGAGCGGCTGCATTTGAGGCCCTGCGTTACAAGACTGACCGGTATGCCGCTCAGCATGGCCGTCCGCTTGCCTTTATGCTCACCATTGGAAACCTGGCCATGCGGAAAGCACGCGCCCAGTTTGCCTGTAACTTCTTCGCCGTGGCCGGCTTTGAGGTGATGGACAACAATGGTTTTGCCTCCGTAGATGAAGGCCTGGCCGCCGCCCGTGCCGCCAACGCTAAAATCGTGGTGGTCTGCAGTTCCGACGAAGAGTACGCCGAAATCGTACCGGAAATTGCCGGCAAACTGAAGGACGAAGTCCTCGTCGTCGCCGGAAACCCCGCCTGCAAGACCGATCTTGAAGCAATTGGAGTCACGAACTTTGTTCATGTAAGGTCAAACTTGCTGATTGAACTTGGGCGTTATCAGGAATTTGTATTGTAAAACAGACATTAGACAACAGACATTAGACAGGTTAATGGCAACGCATAATTACAAGGAGTTAAAGATCTGGTTGAAATCAAGAATTCTGGTAAAACAGGTTTATCAAATTACTTCAGCTTTTCCCAAAACTGAATTATATGGTATCACCTCTCAGGCCAGACGGTCTGCCGTATCGATTCCTTCAAATATTGCTGAAGGTGCGGGACGGGGTACTGACAAAGATTTTAGTCACTTTCTTGATATTGCCAAAGGATCTGTTTTTGAACTTGAAACACTGTTGATACTTGCCTCTGATCTGAATTTTGCCTCAGAAGGAGAATTACAAAAAGTCATGGAAATGACCTCAGAAATAAAAAAAATGCTGAGTTCTTTCCAGGATAAGCTCAACAATCCCAAACGGGGGACAGTCCTGACTAAGGTCTGATGTCTGATGTCTCAAGTCTTTTTGTCTAATAATTTTGAAAAAAATGAAACCAGATTTTAAAAACATAAACATCAGAGAAGCCGCAGCCAAAGCATATGGCAGTGAGGCTTCGGGCAATACCTGGATGACTCCGGAGCTGATTCCGGTGAAGCCGGTATATTCCAAAGAGGACCTCGAGGGCATGGAGCACCTGAACTATGCCGCTGGTGTGGCGCCTTACCTGCGCGGTCCATATTCCACCATGTACGTGATGCAGCCCTGGACCGTCAGGCAGTATGCAGGATTTTCCACCGCTGAAGAATCGAACGCTTTCTATCGCCGTAACCTGGCGGCAGGCCAGAAAGGCCTTTCCGTGGCGTTCGACCTGGCCACCCACCGCGGCTACGACTCCGACCACCCCAGGGTAGTCGGCGACGTGGGTAAAGCCGGTGTGGCCATCGATTCCATCCTCGACATGAAGATTCTGTTTGATCAGATCCCGCTCGACAAGATGTCGGTCTCGATGACCATGAACGGGGCAGTGCTGCCGGTTATGGCCTTTTACATCGTAACCGGACTGGAGCAGGGCGCCACGCTCGAACAGCTTTCGGGAACCATCCAGAACGACATTCTGAAGGAGTTCATGGTGCGGAATACCTATATCTATCCGCCCGAATTCTCTATGAAGATCATTGCTGATATCTTCGAGTTCACCTCGAAGCATATGCCGAAATTCAACTCGATTTCGATCTCCGGATATCATATGCAGGAAGCAGGTGCCACGGCCGATATCGAAATGGCCTACACATTAGCCGACGGTCTGGAATATCTCCGTACCGGGATAAAGGCCGGACTCGATGTTGACGCCTTTGCTCCCAGGCTGTCGTTTTTCTGGGCGGTGGGGATGAACCACTTCATGGAAATCGCCAAGATGCGTGCAGCGCGTATGATCTGGGCCAAGCTGGTAAAACAGTTCAACCCGAAGAATCCGAAGTCGATGGCTCTGCGTACCCATTCTCAGACTTCGGGATGGTCGCTCACCGAGCAGGATCCGTTCAACAATGTGGGCCGTACTGCCATTGAGGCTATGGCTGCTGCCCTGGGTCACACCCAGAGTCTGCACACCAACGCCCTCGATGAAGCGATTGCCCTTCCCACCGACTTCTCGGCACGTATTGCCCGGAACACGCAGATTTACATTCAGCAGGAAACCGAAATCTGCCGCACGGTTGACCCATGGGCAGGTTCCTACTATGTGGAGGCATTGACCCACGAAATTGCCCGCAAGGCATGGGACCTGATTGAAGAGGTGGAAAAACTGGGAGGAATGGCCAAAGCCATTGAAACCGGGATCCCGAAAATGCGTATTGAAGAAGCCGCAGCACGTGCTCAGGGTAAAATCGACGGTGGCACACAGACCATTGTCGGGGTAAACAAATATCGCCTTGAAAAGGAAGATCCGATTGACATCCTTGAAATTGATAATACTGCAGTCCGGCTTGCCCAGATTGATCGTCTGAATAAGCTGAGGGCAGAAAGGAATGAAGCTGAAGTGCAGGCTGCCCTGACGGCCATAACTGAATGTGCTGCCACAGGTAAGGGGAATTTGCTGGAACTCGCTATTGATGCTGCAAAAAAACGTGCATCTTTGGGAGAAATTTCAGATGCCTGCGAGAAAGTGGCAGGAAGGTATAAGGCAGTAATCAGAACCATTGAAGGCGTGTATAAATCAGAAGCACAAGGGAAATCAGAATTTACGGAGGCTCAGGAGCTTGCCCGCAAATTTGCCGAGCTCGAAGGCCGTCAGCCACGTATTATGGTTGCCAAAATGGGCCAGGACGGCCACGACCGCGGTGCCAAAGTGGTTGCGACAGGCTATGCCGATATAGGTTTTGACGTTGACATGGGCCCGCTGTTCCAGACTCCGGAGGAGGCCGCAAAACAGGCTGTCGAGAACGATGTACACGTGCTTGGTGTTTCATCCCTGGCCGCCGGTCATAAAACACTTGTCCCGGCAGTTATAGAAGAACTGAAGAAACTGGGCCGTGAGGATATCATGGTTATCGTGGGCGGAGTAATTCCAGCCCAGGACTACCAGTATCTTTATGATGCAGGAGCCGTGGCCATTTTCGGTCCGGGAACCAGCGTAGCCGCTGCCGGGAAGAAAATCCTCGAAATCCTGTTGGCCATGCACCATGAATAACTAAGGATTGATTTTTAAGCTGATTATAGCCAAAAGGGGTGTGTCTGAATGGATAAACCCCTTTTTTATTGGCCTTATGGTACCTAAATACTTTGATAACCGATTCGTTGTTTATGGGTCTTCAACGCCATCTGTGAGGATGCATTTCCTGTTAAGTTCTATCTTAATCCTATTGCTTTCGCCATACAGTCTTCAATCCGGATGTCTTAGAAAAACAACGAAGCCGACCCGGATGTATCAATTGCCCTCATAGATATATTCTTTCAGTTTTTCGGTGGCAGGTTCATTGAACAGCCTTTCGGGGGGGCCCTGTTCGATAATTTCACCGTAATACATAAAAACCACATTGTCTGCCAGTCTCACTGCCTGCCTTAATACATGGGTTACCAGAATGATGGTGTAGTTCTTTTTCAGTTCCTTAAAAAGGTTTTCGATGATTTTCGATGAAATGGGGTCAAGGGCCGAGGTAGGTTCATCGGCAAGGATTATATGAGGCTTTACCGCGAGTCCCCTGGCCAGACAAAGACGCTGCTGCTGTCCGATGGAAAGACTGGTGGCCGGCTGGTTCAAACGGTCTTTTACTTCCTCCCACAGTCCGACTTCACGGAGGTATTTCTCTACGTTGTGTGCGATCAGTTTTTTGTCACTGATCCCCTTCAGCTTGATGCCATATGAAACATTCCTGAATATGGACATGGGCAGGGGGAAAGGGCGTTGTGACAGCAATCCCATTCTTTGCCTGATCTCCGGGATATAGCCTTGTGCATTGAGGATGTCGTCGTCGTCGATATAGATGCTCCCCGAGACTTTTAATTCTTTGTACAAATCAGTGAGTTTGTTCATACATTTCAGCAAGGTGGTTTTCCCACAGCCTGAAGGACCCAGCAGAACGGTAATTTTATTCCTTGGTATTTCGAGGTTTATGTTTTTAAGGATGTGGTGCTCCCCTGCAAAAACATTCAGGTTTTTTACCCGGACCACAGGCTGACTGCCGTTTCCCCGCAACGACAGGTCGGAGTCGTGCCCGAGGTCGTTGGTTCCTTCTGATGGGATAATATATGGTATCATCGCTTAACGGATTTATTTATCTGGTTCTGCAGGATTTAATTACCTGATATTTGATCTGGAGTATCGTTTTGATAATATCCTTGCTGACAGGCTGATTATAAGGATAATTATGGTCAGGATGGCTGCTGCTGCAAATGCACGCTCCCTGACTTCCGGAATCGGTGATCCAAGCTGGAAAAATATGGCCAGGGGAAGCGTTGCTGCAGGTTCATCGAGGGCTGTTGGAATCAGGTCGGTATAACCTGCTGTAAACAGGACAGATGCTGCATCTCCGATGCCTCGGCCAAAACCAAGCAGAACCGCTGTAATAAATCCTGGCAAGCCTTGTTTAAAAAGCACTTTAAATGCCATTTCGGTATTGGTCGAACCTAAAGCGAGGGACGCTTCGTGCAATCCAATCGGGATTGTGGACAAAACTTCATCAAAGGTACGCACCACAATCGGCGTGATTAGCAGTGCCACCACAACTATTCCGGCAATGAGCGACGCATTCATCCCCAGGAAAAGCATCAGCGTAAAGCCAAATGCACCATATACAATGGATGGAATGCCCCAGAGTGCATCAAGCAGGTAGCGGATTACGTTCCGGGTGCGTTTATGCCTTACCAGGTGTACATTGATGTAAAGAGCGGCAGGAGCGCCTAAAACTATGGCAATGACCGAGGCTCCGACGGCAATATATAAAGATCCCACAATGGCATTCAGTACTCCTCCTTCACCACCATAGTAGAAACCTCCTTTGGGTGTTTTCAGAACCATATCGGGGTTAAGTGCTCCAAACCCCTTCACAAAAATGATTACGATGATAAAGGCAAGTATGGCAATCAGTGAATAGGTGGAAACCCTTAGCAGAAACATAAATATTGCCTCTTCAATTTGTTTGCGTTTTCTCATTGTTGTGTTGCTTTATATATAAAATATCTGAAAATGAGATTGATGATCAGGATAATCACCAGTAACAGCAACGCTGCAAACATCAGGGCAGCATCATACATCGGTATGGACAGCATTTCGCCGTAATTGTTGGCAATCAGGGCAGGCAATGGGTATCCCGCCTCAAAAGGATTTACAGAAACCTGAATGCGGTTCCCGACGACCATCATCACCGCGATGGTTTCACCAAAGGCTTTGGCCAGGCCCAGACCATAAGCTGATATTATGCCCGGAAAGCTCTTGCGGACAACCACGTGTTTCACAGCCTCCCAATAGGTGGCACCAAGGGCCAGCGAAGCTTCTTTCATACCTGCCGGAACAGTATTGAAAACTTCGATCAGCATGTTGAGCATGTAGGGGATACACATAATGGCCAGGACAATTCCTCCGGCAAACAGGGAATATCCCGAAGAGGTAACATTAAAAAAGGGTGCGAGTACTTTGGAAACAAAGGGTACGATAATAAGAATGCCCCATACCCCATAAATAACCGACGGTAATCCGGCCAGAATATCGATGACCGGGTGCATAATTTTATTCAGTGTACCGGAGGCAAACTGGGTGAGGTAAATTCCGGCAAACAAACAGACCGGGACGGCGAGGATAAATGACAGGATGGTCACATAAAGCGAGCTCGAGATAAATGGCCAGAACCCGAAGTTTCCTCTGGTTGGCGACCAGTTGGAACCGGTAATCAGTTGCCAAAGTGATTGATGTTCAAATATGGGAGCTGATTTAAGATATAGTCCGACGCCCATAATAAGTGGCATTGTCAGGATAAGAATCAGCGAGAAAAGCATCCATGTCCATGTAATTTTATCGGTTATAAACCTTTTCTGCATATGTTGATTATTTCAGTTTTTCGAGATAATCTTCAATTTTTTCCTGGCTGATTGGAACATAACCTGCTTCGGCAACATACTTCTGGCCTTCGGTAAGTGTCCACCTGAGAAAGTCAAGGACAGCTTGTTTCTGTGGCTTTCCGTTGGCAACAAAATACAGCTCTCTGGCAGGGGGAGAGGGATAGATTCCTGATGCAATCGCTGTGAGTACCTCTTCGAAGGTATCGTAGAAATTTTCTTCTCTGTCAATTACGCCGTTACCGTTGATATCGATCGGAATTACTTCAGAACCGGGTCGTTTCTTGCCGGTATTCACGTCGTAAACATAAATAGTATTGTTAAATCCGATACCGAGCGGATCCTTTAAAACGGCTTCGGCCAGTCCTGGATCTCCGAAAATACCGATTCCAAGTAACTCTTCCTGCTTGCCTCCCAGGTATTGGGCAAACGTTTCGGCAGCACCACATGCATCCGACCTGGTGTAGATTACCATGTCGTTCCCTTCTGGAATCTTCAGCAATTCCCCCCAGTTTTTAATGCTCCCGTCTATATAGATCCCTTTGAACTCTTCGCGGGTAAGACCTCTTTTTTTAAGTTGACTGAGATATGGATTCTGCTGGCTTACCGAAGGAATAACGGCATCGATGGTCAGTCCGATCCACCAGGTTCCCTTGTCCTTCTCCTCCTGCGTTATCTCCCGGGAGAACATGCCCAGGTCAACCACCCCGGAAAGGGCATCAGCAAGGCCTTTGCCTGCACCCCCTCCTGTTATGTTGAACCTGATTTCGGGATGTTCCTTTTTATACTCTTCTGTCCATTTGATGGCTAACGGATAAAGCGCAAAAGCACCTGAAAGTGTAATGGTGCGGTCCTTTTTCTTTTGAGAAAGGCAGGCTGAGAAAAGAAGAACCATTATCAGAAGGAAAGATGTAAATATTTTTCTCATGTTACATTTGTTTGCCGGTAAACAAAGGTAACTTTCCGAAACTGGCATATAAACAGCTTAAGTGCGTATTTGCTGTATTACGTATAAATACTTATTGATACGCGTAATTGCGTAATTCCAGTTAATCAATCTCAACAATTTTATTTTTAATGGCAAACATTACCAACCCTACAGTATTTTTTGAGCCGGTCTTCGAAAGCAGGTTCTCGCGGTGTTTGTCAACAGTGCGCTTACTGATATGAAGGATTTCGGCAATCTCCTGGTTAGACAAGCCTTTGCATATCTGGTACAAAACCTCCAGTTCCCGCTCAGAAAGTACATCGTTGTGATGTATGCTTTTTTTACGGTTAATGCTTCTGACCAGTCCGGTTAAGATCTCTGGCGAGAAATAATTGTTGCCACTCAAAATGTGATGAATGGCAGCTTCCACTTCATGGATGGATGAATTTTTCAGGACAAATCCTTTGGCTCCGGCATCAATCATCCTGGTGTAATAGTCTTCGTCGGCATACATCGAAAGGCCTATGATATTCAACGAAGGATCAGTTTGTAACGCCAGCCGGGTTGCTTCAATCCCGTCGGTCCCCGGCATGTTGATATCCATAAATACAATATCCGGACGGCCATTTTTAAGCAATTCAAGAAACTCCAGCCCATTTGATGCCTCTTTTATGGTGCTGATGTATTTGAAATTTCCGAGAAGCAGCTTCAGCCCTTCCCTGAACAGCTGATGGTCGTCGACCAGAATTACTGACAGATTATGCATATTCTATTGAATTGTTATTTCAATTTCTACTTTCAGACCTTCACCAGGACTGGTGAAAAAAAGTACGGTACCGTTCAATGACCTGATCCTGGAAAGTATATTTGAATATCCCATGCCTTTTTGTTCAAATTCAGGTTTGTTCAAATCAAATCCAATCCCGTCATCGATAAATTTTAACTTCAGGTTTTGTCCTTCAAGGTAAAGGTCTATATGGATATTCCGGGCATGGGCATGTTTCAGTGAGTTTACAATCAACTCCCCGATTATCCTGTACATAACCACTTCAATGGCATACGAGAAGCGTCTGTTCTCAATATTTCCCCTGATGTTGATCTTGGGCTGTCCCTGAAGGGGGAGTTTTGCAACAAACGATTTAATGGCTTTTAACAACCCGAAATTGTTCAATATGTGCGGACTTAATTTATTCGAAATCTCCTTTAATGAATTGATTGATTCATCGATAAGTCTTTCGGCATTCAGGATTATTTTTTTTGATTCCTCTGCACTGGTGTTGACTGTGCTGGCCGAAATGGCCATTTTTACCGATGAAAGCAGGGGTCCGAGTCCATCATGCAGTTCTTTGGCAAAATTTTGTCTTTCCTTTTCCTCTGTTTCTATGATGGCGGCCATAATTTTAACTTCATTTTGTTTACGTAATTCATCCACCTGCTTCTGGATGTTAAATATTCTCTTGATAAATAACAGGCTGGTAAGCATGATCACCGATATGAAAACCCCGGTCCAGGAACTCAGCATACCGGTAAGCAGCCTGCTGCTCGAATCGAATACCGTCAAAACTTCGAAAAGCCTGCGGAAGGCCATCAGAAGAAAGCCGGTTGAAATAAGCCACCACGCAATGTTGGTTTTTGTGCGTTTAACCAGGGTCAGCGCAATGAAAGCCGCAAGAAACTGGAGAATAACCGAGAGAATAAGTGCAATCTTGATCAGCATGGTTACGCCATTTGGATTTAATTATTGCATGCTAAGGTAAATATTATCCCGGTGAGATGTGATACAGCGGATTTCTATTTTTTGTAAAACGGCTCTTCGATACAGGTATATACTGTAACCAAAATCAAAGTTAATTTTTTCGTACTTGTACTCAATAATAAAAAGCATAAAATACCAGGAGGTGTTTTAATTGATATGTTTGTGAAAGGAAAGGATAAAATGGGAAGTATGGATCAGACATTCAGTATCAACATGTGTATGTGTTACTTCAGATTCCTTCAGTATCTGAAGGGCATTGATCCATTATGACAGTTCGAAAAAGAATTCACTCATAAAGATATTGCCCTTCACAAAATTTGTGAGGGGTATTTTTTTTAATTTTAAACCGATAGCATGAATTCCGGAAATACCATCAGGATAATAATAGCAGATTCACAATTCTTAATTGTGGAATCGCTCAGGAACATTTTGGGAAGTGCTGAAAAGTATGCGGTATGCGGAATAGCCGGTACAAAACAGGAGCTGCTGGCATTGCTGCAACATGCCGGCCAGGCTGTACTTATTATTGATCCGCAGCAATTAGACCTCAATGGATGTGACGACCTGATATCAATAAAAACCGATTTTCCCGTGATATCGGTACTCGTACTTACACAGTCCGTTTCGAAATACGAATTTATTGAGCTCCGGAAAGCCGGAATAAACAATATAGTCTTTAAAACTACAGGAAAGGAAGAACTCTTTGAAGCCATTGAAGCAACCAACAAAGGGAAAAAGTACTTCACTTCTGATCTGCTCGATTTGATAACTGATAACAGAGAGGCACCAAAAATTGAAGAAGATTCAAAAACCCTTACCTATTCAGAGATGGAGATTGTCCGGATGATTGCAAATGGTTACACAACAAAAGAAATTGCCTTGCAGCGGAATATCAGCTTTCACACGGTTAACACCCACCGGAAAAATATTTTCAGAAAATTAGGGGTAAACAATGCTTCAGAGCTTATAATACAGGCGATTAGATCGGGATGGATTGATAATATTGAGTATTATATCTGATTTTTTTGTATCCATATACCACGATTTAGGTATATAAAATACCGAATTGAAGCTATTTTAATCCTGATTTTTTACCCTGTCCTTTGTAGCATGAAAAATTTGCACAAAGGTTATGAATACAGGAAATACAATATCAGCAGGTATTTTTAAAGCAGCCGTAATAGCAGCTTTGATTTTTACAACAGGATGGCCGTTGTCTGCCCGCGATCAGAAAAATCTGATCAACATACAGGTTGAAAAATCCCTGATCCCATTGGCGGAAGGATGGATCAATAATTTTATTCAAAGTAATCCCGGATTCAGAATAAACCTGGTTGATCAGAATAACAGCGAAACGCCGGTTCTCCGGATATTCGAAAGCCATGTGGACAACCCGGAATCAGGTGACAAGGAGGTTGTTTATCTGGTCGGACAACAGGCCATCCTTCCCGTTATCAATGAGCAAAATCCCCATTTTTCAAGAGAACTTAAACGTGGTATCCGGCAAAACCAGCTGAAAGAGATATTCTTTAATGAAGAATCTGACTGGTTGTTTGAAGAAGAGAAAAAGAAAGAACCGGAGTACGAAATATACACCCCGGTTCCGCACACATCTGTAGCAGAGGCATTTGCCGGATTTCTCAATAAGCCTTCATCCGAATTGAAGGGAATTTTTGTATCCGGCGACGATTCGCATATTCTTTCAGCCATTCTACAGGACCCGTCCGGAATCACCTACTCCAGAATGTCACTTATTTATAATCCGCAAACCCGTGAACCGATCAGCGGTATTAAAATACTCCCGGTTGACCTCAACAATAACGGCCGATTAGATAAAAACGAGCTGATTTTTGATAACCTGGATCAGTTAATCCAAATCACCGGCAATTCCCGGAATCCTTTGTTGCCCACTTTACAGATACTTCTGGCAACCCAAAAGGAAAATCTGACCAATCCGGATATTTCCCATTTCATAAATTGGATCCTCGGCGAAGGACAAAAAACAAACACCCAATTGGGTTATTTCAAACACGGGGAAATCAATCCGGAAGAATTAACCCAGAAATAATCACAAATATTTTAATATCAGCAATATAACAATTTAAACATGGAACATTTTGCACCACTTCATGTGAACCTCCTCTCTAACAAAATTTCAATTCATACATTTTTCACGAAAACCAGAAAGTTTAGGAGCACACTCTCTTCGATGTGCTGTATGTGCTGTTGCTGATATTTTCCTTTACTTC
>JAUWAB010000103.1 GCA_030602265.1 Prolixibacteraceae bacterium | reverse complement strand
ATGCTGCCAGCCTGGTCCGGTTTACCGTTGAAGGCCCGGGAGTAATCGTGGCCACCGATAATGGGGATCCTTCCGATATGACCATTTTCTCTTCTACTGAACGCAAAGCATTCAGCGGACTTGCCCTGGCGATTGTCCGTTACCATTCTGGATCATCGGGCACTATAAAGCTGACGGCCCATTCTGAAGGGCTGACAGGCGGAAATGTGGAGATCAATGCACTGAATTGAAAGAATGGGCATTCAGGTTAAAAAATAAGTCCGGTGAATTCATTTCACCGGACTTATTTTTTACAAAATTCTTTGATTTCTATTCAGTCACCACATTAAATCCGGAGATACTGATTCTTTCCTGATTATCTACAGTTGAAACTGCTGTGAGTTTTACATACCGGCCTTTTACCGGTTCAAAAGAAATATATTGAAGCACCGGGCTATTCCTGATATTGGAGAATTCTCCAGCAGATACAGGCTTGCCCCATGTGCGCAAATTATCACTGATACGGAATTCATAGCGGTCGATTATGCCATTTACCGCACGACCCTGGTTGGGAAGATAATTGAATCCTTTAATGCTGTAATTTTCCCCAAGATCGATAATGACATCATACGGAAGTTTTGCTGTTATGGTCAGGGCAGTAGCCGGGTTGCCGTCGAAGGGCGCTTCTGCCCGTTGATTTTGTCCGGGTTCACCCAGTAGTACCCAGTTGGTAGATGGGATATCGAACGTTTGCCGGGTAACCGGGCCGGACTGTCCGGAATGAGGATCCACTGCTATGGCCGACACGACACCCTTGCTGTCCAGGATGAACGGGGCAGTATAACGCGCCGAGCTGGTGCCGGGAGTCGTCCCATCGGTGGTATAATATACCTCTACGCCTTCCTCTCCGGTCAGCAAGGTGACTTCACCAGCCTGATTTCGCCTGACGATGGGGGCCTCCAGCACCTTCGGGGCATTGAAAACCTGAATGTTGGATATAACGGGGCAGGCTTTTGCATCATCAATGGAAAACCTGAGCTTCGAGGCGGTAACCGTAGGCAGGCGGAGAATCCGCTTGTAGCCGATGGTGGTCTCCTCTGCCAGGGTTTGCCAGGCGCCGTCTACCATAGCCTCAATCCTGAATTTCCTGACTCGCTGCCCTAACGGGATGTACTCCTGAGCCAGAAACCGGTTAAAAGTGGTAGGCTGACTGAATTCAACGGTGAGGGAGGCCTCAACGGTACCGTCATCGGTAGCCCAATAGGTATCAGGCTTTCCGTCGATTACATTGGCTTCCCTGAATTTCCTGGAATTTTCCCGGACATTGGTGGCACTGATCTTCTGACCGGCAGCCAGGTCTTTGGCAAAATCGGCCTTGAGTGCCTCAGCCAGTTTCATGATGGCATCCACGTCGTTTTCATGGATCAGACCACGAGTGTCGACCGGAAAGTTGAGTAAGAGGGACGAATTTCTGCCTACCGAATGGTAGTATATATCCAAAAGTTGTGGCAGGGTTTTTACCTTATGGTCTTCATAAGGATGATAATACCATCCCGGACGAATTGAAACATCTACTTCAGCCGGTAACCAGTGCGTGCCGTCTTCCTGTCCGGCCCTCAGATGTTCCAGGTTTTCTGCGATCCCGGGAGCGAAATCATCCCGTTTCAGGAGGCTCCAGTTGGTAGGCCTGGCCCATCCTTCCTCGTTGCCGACCCAACGTACATCCGGACCGCCATCTGAAAAAATGCAGGCCATTGGCTGTAGTTCACGGACTATTTTAAAAACGGTATCCCATTGATAATAAGTGCGGTTGTCAATTTTGCGGTTTTCATTGGCCCCTCCGTAATAGCCGGTACCGCCGTTAGCTCCGTCGAACCACACTTCGAACACTTCGCCATAGTTGGTAAGCAGTTCGCGGAGCTGGTTCCGGAAGTAATCCAGATATTCGGGCTTCCCGTAGTCGGCATGGTTTCGGTCCCAGGGCGAAAGATACACTCCGAATTTAAGCCCGTATTCTTTGCAGGCATCAGAAAGTTCACGCAGCAAATCCCCATTGCCATTGCGCCAGGGAGAATTTTTTACTGAATGCTCGGTATAAGCCGAAGGCCAGAGACAGAACCCATCGTGGTGTTTCGCCGTGATGATGATGCCTTTCATGCCGGCCTCTTTGGCCACACGTGCCCACTGGCGGGTGTCCAGTTCCGTGGGATTGAACCATTCGGGTTTTTCATCGCCCATACCCCATTCCATATTGGTGAAGGTATTCATGTTGAAATGGATAAAAGCGTAGAATTCAAGGTCATGCCAAGCCAGTTGCCTTTCTGAGGGCAGAGGCCCGTGAGGGGCCGGTGGGGGAGCCTGGTTGCAGGATAACATGAAGAGGGTAGCAATGATCAGTATTGTCTGGAATTTGTTCATAATATTGAAATTTACAAGATTAAAAAAGGGGATGGACTACCTCAAAAAACTAAGACCATCCCCATGCGAAAGATAGAAATTATTTTTCCGCTAATTCCAGCCGGGATTTTGAACAAGATTTGGATTAAGAACAAATTGGTCTGTTGGCAATGGATCCAGATACAATTTGTCATTCCAGGTCCTGGATGAATTTGCATAGACTTTCAGCAATGTCTTCTGTTTTCCATCCCAATCTGTAATTTCATAGAGTTGTCTGCCAGCAAAGAGATCACTGCCTCCATGATAGAACTTATAGCGATTCCTGACATCGTTGTTAACCACCATACCTAACATGGTTTTTGGATTCTCAATAAGTTTACCTGCGTTCCAACGTACAATGTCATCCCATCTGAATCCTTCGAATGCCAATTCAATTCTTCTTTCTCTCCTTATTTCATAAATTATGGGCGATACTTCGTATCCAAATCTTGGGGCTCCATTTACATATGCCAGCGGATCAGCAGCAGGATTAAGGCTTAGTCGGCCCATTTCAAATTTCCCTGGTTCATCCAGACGTTCCCTAAGCAAATTGATCGATTTATCCAGGTCAGTCTGGTTCAGGGTACCCAGTTCTGCTTTCGCTTCGGCAAATGTCAGCAGTACTTCTGCATAGCGGAACACATACCAGTCATAAGTCGTTTGGTTGGCCTCATTCTGTGCAGGTACCGGATCTCTGAACTTTGATGCCATATAACCAGTTGGACAGGTGTTCACAGCCACTGGTGATACCGGATAGGAGATTGGTTTTGAACCGTCCAGAAAATATGGCAGATATTTATTGTCCACGATATTTCTTAACCTCGGATCTCTGTTGGTCATTTCCATTTGCAAGGAATCATCCCCTAAGTAAAGTGGGCTTATTGCGATTGGTTTTCCATCCGTACATAGGAAGTCTTCAATAAAATCTTTGCTGATTCCCCAACCAGTTTCATTTACTGATCTTGAAAGGCCATGCATATATAGGTCTTTTATATATATCCTTGGTAATACGCATTCGCTATTCGCAGTCAGGTCTTCCTGAATAAACTGCTGCCGGTAATACAGCGGAAATCCTTCGAACTTAAAAGGAGCATTTCCTTTAACTATGTTGTAATTTCCTTCATTCATTATCTGTTCAGAAGCTGCAACTGCCTTTTGAAGATAGGCTTCCCATCCGCTTACATTCCTGTATTTCATCCATGTACCTTCATACAGAGTAATTCTGGCCAATAACTGAAGGGCGGCAAACTTATGTAATCTGCCTTTTTCTACATTCTGTGGTAACTTAAGATTGGCTACTGCAAACTCAAGATCTTCAATCATTTTATCCATAACCAGTTTTCTGGGATCACGGGATTTCTGCAGATACTCGGTGTCGGCGGTGGTCAGGTCTTTGTCGTACCATGGCACATCTCCAAAGCGTCTTACTTTGTTGAAATATTCATGTGCCCTGAAAAACCTGATTTCACCAACATAATGTTTAATGTCGGCCTCACTGCCTGTAACCGTCTGATAACGGTTTAGAAAATAATTCAGGTTTCGGATGTTAGTCCAGTCCCCCGATGACCATCCACCGCCACTGCCCGGAACTACCATCGTGTTAAAAAGCCTGTTGTTGGGGGAATTTGTCACAGCATTGTCACTTGTATTGTCGAGCCACTGGCTTGGACCAGACAAAGTAGTATAGAAACTGTTTGCAAACAATTTAAGGTCATCCACTTTGGTCCAATAATTAAGATCTGTAATGGCATCTTCAGGAACAGTATTCGTTACTTCACAGGATGACAGCCATACAAAGATTCCGGTGATTATTGCAAGATATTTTAATTTCATAATCGAATATTTTTTTTGTAGTTAAAATGTAAGATTCAATCCAATAGAATATGACTTAGGTACAGGGTACCCCATCAGGTTGGTATTTTCAGGATCATAAAGTTCGTTCAGTTTAGTCAACGTAAAGATATTCTGTCCTGTGAAATAGATCCTTGCCCTGCTGATTGCTGCTCTTCTTGAATGGATTTCAGGTATGGTGTAACCGACAGTAATCTGTTTCAACCTTAAATATGCCCCATTTTGGAGGAAAAGTGTTGAAGTCTGTCTGTTTCCGTGACCTCCGTTAATATATGGCCTTGGTAGCCTTGCATTTGGAGTATCCTGGGTCCAGAAATCGAGTGTAGCCTTCATGGGTACATCCCATTCACTGCCGATTCCGAAGAAACGGTTGTCACCTGTCCATAGATCGCGTTTGCCAACTCCCTGGAAGAACAGGTCGAGATCCAGTCCTTTCCATGAACCCCCTGTCATCAAACCATACTGGTAGCGCGGATTACTGTTTCCAATAATTCTACGGTCACCCGGATCATCCAGTGTGTTTTTACCAGGGGAGATTTCATTATCATCATTTAGGTTGACATATTTGACATCACCTGGATTCCATTTGCCACCATATATTTTTGATTGACTAACGTGGTTGGCAATTTCCTCTTCCGACTGGAATAATCCTCTGGCTTCGTATCCCCAGATTTCTCCGATTTTTCTCCCGACGTAGTAATTGCCAAGATTTCCGGTAGGGTTATTAAATTTGGTAATCTCAGCCTGGGAATCAGCTATATTGAATGAAATGTTATAAGCAAATTCATTGATTTTTTCTTTCCAGATAAGGGTACTTTCCCAACCGTAGGTTTTCATATCGGCTGCATTTTCACGCGGTACACTTGTCCCAAGCACTGCAGGTTTTGGTTCTCCTGAAGTAAGCATGCCAATTGTATTTCTCTGAAATACATCGATTGTTGCTGTAAGTTTGTTTGACCAGAATCCGAAATCTGCACCAATGTTCCACTGATCAACTCTTTCCCATGTGAATTTTGGACTAACCAGGGATCCGGAGGTTACGCCAACAGGGAGTGTGTTCCCCAGGACATATCCAACAGCTGTGTTGATATTATAATTGGAAATATAGGGGAAATTGCCTGCAACATTCTGGTTACCCAGAGATCCATACGATACCCTCAGCTTGGCATCATTGACGATAGGTCTGATTTCTGACCAGAAATTCTCCTGGCTGAATCTCCATCCTGCAGAGACAGACGGGAAAAATGCAAAACGGTTTCCTTTCGGAAATTTCGATGAACCATCATATCTTCCGTTCATTTCGAGAAGGTATTTTCCGTCATAGTCATAGTTAAACCTGAAGAATACCCCCTGTACAGCCCAGCTTGTAGCACTACCGTCGACGTAATCCTCCCCTGTAGCTCTGTTAATTGCCGGCAGGTCATTGTCGATCAGATTCTCCCTTTTTGCATAAAACCATTTATTGGTTTTGGTCTCCTGGTTATAACCAATCAGTAATTTAAAATTGTTTGCCGCAAAACTTCTCGTGTAATCCATGTAGGTATTAATGGCTTTGTAATAGTCGTTGCTGTTTTCGAGTGCTACCGAGTTTGGATTTACCCATGGGTAAATATTGGATTTACCTGGTTCTGCCCAGAATTCCTCAAACAACCTGGAGGTTCTTTCCTTATTCCAGGAATAGGGATTGAATGTATAGTCTGCATTAATGTTGAGGTTCTTAACAGGCTTGATCGTCACAGCGCCAGTAAGCCAGAAGTCATTTACCTTTCTAACATCATATCCGCCTTCGGCACCTACCGCAAACGGATTGGTAAATGAACCCTGTCCTGCCCAGTTGCCATCGGGATGTCTTACGGGCATGAGAGGCCGGAGATCATTCTTAAGCTGTCCTGAATATTCAGATATGCCTGACCAACCATTACTTCCCCCTGAAGGATGATCCTCTTCCGAGTATGTGTATTTTGACCTGGCCGAAATGGTAAGCCAGTCGAGTACATCTGAATTAATATTCATGGAAATATTGTGTCTGCGGTAATAATCTTCGTACGATCTTAAAAAACCTTCCTGGTCCATGTAACCATAGGAAACATAGTACTGAGTTTTCTCTGAACCACCTGAAAGGCTTGAATTCACCTGCTTTAAAGTACCACTTTTATATAATTCTCTTGCCCAGTCGGTGTTGCCTGCATATTTGTATTTACCATCTGTATCAATGGCAGGATCGTAATATACCGGCAGGTTGTTTTTTGGGTCCTGATAATACTTCAGGGCATAATCCATTAGCCTTTGGTCAAAGTAATTGCTACCTCCTGCATTTATACTTGCAGTGTTCATGTAGGTAATATATTCCCAGCTGTCGGCATACTTTGGAATATTGGTTGCTGAGGTAGTTGTAAATGAACTGGAAACATTCAATTTCGGCTGCTGGTCCCTGCTTCCCTTTTTTGTTGTGATCAGAACAACACCATAGGCTGCCCTTGCTCCGTAAATTGCGGCGGATGCAGCATCTTTAAGTACTGATACACTTTCAACATCTTCCGGGTTCAGAAGGTTGGGATCCTGGACTACCCCGTCAACAAGGATTAATGGACTTCCGCCATTGATAGAAGTCGTTCCACGGATGTTAAAGGATGAACCCTGTCCAGGAGCATAATTATTCTGTGATATCTGAAGGTTAGGTATTGTTCCCTGTAAACCCTGTCCCAGGTTTGATATCGGACGGTTCTCTAGTACTTCTCCAGTAACCGCTCCGACTGCCCCGGTAAGGTTGACCCTTTTCTGGGTACCGTAGCCGATAGCTACAACTTCCTCTATGCCAATAGTTGCATCTATTAAAACAATGTTTATGGTACTTTGGCTGCCTACAGCAACCTCCTGTGGTGCCATCCCAACAAAAGAATATATGAGCACAGCATTCTGGGGGAGGTTACCTAATGAGTAATTGCCGTTCATGTCGGTTATAACCCCTGATGTCGTGCCTTTTACAACTATAGTAACCCCCGGAAGCGGATCTCCGGTTTTATTGGTTACCTTACCGGTTACCCGTCGGTCTGGTTGCATTAGCTCGCTGGAACCAACGATAATCAGGTTGTTTTCCATTAACCGATAGGTATTTCCCGAATTGGTCAATACCTCTTCAAGTATTTGGTATACCGGAATGTCAGTTGCTTCAACCGAAACTATCTTATCTTCTACTGTCTTGTCTCGATAAAGGAACTTAAGTTCAGTTTTTTCTTCGATTTCTGTCAGAACCTGCTTAATAGTGACATTTTGCAGATTCAATGACATGCGCTGATTCTGGGAGTAAACGCTAGCTGAAACCTGCACAAGACCCAGTACGAACAACAATGCGGTAAGTTTCATAATTTTTAATGTTTTATTCAGGCAAAAAAAATCCCTGCCCGATTCAATTAATCGTGGTTTTTTCATAATTTTACAATGATTTAATGAATAAAAAAGTTGAATTGCTAATGGACGGGATGTGAATTAGGCCTCATGTCCCGTTCTTTTTTGATAGGATTTTCACTGTTCCATAGGCTAAATATTTTTTAGGTTAAGTTAAAATCAATATATTTTTATTTCGTTTTTGTTTATGGTATATCTGAATTTTGCTGTCAATTTCAGCGCTTCAAGTGCCTGCTCAATGGTCTCGGTATCAAATTGCCCTGTGAAATGCTCTTCCTTCAGTGAATTGTTCTGAAGATCAATCTTGACATCATACCAGCGTTCAAGCTTGATCGCAATATCTTCAAACCGTTCTCCCTTGAAGCGCAGAACATTGTCTTTCCATGCGGTAAACAGGGTAGTTTCGATTGCATTTTCAATCATGATCCCGGCTTTGGTATTGGTAGAAGTTGTTGGCCGATTGCCAGACTCAACATTCTCCTGGTTTACGGAAATGGTATTGATGTCTTTTATAAAAGTAGCTTTGTCGGAAGGTTTCAGAGTGGCAATTGGAGCTTTGCTGATATATGGTGATTCATTGGCCAGTTCATTGTATATTTCAATGGAGCCCTCTACCAGAGTTGTTTCAATCAGGCTCTCCTCAGCGTAGGATTTTACATTGAACGATGTTCCCAGAACCTTAATGGATATTAACTGGGTGTTTACGAAAAATGGACGGTTTTCGTCCCTGGAGACATCAAAGAATCCTTCTCCTTCCAGATGGACCTTGCGCATATTGGTTTCGAAACGTGCTGGGTAGATCAATCTGCTTCCTGAATTAAGTTTGACCTTTGTCCCGTCAGGAAGTGTTATTCGTGATTTTGAGCCGTATTCCACAGATATTTCATTCATAAACGGTTCAGATTCCACAAAAGAATCGGGTACCTGATGGGTAAACCTGCTCCCCAACCATCCTCCGGTAAAGGCAATCAGCAAGATAGCTACATATTTATACCATTCTGGGATTATAAACCGGCGCGCTGAAAAGTCCTTTTTTAGTTTTAGTCTATGGTGAATCCTGTCAAGAACAGCATCAGAACCGGGCATTTCTTTTGCATCAGCTGTTCCCATCCAGGTTTCCCTGTAGATGTTATCCAGACCCTCATCCGGAATCTCAGTCCTGAACGCCGGTTCAAATTGATCAATATCTGACTTCTTCAGTTCCCCTGAATTCAGTTTAATGATAAAATGTTCTATGTTTTTGATATTATTCATTTCTTATATACAATGTATTCGTTTAACTGCTGTACTTCCGTGAAACACGGGTGATTTTTTTTTTAAGAATTTATCTTAAGATTATTTTTTAGAAAATTAAGTGCATGTCTTATCTGTGTATCAACGGTATTTTCTGAGATATTTAATTTTTTAGCTATTTGTTGGTAGGTAAGCCTATCGAACCGGCTCAGTTCGAATATTTCACGTCGTCTGGGTGGAAGCATCCTGATGTATCTGCTTAAAAATTGTTTTAGTTCAACATATTGCAGATCATCGTATGGGTCTGTTGCCTGCTGTAGAGTATCATTCTCAAAATAATCGAGATACTTTATGAACAGCATTTTCTTTCTCAGGAATGAATGGATCTGATTACGTGCAATTCCAAAAAGATAGGATTCAAATTTTTTACCAGAATCGATATTTGCCCTGTTTTCCCAGATACCGCAAAAAGCTTCCTGTACAATTTCCTCAGCATCAGCCTGGGATAGATTGAATTTAAGGGCAAAACGGTATACTTTACCATTATACCGTCTGAAAAGTACGTCAAAGGCTTGTGTATTATTCAGATGAAGCTGGTCAACTAACTGACTGTCATCTTTATATCTCATTTATGGATAAGGTTTTAATTAGTATGTATATAATGCATGAAATTATAAATCTTTATTAAATCCGGAATGTTTCCGATTTTCGAAATATCGTATAAATAATTAGAATGTTTGTTGTATTTTTTCCAGTTTCCTCCACTCCCTGACCAGAAAAATGGTAACCACCACTGCCGAAAAGGAGTCGGCAACAGGGAATGAGACCCAGATACCGGTAAGGCCATATTGTCCTGGCAATATATATAAAAGGGGGAGCAGCACCAAAACCTGCCTGAGAAGTGTCAGGAACATGGCGATTTTAGCTTTTCCGACCGACTGGAAGAAATGACCGGCTACCACCTGTATTCCCACCAGTGGCCAGGCCAGGATGAAAATGCGTAATCCGTGGACT
>JAUWAB010000090.1 GCA_030602265.1 Prolixibacteraceae bacterium | reverse complement strand
AATCAAGGTGGATGCCCTGACCGCCCAGGTGCAGATGCTCCAGGCAGAAGTCAGAAGGCTCAAAACTCCCAAAAACAGTGGTAACAGTTCTCTGCCACCCTCTTTGGATTATTTTCCGTTTAAGAATCAAAGTCTTCGTGAAAAAAGCAATAAAAAAACGGGCGGTCAGCCTGGGCATAAAGGAGAGACACTGTTAATGTCGCCGGAACCGGACAGAGTAATCGAACACCGTCCCGATGGTATATGTCCGCGATGCGGCCAGAACCACGCTGAGGAATCACATAAATTTATTGGAAAACGACAAGTTATTGATATACCTGTGATAAAAGCTACTGTTCTGGAACACCGTGTTTTTCAGTATGCTTGCACATGCAGCCATATTGCAACTGCAGATTATCCGGCCGGGGTAACGGCACCCGTTCAATACGGAAACAACCTTATTGCCCTGACAGCCTGTTTAAGTTCACGGCAATATGTACCATGCAATCGCATATCTGAGTTGATCAAAAGCATAACAAACATATCCATGAGTGAGGGCACCGTATATAACCTGCTGAACAAAGCGGCCAACATGGTGCTTCACGTTTATGAAGGAATTAATGAAAAGATAGCAAAAGCCGGTACCATCGGCACGGATGAGACTGTTGTGAAGGTAACCATGAACAAGTTTTGGGCCTGGACCTGGAGACCATGCAGGCAACTTATATCACCATATGTTTTAGTACCGGGGCCTGAAAATTAATCCCGCTTTGCGGCAAATAACCGTTCTGCTTCCATAAGTTGCTCAGGCTTGCCAATATCAATCCATACTTCAGACCGGTCCTGAAAACCATATATCCGTCCGGCCTGCACCAGCGACAAATAGGTTTCGATAATGGAGAACCTGCCTCGCTGCGGGATGAGCGACAATAATTCCGGGCTGATAACCTGGATGCCGCTGAATGCCAATGGGGTGAATGCTGAACCACTTTCGCCCGGCGGTATGATCTTCTCTCCGGTAGATTGGTTCATCCATCCCTGTAACTTCATTTTTTCGTCGAACAGCAGATAGCGCTGGGTTACCCGGTCTCTTACGACCAGGGTGGCCAGGTCATTCCGGAGGGTATGTCTTTCGAGTACAAGGTTTAAGTCCAGGTCTGACAGCACATCCACATTGTGGGCAATAATGGTTTCATCCGGCTTGAACAAGGATGCTGCCTTTAACAAACCTCCACCGGTGTCTAAAATTTCGTCTGTTTCATCGGAGATCAGCATTTCAATACCGAAATGGTGCCGGCTTTTCAGAAAATCCCTGATCTGACCGGGAAAGTGGTGTACATTCACAACGATTCTTTGGCAGCCTGCCCGCACCAGCTTTTCAATGTTATGCTGCAGTACCGGTTTCCCGGCAACTTCGACCAGCGCTTTGGGCTTATGGTCGGTCAGTGGTTTAAGCCGCGTTCCGTAGCCGGCAGAGAAAAGAATTGCCTGCATCAGGGCCTGAGTCTGTCGATACTCCTGATCAGCGCTTCATCCTTTCCTATACCCCTGATGGCCAGGTAGTCCAAAATGGCCGCCACCAAAGGAAAGGCAACCGGAAGACGGAAACTGGCCGTTGCACCTTTGAATCCTGAATAGGCGAAATAGAAGAACAAACCGGTTAAACCGAGCAGGAGGATTATGGTGAACCCCAGCACACGCATCTGTTTAATCCTTTGTTTGTAATTGAAAATCACAAAGATATGTAGGAGCATAATCAGTGTCAGAAATATAATCAATGGCAATCCGTTGAAAACTCTTTCCCCTTCCCGGAAAATTCCTTTTACGTTAAAGGTGAACAACTCGGATCCGACAGATATGTCGGCAAGCGTAAGCTGATAAAGCGAGCCCAGCAGTATGGCGGCCAGCAGGAGGTAAACGGTTTGGATTCTCTGGATCATAAAAAATGAATTTTTCTGCAAAAATAAGAAAATGGACGGATCAGACCACACGGTCGATTTCATTTGTCTGGATATACCAAAGGTATCCCGATACCCTGTCCATTCCGGTCTCATTCAGGATCTCACAGTAGCGGGTTACCTGGGCCTTGTAAGCCTCATCGCGGACGGTGCCGCTTTTGAAGTCGACAATCACGGCTTCATCATTTGCCAACATCATGCGGTCGGGACGGTATAACTTCCCTCCGGCAATCAGGTTGGTTTCGTTGTATACCCTGTAAGTGCCATCGAACCAGTGTTTTGCCTGGCTGTTTCCAGTCATTTTCAGGATGGTGTCATATATCTCCCGGTAAGTATCCGGAGAGGCAATTCCCCGCAGGCGGAACCTTTCCAGTGCTGGTCTGGCATCTTCGCCGACTTTGATCTCTGCCAACAAGTCATGAATAAGCTTTCCACTGGTTTTTGGCGTATTTTCCCGGGTGACATCCGGCAGTGGTTCATTATTTTCAGACCTGAGCCGCAACCGGTCTTCAAAGGGATTGAAATGCCAGACCGGTTTCCTGTCGATTTCTTCCTGAACCTGCTGACGCTTATCTTCCGGCAGCTTACCCGATTCAAGGAACTGTTCCCCTTCATTCCACGCAGGGTCATAAAGCTTATCTCCGGTCATTTGCCTGACGGTCTCGACCAGGTGGTATCCGACTGTGTTGGCCGAAGCTGTTTGCGGTGCATGAATGACCAACACCTCCCTGGCCCTCGTAAAGGCCACATAGCAGAGGTTTATATTATCGACCAGCTGGTTGAAATATTCATGATAATATTCCGCAGCGAAAATGGTCCCGGTCAGGTTTTCCCTGAAGGCTACCGGTACCAGCGGGGCCATGTCGAACGGGGCTTTGTCGGGTACACACCACAGGATGTTATTTTTTCCGTCTGACATTCTCCAGTCGGGGAACGGAACCAGGACTGCCCTGAATTCCAGTCCCTTGGATTTGTGAATGGTGAGTAGCCTGACCGCATTGGTCTTTTCGTTTATCTGCACCGATTCCTTTTGGCCGTTCTCCTCCCACCATACCAGAAAATTGGTCAGGTCGTTCGTCATTTTCCTTTTGATGCTGCCGGTTTTATCGATCAGGGCCTGAAGGAAGGGGATGGCCTCAGCGTTTTCGAACAATCCGAATTGATGGCAAATCCTGATGATGATCTCATCGATGCTGCTGGTCAGCATTTTCTGCTCAATCTCCCTGATCCCCGGTGAAAGCCTCTCTTCAAAAAGAGAATCAACATCGGAATGTTCATACCATTTGTTAAGGTAATTATGCTGGCCGTTAAGACCTTCACTCAGGTGCAGGAGGGTGGCTTTGGTGAGTTTTTCGTCACGGTTCACCAGATGGCGGATCATGTTCATTACAAAACCGACAGCCGGGGAGTTACGGAGAAACAGGGATTCATTCGACAGGACACTTAGATTATATCCTTGATTTTCAGGTAGCCCGGACTGCTCCAGGAAGAAATTTACAATCTCTTCACCCTGGGCGTTCGTCCTTACAATAATGGCCATATCACCGGCCTCCATTCCCTTATCCTGAAGGATTTTTACCTGTTCAACGAGCGAACTGAGGGATTTTGCCCTGAATCCTTCGTCATCATCTTCAAAGAAACTTATTTTTACATATCCTTCTCCGGAACCTGCCCCGGATGGTTTTTGCTCCAGGTCGCCATATATCGAATCCAGCACCGGCCTGTAGTGTCCGATAACCGGCGAAAGTTTTTCAGATGATGCTACCTGGTTGACAAAAGTTTTGAAAAACAGGTTATTGAAGGAGATAATCCGTTCCTTGCTTCTGTAATTCATACCCAGTGCAACCTCCTTCAGCTCAAACCCCGGAAAATCGCTGAATACCCTGTTGGCCAGAATACTCCAGTCGCTGTTTCTCCATCTGTAGATGCTTTGTTTGACATCTCCCACAGCCAGGTTATCAGAGCCGCTTCCCAGGGCATTGGCGATCAGCGGCCTGAAATTTTCCCATTGCATGACAGAAGTATCCTGAAATTCATCCAGCATGAAGTGCTGATAAATGTTACCGGTACGTTCATAGATGAAAGGAGTATCGTTTCCGTCGATTATCGCTTTCAGGAGCAGGTTTGAACCGGCAATGGGGAGGATTCCCTTTTCGCGTCCCAGTGCGCTGATTTCGCGGTTCAGGTCGAGCAGGACGGCAAGGGTGTACCACTCGGCCTTTATAGCCCGGGCAGTATGGTATGACTGGCTCTTTTCATTGAAAAATGCGATAAGTCTGTTGAGTTCAGGCATCAGGTCGCTGCTGACGAGAGCCGACAGTTCTGCCCTCCGGGGATGTGCCCGGATAACCCATTTGTCTTCTGATTCAGCCGCTGCATACGCTGTTTTGGAAATTTCTGCCGGCATCACCCGTCGGGAAATTTTTTCAAGCCATCCGGCGATACCCCTGGTTTTATTCGAAAAATCATCCACGGAATAACCCTGGTTACGGTAAAGGCCGACGATTTTCCCGGCCATGGAGAAAATTCCGGATTCAAAACTGAATATGATTTTGTTCAGCGTGCCGAGGTACTGCTTTTTCCTGTCAGGGTCTTCAAAAAACGCCTGAAGATCTTTGATTTTACCCTGAAGGTTCTCACGGAACAATTCTGCACCAAGGTTTTTAAGGTCTTTTTCAATCGAAAAATTCCGGTTGTCCCTGATCTTTTCATCGATAAAATCCTCCAGCCAGTTTTGCAGCGGAATATTTGAACCGATGGTTGATATAAGCCTGTCAACCGATTCGCTGACAACCAGTTCATTGTCGAGTTCGAGTTCGAAATCGGGTGTAATACCGGCCTCCCGGTTAAACGACTTGATCATTTTTTGGGTGAACTTGTCGATGGTACTGATTGAAAACCGGTTATAATCAAAAAGAATATTCTGAAGGATACGTGCGGCTTTTTCCCTGATACCGGCTTCATCGCTCCCGGTTTCACGGACAAGGATGTCGAGATAACCTGATTTTGCGCCCGATGCCATCAGGTTGAGCTGATCGATGACCCTTTCCTTCATTTCGGCGGTTGCCTTATTGGTAAAGGTAACTGCCAGGATATGCCTGTAATTGAATTCATTTTTCAGCAGGAGCTTGAGGTACTCTACCACAAGGCGGAATGTTTTTCCTGAACCGGCTGAAGCTTTGTAGATGGTCAGCATCCGGGAGGTATTAAGGGTGAAACTGATGGTTGGTTACCGATATCCGGGTTTCAATCCTGAAGTTTTTATTAACCTTGTATTGCATAAACATGGAAGCCCCCCTGGTATCCCACTGGTTAGCCGAAGGGTTTGGGAGAGGAGCCGACAGCACAGAGTTTATTCCGAAGCTGTTGCCTCCCAGCGACAGCTTATCGCTCAGCCGGTAGGTTGCCTGGTTGAAAATGGCTGCCTGGTGCATGAAGGGATGCATGATAAAAGGCTGGTTCAGGCCGATGCGCGGTGAGAGGCCAGACATGGAGAAGGATTCATAATCGATCCTCCAGTTGTTGTTCAGGTACTGGTTAATGTCGAAGGCGGGAACCGCCAGCTTCAGAGGTTCAGCGAAAATTCCGGCGGCAATTTCGCTGTAAAGGATATTACTGCCGGTAAATTTCCCTTCGCTTACCGGCTGAGATATCCTTATGCTGTCGGGCAGGGGCAGGGCCGTTTCAGTAAGTCCCTGTGCCACAGTAAGCCGTGTCAGCAGCAACATGGAAAATATCAGTATAGGGTATCTCATTATTTTGAAATCAAAAATTCAATGTTCCACAAATGTAACGAAATCCGGCATATATTTTAAAATATATGGATGCCAGACCTCATACATAAACCGTTTATTGATTATTTTTAGTGGTTTAAATCCAGGCTTTATGAAGAAGATATTACGTGCATTAATGTTAGTCGTCCTTGTGTTTTTGATCATTTATCTGGTCGGTCCGGAACCACCCCGTCCCAGGCTGGACAGCGACCTTCCCTCAGTGCCCCCGGAAGCCTCCGCTTTAGAGGCGTTTGTTGCAGGAAAGGAGCGTTCTTTCCGGATCAGGCCCGACAACGAACCCCGTTTCTACTGGGCAGACGATTCCCTGAAAGAGCGGACCGACTGGGCTTTGCTTTACCTGCATGGTTTTTCGGCCTCCTGGTACGAAGGATATCCCGTGAATACCGGATTTGCCCGGAAATACCGGTGTAATGCCTACTTCCCCCTGTTAGCCGCCCATGGGCTCGAAACGGAGGATGCCCTGGTCGACATGACCCCGGATGCTTTGTGGGAGTCGGCGCAGGAGGCACTGATGATAGCCAGGAAAATCGGCAGAAAAGTGATCATCATGAGTACCTCCACCGGGGGAACCCTCGCGCTTAAACTTGCCGCGCAATATCCGGAGTATGTCGACGGCCTGATTTTGTATTCCCCTAATGTGCGGATCAACAACCCTGCGGCCTTTCTGCTTTCCAAACCGTGGGGATTGCATATTGCCCGGATGGTCTACAAGAGCAGCTACCGGGTCACCAACGAGGACTTTGACTCCAGGCAATGCCAGTACTGGTATTGCAAATACCGGATCGAAGCTGTGGTATATCTTCAGCAGCTGGTAGAAAAGACCATGAGGGAGGAGGTTTTCCGGAATGTGGTATGTCCGGTTTTCCTGGGATATTATTATAAGGATGAAGCAAACCAGGATCCGGTTGTCCGGGTGGATGCAGCGCTCAGGATGTTCGACCAGTTGGGAACCGACAGTCAGCTGAAGGTGAAGGTGGCATTTCCGGAGGCCGGTGACCATGTGATTGCCGGAGAGCTGTTCTCAAAATCCGTTGATGAGGTTAAAAATGCCACGTTCGAATTCGCTGAACAGGTTTTGAAGCTGAATCCGGGGCCGTAAAAACAAAAAACCAGCGTGTCCGTCGCGGAGAGCTGGTTTTTTGATCAGAATGAATATGCTCCGATTCTGATTCTTCTTAGACTTAAATAGGGACTATGAAAAAAAAATAAAATTTCAGAACTATTTACTGATATATTAAAATATATAAGAACTGCAAAAAACATACTTCAAGCATGCCTTTGCGGGTTCAACAAATGGTATTTTTCTTCAAAACACCTTCTGAATCAAATTAATTATCTTGTGGATTTTGCCAGCGTCCAATTTGGCATTCCATTGTAAATCCGTTTCAAAACTAAACAAATTTTGTAATAATGGTACAACCCGAAAGAAAAAAAAATCGAAGACAGTGAAATTCCGGAAAGTCGTTTAATTTTACATTCATAAACCTTATTGTAAAGCGTAGTGATCAAACTTTAAATTTTCAAAGATGAAGAGATCTGCATTTATTTTGATTGTCCTGCTTTTCGTGATATCGGTAAGTGGCCAGGATAAGACAGTAACCAAAACAGGATGGAATTTTGGTGCGTTGCCCACCATTACCTTTGATACCGACCTGGGATTTCAGTACGGTGCATTGGTGAACCTCTACAATTATGGTGATGGCACACGGTATCCCGGTTACAACCACTCCCTCTATTTTGAAGTATCGCGTTTTACGAAGGGTAGCGGGATCAACCGGTTTTATTATGACTCCGACCAGCTGATCAGCGGTCTGCAAACATCATTTGACATCAGTCTGCTTACCGACCAGGCATATGACTTTTATGGTTTCAACGGTTATGATGCTGTGGTGAATTCAGGCTGGTTTGATATGGACAGTCCGGATTACCTGTCCAGAACATTTTATAAATACGACAGAAGCCTTTTCAGGATGAAGCTGGATGTTCAGGGCAGGCTTGCCGGTTCGAATACCCGCTGGATAGGAGGGTTTAACCTGCAGAATTTTAAAATTGGTTCGGTAGATATTGAAAAGCTCAATAAAGGTAAAGAAGGCGATGACCTGCTTCCTCCGCAGGATGGACTTTTCGAAAAATATCAGTCGTGGGGTATTATTTCAGAAGAGGAGGCTGATGGTGGATTTGTGCCGACCCTGAAGGCCGGTCTGGTGTATGACAGCCGCGACAACAGGCCCAATCCCATGAAGGGTATCTGGACAGAGGCTGTGGTGGAAGGGGCTCCCGGGTTTTTAGGGGCTGAAAGCTCGTTTGCCAAATTTGCATTGATCCACCGGCAGTATTTCACCATAATTCCGGAAGATCTGTCATTCGTGTACCGTCTGGCTTATCAGACAACCCTTGCCGGGGATGTCCCGTTTTATTACCAGTCGCAGGTTATGACCTCCGTACTGACTGGTTACCTCAGCGAAGGACTGGGTGGTTCAAAATCCATCCGCGGGATATACAGGAACAGGGTGGTAGGCGACGGATTCTTTTACGGGAATGTGGAAATGCGCTGGAAATTTGTACGGTTTAATTTCATTAATAATAATTTTTATCTTGGCTTAAACGGATTTACCGATTTTGGCCGGGTGACCAGCAGGATTCCGGTGAATACGCCATCATCTGTGGCCAACCGCGACCGATTTTTCAGTGACGATGCCGAGCGTTTCCACGTTTCTTACGGAGCGGGTCTCCGGATTGCCATGAACGAGAACTTTGTTATTTCTGTGGATTACGGCCGGGCAACCAGGGAACAGGATGGAAAGTCAGGCATGTACATCGGACTTAACTATCTGTTTTAGAAATATGGCAGAGGTTTGCGGGAAGGTATGGTAAACTTGTATTGAAGTTCCCGGTAGCCCCGTTGTAATTGTAATCTTAGTGCTGCACGCCGGTGGCCTTAATCTGCGAAAGCAGGTTGGTGGTGGCGCTGTACCCCCAGGTGGCGGTTCGTTCTCCTGTTTTGGCTTCGCAAAATTAGCCAAAACTGGAACTTACTGAATATGTCACGGTAAACCCCCGGTCGGCAATCAGGGCAGGATCGCCTGACCGGTCGGGCAGGAATTACTTTTCACATAGTGAGGGTGTCCCAAAAGGTCACTCTCTTTTTTTTAAGGTAAGTTAAGCTGCATTACTATAAATTTTGTAATACGGCGAAAATCTGTTTTCTTTTATGAAATAAACTGGCATCTGTTTCTCAGTTTGAAAATAAACGCCGTTTATCCAAACTTTTGGATAACCTGATGGAACGGGCAATCCGGAACGTGAAAGTAAAGCAGAAAGTTTCAGGAGGGTTTCGTTCATATCCCGGGGCAGAGATATTTGCCATCTTGCGTTCCGTTGTCGACACCATAATCAAAAAAGGTGGTAATCCTCCGGAATCCATAAAGTTTGCTATCAATGTAGCAGCCCATAAGAATCAAATGTACCTCAAGAAAAAAATTAACTATTAAGACCTGAGTAGTTACATGTCGATTTTTATTGACTCATTTACTTTACAATCTGGACAACCTAAGTATCTATAACCTGTCCTAAAGCTATCGGTAATAGTATCATTAATAAATTCTTGTCCATACTGTTTACAAACAAATTCGCTACTTGGCTCTCCTGTAATTTTACAACCTTTAAAGACCAACTTCACAAGCTCTCCCTCAATAACAGCCCAATAACCATGTAAACCTCTAATCATAAAAACAAAAACATTGGGATTCTCCAAAATGTATGTATGGATTTCCTTTTCTATTTTTTTGTTATCTGACATTACAGGCCTTCCATGCAATGAAAACTGAACATTATTTATACTGTCTTTCTTTCGGTTTTCTTCATTGTAAGAATCAAAAATCTCAAATGCCCCAACCTTTAGATTATCTTTTTTAGTTACAACAAATACCATCTGGAATAAGAAATCCTGCTTAAATGCTATTAAAGGTTCAAGATTATCCCCACACTTATATGATTGTTGATTCCACCCCAAAATGGGTATTGAAATAAAATCTAATTCTTCTACTTTGTATTTATTTGACAACAGAGTTGTTGAAAAAACAGGGACATTACTACTTTTTTCTTTTGAATATAAATTCACAAATCGCTCTTTAGCAACGTGTTTATATCCGTACTTGTCATAATTAAAGTATATTTTATCTTGTTGTGCCATCAGCAAATTGCTACAGACTATTAAAATTAAATTTAAAACAGTTGCTTTCATACTAATATACTCCGAAAATTAAGTGGAAAAGATTGGCATTTGTGAACCTTGTGGTTGACCCTCCGGGATTCATTACATTAATAATAAATCGCCCATTATCAAATATTCTCACTCTGGTTACGACTGTAGCATGACCAAAAACAATTCTTTGTCCCGCAGAATTTACACCCCCACTTATTCCGGTATTATAATTTAAAACAACTGCCTTATTTGCACTCATTGTATTAGCAATATCACCAGCAGTCGAAACAGGATTAGAAGTATTTATTGAAATTGGTCTTGCCCCATATCCAGCTTTGCCATACATACGTCCTATTTCTACATCTGTAAGCCCTTGACCATTTCCTGGTTCTAATGTTTGAAAGTAACTTTGATTTCTTCCATTACCATAATAACTGTCAACACTCTCAGCGCAAGCATAATTACAATCATATTGTCCAGCTTGGTTTACTTGTGGTATAGGCAAACTTAAATCTACTGTTCTTGTTCCGCCATGCCAGAAATTTCTTCCATCAGCAGCAGCATCAATTCCACCAGCAAGTCCACCAAGTAAGGCTCCCGAAGCCCCTCCAATTAACCCATCTTTAGTTCCGCTCCATGAAGCTTGACCAAAATTTTGATCTCCCATCAGTCCATTACCAAAACCTGTTGTAAATCCGGCACTAAATCCAGCTCCGCCGCCTATAGCTGCACCAGTTGCAAAACTTGTCGTTGCCGTCATTGCCGCTGAAGAACCAATAAAACCGGCCCCAAAAGAACCTCCAGCCATAGCAGAACTTATTCCAGCTCCTACGCCTGCACCTAATGCCCCGGCAGCTGCACCAATTCCGAAATACCCAAGACCTTCCCAGCTAAATTCAGCTCCATGTGTTGCCCAGTTTACAATACCACCAATAGCAGCACCTATAATCAAGTGCCAAAATTCTCCTGTTGGATCCGTGTATTTGAGTGGGTTATTCAAACAATACGAATACCGGTTAAAGTTTTGGCTGAAATCGGGCATCTGCACGTAATTGTCGGGGCTAAGGAAGCGGCCAACCACGGGGTCATACAGCCTGCCGTTCATATTGTAGAGGTTAAACCAGGGCAGCCATTCGTGGCCAGTAAAACCTCGCGCGGGCAGCAGGTCGGTCTGGGCAGCTACGGCATAGCTCCAGTTTGAAAAGTTGCGCCTGATTCCCCATGCGTCATAGCTATACTCGTTTTGCACCGTCCCGCTGGAGTTGGTAACATGGGTAATGGTGCCTAAGTGGTCGCGCAGCAGGTAGTAATATATATGCGAGCCGGTGCTGGTTTTGATAGCTACACAGGGTGCAGTGTAGGCATCGCCACCTATCCACGTATATTCTTTGTTGGTACTGCCCGCAGTTTCCAATAAAAACCGGCTGCCTGCATACCATCGGGTCAGGATGGTGCTCCCGTTCTGGGTTATTGCCATACGGGCCCGCTGGCCTTCGGTGTTGTAGACAAAGGTAGCCTGATACGGGATTTCAGTGATTACCGAAGGCTGTTCAAACGAGGTATAGGCAAGCTGCTGCAGCGTTTCAGGCACAATCTGTAAAGCCGAATCAACTTCGATGCTGGTAAGCTGGTAGGGCCGGGCATTGTTGCCATAAATAAACTGGTTGGTCGTACCCAGGTCGCTCCTGACGGTTATGTTGCCATTGGCAGCATAGTTCAGGGTAAGGTCCTGCGGGCCTGTAACGGTAAGTAACCGGTCGAGGTCATCATAGGTAAAGCTTTCGGTCAGGTTACGCAAGTGGTTTTTCCGCCAGTTCAGGTTGCCGGTAACGGTGTTGAATTCGTACCTGTAGTCCTGCCTGTATGTCCCGCTCACATGCGCTTTTGCATGGGTGGGGTAGCCATAGCTGTTGTAGCCGAAATCACCTGTAAGGCCCGTCCCATAAGTAGCTGCCGTTATCTGTTGCCGTTCATTCATGGCTGTTACCGTAAACCGTGTTGCACCGCCCGCCGATATGGAAGCCAGGTAACCATTGCTGTTATAGTTGTTGGTTTCAACAATCCCCGACGGATGGGTGCGGGTGCTTAACCTGCCTAAGTTATCGTAGGTAAAATTAGTTGAAAAATTTTTACTTGCAATGGTTTGGGTAATTTGTTGCACCCTCCCTTTTGAGTCGTAAGCATATCCACGGTTTACTCCTGTTCCCGGGTTG
>JAUWAB010000086.1 GCA_030602265.1 Prolixibacteraceae bacterium | reverse complement strand
CTTCACCAGCGAAGGAGGTGGTGATCAGGCCACTCAGCCGGAAGATAATTCCTGAAATTGACGGCAACAAAGTATCCTTTAACTGGCAGGGGCCCGGACAGCTGGTTGTGGAGGTGGCCGGACAGCCGCCGTTGTTCTTGTTTGCCGACCCGGAGGAGAAGGAGAAACCCGGACCCGGTGACCCTGGTGTGAAGTACTTTGGACCGGGTGTCCACGAGGTAGGGTATATCGAACTGAAAGATAATGAAACCCTCTATCTGGCTGCCGGGGCGGTGGTCTATGGAGGCATCCGCGCTCAGGGGGCTAACAATATTAAGGTGACCGGACGCGGAATCTTAGACGGCGACTACCGTTTCAGCCAGATGGTGAAGGTTGAGAACAGCAGCCAGGTGCTTTTCGATGGCGTCACCGTGCGCAACGGGCGGGGGTGGACCAACACGCTGGTTAACTGCAGGGATGTGGAATATCGGTATGTGAAGGTATTGGGCTTCGGTCCGAGTTCCGACGGCATTAACCCAGCCGGGTCTCAGCGGGTCAGGATTCATCACTGCTTCATGCGGTGCACCGACGATTGCGTGGCCATCAAGGCACCCGATCCCAATGCCCCGGTGCAGGAGATCCTGGTGGAGAACAACCTCATGATCGGATTCGCCTATGCCGACGGCGTGACCATCGGTTTTGAAACCAACGCTGAATTTGTCAGGAATGTGGTGGTCCGCAACTGCGATATCCTGCTGGCCAGGGGCGGCAGCCGCGTCGACGGGCACAGCGGTTTCAGCATAATCTGCGACGGGCCCGCGACCATCAGCAATATCCTCTTCGAAAATATCCGCGTGGAAAAATCGGAAATCAAACTCTTTGAACTGCATATCACCGACGGCACCAAATATGGCACCGGACCGGCCGGACATATCCACGATGTGATCGTCAGGAATGTGGCATGGTTGCACGAAGGACCTGTGGTAATCTTCGGGCATGACGAAAATCACCTGGTCCGGAATGTCTTGTTCGAAAATTGTACCGTTGCAGGAAAACCTTTTAAAGAATTGAGTGGCACGATTCTTCAGACCAACCTATTTGCAAAACAGATTGTAATACGCTGATATCTATAGTATGAAAGAAAAAGTTGCTGCAACCGTCGATGAATATCTGAATGCCTGTCCGGAGGAAATCAGGACCATCCTTCATCAACTTCGGGAAACGATTAAGAAAGCAGCCCCCTCTGCATCTGAACTGATCAGTTACCAGATGCCGGCCTACAAACTGAATGGCTGGCTGGTCTATTTTGCCGTCAACAAAAAACACATCGGGTTTTATCCGACACCTTCGGGGATTGAACATTTCAAAGAAGAGCTTTCCGGATATAAATTTTCAAAGGGGGCGGTGCAATTTCCACTGGGCAAACCTTTGCCATTCGACCTGGTGGAGAGAATGGTGCGTTTCAGGGTGGCTGAAAACCTGAGTAAATAATATAAAAAATACAAAAAAGTATTTAAATTGAGTTATTTTTAATCAAACCGCCCTATCTTTGATTGGTATTTAGCATTCAAATCCAAAATATAAAACCGGAAGCCATGGATTTAAAGGAAAAAAAAGTGATAACCGTTACCGCCGGTGTCTCTGCACCGGTTGATAAAGTCTGGAAATTCTGGACACTCCCCATTCACATACAGCAATGGAACCATGCGTCGCCCGACTGGCACTGTCCGCATGCCGAAAATGATCTCCGCGAAGGGGGCCGCTTCCGGTATACCATGGCAGCACGCGATGGCTCGGTGTCTTTTGATTTTACCGGAGGCTATCAGAAAGTGGTTGAAAACAAGTCCATTGAATATATTATTGATGATGGCCGATTGGTTCATATTCGTTTCGAAGAAGACGGAGACAAGACCTTGGTTACCGAACATTTTGAGGCAGAGGAACTTCATTCACCGGAACTCCAGCAGACTGGCTGGCAGGCAATTCTGGATAATTTTGCGGAATATGCAGGAAGCCGGAAGAAGACCACCATCCGATTTCAGGTTGACATTAATGCGCCGGCAGACAAGGTTTACCAGCAATTGATTGATGATCAGGGATACCGTGAATGGACGGCCGTTTTCAATCCTACCTCACATTTTGTCGGCACCTGGGAAAAAGATACTGAAATGCTTTTTGTCGGTCATGACGAAAATGGCGTCATGCATGGTATGGTCAGCAAGATCCGGGAGAATATTCCGGGTAAAACCATCATTATGGAGCACTTGAGGGCATACCGGACCGGAGAGAATCCTAACGTTGACCTGGATCCATGGTCTGGATTTTTTGAGAGTTATCATCTGAGTGAAAAAGGGCCTTCTACGGTTTTTATGGTGGAAACGGACACCACACCTGATTTTCTGGACTACTTCCTGGTCACCTGGCCGAAAGCCCTGGCCATACTAAAAGAGATGTGTGAAAAGTGATTACAAACAACCTAAAATAACATAACATGGCAAGTGTAAGTATTTATCTGAATTTCCCCCGTGAAACGGAGAAAGCGTTTAATTTTTACCGTTCAGTGTTTGGGACTGAGCTGGAAGGTGGCGGCATCATGCGGTTCCGTGATGTGCCTCCGGTTGAGGGAATGCCCCCGATGCCCGAAGAAGACCTGGATCTGGTGATGCATTGTTCACTCCCCATTACGGGCGGGTTTTCGCTGATGGGGTCTGATGCCCCGGAATCGATGGGTTTCCGTGTGACTGCCGGGAATAATGTGTATATCAATCTGATGCCTGATACCAGAAAGGAGACTGAGCGGCTGTTTAAGGCCCTGGCTGAAGGAGGCACGGTTGAAACGGAGCTTCAGGATATGTTCTGGGGCGATTATTTTGGCAGCCTCACCGACCAGTTTGGCATCCGCTGGATGTTCAACTGTGCGGAGAAATAAAAAATTTTGCCACCTTTGCCCCCCAAATTCATAATTTATGACAATAACTTTTATCATTATTGGTGTCCTGGCCGTTTTATTGGTGGGCTGGGTGGCATGGTCTTACCGGAAATTGCAGAAAGCGCCGCCGCCGGCCGACCATCCGAACGTTAAAAATCTTACGCAAAATAATTTCAAACAATATGCAGGCGGCGGACTGGTCCTGGTCGATTTCTGGGCACCGTGGTGTGGCCCCTGCAAACTGATTGCCCCTGTGCTGAATGAGCTTGCCGGTGAAATGGAGGGCAAACTGCGCATCGGAAAAGTAAATGTCGACAACCAGCAGGCAATTGCGGCCAAGTTCAAAGTAAGGAATATACCTACCCTGGTCCTTTTCAAAAATGGAAAAGAGGTAAAGCGTATTGTCGGGGTGAAACCCAAGAAAACCCTGGTCGCTGAAATTTCCGAATTTTTATAAAACAGGAATACCGCTGACCGGATCAGACCATGATATCTGTCTGGCCTGACTGGCCTGCATCCGGATAGACCGGGCATTTAATCCGGTGCCATACCAGTATCAATATCCGGCGGCCTGGCCGTCTTTCCTCGATTCGGAGGCTCCGTAATAGACCTTGTTGACAGGATCCCACTTAATGGCCTGATAACCTCCGAATCCGCCCAGGTCGTACTGGATTTTATGTCCTTTCTGCATCAGGGCGCGGATCGCTTCCCATGAGAAGCCGGTTTCGATGGTGAGCACCCCTCCGTCGGTCATCTTCTCCCCGGTAGGTTCGCTGGACCCCAGATGCTGCATGCGCGGGGCATCCCCGGCTTCCTGAATGTTCATCCCAAAATCGACGATGTTGCACACAATCTGCACATGGCCCTGCGGCTGCATGGCACCGCCCATCACGCCGAAACTCAGAAACGGCTTACCGTCTTTGGTCATAAAGGCGGGAATGATGGTGTTAAACGGCCTTTTGTGCGGTTCATATACATTGAAATGGCCTTCCTCCAGGGTAAACATTTCGCCACGGTCGTGGAGGATGAACCCCAGCCGTCCGGGCGTCATGCCCGATCCCATTCCCCGGTAATTGCTCTGAATGAGGGATACCATGTTCCCTTCGCTGTCGGCTGTAGTCAGGTAGATGGTACTCGACTGGTCCAGCTGTCCGGGCGTATAACTGTTAGCGGCCCGGTCGGGATTGATCAGCGCTGCCCGTTTTTTTCCGTAATCTCTGGAAATCAGTTGTTGTACCGGAATCTCATTGAAGGCTGGATCTGCATAGAATTTGGCCCGGTCTTCGAAGGCCAGTTTCTTGGCCTCCGTGAACAGGTGCATATATTCGGCCGAACCAAAACCCATGGCGGCAATGTCGAAGTTCTCAAGAATGGTGAGCATCTGCAGGGCGGCAATGCCCTGGCCGTTGGGCGGCAGTTCCCAAACTTCATAGCCCCGGTAATTTACCGAGACCGGATCGACCCATTCCGAGGTATGGTCTGCAAAATCGCGCATACTCAGAAATCCGCCGTTTTCCTGCATGTACTGCACAATTTTGGAAGCGATTTCCCCCTTGTAAAAAACATCCCTGCCCTGAGTGGCTAACTTTTCCAGGGTTTCTGCGAGGTATGGATTTTTAAAAATCTCTCCCTTTGCCGGAGCTTTTCCGCCGGGCATGAAGATCTCTTCAAATCCGGGGAATTTCCGGAGTGACCGGGAATTACGCTCCCAGTAGTAGGCGATCAGTTCACTCACGGGAAATCCCTGCCGGGCATACTGAATGGCTGGTTTGAGGATGTCGGCCATGGGTAGTTTACCGAATTTGCCATGCAGTTCGAACCACCCGTCGACACACCCCGGAACCGATACCGGCAGTGGCCCCAGGGACGGGATTTTTTCTATGTTGTTCTTTTTGAAATAATCGAGGGTCAGGTTATAGGGTGACCTGCCGCTGGCATTGAGGCCGTGGAGTTTGCCGGTTTTGGCGTCCCAGACGATGGCAAACAGGTCGCCCCCGATGCCGTTGCCGGTGGGTTCGACAAGTCCGAGCACCGCGTTGGCGGCGATGGCTGCATCGATGGCATTGCCCCCGGCTTTCAGGATGTCTAAAGCCACCTGGGTGGCCAGGGGCTGGCTTGTGGCCGCCATCCCGTGCTGTGCGATCACCTCGCTGCGGGTGGCGAAGTTGAGGCCGGTGATGCGGTCCTGCGCTGTGGTGAATAGGGAAAACATCAGGGCAAACAACAGGGTGGAAAAGTTTCTCATCTTATGTAGATTTTTGATTCGTGAAAATAGGAATTTTTTTGCAGACCGTTTACCGGGAGCGGCGAATTCCGATTCTCCGGATGTCGGTTGCACGAGCAGTAAATTCCGGTTCTCCGGATGATCTTTGCAGATGAGGGAAATTCCAGGTCGCCATCTTGGTTGTTCCGGCAAACGGTTAATCATTTCTGACCGGATCTTTGGTGGTGTCCTTCTGAAAAGTCACCATGTTCGTTGTGCCTGGAAACGGTTAATCATCCGCATCTTTGAAAGTGTTCGTAATTTTTAGCAGAGAAGGCATACCCATATCTTATTAACTGAATTTTATGCAGCACATGGGAAAATGGTTTATTTCTTCGGTTTTATTACTTCTGATTTTTGGCTGTTCCAACACACAACCTGTTGATGTTGATATTTCACAGTGGCGCGGGCCGGCCCGTGACGGTATTTATCCTGATACCGGCCTCCTTAAGGAATGGCCGGAAGGCGGGCCGGAGATGCTCTGGGCTTTCGAGGGCCTTGGAGCGGGACATGGCAGTCCGGTGATTGCCGGAGAATTTGTTTATGTGACGGGTATTCCCGATACCATTTCATCCGGGGGATTTCTGTACAAGCTTGATCTTAAGGGAAATCTGATCTGGAAAAAGAGTTATGGCCCTGACTTTACCGAAAATTTCCCCGGAGCACGCTCAACCCCGACGGTTGCCGGCGATCTGATTTACGTCGAAAGTGGTGCCGGAGCGGTTTACTGCCTGAATGCCAACACCGGAGATGAGGTCTGGTCGGTCAATTTTTTCCGTGATCTGGCGGCCGATTCGGTCCAGTTTGGCTATTCCGAGTCTGTTCTGATCGATGGCGACCGGGTGATCTTTACGCCCGGTGGTAAAATCAACAATATGGTTGCCCTGAACCGTTTCACGGGCGAGAAAATCTGGGGTTCTCCGGCCTACGGGGAACAAGCGACTTACTCGTCGCCTATTCTGGTGAACCACAACGGGAACCGGCTGGTGGTCAACCTGACGGCCAGTTCCATCATCGGGCTCGATGCCGATACCGGGGAAATGTACTGGCGCTTTTTTCAATTTCAGGATAATAAGATCCACGCCAATACACCGATTTATCATGATGGAAAGGTGCTGATCTGCAGCGCTTCGCGGCGCGACAGCTCGGGGTTGGTCCTGCTGCAGCTTTCACCCGACGGGAAAGAGGCGGAAATTCTCTGGAGGAACAAGGAGATCATCAACCTGATGGGCGGCCTGATCCTGAAGGACGGTTATATATATGGCCCCGGATATCTGCAAAACCGGTGGTATTGCATTGACTGGAATACAGGTGAAACCAGGTATGTTAACCGTGATTTTGGCGGCGGGCCGGTGATCTGGGCCGACGGACTCTTCTATTGCTATGCTGAGCGGGAAGGGGAGATGGCGCTTGTGGAAGCCAATCCCGAGGCATTCAGGGTGATCAGCAAATTCACGGTTGATAAGGGCACCGCAGAACACTGGGCGCACCCGGTTATTGGCAAAGGTATGCTGCTGGTGAGGCACGGCGACGCGTTAATGAGCTATCGCATAAGGTCATAGAAAATTGTCCACACCAGCCCGATGTCTGGCGGGCCAGCCCGACGTCTGGCGGGGATTACACAGATTACACAGATTACACAGATAACACAGATAAAATATTTGTCCACACCAGCCCGACGTATGGCGGGCCATCCCGAAAGACTTGGTCTGGCGGGCCATCCCGAAAGATATGGTCTGGCGGGCCATCCCGAAAGATATGGTCTGGCGAGGATTACGCGGATTACACAGATTACTTTCCGCATCAACCCGGCAAAGTCACAGGGAAGGGTGACCACAAGGAGGGCGACCGCAAGGGTCGCCCCTACGCCGTTTTTCATTGCCACGTCCGGTCTCCGGTCTCCAGTCTCCGTTTTTCATATTATTCGCCGAAAAACATATCCTCCTTTATCCTGCGGATACGTTCAAGGGCATAGGTCGCGTTCAGGGCTTTTTCCCGGGCTTCGGTCAGGTAGATCTGGTAGTAATTGAGCGCCAGGGTTTTATTGGCGTTGTATTCTTCGTAGGTGGTGGCTAATTCGAATAGAAGTTCGTGTTTTCCGGGGTCGAGCTCATAGGCTTTCTGCAGCATCTCCACCGATTGGTCAAATTCCCGCATCAAGCCGTGAACCTGACCGAGGTGGTGGTAGATATCTCCGAGGTAATAGGGTGTTGACGACTCAATGGCAAGGTTCAGATACTGTTTGCTCATTTCATAGTCTTTCAGTTTCTTAAGGCACAGACCGATATAGAGTGCGACGAACGGATCGGAAGGGACTTCCATCAGCGCATTTTCAAGCACTTCCATGGCTTTTTCTTCCTGTTTGTTGAAATAGAGGACAATGCCATACTCTTTCCGGATTTCGAATGGAGGGGTATTTGCGGCGATGTATTCCTCATACACAGGCAGGGCTTCTTCGAAATTTCTTCTCTGGTAAAGGTTTTGGCCGAGCCGGAGCAGCAGTTGGGGATTTCGTGGAAATTGTATCAGGCCGGTCTTCAGGGTTTGGTTTGCTCTGGTATACATTTCCGATTGATAGTAGATGCTGGCTAAGTTCAGGTAACTGCTGAGATCCCGCGGATTGTTTTTAATAACCTGTTCGAACAGTGGAATGGCTTCCTGGGTTTTTCCCATACGGCCGGCTGCAATAGCGAGGTTCTTCGTGAAAAACAGGTTGGTGGTGTCGCTTTGTCGCAGGTCTTTGAACAGGCTGTAGGCCTCCGGAAATTCCCGTTGATTGATAAGCAGCTGTCCGAGCTTTGCCCGGATGGCGGTTTCAGCCGGAGCCTGGGATACCGCCTTCCGGTAAACCAGTATGGCGTCTACCGTATTGCCCAGGGTGGTCATGAGGTCGGCCAGGTCGGTCAGGTACAGCAGATTGTTCTGGTCGAGGACTACTGCCTGGTTGAAGGCACTCATGCTGCCCGTGTAGTCAAAGGTTTCACGCAGTATGATACCTTTTTTATGAAATAGTGCAGCTTCCGGTTCGTCCTTCAGCATCCTTTCGGTAAGGGCCAATGCCTCTGGGTATTGTTTGTTCAGGATCAGCCGGTCAATCCGGTCCTGGGCGATGCTTATTCCTACGGATACATGGACCAGAAATATTACCAGGAATATGATTTTCTTCATCAGAATATATTATATATTAGTTGCACATTATCAGAGTGTTACCTTTTGGTATTCAATCCCGGAGGGATTGCATGTGGGTAGCCAAAACGGTGTGGGAAGAACAGATTACCCCGGCTGGGGTGATACCAATTGTTTGATACCTCTTTCCTACCCATATGTCACCCCTACGGGGTTCTTGACATGCATCCACTGTGGGTCTATCCATCCATCCCGCATTTGCTGAGCCGCTATCGCTTAAATTCATGTCCTTTTGACACTTATACTTTAAAATCAGAACTCTTTGACAGTGAGGCTTTTATTTGAGTAAATGTATTTATATTCAGTGATAGCCAGATGGCTGTGAAGCAAACATTCTTTATAACCTTACTGGAGTACAAAACTGATCGGCACGGTATAGGAAACCGCAACGGCCTGTCCGCGCTGCCTGCCAGGTACCCAATTGGGCAGGCTGTTGACCACGCGCAGCGCTTCCTGGTCGAGGTGCGGATCGACGCCCCGGGCGATTTTGGCGTTAGCAACCGATCCGTCTTTGGTTACGACAAACTGAACGTAAACGCGTCCCTGGATGCCTTTGTCCTGGGCTTCAGTGGGATAACGTACCGTGTTGGCAATATGTCTGCGCAGGGCCGCTTCGCCACCCGGGAATTCGGGCATCTCTTCCACAATGAAGAAGACCTGTTCTTCGGTCTCCATGGAAGCCGCTGATGGTTGCGGCGCGGCATTTCCGGCCTTGTCTGCCACGATAACGTCCATATGTATAATTTCCATCTGGCTGCGGTTGACGTCCCTGACTGTCCGGAGTTTACCGGAAGACAGCATCTTCTCAAATTTCTGCAGGTCTTCCGGGGTGCCGGTCAGGCTCAGGGTATCCCCCCGGAAACGGGCGGAGATGTTTCCGGCAGCTGTTGCGGACCCGGCTGTGGTTAAGGCTTTGCCGTCGAATTCGTCCGGATGCCTTTCAATGGTTAAGGATTCAGACTCCGGGATTGTGGTTCCGGTTGCTGTAGTCTCTGATTTAACGGTACTCTTTTTTCCGGAGATGGAATTCACCCCTGAATTTTTATGCTCGCAGGCGAAAACCACAATCAGGGCCGCCCCGATCAGGATTCCGGGTAGAATCTTGGCTAACGCTATGCGGGGCGATTCCAGCCGGGTCATCATCCGTATGCGGTTACGGATCAGTGAATAATTGAAATGGCTGGTAGCCAGGTAGGGGCCGCCGATAAACTGGTTCAACAGCAGCTCTTTATATTCGGCAGGACGAATTCCCGCCGAGAGGACTGCCTTGTCGGCCAGATATTCATGGTTCTCGCGGATGGCCCTCCGGAGGATCCACATGAAGGGGTTGAACCACTGGAAGATGGTGAGCACCTCGAGGATCAGTACATCCCAGGTGTGGCCCTGTTTTACGTGCTCCAGCTCGTGCATCAGCATGCGCTGGTGACCCGGCATTTCCCGGAAATTGCGGCTGACAAAGATATATTTCAGGAAAGAAAAGGGACTGATGGGCTCGTCGACGACTACCAGACGATAGGTTTTTGCATCCATTACCTCGCTGCGCCGGATTAACCGCCATAACTGCATGCTCCTGATCAGAAAGAGGGTCAGGAAAACCAGTATGCCAAGCAGGTAGCCATAAAGGATAAGCGCAGAGGAACTTACCGCCGTTTCTACCGTTTCGGAAAAGCCCTGGCTGCTGACTACCACCGTTTCGAGGAGGTTCTGGTAGGGGGTGACTTTGATTTCTCCGAGGAGGTTCGATTGGGGTGCAAATACGGGGATGTGCAGCAAGGGCAGGACCAGCGAAAACAGCACCGATATGAGCAAGAAAATCCGGTTCGCCCGGAAAAAAGTCTCTTTCCGGAGGAAAATCAGGTAAATCAGCGAGAAGATGGAGAGGCTGATCCCGGATTCGTACAGGAAGTTAATCACGCTGCTCATCGTTGGTACCATTGTCGTTGGCCAGGTCACGCTTTACCTCCTGCATCAGTTCGTCCAGTTCGGCGACCGACAGGTTGTCCTCACGGGCAAAAAAGGAAACCATCTCCTGGAAGGAACCTTTGAAGTAATTGCGCACGAAATTTTTCATAAAGGAACGGGTGTATTCCTTGCGGGAAATCACCGGAAAATATTCGTGGGTCTTGCCGTAGGCAGTATGGTCCACAAAGCCTTTCTGCTCCAGGATCCTGACGATGGTGGATACGGTGTTGTAAGCGGGCTTGGGCTCGGGCATCCGCTCGATGATGTCTTTGACGAAGCCTTTTTCAAGCTCCCAGAGGATTTGCATGATCTGCTCCTCGGCTTTGGTAAGATCTCTTGGTATTGTCATGAGTCCACAGATTACAATGAAAATATTGAATTGTCCACAGATTACAAAGAAAATATTGAATTGTCCACAGATTACACAGATTACACAGATTACTTATTATTGCTAAGTATATACTGTTTACTGCTTACTGTTTACTGCTTACTGTTCACTGTTTACCGTTTACTGTTCATCGGGCCAGGGCAAGCGCGAGGCTTGCCCCTACGCCGTTTTTCATTGCCAGGTCCGGTTTCCGGTCTCCGGTTTGCGGTCTCCGATAACTGGAAACAACGTTTGCCGCAATAAAAGTGCCAGATTTTCAATTATCTGGCTTATTGAAGAACAAAGGAGATCGGGACGGTATAGCTGACTTTGACTGCCTGTCCTCTTTGCTTTCCGGGAATCCATTGGGGCAGTCCGCTGACTACGCGCAAAGCTTCCTGGTCGAGGGATGGATGCACACCCCTGGCGATTTTTGGATCTATTACCGAGCCATCTTTATTGACGACGAAGGTCACATACACCCTGCCCTGTATGGTATCTTTCTGAGCTTCGGCCGGATATTTGATTTCGTTGGCCAGATGTTTCCGCAGGGCGATTTCTCCTCCGGGAAATTCGGGCATCTCTTCCACCATGTAGAAAACCGGTTCTTCCTGTTCGCCTTCCGGTTTGGTGAATATCAGTGTTCCTTTGTCTTTTTCCAGGGCGGTTCCTGGCTTGACGCCCATCATATAGGGGATCAGTTTTTCGATAAGCTCAGGATCTCCGGTGAGCATTACCATGTTACCCATAAACTCGGCCTTCAGGTTGGCCGGTGTTTCTGCGGGTTTGCCGCCATCGAGGGCAAAATTGACGGGCAGGGTGTAGGATACCCTGACGAGCACACCTTTCTGTTTTCCGGGTTTCCATTTGGGCATCGAATTGACCACGCGCAGGGCTTCCTGGTCCAGGAGTGGATTCACTCCTTTGGCTATGCGGGCATCAGTTACACTGCCGTCGGTGTCAATAACATACTGAACGTACACCTTCCCCTGGATACCTTTTTCCCGGGCTTCTTTCGGATAGCGTACGTTATTCATGATAAAGGCTTTGAGGCCTTCTTCTTCTCCCGGAAATTTGGGCATCTCTTCAACCATGTTGAAAACGGCTTTGGAGTCGGTTTCTTTTTCCTGGGCATAGGCTGGACGAACGTAGAGTGTAAGGGTCAGGATTAATGCGGATATGAGCGAAATTGTCTTCATGTTGGATAGTTTTAATGATTAGAAGATGTTGAACTTTGGATATCCGCATCAAAGCTATAACTAATAATTTAGTTATGCAACTAAAACGTTAGTTTTTTTTGCTCGCAGAGAAAAAATATCTCACGCAGAGCCCGCCGAGGTTCGCAGAGAAAAAATATCTCACGCCAAGCCCGCGGAGGTTCGCAGAGAAAGTACTATCTCTCGCCAAGCCGCAGGGCCGCAGAGAAAAAACTAAAAAAAATCTCTGCGTTCTCCGCGTGAAAAAAAGACTCTCGCGGAGCGCGCGGAGGTTCGCAGAGTGAGAATTATTCTTTGTGTGTTAAATTCTTAGCGTCTTCTATGTTGAAAAACAAGCACCTTGCTAAAAATTTTTCTTTTTCCCCATTTTTCTCTTTCGTAAGCATCTTTTAAGTCAAAACAGGGTTCTGTCAAGGGCGGCGACTGCAAGGAGCCGTTTATATACCCTTGACAGG
>JAUWAB010000005.1 GCA_030602265.1 Prolixibacteraceae bacterium | reverse complement strand
CCTCAAAAACCTGAACTCTGATGAGTTTGAATCGGTTACCGTTCTGAAAGGTTCTGCCGCAACCGCACTTTATGGTTCACGCGCACTTAACGGCGCCATCGTTATCACCACCAAATCGGGTAAAGCCCGCAAAGACCTGGGTGTACGCTTCTCACAGCGCTACAGCGTGAGGACTCCTTACGACGGTCCGGCTTTCCAGAATGTATACGGTGAAGGTACTGTTCCAGGCTATGCTACCTGGGCGCCCGACCGCTATGCCGTATCTCAGCATTTCAGGAAAAACGCTGCCGGTGAACCATTCCTGGCTGGTGGTATTCTGAGCTGGGGTCACAAAATGGACGGAACACAGGTTCGTGATTGGGACGGACAGTGGATTGACTACAATCCGCAGCCCAACAACTTCCTGGAAATCTTCGACCAGGGTATGCAGAGCAACACCAACCTTACCTTAGACGGTGGCGGTGACAACTCTACTTTCCTTATTTCTCTGTCGAACCTGACCGAGAAGGGGACCATGCCTGGCAATAAATTCCAGCGTAACTCTGTATTCTCCAAAGTTACCAGGGATTTCAACCAGTACATCTCATCTGAGCTTTCACTCAGCTATGCCAATTCTGTTCCGAAAAATCCGGAAAGGGATATCATGCAGAACTTCATCACCGGCTCATGGCCACGTAACTATAACGCTAACCGCTGGAAGCAAAACTACAAGGCTGATCACGGTGGAACCCCACGCCAGGATAATAACGATCCCGGATACCAGGTGCCCGGTCACGGTCTTTGGTTTGATGTGTATGAAAACAGCCGCGAGCGCGTAGAAGAATCACTCAGGCTTACAGGCCGTATCAACGTTAAGGTTACCAATTGGTTTGATGTCGTGATGGATGGTTATGTAAATAACTATTATACCAAATACGAAAACAAGATTTTGGGTAGCGGTTACCGCAACGAAGGTGGTAGCTATGAACTGGCGCACTCACGCAAGGAGCAGTATGACGCTAAACTCTGGCTGAATTTCAAGCATAAAATGGAAAATGGCCTCGAAGGTACCCTGTCTATCGTAGGTGAACACTGGCAGCAGTCAAACAGCTATTCCGGCGCCTGGACCAACGGCGGTCTTATCGTTCCTGGTGTATTCGCTCTCAGCAACAGTAGAAATGAACCTGGTCAGAGTGCCTATATCGACAGTGAAAAGATCCTGCAGTCAGCCATGTTCTTCTCTGACATCAGCTACAAAAACCAGCTTTACCTGAGCATCACCGGCCGTAACGACTGGTCATCCACCCTTACTTATGCCGACGGTTCAGGAAGTAACAGCTATTTCTACCCGTCTGTGAGCTTGTCGTGGATCGCTACCGAGACTTTCGACCTGCCCGACTGGTATGATTTCGGAAAATTCAGGTTCTCACTGGCCCACGTGGGTAACGACTATAGCCCTTACGCCATTAACCCTGGATTCAACCGTAAAGGTACTGTTCAGAGTTACAACGGCGACCTGCCGCACTATAGCTTCAAAAACGACCAGATCCCGAATATCAATATTCGTCCGGAAAACAAAAAATCGATCGAGGTGGGTATGGATTCCCGTTTCTTCCAGAACCGGTTTGGTATTGACTTCACTTACTATAAGGAAAATACCTACAACCAGATCCTTTCGATCCCAGCTCCTTTCGAGAGTGGTGTAGGCTCTCTGCTCATCAACGCCGGTAATATCCAGAACCAGGGTATCGAGCTGATGCTTCACTTTACCCCGGTAAGGGTTAAGGATTTCGAGTGGAACCTTGATTTCAACTTTGCAAGAAACCGCAACAAGATTGTTGAGTTATACGAAGGTGTTGATGAATACCTGCTTGATGGTGACTGGGGCTACGGTAACACCCGTATCGGTTCGGTGGCCAAAGTCGGTGGTGCCTATGGTGTCCTGATGTCCGATTCTTCTCCGCTGAAATACAAAAATCCGGATGACCCGAATGACCCAAGGAATGGTATGAACCAGTTTACCTGGGATGCTTCCAATCGTGGTGTCCGCGAGGTGCGCGACCAGCAGAAAAGTGTTGTGGGTGATATGAACCCGGACTTTACCGGTAGCGTAAACACCAGCTTCCGTTACAAGAGGTTCTCTGTTGAAGCCCTGTTCGATTTCAAAATCGGTGGCGACATCAGTACATACTCAGGCCGTTATGGTACAGCGTATGGTCTCCTCGAATCAACACTCAAAGGCCGTGATCCGGAATTTGGCGGTATCACCTGGACAAGTGCATTCACCGGTGGAACCTATTATGATGGTGTGATTCCGGATGGCGTATTCGCAAAAGGTACTGTGGTTCAAATGAAGAATGCTGCCGGAGAAACTGTTAGCAATAACGTTGGCGGAATGACTTATAAGGAAGCTTATGAAAAAGGCCTTGTTGAGCCTACCCACGCAGGTTACTGGACATACTGGAACAACGCCTGGGGTACAGGTGTGATCAATGATAACGTTCTGCAGGAAAACTCATACGTTGGATTCCGTCAGCTTACCCTGACTTACGACATCCCGCGTAACTGGACCCAGAAAGTCGGTATCTCCAGCGCCAACATCGGTGTGTATGGCCGCGACCTGGGATTCCTTTACAAAACCCTGAAAGACAATCTCCATCCTTTCAGCGTACGAAGCAACCGCTCAGGTGCCGCTCATGAATGGCAGCAGATTCCTTACGTAAGGACCATTGGTGCTACTCTTAACCTTTCATTATAATGTGTAAGCCGAAAAATTCATTGAACATGAACAAGAAAGTATATAAATTATTTGGGTCGATTGTACTGTTGGCACTGCTGATGGTAAATTGTACCGACAAATTCGCGGAACTGAACAAGGACCCGCGTGAAGTCAATGATCCTGACCTTTCGCACCTGCTGACCAACGCTCTTTACAATTCAGCGGGTGATGAATATCTGCAGTGGTTCTATAATAACAGCGTCTATTTCTGGCGTTTTGCCCAGCTGACTACTGCCCGGGGCGGTAATGCACCTGATTTCAATAATACCGCTGCATTGGGTGGAGTTCCGCTTATCCGGGTGATGATCGACATGAAAGAGATCAGATACCGAATCGACCAGATGCCTGAAGATCAGAAAAAGAACTACCAGGCTTTCAAAGCGATTACCTATATTCCTCAGGTTCAGCTTGGACTTCGTGCTACCGACTGGCAGGGTTCTATGGTATATTCTGAAGCCGTTAATGCCAGATATTCGGGTAACCTGACTCCGAAATACGATACCCAGGAAGAACTCTTTACCCAATGGCTGGCTGAGCTCAAGGATGCCATCACCGTATTGCTTGCAGCTGATAACGCTCAGGTACGTCCGGGTAACCAGGACTTCATCTACCGTTCAAACTGGCTATCCTGGGCACGCTATGCAAACAGCCTCAGGCTGCGTATTGCCGCCCGTTATGAAATCACCAACCCGACACTGATGAAGCAGCTGCTCGCCGAGATCGTTTCGCTGAAAGATCCGCAGGGTAACCTGCTGCTGATCACCGAAGCTTCCCAGAATGCCGTATGGGCTCCTGGTGTCAATGAACTCGGACCCGGTGGTACCAATACCCTCTGGATTGAGAACTACGGGCCATCCAAAAACTTCAGTGCTTTCGCACGGAAAAACCAGGATCCGCGTCTCAAAATCTTCTTCAGGATGAACGACCTGAGCGAAGCCAACCTCACGCTGATTCAGGCTGCAGGTCAAACCCTGCCGAAATGGGTGAAATTCCCGGTGGTTGAACCTTGGGACCGCCTCGTTGGTGCTCCGGTTGCTCCCGACAGTTCAGGCGTTACCGATTACTACGGTGCCGCTTTGAGGGATGCTGATAACAGGACATACGCCCGTTTGCCTTATGTAGATTTCAACCTGATCAAACCCAAACAGAACGGCCGTAATGGTGAATACATGAACGTTCTGATGGGTGCCGCCGAGGTTAGCCTCTACTTGGCCGAGTTCGTCGAAAAAGGTCATGTAACTGGTATCGGAACCGCAAAAAGCTGGTACGAAAAAGGGGTAAGGCTTTCTCTGGAACAGTATAATCTCCGCGCACAGCGTGCACAGATCGTCGACTTCGCTACCAGGGGTATCCAGGCTGGTGAAATCGATGCTTACCTGGCTAAAGATGATGTGAAATATGTGGATGGCGATCCGAAAAACAAGGAGAAGATCATCCTCCAGCAGATTATTCACCTCTTTGACAATCCATATGAAGGAATCGCAGTAGCCCGCAGGACAGGCTTCCCGAAAAAAGGCAGTACCATCTGGGCATGGGAACCCTATTTAAGCTCAGGGACTGAACTGAAACTGCCGCGCCGCTTCCCATGGAACAGACCATCCATCGAAACTAACCAGCCAAACTTTGAAGCTGCTCTCAACGCTCAGGGTTTTACGGTGAACGCTTTCGAAGGAACTGTCCTGAATTCACAGCGTGTATGGTGGGATAAAAACGCTCCCGATTACGGTAACGGTCAATAATCCCGGAATAATGATATCAATAAATGGCGGCCAAAAACCGCCATTTATTTTATATACCCATCTCTGCCTTTTCCCCCGATATGCTAATTTTGAAACATGAACTAAAAATCAGAAAAAATGAGAATCAGAAATTTCTTTCTCCTTCTTTGTATGCTTGCCCTCCTTCATCCGGCTAAAGCTCAGCTGGAACATGAAGTCACCGGATATGTATGGCCTACCGATCCTCTGGTTCTGGAAAAACTGGAAGAATGGCAGGACCTGAAATTCGGTCTGCTGATGCATTGGGGCGCCTACAGCCAGTGGGGTATTGTGGAGTCCTGGTCGATCTGTCCGGAAGACTACGGATGGTGCGAAAGGCGCAAGGGCAGCAACCCTCAGGATTATTTCACCTATAAAAAGGAGTATGAGAACCTGAAGCTTACTTTCAACCCGGTGGGATTCGAGCCGGAACGCTGGGCCGAAGCGGCTCAGAAAGCCGGAATGAAATATGTCGTTTTCACTACCAAGCACCACGACGGGTTCAGTATGTGGGATACCCAATATACCAACTATAAAATCACGGATAAGGATTGTCCTTTCAGCGTTAATCCCAAAGCGGATGTCACCCGGGCAATTTTCGACGCTTTCCGCGAAAAAGGACTCTGGGCCGGGGCTTACTTCTCAAAGCCCGACTGGAACTCTCCCTATTACTGGGATCCCTATTTTCCGCCACTCGACCGGAACGTGAACTATGACCCGGAACTCTATCCGGAGAAATGGGAAAAGTTTGTGGAGTTTACCCATAATCAGATCATGGAACTGATGACGGACTACGGAAAAGTAGACATCCTCTGGCTCGACGGAGGATGGGTCAGTAAAAAATCTTCGGAAGAGGCTATGGCCAGTTATGCCAGAAGAACCGAAGGAATTGAATCCGGATTTCTGAAGAACCGCACCGTAAACCAGGATATCCGGATGGACGAACTGGCGGCCAAAGCGCGCGTGAAACAGCCCGGACTGATTGTGGTTGACCGTGCTGTGGAAGGCCCCAACCAGAATTACCTTACCCCGGAAAATACCGTGCCCAACGAAATGCTGCCCTATCCATGGGAATCGTGCATCATCGCCGGTGGCGGCTGGTCATGGGTGCCCGATCCCAAATTCATGACCCCTCGCCAGGCTATCCATATGCTGGTCGATATCGTGGCCAAAGGGGGTAACCTCCTTTACAACATCGCACCGGGACCCGACGGAAAATGGCCGGAAGGCGCTTACACCCTGCTGGAAGCCATGGGCAACTGGATCGGCGTGAACGGCGAGGCCATCTATGGCACCAGGGCGTTTGCTCCCTATAAATCCGGAAATATCTGCTTCACCCGGAAGAAAGATACCCAAACGGTGTACGCGATTTACCTGCCTGAAAAGGGACAGACTTCCATACCTGCGGAAATTGATATCGAAGGGGCAACACCGGCTCCGGGTGCTAAAGTGACCATGTTAGGCGCTTCCGGAAACCTGAAATGGCAGAAAACCGACAAGGGTTTCAAGGTCTTTGTACCGTCAAAACTGCAAAATAACCTGCCTTGTAACGAAGCATGGTCTTTCAGGATTTCAGAAATCTTGTAACCTGAAAAAACCAACTTGCTGATCATGCAAAGTATTGATCAGTAATGTACTGATAATTCAGGGCCGATTCCTCCGTGTGTAAAACACGGGGGAATTGTTCTTTTATTCTACCTTTGTTTAACTAAATCGTCATATGTATGCAGGTAAAGATGGAACCCTCCTGGGCGGCTAAGCTTCAGGATGAATTTGAGAAACCCTATTTCGAAGGTCTGGTAAGTTTTGTAAAGTCTGAATATGCCACCCAAAAGGTTTTTCCTCCCGGGAAACTGATCTTTAACGCTTTCGACCACTGTCCGTTTGACCAGGTAAAGGTGGTGATCCTCGGACAGGATCCCTACCATGGACCGGGTCAGGCCCATGGCCTGTGTTTCTCGGTACCCGACGGGGTGCCATTTCCGTTTTCCCTGCAAAACATTTTCAAGGAGATAAAAGACGATCTGGGCATTCCCGTTCCCAAAAGCGGCAACCTGGAACGATGGGCACGACAGGGGGTGTTCCTCCTCAATGCTACCCTGACGGTCAGGGCCCACCAGGCCGGATCACATCAGAACCACGGTTGGGAAACCTTCACCGACCGTGTCATCCACCTGCTTGCAGAAGAGAGGGAAAACCTGGTATTTATGCTCTGGGGTGCCTATGCCCAGAGAAAGGGGCAGTTCATCGACAACTCCCGCCATCTGGTTCTGCAATCGGTGCATCCCTCTCCGCTATCGGCCCATCGGGGCTTCTTCGGGAACCACCACTTCAGTAAAACCAATGAATACCTGGTAGCCAATGGAAAGTCACCCATAAACTGGTAATTCTGCTTGTTTGCTACCCATCTGAAATCCCTCCGGGATTGAGCAGTTAGCAGTAAAGTTCTGCCGGTTTATGGCTCTTATGTACCTGTTTTTTAACCGCAAAGAACACTGAGAAAACGCAAAGGTCCGCAAAGAATTTTGTCATGATTCTTGATATCTGATAACTTTCGGTAATCCGGTCTCTTGCCACGAAGGCACCAGGGAACGAAGCATCACAAAGAATTTTTCACTGCTAAGGTGCTAAAGACACAAAGATTTTGTGTCTGATGTCTGATGTCTGGTGTCTTTTAGTCTTTTTCTTGAAAGCTGTCTTGATTCCTGATACTTGATACCCTGTCATCTGTTTTATGAATCCTATCTCTTCCTTACAGAGGCACCGATGACTATCCCGGCTCCAATAATGATCAGGTTCTTGACAATATATTGACCTTCAAGGGTTAATGCATAGGGAAACCGGGTGAATATTTCTCCCGGAAAGAAAAGGACCGGCAGAAATGTCCCGGCCATCTGCATAAATAAGAGGAAAAGGGTTGTCCGCAAAAACCGGTTGATCAGCAAGCCCACACCAATCAGGGTCTCTAACAAGGCCAGTCCGTATAATATCACTTTATCGCTGAATATCCCGAACGTGACCACTCGAATGGTATCAGCTGCGAGGCCTTCGGCCGGGCTTAATCCGGGAAAAAATTTCAACACTCCGAACCACAGGAATATGATCCCGATGGATATCCTTAACCAGACGGTCCCATATTTTCCCATCCAGGAAACCAGAATGTGGTCTGTCCGATCAAATAATCTGTTCAATTGCTTCATGGCGATAATCTGTATAAAAATTCAACGCAAAATAGCAAAGTCAACCCGAATTAAGATATAAAAACCGCTATGTCTTTATATGTGCGGTCTTATATTTAACGTTCGGATAGGAAACCGATGGATATTTATTATTTATTATTGATTATTGATAATTTACCGCAAAGAAGAGAAGTCGCTGAGAAGTAAAAAGTTCAAAATTCGATGGTAAACTTTTTACAAAGTTTTGTCTGATGTCTGCTGTCTTTTAGTCTTTAGTCTTTTGTCCTGATCCCTGATCCCGGATACCCTGTTTTGCCATGACAACCGTCACGAATATCTTCATTCCAACTTCTTATATTTGCTGATAAAAACAATCATATTCCTATGAAGCAACTGATCGAATGCGTTCCCAATTTTTCGGAGGGGCGCAATCCCGCTGTAATTGAGCAGATTGCCGAAGTGATCAGGCAGTCGGAGGGTGTTAAACTGCTGAATGTTGACCCTGGAAAAGCTACCAACCGCACGGTTTATACATTCGTGGGAGAGCCGGCTTTTGTTGTGGAAGCTGCCTTCCGGGCCATCCGGAAAGCGGGTGAGCTGATCGACATGCGCCATCATCAGGGGGAACACCCGAGGTTTGGCGCTACCGATGTATGTCCGCTGGTACCCATTGCCAATATCTCCATGGAGGAGACCGCTGATTGGGCCAGAAAGCTTGCCGCCAGGGTAGGTGGGGAGCTGGGCATTCCGGTCTATTGCTACGAATTTGCTGCCTTCTCTGAAGAACGCCGCAGCTTAGCCAATTGCCGCTCCGGTGAATATGAAGGACTCCGGAACAGGATGGAATCCCCTGAATGGAAGCCTGATTTTGGTCCGGCCCTCTGGAACGACCGGGTCGCCGGAACCGGAGCCACTGCCATTGGTGCCCGGAACTTTCTGGTGGCCTACAATGTGAACCTGAATACCACCTCCGTACGCCGGGCTAATTCCGTGGCCTTTGATGTGCGCGAAGCCGGCAGGGTTTTGCGGGAAGGGGATCCCATAACCGGCAAAATGGTGAAGGATGAAAACGGCGAGCCGGTCCGCATACCGGGATCCCTCCAAAAAGTGCGTGCCATCGGCTGGTTTATCGAAGAGTACGGCATTGCCCAGATTTCCATGAACCTCACCGACATAAGCATAACCCCGGTGCATGTGGCCTTCGACGAGGTATGTGCCAAAGCACAGGAAAGGGGTATCCGGGTAACAGGCTCCGAGCTGGTGGGGCTTATTCCGCTGGAAGCCATGCTGGAAGCCGGCAGATACTTCCTCCGCAAACAAAAACGGTCCACCGGCATATCTGATGCCGAGCTGATTAACATTGCCATCAAATCACTTGGACTGGATGAGCTTGGGCCATTTATCCCGGAGAAAAGGATTATTGAATACATGCTTACGGAAGACTCCGGAAAGCGTTTGGAGCAGATGACGGTAAGAGGATTTACCGAGGAAACCGCATCGGAGTCGGCAGCTCCCGGCGGAGGTTCCGTTGCCGCGCTGGCAGGAGCACTGGGTGCATCCTTAGGAACCATGGTGGCCAACCTGTCCTCGCACAAACGCGGATGGGACGACCGTTGGGAAGAGTTCTCCGACTGGGCAGAAAAGGGGAAATTCTACTACAACGCTCTCCTTAGCTGCGTCGACGAAGACACACAGGCTTTCAACCAGGTGATGGAGGCTTTCGGACTGCCTAAATCCACGGAAGCTGAGAAACAAAAACGTAAGTCTGCCATTCAGACGGCTACACTCCATGCCATGCTGGTTCCCCTGAAAGTGATGCAATTAGCCTGCGATTCGATGGAAGTAATGGTGGCCATGGCCCAAATAGGAAACCCAAACTCGGTCTCCGATGCTGCCGTTGGGGCCATCTGCGCCAGGGCTGCCGTCCGTGGTGCCTGGCTGAATGTCAAAATTAACGCCGGCGGGCTGGATGACAAAGACAAAGTGGAGGAAATTTTAGCTGAAGCAGCTGAAATTGCGGCAAAAGCACAAATCCTGGAGGAAGAGATACTGACCATAGCCGATGAAAAGATATGATGATTTTTAATTTATATTTGTGCATCATCACAAAAACTAAATTATGCAATCAAACCCGTTTACCCGGCGTGACTTCCTGAAAACAGCCGGGATAGCCTCAGCAGCCATAGGCCTCGGAGGCTATCAGGCCTTTGGAAACCCTTCCGCAGTTGCCAAAAATCCAATTCCACGCTGGAAAGGATTTAACCTGCTCGACTACTTTTCACCCCAGCATGGGGGAGGAAGAAACAAAACCACCGAAAATGACCTGAAATGGATGGCCGACTGGGGTTTCGACTTTGTCAGGGTGCCCATGGCCTACCCAAGTTACCTGAAATTTGACCGCTCAAAGAATATTACCCCGGAAGAGGTATATCAGATGGATGAACAGGTGGTTGAAGAGATTGAAAAGCTGGTGTTCATGGCCCATAAATACAAGCTTCACGTCAGCCTGAACCTGCACCGTGCCCCCGGTTACTGCATCAATGCCGGATTCATTGAGCCCTATGTGCTCTGGACCGACGACGAAGCGCTGAAGGCCTTCTGCTTCCACTGGGAGATGTGGGCAAATCGTTTTAAAAATTTCTCCCGGGAGAAAATCAGTTTTGACTTAGTCAATGAACCGGCCATGCGCAACGATCCCAATGACCAGCATTCGCCCCTGGTTCCGGTTCCGGGGGAATTGTACCGCAAGGTGGCCAAGGCAACGGCAGCGGCTATCCGCAGTGCCAATCCCAACCATTTGGTGATTGCCGACGGAAACGATGTGGGAAACAAAGTGGTTACGGAAATCCTCGACTTAGATATCGCACAAAGCTGCCGCGGATATTTTCCGCATGCCATATCCCACTATCAGGCGCCCTGGGCCAATAAGTTCCCGGAGCAAAATCCGCTGCCGGTATGGCCGGGTAAAATCGGCAACCGTGAATATACGCGTGCCGACCTGGAGAAACTGTATGAACCCTGGATCGAGCTGACCCACAAGGGAATCGGGGTCCACTGCGGCGAATGTGGCTGCTGGAAAAACACGCCGCATCCTGTATTCCTCGCCTGGTTTGAAGATGTGATCGACGTGCTGACCCAGGCTGGTATCGGGTACGGACTCTGGAACTTCAGAGGTGATTTCGGCATCATGGACTCCAACGGGGCCGACGTGGATTATGAAGAGTGGCACGGCCACAAACTCGACCGCAAACTGCTGACGATGCTTCAGAAATACTAGGCAGCTTCAAAGCATAACTGTGGGAAATCCCATAATGGTAGAAAATTCAAACCTGGATGGGCTATCCTGTCTGCCACCCGTCTGTGTTGCCATCGCGTGACAAAGGCGAATCATTTTCTGAATGATGATTCCATCAGGCTTTTAATTATTAGAAAATATCCCGGAAATATCCTTATGTTTCCGGGATATTCGTTTGTATAATCCTTTTCTATCTCCCACAAACATTGTAATTTAGGCCTCCAAACTTTAAAATTATCCTTATGCGCTCTTTTATACGGATTTTTTCAGCTATATTGCTGACAGTAAGTACATTTATCACTGCCGCTGCCTGGGAAGACGCCCGGTTGATGCGGTTCCCCCATATCAATGACAACCTTATTGCTTTTGTATATGCCGGAGACATCTGGACGGTTACTGTGAACGGGGGGGATGCCCGCAGGCTTACCTCCCATCAAGGAGAAGAACTCTTTCCCAAAATTTCACCGGATGGCAAATGGATCGCCTTTTCCGCGGAGTATTCGGGAAGCCGGCAGATATATGTAATGCCATCAAACGGTGGTTCTCCCCGTCAGCTGACATATTACAATTCGGTGGGAGTAATGCCGCCCAGGGGTGGTTATGACCATGTGGTACTGGGTTGGACCCCCGACAGCCGTGAGATTCTGATACGTGCCAACCGGACCGAATTCGGCGACAGAAACGGAAAGTACTTTCTGGTGAACCCGGAAGGCGGATTTGAAAAACCGCTGCCCATAGTAAATGGCGGATTTGCAGCACTCTCACCCGATGCCGGCAAACTGGTTTTTACACCGGTCGACCGCGAATTCCGGACATGGAAACGCTATAAAGGGGGCCGGGCTACCGATCTCTGGATCTACGACCTGAAAAATAATACCTCAGAACAAATTACCGATTTCCCGGGAACCGACCAGCATCCTGTCTGGTACGGAGACAATATCTTTTATGCCTCTGACCGGGACCTGAAGCTCAACATCTGGAAATACAACACAGCTACAAAACAGCACACCCAGGTCACTTTTCACAAGGATTTTGATGTCATGTGGCCCTCCGGAAGCAAAAACCAGCTGGTGTATGAATTGGGCGGCCAGCTCTACCGGCTGAATCTTGACTCCGGTTTATCGGAAAGGGTAAAAGTGAATATCCATTTCGACAATCCCAACCTTTTTCCGTATTACAAGAATGTGACTTCGGATATTCACAGCTTTGCAGTATCACCTAGTGGAAAACGGGCATTATTTGATGCCAGGGGAGATATCTTTTCGGTGCCTGCTGAGAATGGCATTATTGAAAATCTTACCCAAACCCAGGGCGTTAGGGAAATATTCCCTGCCTGGTCGCCCGACGGAAAATACATCTCCTACATATCGGATGCAACCGGGGAGTATGAGATTTACCTTCTGGAAAACAGGAAGGGAGCTGCTCCGAAACAACTCACATCCGGCTCAGCCGCATGGAAGTACCAGCCCGAATGGTCGCCCGACAGCCGTTACATAGTTTACTCTGACCGGACCCTGAAATTATGGCTTATGGATATTGCTTCAGGACGTCAACAGGAGATTGACCATGCAGGTGCCTCCGAAATCCGCCACTATGCCTTCTCTCCCGATTCAGAATGGATAACCTGGTCGAAGGAAAGCAGCAACGGTCAGTCAGCCGTCTGGGTTTACAATATACCTGCCAACCGTAAGATGCAGCTCACTGATGATACGTTTTCAGATGGTACTCCTGTTTTCTCCAAATGCGGAAACTATATCTTCTTCGCATCCAACCGCGATTTCAACTTAGCCTTTTCAAGCTTTGAGTTTGACTACCTTTACAACAGGGCCACCCGGCTTTATGCCATGATTCTGAAGACCAATGGTCCCGGACTCATTAAGGAAAAAAATGATGTGGAGCCGGTCAGGGAGGAAAAACCGGAAGCCAAAAAGGCAGAACCGGCCAAAGGCGATAAAAAGCCAGCCGAAGAACCGGCTAAAAAAGAGACAAAAGTCACCATTGATGTGGATGGTATCAACAACCGCATCGTTGCACTTCCGGGAGAGGCCGGCGACTACCGAATCGTGGGTGCGGTTGATGGCGGATTGCTCTATGTTTCAGGTGGCAAACTCATGCTATACAATGTGGCCGGGGAAAAGGCCGAAGAAATTATGGAGCGTGCCATGTCGGTGGTTCCCACCGCCGATGGAAAGATGTACATGTACCGCTCGGGCAACGATTTTGGAATTGCCAAAATTGCACCCGGCGTTAAACCCGGAACCGGCCGCATGAACCTGGATGCCATGGAAATGAAAATTGACCCGAAAAAGGAGTGGGAACAGATTTATGCCGACGGGTGGCGAATTTTCAGGGATTTCTTCTATGTGGACAATCTGCATGGAGTCGACTGGAAGGAAGTGAAACAACGGTACAGTGCCTTATTGCCATATGCAGGCCATCGTGCCGACGTTGATTACATTCTCAATGAAATCGTTTCAGAGGCCAATGCCGGCCACGCATATGTCGACTGGGGCGATTTCAGCAGGCCCAAACGGGTGAATACCGGTTTGCTGGGTGCCTTACTGGAAGCTGATCAGTCTTCAGGAAGATATAAAATCACGAAAATACTCCCGGGAGAGAACTGGAATGAATCGCGCCGCTCTCCACTGACTGAACCCGGAGTGGACGTTAAGGAAGGCGACTATATCATCCGTATAAACGGCAAGGAAGTAACAACCGCAGATAATCCCTATATGTTTCTCGAGAATACATTGGGTAAAAGAGTGGAATTGACCGTAAGCAACCAGCCGGGTGGGGCAGGAGCGAGGTCTTCGGTAATCCGTCCCATCGGCAGTGAACTGGAACTGATGTACCTGAACTGGGTAAATGAAAGAAGAGCAATGGTTGACCGTCTTTCCGGAGGAAGAATCGGATACATACATGTTCCCAATACTTCCCAGGACGGAAACCGCGAACTGTTCCGCGGGATTTATGCCTACCATGACAAGGAAGCGCTGATCATTGACGACCGCTACAACGGTGGCGGGTTTATTCCCGATCGCATGGCCGACCTGCTCGATCGTAAAACGCTGGTTTACTGGCACAGAAATGGCCTGATGCCCAGCAAGGCTCCCAATATTGCACACGACGGCCCCAAGGTAATGCTTGTTAACGGCTACTCATCATCAGGTGGCGATGCATTCCCCTATTTCTTCAGGAAAATGGGTCTTGGGAAACTGATCGGCACAAGGACCTGGGGCGGACTGATCGGTATATCCGGAAATGCCAGGCTCGTGGACGGCGGTTATATTTCGGTGCCAAGATTCGGTATTTTTGATGAAAACGAAGAGTGGATTATTGAAGGAATCGGTGTATATCCCGATATTGAAGTGGTGGACAGACCAGAGCAATTAGCCAAGGGAATTGATCCGGGAATCGAAAAAGCGGTTGAAGTCCTCTTACAGGAACTGAAGGCCAATCCGGTACGCAAAGTAGGTATTCCGGTTCCTCCTGACCGTTCGAAATGGATTGAAAAGGATATTAAATAAACATCTAAAGTATTAATAATCAATTAAATAACTAGAACAATGCTGAAGGTAAATTTTATGGCGCTGGTTGCCCTTACAGCCATTTTTCTCGCTGGCTGCGGGGCTCCGAAACAACAGGAGAGTGAATGGATTCAACTATTCAACGGCAAGGATCTGGAAGGCTGGACTCCCAAGGTGAGGGGCTTTGAGCTGGGTGAAAACTACAAGAATACCTTCCGCGTAGAGGAGGGGTTGCTGAAAGTACGTTACGATGAGTACGACGATTTTGATAACCGGTTTGCCCATCTTTTCTATAAGGACGAATTCTCCCATTATATTATACGTGCGGAATACCGGTTTGTGGGTGAACAATGCCCCGGAGGACCGGGCTGGGCATTCCGTAACAACGGATTGATGATTCATGGTCAGTCTGCAGAATCCATGGAGCTGGAGCAGAACTTCCCGACTTCCATTGAAGTGCAGTTGCTGGGAGGTGACGGTGCAGCCACCAGGTCAACCGCCAATCTCTGCACTCCCGGAACCAATGTTGTCCTTAACGGCCAGCTTCACCTCGACCATTGCACCAATTCTTCGTCGGAGACCTTCCATGGAGATCAGTGGGTTACTGTGGAGATAGAAGTGCATGGAGGTGAGGTTATCAGGCATTTCGTCAATGGCGTGCAGGTCATGGAATATACCCAGCCCCAGCTCGATGAGCGTGATGAAACCTACGCCAGACTGCTTCCTGCCAGTGGAGACAAGATTATTACCAAAGGCACCATCTCGATTCAGGGGGAAAGCCATCCTACTGATTTCAGGAAGATCGAGCTGAAAATTTTACGCTGATTTTAACCGCAGAGGCACAAAGGCGCAAAGGATACATGAGATTTTACAGTAAAATCCTCTCATTTTTACTAATTCTCTGCGTCTTCGTTTCTCTGCGGTTAAAATTTTCTTTCTTCTGATTTTAAATATCCACCGTATCATACACCACCACCTTATTCCACAGGTGGCTGTTTTCTTCCACAAATTTCACATGGATCGGGTCCACCTGGTAGGCATCCTGACCTTCCTGGGAGTCAAAAAAGGTAATCATCGAGTAGGTGTAGGAATGATCCACCACGTCACGGCTTTCAGTGCCGGCAGGAACTCCCGTATGGCTGAATTTGATGGACGGAACTTTTCTGAGGTCGTCGAGGGCTTTTTCAAACTGCTTTCTAACGGCAGGGTTTTTGGGTTCCTTCAGCCAGAAAAATACATGATGCACCAGGGTGCCGGTCAGTTTAATCCCTTTCGCCTCCGCCTTGTTTGCGAATGGATTGACTGCTGCCAGAGCAACTACTCCGGCCAGCTTCTTTAAAAATGAACGTCTTTCACTCATGGATATATTTTGATTATGGTTTGACGAATTTCTACCAGTCTCTCCAGTAAACCTTCCAGCAGGTCGAGGTGGAGCATGTTGGCACCATCCGATTTGGCCCTTTCCGGTTCAGGATGGGTTTCAATGAACAGTCCGTCGACGCCGGTGGCCACCCCGGCCCGGGCTATGGTTTCAATCAAACGCGGTTTGCCACCTGTTATCCCTTCCGGTTGATTCGGTTGCTGCAGCGAATGCGTAATGTCCAGCACAACCGGGCATCCGGTGGCCTGCATCTCCGGAATGCCGCGGTAGTCCACCAGAAGGTCCTGGTATCCGAAGGTTACGCCTCGCTCAGTGAGCAGGATCCGTTCGTTACCACTCTCCCTGACTTTGTCAACGGCAAATTTCATTGCCCCAGCCGACAAAAACTGACCTTTCTTGATGTTTACAACCCGTCCTGTCTTTGCCGCAGCAACAAGAATATCCGTCTGCCTGCACAGGAACGCCGGTACCTGGAGCATATCTACATACTGTGCCGCCATCGAAGCCTCTTCCGCCGAATGAAAGTCAGTAACTACCGGTATATCAAACGTTTCACCCACTTTGCGTAGAATCTTCAGTGCTTTTTCGTCACCAATTCCGGCAAACGAGTCCAATCTCGACCGGTTGGCCTTGCGGTATGAACCCTTGAATACATAGGGAATTTTCAGTTTATCAGTAATACCGGTGACTCTTTCCGCAATCCGGAGGGCCATCTCCTCGCTTTCGATGGCACACGGACCTGCCAGCAGGAAAAAATTGCCCGAGGCCTGGTGTCTTAGTTTTTCCATGATCAGCTTCATCGGAATAATAATTTATGGATGGGTAACTCTTTACTTTTATACTAAATTGCTTTACTTCCGGATGTGTTTTACAGTTTTTATACAGGTATTTTTTTTGTATAAAGTAATTCCGGAGGCGAATATATCACTAAATGGATATAAACCAACCTATGGTAAGCCAGAACGAACTTCGCAGGCTGCCATTCAGAAACGAACTGAAGCGGTTGTCAAATCCGGCCTCCAGTTTATTGTTGTCGGTGAACTCAAATCCAAGTGCCGGTGCCAGCCGCAATTCCAGATCATATTCCCCGCCTGAAAATCCATGCAGCTGTTCCTGGTTCACCTTGAAATAGAATTCTCCCGGATCGACCGACTGGCCGGAAAGGGCTGTCTCAAAGCTAATCCGGTACCTGAAACGGTATTCGGCCGTCTCTTCCGGTTCGAAGGTCTGATCAGCCGCAAACCGGTGCCCCAGTCTGAAGGAATTGTGTACCGAAACCAATGAATACTGCTGAATGGTCCTGTGTATCGGCTTTTCACCGGCCAGGCGCATCTGATAACCAAAGGTAAAATTTTGTGTTCCGGAAATCCGGCGTGACGTGAGAAGCGCCAGGTCTGTCAGGTTATTGTCATAACCGAATTCAAACGGATCGCCAAAAAGGCCGCTTGCAACGACCTGGCGGGACTCCGCCCTAAGGACCAGGCGCCAGTTGTCCGACAGTTTCATATTCAGATTCACCTGTGGAAGAATACCTGTACGGTAACTTTCCTGTGCAATGGATGACATTACAGCAGCAAGAACCAGTATCAAAATTAATAATCTCTTTGTCATGTTAATTCGTTAGATAGACGACCTTGTGCCAAAAAGCCTTTTAATAAACCAGGTTATCTGTATTCTTGAATACCACTGGTATCTCAGATAGCATTTCGCCTGAATCCGAAAAGAGGTATTCATACCATACTGTCTTTCCGCTTATTTTGCCTCGCACCACAATTTCATAACGGGCAGGATATTGATCCGGATCCATTTTCCCGGTCAGAATACCGTATATTTCATGGCGGGAACCAGTCCACTGCTGTTGAATTTTCATCAGCCGGAAAGTGCTGAACCTGTTACCGAGCCACTTTCTTATTGCATCCAAAGTCTTTTCAGGAAGGTCTCCGGCAGAAATTTCAAATTCCACATCCTCCAGATTGCCGCTCTCGTCAAATTCAATGCTGTAAAGGGTGCGGTTCCGCATTAATTTTGCTTCAATACTTTTTCCTTCAGAACTGGTTTCCATATACCAGCGGACAGGGATATCCCTGAATGCGGAGTCAACAAAACTGACTGCAGTTTTTGGTACGTCGACCGGCTTGATCCGGTATTCCCGCTCGAATTTTACCTGTGCCGTAAGCGAAACAGACAGAAGTGTCAGCAGCAGGCAAGTGAATATTGACCAACGTTTATTTTTATCCATATATATACAAGTTCAATCAGCCTTGTTGGCCTGGTTGAAAATCACCTTGAGGCTCACCTAAAGCCCGTTCAATTATTTTGTCAAGTTCACCCCGGTCGAGCCATATTCCTCTGCATTGGGGGCAGTAATCATTTTCGATACACTGGCTTTCAGGCATCACTAGTGCTACATTACAATCAGGACAATTCATAATTTTTCATTTTTAGTTAAGATCCACTCAAAAGATTATTCAAAAATCCCATGATCATATCCAATACTCCAGCTACTCCATGCTGTGAGATATAATTGATTACATTAATAATTAATGGAAGTAATATCATAATTAAGCCGATTAATATGGCTATTAAAATTATAATAGTTATAAACACTATAACCTTAAGTTTTTTATTTTTCCTGATATTATTTAATAGCTCCAGCAAATTGAGATTTCCTTGTTCACTATAATATGCTTTGTGACTAAAACTATTGTCATGGAAGTAATTTTTCTGACTCTGTTTGTGCTTATTATTATTAAAAAGATCTTCAAATTTCATAGCAAAAGTGTTAAAATTAATATTCTTTATGCAGTAATATACATGCATTCTTAAATACTTAAAAATTGCAGGTTGGGAAAATTAACTTAAATAATTAACTGATCTTTGGCGGCTGCCAAATTGCAAAGAAAGGTGAAGTCAACAAACAATTAATTCGGTTAAGTACAGGTTGAATTTTGATTCCAAAATATATGTGTACGTCAGATTTATTATCGAATTGCTCATCCTCATGAATTTCTGCATCTTCGTTTAAAACATCGGATGTTTTGTTCATTTCAGAAACTAACTCAACATTTGAAAAAATAGTACTAACATGAAAATGTAAAGAATAGTTCAGCACAATTCCAATAAGGAGTAAGATAATAAATACTATATTTTTCAGAATATACTTCATGAGACAAAGATAACGAAAAAGTATATCTGATTTGGTTTATTACCACCTTTTCCCCCACCATAAACGCAGCCGCTCCAGAATCTTAACTTCCGAAGGATTATTCTGTGGAATATAAAACTTTTCCCTGCGGACGCCTTCCGGAAGAAAATCCTGTTCGGCAAAATTACCTTCAAAGGAGTGGGCATACTTATAGTTATCCCCATAGCCCAGCTCCTTCATTAGCTTGGTCGGGGCGTTCCGGATATGCAGGGGAACCGGCAGGTCGCCGGTCTTTCTTACGGTTTCCAATGCAGCATCGATGGCAGCATATGCCGAATTGCTTTTAGGCGAGGTGGCCAGATATATCGTGCATTCCGACAGGATAATCCTTGATTCGGGATTTCCGATCTGATGCACAGCATCGAATGTACTTTGGGCAAGCAACAGGGCGTTTGGATTGGCAAGTCCGATATCTTCCGCAGCCAGAATCACTAATCTACGGGCGATAAACTTAACGTCCTCACCTCCTTCAATCATCCTTGCAAGCCAGTACACGGCGGCATCGGGATCGCTTCCCCGCACACTTTTGATGAAGGCAGATATTATATCGTAATGCATTTCACCCAACTTATCGTAGGTGGCCAGGTTTTTCTGAAGCCTTTCGGTTACTTTCTGATTGGTGATTACAGCTTCTTCACCGGCTTCTGCATTAACCACGAGTTCAAGGACGTTGAAAAGTTTCCGGGCATCACCACCCGAAAAACGGAGCAGGGCTTCATCCTCGGAAATGGTTATTTTTTTGTTCTTTAAAACGGTATCACTAGTGATGGCAAACTGGATCAGGTGTTGCAAATGGGCTTTGTCGAGCGAATGTAGCACATAAACCTGACAGCGGGAGAGGAGCGGGGTAATTACCTCAAAGGAGGGATTCTCGGTAGTGGCACCAATCAGGGTGATGATGCCCGACTCCACCGCGCCTAAAAGGGAGTCTTGCTGCGACTTACTGAAACGGTGGATTTCGTCGATGAATAATATAGGGTTAGGCCGGCCAAAAAACTGTTGTTTCTGCGCCTTATCAATGACCTCCCTGACATCCTTTACTCCTGAATTAATGGCACTCAGACTGTAAAATGGCCGGTCAAGGGTGTTGGCTATGATACGGGCAAGTGTTGTTTTTCCCACCCCGGGAGGCCCCCAGAGTATGATGGATGCGAGATGGCCGGATTCAATCATTTTCCGGAGCACTGCACCCTCACCAACCAGATGTTCCTGGCCGGTAAAACCAGCCAGCGTTGAAGGTCTGAGCCTCTCTGCCAGGGGTGGGTTTGCCATATTAATATGTCTTGGTCATATTTTTATTAACAACCAGTATAAAATCAGCTTTGCCTCTGTGCTGACTTTCGAGCTTTGATACATCCTCCTGTTCCACCGTACTGATCGTAATATACTTCAAATCAGGTCTCTGCAACTTTAAATACCAGAGAATTCCCTCAAAGTTGTCGGTATGGTAGGTCCCGTGATAATGCACAAACAAAGCTCCCTCCTGATAATTTTTCAGAATGAAGTGTGCCATGGTGGCATCCTTGATGGCCTGGGCTTTGGGGAATGTTTCACCACGGCCTCCACCCATCATAGTCAGCATGTTCTTGTATCCGGGTAATTCAGGATCATAGGCGATCGGAAGCGGTGCAATCCACTGTTTTTCCTGATCCGGAAGGGTATCCAGGGCAGCGAAATCGTGCCTGAAAACCAGATTTGCATACTTTCGGGGGATATTAGTGGCTACAAAAGGCAGGTCATTTTCCCTGGCAAAGTTTACCAGCGGGGCATAGTCGGTGGGGTAATTACGCCACAGCCTGGCCAATGTGTCGAGCGCTTTGGAATCGATACGTCCTTCTATATAATCAGTCAGCACCTGCTGGTTATCGGCCTCAAACATCTCGGCCCCTAAAATCAGCGACCGGTTGCCATGCAGATCACGTGTAACCTCAAACTGGAGCCAGTGGGCTATCGGATTGTTGTGCAACTCCCCGAATAGAAGCATATCGCTTTTTTCTGCTGCGCGCAGCATTCTTCCATAATTGACCTTCTTCCCGTTCTGAAGGAATAAGTTGTATGCCGCTTTATTTTGCGCTCTTGCGATGTCAGTTAGCAGAATCAAGATTATAAATATGAATATCTTATGTGGTCTCATTTAAACAGATTGTTTAAATATTTGGCATTCAGAAATTGCAATATCTTTTGATTACACTATAGGCTTCTATAAGTCCAAGTTCTCCTGCCTGCGACAAGTCCAGCGCTCCTCCTTCGATATCATCGAGGAAGATTTTAGTAAGTCCCCTGTTGAAATAGGCCTCGGCAAACTCAGGCTCCAGCTCAATGGCCCTGGTCAGTTCTTCGAGTGCCTGACTGTAATTCGCCAGTCGAAGGTTGATAAATGCCTTGTTGTAATATCCAAAGAAGAATCCTGGTTTCAGTTCGAGGGTTTTATTGTAATCTTCTATGATCAGATCGTAATCACTGATCATTCGCGACATGGAAGGTTCTGCCGGCTGATGTTGCCGGGTACGTTCCAGGGCTATCGTTAGCTGATTGGAAAAATCAGGCAATGATTCAATATGCTCGATCATCTTGAACCGGCAGTTTCCTCTCGAAAAATAGGCCAGTGCCTCACTGTCATCCATATCAATACTTTGGTTCAAGTCACTCAGTGATAAATTATAACTTCCGGTAAGCAAATGAAAAATGCCCCTGTTCAGGAAGTTATGACTGTTTTCGGCAATCCTGATTTTTTCATTAAAGAAAAGAACGAAATTCTCAAAGGTCGAACGATATGCATTATAGGGTTTGTTCGTGATGGTCAGCAGCGGGTCATAATTGTTCAGCCGGTTAATGGATTCGATGGATACACTGTAATACTGAAGCCGTTCATAATCCACTGAATTTTTCTCAAAAGCCGATATCATGAATATTGGCTGGAGATCAATGATCATATTCCGGTTCTGAACCCGGCCGTCGTCGGGGTCCTGGTCCTGTTTAGGGAGGTTTCTCGAATCGGATGCAATCACATTCAGGCGGCGACGCCTGCGGAGTTCTTCCTCCCTGTCCCTGATGGCATCTGCCTCACTTCTCGGAGGAGTAATGGTTTCTTCAGAATTGTTTCCGGCATTTTGAGCAGTATTAGGTGCTGCATTTTGTTGTTGTTGCTGTTGTTGCGACCGGTTCTGCTGTTGCTGCTGATTCTGTTGTCCCTGTTGTTGCTGTTGTCCCTGTTGTGCAAACTGCTCAGCATTCAGGGTAAACCTGCTCAGGTCATACTGCGGGTTCAGGTCAGCAGCTATCTGATAATCCGATTCATAACCGGGACGTCTGAGAATTTCCCTGGCCATAGCCCTGTTAAAATAAGCATTTGCCATGGTAGGATCAAGTCTTATCGCCATATCATAATCCATTATGGCCCCGGAATAGTCTTCCAGTTTGTGCTTCACAATCCCTCTGTTATTGAAAGCCAGGGCATTCTCGGGTTCAAGCCTGATGGCCTGGTCATAATCCCTTAGCGCAGAGGCAAAATCATTTAACTCGAAACGGGCCAGGCCTCTGTTCAGGTATGCTCCGGCAAAATGGGGCCGGATAATGATCACGCTGTTGAGGTCCTGGATCGCCCCGGGTATATCACCTTTTATGATTTTGGCGTTACTGCGGTTCATCAATGCATTGGTAGAGTTTGGATTGATCTCCAGTACCCGGTTGTAATCTTCGATGGCACCATCAACATCCCTGAGCGATAATTTGGCTATTCCGCGGTTATTGATGGCCGCTTCATTTTTTGAATCCATTTCCAAAGCCCGGTTGTAATCCAGAATCGCACGCTCATAATCTCGCAGCTCATGATAGGCCATGCCACGGTTCATATAGGCGTCAGGAAAGAACGGCTTGATATGGATTGCCTGGTTGTAATCATTGATCGCCCCGCGGAAGTCTTCAAGCCTGTGCTTCGCAACTCCCCTGTAGAAATAGGGTTCAGGCAGGTGGGGCTTGAATTTGATGACGATATTGAAATATTCAATTGCCCCGACATAATTGCCAATGGAAATGCGCGTCTGACCCACCCTGATATAGTGGTTGATGTTCAGCTGAGCAGAAAGGTTACCTGCAATCAGCAGAAAGAGGACTATGACGAATCCGGTTCTTTTCATTGTATCGGATTAAAAAAAACAAAAATAACATTTTGGCGCCATGTGTCCGGATTTGCTTAATTTTATTTAACCAATATCAAAAATAACACTTTACAGCGAAAAATATTGTGATGGCTAAAACCCTGCGATTGCCGGGAAACTAATCGCAAAAAAGCGAATTCAGGCAAAAGGTGTTGTAAAGCATATCAGAACATATGACCTGATTTTAATAGCCGGGACAAAATTTTTATATTTGGCGCTCTGTAATTAGTTTTATCATGAGAATTTTCAGATTGGTTATTGCGGCAGTGCTTTTTTCTGCATTGGTTAATAGCGTGAACGGACAATCAACGGTTAACCAGAATCAGGAAGGTTATATTTTTAAAGAAAAGATATCACTTCAGGCAACTTCGGTTAAAGATCAGCACCGGACAGGTACCTGCTGGTCATTTTCGGGCCTGTCGCTCCTGGAATCTGAAATGCTCAGAAAAAGCAGGCCGGCTACCGATCTTTCCACCATGTTTATTGTGTACCATACCTATCTGGAGAAAGCAAGAAAATATGTAAGGATGCACGGAAACACCAACTTTTCGGCAGGAGGGGCTTTCCATGATGTTACCAACATGATCCGGAAATATGGTATCGTTCCGGAGGAGGTATACAAAGGTCTGAATTATGGTGAAGATAAACATGTTCACGGCGAACTCGACCAGCTGCTCAAAAACCAGGTCGAGGCAGTCATCAAAAATCCAAACCGTAAATTGTCGCCGGTATGGATGGAAACCGTGGAGTCTACCCTGATTTCCTATCTGGGAGAAATTCCTGAAAAATTTGAATACCAGGGAAAGGAATATTCTCCTCAGAGCTTCGCCCGGGAATATGTCGGCCTCGATATGGATGATTATATTGAAATCTCCTCTTTCACGCATCACCCTTTCTATTCGCGGTTTATCATAGAAATCCCCGATAACTGGTCGTGGGACGAAGTTTATAACGTCCCCCTTTATGAATTGGGTGAAATTGTGGATTTTGCACTTGAAAGCGGCTATACGGTCGGATGGGCGGCAGATGTAAGCGAAAGAGGTTTTATGTCGGGTAACAAAGGTATTGCTGTGATGCCGTCCAAAAACCCTGAAGATATGACCGATGCCGAGATTACCCGGTGGGAGAGCCTTTCCGACCGTCAAAGGGAGGATGAACTCTACAGGCTCAGTGGCCCGGTAAGCGAGATCGACGTATCTCAGGAACAAAGACAACTGGCATTCGACAATCATCAGACTACCGATGACCATGGAATGCATATTATAGGCCTTGCTGCCGACCAGAATGGAAATCTTTTCTACAAAGTCAAAAATTCATGGGGTGACTATAACCTGTATGAAGGCTATTTCTACGCATCAAAGTCGTATTTTAATTACAAAACGCTGAGTATTATGCTGCATAAGGATGCTGTACCGCCTCATATCCGAACTAAACTAAATCTTTGATCAGGCATTGAAATCTTTTTTCATTCAATATTTTATATAATCAGTTATTACCGGATATGGTTACAACCCGGAATGTGTCTGCTGGTTCATTCCCTCTAAACGGGTTAGTTTTATCAAAGCTGACTGCACCTTTGTTATGGCTTGTAATCCTGTTCTTTGCCGGATCCAGTCAGGCAAATGCCCAGGTTGATTACCAATGGTGGAATGATTTGCATGGCTGGAAGCCAGGTATGCCATCCTGGAAAAGATGGATCATTATATCCCCCGGGTACCTTGGGCCTAATGCCTTGCCTGTACCTGATCCCAGGAAGGGATTCAATCCGGGACAGAGTGAAATCTCCTTTTCGGCCTCCCGCCATTTTCATCCCGGCGATCCTACCCAGGATATATCCGGCCGGTTGTACCTTCCTTATGCCGATGGCAGGATTGCCTTTGAAGCATATGGAGTTATAATCGAAAATTATGCCTTTTCTGAAGAAATAAGGAATGAAAGGTTTGCTCGGGTAGAAGATGGCAGGGGAATTACCCAGGGTGACTTCTACTTCAGCACATTAATCCAGATTGTACGGAACAGGATATTCCCCAATACTTTATTCCGGATTGCAGGAAGGACGGCCTCCGGTGGAGGTTATAACGCTGCCCGTTTTTCCGATAACCCCGGATATTTCTTCGATTTCAGTTTCTCGAAAGACCTGCATGTCAACCATACAACCCTCTTCAGGCCATTTGCTTCCTTTGGATTTTACAGCTGGCAGACCAATAGCGATGCAACCCTTCAGAATGATGCACCCTTTTATGCGGCCGGAATGGATTTCAAAACAGGGGGATGGCTGTTTACCGGGAACTTTTCAGGATATTCGGGATATCAGTTAACGAAGGACAAACCGCAGATAACAAGCCTTCATGTCAGGCACGACTGGGAAACATCGGCCATTGCGGTCGAATTTCTTATGGGGCTGAGACATTGGGAGTACCAGACAATCCGGTTTACCTATTCATGGAAATTTGACGCCTTATAGACCACTCCGCTTATTTAAGGCTTAAGGCTCAGTAACCAAACCATTGCCTCCTTCGCGAAAGGTTCTACTGCCGTACTGTGATTTTCCGTTGGATATATTTTATAATTGATCTGGGCTTCAGGAACCTGTTTTTGCAGAAAATCATTGCGTAATCCCAGCGATTGCGTTACCGGGACTGTTTCATCGGTATTTCCGTGCCTGATAAATACCGGGGATTTCATTTTCCACGACTGAATGCTGTTGAGTACGAGTGCATTCTTAAATGATTCATACTTTTGTTCCGTCTTATATCCGCTCCTGAATTCCTGGGAAAAAAGTGTTACCAGATCTTCCGATAAAAGATTATTGATATCGGCAATTTTTCTTTTTCCATTATAAAGTCCCTGGATCTGATCGGCGAAGGGAGCATTAAATACATCACGATAAGTTATGGACACAATACCTGATTTGATATAAGAATTTATCATGTATGCCAATAAAGCGGGTGAGGGATAGGTTTCTTCCCCCAGGATATCTTCTACAAGCGTACTGAGGTTATATGCGCCACCTCCGACGGCAGTTCCTTTCAGGTTTACCTTGCTTGCCGGGTTATTTTCAATGGCTTCGGCAAGGGCTACTGACGCCCAGGCACCCTGGCTGTATCCCATAAGGAAAAGGTCTTTTCCCACAGGTATCTCCAAATATTTGTCGGCCATTTCCATAACCGCACCATACATATCGGTAATACTCTTCACAGTGCTGGCCTTATCCAGATAAGGATGGAAATGATTGGAAGAGGAACCGAAGCCGATATAATCGGGAATGACCACTGCATAGCCCATGGATGCGATGGCCTGTATCACAATAAATGACGGATTCTCGAGAAAAACAGAAGGTGCTTCGCTGTGCAGGGTATTGGTGCCATTCTGAAAACTCAGAATCGGAAATGCCTTGTTACCCGACTGGCCTGCCGGAAGGCAGACCACACCGGATGCAACAATATCCTTATCCTTGAAACTTGTCCGGTATGATATTTTGTATACCGAAACGTCATAGGTGGCCTGTACCGGGAATTCACTGCCTAACAACGCTGTGAAAAGCATCTGGCTGTTACTTTTGAGAATGGTATTTGCCTTTGTGTAACTCACCAGAAACTGGTCATTGGTAATGGGAACCTGCCCGTCATCATCAATGCCGCAGGAAGTGGTAATTAACAGTGAAATAAGAAATACGATCTTGAAAATAAAGATTTTGCGATACATGTGATTGTAATTTTTAATACATTTTCATCTCAAAAGTACGGAATTTTGACCTTCCTTTCTCGATTAATTCTCACAATAACGAAAATTTAAAGCCTCTAATTGTTTTTATTGGTGTTTTTTTTATCTTTAAAACCTCCCGACGGTTGACGAACGGGATCTTATACCCCCGGTAGATTTTTTACCGAACCAAAATAGCAATTATGAAAAAGACTTTGGTATTTGTCTGGGTGTTGTTATCTCTGAATCTTTTAAAAGCTCAAAATCCTTCTGTACTGGTTGTTGCAGGGGGCCATAGTTTCGACACTATCGCTTTTTTCCGGATGATGGACAAAATTCCGGGAATAGGGTATGACTTTATGCTCCAGCCGGAGGCCAACCGTTATCTTGCAGCAGTGGATACCATTCCTTACGGGCTGTTGGTTTTTTATGACATGTGGGAACCTGTTAACAATGAAGAAAAGGATGCCTACCTGAAACTTACCAAATCCGGAAAGCCTATGCTCTTTTTGCATCATGCGCTGGTATCGTACCAGCAATGGCCTGAATTTGAAAAGATTATAGGAGGCAGGTATGTGCAGGACATGAAAAATGGCCAGTTAAAACCATCTGAATTATCAACCTATAAACATGATGTGTGGATTAATGTAAAGGTATGTGACCCTCAGCACCCGGTTACATCGGGGATGGGCAATTTCAGGATTTTTGACGAGGTATACGGAAATTACCGGGTAGGGGAACAGGTAAAACCAATCCTGAAAACCGACCATCCGGAAAGCACGGAAATTATAGCCTGGGAAAACCGGTATAACCAGTCAACCATTATATATATACAACCCGGTCACGATAAAAAGACCTATGAGGATGACCATTATCTTCAGCTGCTTAAACAGGCGGTTCAATACCTGCTTAATAAATAAACATTCAATTACTTCTAAACTTTTCTGAACATGGAAAAAATCAAAAGAGCCCTTTTGTTTAATGCCAGTTGTCTGGCGCTGGTGGTAACTGCTCTATCCTTCGGAACCCGGGGTGGTTTTATCGATCCCTGGATGCGGGAATTCGCCCTGACTGGTGCAGAGGTCGGGTGGATCGTAGGTACGGCTTTCTGGGGATTTACGGTAGCCATGGTCATTTTGGGTCCGCTGGTCGACATCATGGGAATTGGCCGCGTGATTGCAGTCGCCTTCGTCTGTCATCTTATCGGACTTACCATGACCATTTTTGCCAATGGATTCTGGACCCTTTTCTTCTCCACTATGTTTATCGGGATTGCCAACGGGAGCGTGGAGGCAGCTTGCAACCCATTGATTACGGCAATCTACCCGAACGATAAAACCGCCAAACTTAACCGCTTCCATATGTGGTTCCCGGCGGGTATCGTAATCGGGGGACTCCTGGTCTATTTTCTTAACCTGGCCGGTATCGGATGGCGGATTCAAACGGCAGCCATGCTGATTCCAACCATTGGCTACGGAATTATGTTCCTCGGACAGAAATTTCCGCATACCGAACGGGTTGCAGTGGGTGCAACTTATAAGGATATGCTGAAAGCCTGTGTTTCACCACTTTTCCTCTTTATGGCTTTCCTGATGTTGTTTACCGCAGCAACCGAACTGGGTACTAACCAGTGGATAGCAGCTCTCCTGGAAAGTGTCGAGGCACCCGGGATTCTTCTGCTCGTATGGGTATCTGCCATAATGGCTCTGGCAAGGCTGGTTGCAGGTCCGGTGGTACATAAACTTTCCGGGATAGGTGTGCTGCTGGCATCTGCAGTTCTCGCCGGAATCGGGCTCTACCTGGTCAGTATTTCCAGCGGATGGTGGACCTTCGCGGCCGCTACCGTGTTCGCCCTTGGTGTTGCCTATTTCTGGCCTAATATGCTGGGTGTCGTGGCTGAGAAAATTCCGAACAGCGGGGCTTTAGGACTGGCCATCATGGGAGGGGTAGGGTTCCTTGGAGGTGCCATTGCTCAACCAACCCTCGGGAAGATCTACGACAATAACCTGGTTAAATTTTCACAAGACCATTTAGCTGCCGGTGCCGCCACACTGCAGTCGGTAATCATTCTTACCGTCCTGCTTACTGCCGGTTTCCTGTACCTGTATTTTGTAGTCGGAAAAAGACCGGAATCAGCTAAATAAGAATAATTCTAAATTAAATTTTGTTAAAAGATACTTTACCCGGGACATTTGTTTGAAACATTTTCTTAATTTTGAGCATAATAAATTCAAATGATCAAGCTATGTTAAAAGAGAAGGTTTTAAATGCAATAAATGAGCAGATAAATGCTGAACAATTCTCAGCATTTCTTTATCTTTCCATGTCTGCTTATTTCTATGAAAAAGGTTTACCCGGATTCGGAAACTGGATGTTTATTCAGTACCAGGAAGAACTGACCCACGCCAATAAGTTCTTTAACTATGTGAATGAAAGGGGTGGCAAGGCTGTTATAAAAGCTATTGACCAGGTCGATACAGATTTTGCCGGCGTGATCGATGTGTTTGAAAAGACACTCGCACATGAACAGCACGTCACAGACCGGATTAACAAACTGATGGATGTTGCCATTGCTGAAAGTGACCACGCAACAGTCAGTTTTCTGAAATGGTTCGTTGATGAGCAGGTCGAAGAAGAAGCTAATGTGACTGAAATTCTGGATACACTGAAACTTATTAACGGCCAGGGTAATGGCATTTTCATGCTCGACCGTGAAATGCGCAGCCGTGTATTTGTGGATGAGACGCAGGCAGCTGAATAAACAGAATCTGAACATATTTTTTGCAAAGGCTGCCTGACTGGCAGCCTTTTTTTATTTTAGCACCATGGAAACCATTCAATCTCCGGAATATTATTTCGGGCAATTTTTAGAAAAAATCAGGTTGCTCTACAATGAGCAGGCACAAAACGATATTCTCAAAGCCTGGGAATTTGCCTCCGGAATTCTCGGAGACCAGACTTTCCAGTCGGGTGAACCGATACTGATCCATTCCCTCGAGGTAGCATCCATACTGGTGGATGAGATCGGCCTTGAGTCCGATTCCATTGTGGCCGGTTTGCTCCATAACGTAATGTACCCCAGGCTTTCCAGATCAGCTACCCATGAGGAAATCGCAGGGAAATTCGGCCCGGCGGTGGTAAGGATCCTGGAAGGAATGGCCAAAATCAATGCGCTGGGCACCGATACAGTTGAGCTTCATTCGGAGAATTACAGGATGCTTATGCTTGCACTGGCTGGCGATGTCAGGGTAATTTTGCTGAAAATTGCCGACAGGCTCCAGGTCATGAGGAATTTCGACCGCTATCCTGCTACAGGCATGATGAATATTGCCACCGAAACCCAGCACCTTTATGCTCCCCTTGCTCACCGGCTGGGCCTGTACAAAATCAACTCCGAGCTGCAGGACCTTTATCTGAAATATGCCAAACCGGCTGCCTGGTCTGAAATTATTTCCCGCCTCAGAGAAACAGAAAAGGAACGCGCCGGTTTTGTGGCTGAATTCGTAAAACCCATTGAGGATAAGTTGAAAAGCAGGGGGTTTCGGTTCGAAATGAAAGCCAGGACCAAATCGGTGTTTTCCATCTGGAATAAGATGAATAAGCAGAAAGTCGCCTTCGAGGAAGTATTCGACCTTTTTGCTATCCGCATTATCCTGGAATCTGAACCGCCGGAAGTTGGTCCGGGACAACAATATAACTACACCCAGGAAAAGGCTGACTGCTGGACGGTCTATTCGATCATTACCGATGAATACCAAACCAATCCGGAACGTTTGCGCGACTGGATTACCATTCCCAAGACCAACGGCTATGAATCTTTGCATACCACCGTAATTGGCCCGCACGGAAAGTGGGTGGAAGTGCAGATACGCACCCGGAGAATGGACGAAGTGGCCGAGAAGGGTGTTGCTGCCCATTGGAAATATAAAGGGGGCAAGAGCGCTAATGAAATTGACCTCTGGCTGACAGGAATCCGTGAAATCCTTGAAAATCCGGAGGTTAATGTGGTCGATTTTATCGATGAATTCAGAAAAACGGTTTATAGCGACGAAATTTTTGTGTTTACCCCTAAGGGTGACCTTAAGAAACTGCCGTCGGGAGCCACTATTCTCGATTTCGCCTATGAAATCCATTCTGATCTCGGCGACAAATGTGTGGGCGGTAAGGTGAACGACCGGAAAGTTTCTATCAGACACAGACTGAAGAATGGTGATACCATATCCATTGAAACTTCAAATAATCAGCGTCCGAAAACTGACTGGCTTGATTTTGTAGTTACCTCAAAGGCAAAGAACAGGATCAGGGCAAGCCTGAATGAAGCCCAAAAAAGGGAAGCTATGAACGGCAAGGAGATGTTAGCCAGAAAATTTAAAAACTGGAAACTGGACCTTAACGATGATGTAATCCGCAAACTGCTGAAACACTACAGTTTCAAAACATCAGCAGAGTTGTATATCCAGGTTTCAACTGGGAAAATTGATACCCTGGATATCAAATCGGTAATCCGCGAGGATGAAAAGCAAAATGTTAAATCCAGACTCGAGGAAATATTGCCTTCTGATACGGTTAAGGAATTGCCGTTTGATTCTGGAGACGACTTCCTGGTTATTGACAACAATATCCGTAATGTCAATTACAAGCTTGCTCCCTGTTGTAACCCGGTTTTTGGAGATGAAATCTTCGGTTTTGTAACAATAAAAGAGGGAATCAAGATCCACCGTGTAAACTGTCCGAACGCTCCACAGATGGTCGACAGGTTTCCTTACCGGATCATTAAAACCAAATGGAGGGAGACAACAAGTAAAAGTTCCTTCCTGACCTCACTGTTTGTTACGGGTACAGACAACCTGGGCATAGTTTCGGAAATTTCCCATGTGATAGCCAAGGATTTTGGTGTGCAGATGCGTGCAATAAACGTCGAATCCGACAGGGGGGAATTCCGGGGTGTGCTGAAAGTGCTGGTGCACAGTGTGGAACATTTGGATTTTCTGATACATAAATTGCGTAATATCAAAGGGATATCTTCTGTTACCAGAGGTGAAACGATTTAACTCATTAAAGACCATGAACATACTGATCGCCCCCAATTCAATGAAGGGAAGCCTGAATGCCCGGGATTTTGCAGATATTGCCTGCAAAGCTTTCCGTTCGGTTTCACCTTTGTTTAATGTCCGCACTGCACCTGTTGCCGATGGAGGTGATTATACAGGAGAAATCCTGATCGACGCCATGGGGGCCCGGCGTTTCACTGCAGAAGTGAATGATCCTTTAAACAGGCCCGTAACCTGTGGGTTTGGCGTTGCCGGTGATACGGCTGTTATTGAAATGGCGTCTGCTTCCGGACTTAAACTTATCCCTGATACGGAACGGAACCCCGAAATTACCTCGTCTTTCGGAACGGGACAACTAATGAAAAGAGCTTTTGAACTGGGTTGCAGCAGGGTTCTTCTGGGGGCAGGGGGCAGCGCCACAGTGGATGGGGGAATTGGCATCCTCGATGGCCTTGGATTTGAATTCCTCGACTTTAACGGACGAAAATTGCCGGGACGTGCGTCCTCCCTGCAGAACGTGGCCGAAATCAGATATCCTCAGCCGGTTCTTGCTGAGCATGAAATACTTATCTTGTGTGATGTGAATAATCCCCTGTTAGGGGAAAATGGCGCCGCATCGGTGTTTGGGCCACAGAAAGGTGCAACACCGGAAATGGTAAAGCGTCTTGAAAATGGCCTGGAGAACTGGGTAACCCTGATTGAAAAATTAACAGGAAAGGAAATCCGAAGCCTCCCTGGATCTGGAGCTGCAGGGGGTATTGCCTGCGGACTTTCATTGCTCAAAAACACAAAGCTGATCAAAGGTTCGGAGTTCGTTTTCGATATGATAGGGTTGGAAGAGAAACTGCAATGGGCCGACCTGGTTCTGACAGGGGAGGGCAGATTAGACAGCCAGAGCCTCTCCGATAAGGCTCCCTATGCATTGTCTGTCAGGGCAAAACAGGCTGGTATTCCCGTTATTGCATTAGCCGGGTCATATGAAGATAGGGTTGCCGGTTCATTTGATGCCGTTTTCAGCATATTGAACGAACCGGTAACGACCGGATTTGCCATGCAGAATGCCGGTACGCTGGTGTTTCAGGGGGCTTCTCAGATTGCCCGGTTTTTATTGGCCACCCGACAGGATCTTTCAGCAGGTAATGAAATCCTCAAAGAAATCCAGACAGCCTTGCGCGGAAATCAGGTAATCAAGGCTATGGAACTGCTTGGAAAATTAAACTCCGACTCTGCAGCATACTGGTATTATTTGGGTATGGTGCTGAAAAAAGAACAGAAATGGGGCGAAGCAATGAATGCGTTCCTGAAATCCCTGGAAATAGATGCCAGCCATGAACAGGCCAGGGCCGGACTCGAAATGACCAGAAGCATCCTTTCCTTTACCAATCCTCATCTGCTCGATCCTTAATTGTAAAAAACTGGCACCTTTTTTGAACAATTGAGAATAAATTCGCTCCGGAAACGAATAAAATGAACTCAATTCAAAAAAAAATGTTGGAATATTGGATTGATAATTGCTATTTTTGAAGCTCGCAATTTTTTTGCAGTTTTTAATTCGGAAATTATAAACTTAAATCGTGAAATAATGAAAAAGTATTTGTTTTTATTTGCTGCCGCCTTACTCACTTTAGCGGCATCGGCACAGGATGCCGCAGAACTGATCAACAAAGCCAACGAAGCTATGAAAAACAGGCAATATGCCGAAGCATTCGAAGCTTACGACAAGGCTATGAAGAATCTGGGAGATGTGGAAGTCGATGCTGCGATCAATTTTAATATTGGCTTTGCAGCCATGCAGGCAGATAAAAACCAGGAAGCCCTGGCATACTTTGATAAGGCTATTGAAGCTGGCACCAACGTATCCAAATCATGGGAATATAAGGCGTCTGTGTACAATAAACTGAAGGATTTTGAAAAAGCACTGGAGTCTTTTGAAAAGGCAATCGCAACATCGGAAGAAGATTCAGGCGCATTATGCTTCAACGCAGCTGTTCTGGCTTTCAGGCTCGAAAAATTCGAAAAGACAGTTGCCTATTTTGATAAAGCGTATGTTGCAGGTTTCCGCCCGCAGGATGCCATTTTCAACAAGGCTGCTGCCCTCAACAGAATGAACGATGCTGATGGTTACAAAGCGGCTCTCGTTGCTGGCAATACCAAATACCCGGATGACAAAAAGATTTCTTCAGCCCTTGCCAATATTTATGTTTCTGAAGGAAATGAAAAATACCGCCAGGGTGCTGAAATACTGAATACGGCCAATACCAAAGTCAACGACGGCGCCTTTACCACCGAAGATGATGCTTATAAGGCAGAACAGGCCAAAGCTAAAGCAGAATTCAAAACAGCCCTCGAGCTGCTTGAAAATGCAAAAAAACTGGATGCTGCAAACGCAAACGCACAGAAACTGATTGACGCCATCAAACAGATCATGTAACAGTCGATTTATCCGGTTTGCTCTGAACACCGCCTTGTCTTTAGCAGGGCGGTGTTCATTTTTTATGACGTTAATCACCATGCATTTAATTACCTTTTAATAACTTTGCGGGTATATAAATATCGCCGGTTATGAAAAAGATTCTGTTATTTATGCTGATAATGACCTTTATGGCCTGTTCCCAAAAAAGTAATGTCAATAAATTAGAGCTTCTGATATCTTCTGAACAGCTCAAAATTAAGGCGGATGAATTCGCCCCGTTTACCCTGAAAAGTGACCTTTCTGTTCTGACAGATAAGGAAAAGCAGATGTTGCCCCTTTTATTTGAGGCTGCTTCCCTCATGGAAAAAATCTTCTGGAAGCAGGCATTCGGAGATAAGGATATACTGCTGTCGGGCACCGATAATCCTGATCTGCTTAAATTCCTGAAAATTAACTACGGTCCGTGGGAAAGACTGAATAACAATGAACCTTTTCTTGCCGGATTCGGGGAAAAGCCCAGGGGGGCTCAGTTTTATCCCGCCGATATGACTCCTGAAGAGTTTGAAGCATGGGACGAACCTTCCAAAACAAGCCTGTATACCCTGATCAGGAGAGACAACCAGGGAGCACTTACTGCCGTTCCATACCATGTCGCCTTCCGTGGGGAGGTTGAAGAAGCGGCCCGCCTGCTCAGACAGGCTGCTGAACTGGCAGAGGACGAAGGATTGAAAAATTACCTTAACCTGAGGGCTGAAGCATTGCTGACCGATGAATACTTCGAATCGGATATGGCCTGGATGGACATGAAAAACAATACCATTGAATTTATCATAGGGCCTATTGAAAATTATGAAGATCAATTGTTTGGATATAAAGCAGCTAATGAGGCATTTATACTGATCAAAGACAAGGCGTGGAGCCAGCGCCTTGAAAAATATGCCGCCCTGCTTCCGGGGTTGCAGAGAGAACTGCCGGTCGAACAGAAATATAAGCAGGAGACCCCGGGCTTCGATTCTGATATGAATGTCTACGATGCGGTTTTTTATGCCGGAGATTGCAACGCCGGAAGCAAAACCATAGCCATCAACCTGCCTAACGACGAAACCGTACAGCAGATGAAAGGCAGCAGGAAGCTACAGCTGAAGAATTCCATGCAGGCCAAATTCGATAAAATTTTGCTGCCCATCGCCGGTCTGCTGATTGCCGAAGATCAGCGCCACCATGTGAAATTCGAAGCATTTTTTGAAAATACCATGTTTCATGAAGTAGCTCACGGTCTTGGTTTAGGCAGGACCGTCGACCAGTCGGCTACCGTAAGGGAAGCCCTGAGGGATGCATATACTTCCATCGAAGAGAGTAAAGCGGACATCCTTGGCCTGTGGTGTATCTACCAGCTTACTTCCCAGGGAGAGTTTACCGATAAGGACCTGATGGATAATTTCGTAACCTTTATGGCCGGAATTTTCAGGTCTGTACGCTTTGGTGCCGCTTCTGCCCACGGAAAAGCCAATATGATACGGTTTTATTATTTTCAGGAAGAAGGGGCATTTACCCGTGATCCGGAAACCGGTACCTATCGGGTCGATTTTGAAAAGATGAAGAAGGCTATGCTCAGCTTGTCTGAAAAAGTACTGGTCATCCAGGGGAACGGTGATTATGAAACTGCTGCCGGGCTTATCCGTGAAAAAGGCTTTATCAGGGAAGAGCTGCAGGGTGACCTGAACCGTATTTCAAATGCCGGAATTCCCAGAGATATCGTTTTTGAACAGGGCCCAGAAATATTAGGCCTTAAATAAGGACTTCAGTGTCTTTAACTTTGCGTTAACAGGTCTGTCTTCCGAAATTGCATATTTTTGTAATATGAGAATTACAAGAACCATATTAGCTGTATTGGTGGTGATACCGTTCCTTTTTTCGGTATCCGGAATTCTTGTGATTCAATCACACTGTACCTGCACGGGAAAAAATCAAATATCACTCTATCTTCCCCCGGAAACCTGTTCAGACATCCTGGAAGACCACCATCATTTGTTCACCTTTCATTCGGCTGACCTGAATCATTGTACATCAGCAGATTATCAATGTGCCGGCCACGACGGTCATGATCATTGTGGCAACCATGAAACCGGTTGCACTGATTGCGGATGCGATTCACCCCTGGTACAGTTTTTTCAGATAGACAACCAGTTTACCGATGAGAAGGCCTCGTTTCATAAATATCTTGAATTCAGGGATGCATTTGAAATCGTTTCTGAAGACCTTTCAACCGGATCCCCGGAAACCGAAAAGATTAATCTGAACTGGTTTAACGACCCACCACCCTTAATTTCAGCCCAAAAAGTATTTATTCATTTTATCTGTCAGATAAAAGTCCCCTCCATAGCCTGATGATTGTTACTAGTAAATGATTTAATCATTTAAATTTTAATTAATTATCATCAGTTATGAGAATTATTGCTTTAATTACATTCATATTATTGTCCGTTCTTTATTCGCATGGGCAATCCATTACAGGAAGAGTACTTGCCGATGAGAACGGTGTTCTCCAGCCCATGCCCGGCGTAAACGTTTATTGGGAGAACACCAGTCAGGGTACAGCTACCAATGTTGACGGTGACTTTTCCATCCGGAAGAGGACCGGACAACACATGCTCGTATTTAGTTTTGTTGGATACGAAACGCAGACCATTCATATAAACAGCAACGACCCAGTAGAAGTGGTCCTGAAACCCAACCTGGAACTCGGTGAGGTTACCGTAATCCAGAAAGACCGTGGGACCTATCTTTCCACCATTAATCCGATCCATACGGAAAGAATAGGCGGTGCCGAACTGCATAAGGCTGCCTGCTGCAACCTGGCAGAAAGTTTTGAAACCAATCCCTCGGTAGATGTCAGTTACAACGACGCCATTACAGGAGCTAAACAGATCAGGCTTTTAGGACTGGATGGGATTTATTCTCAGTTGCAAACCGAAAATATCGCCAACTTCAGGGGACTGGCCACCAACTTCGGACTTACCTATATTCCCGGTCCATGGATGGAATCCATTCTGGTTTCAAAGGGCGCTGCCTCCGTAGTGAACGGATATGAATCCATTACGGGGCAGATCAATGTAGATTTTAAGAAGCCTGACAGCCAGGAGAAACTGCACCTGAATGCATTCAACAGTGCCGACGGCAAGCTGGAATTCAATGCCAATACCAACCTGCGGTTGTACAAGGACATGCTGACTACCGGAATATTCTTCCACGCGGAGAACCTTTCCAACCGGATTGACCATAATGGCGACGGATTCCTGGATCATCCGCTCAATACCCAGGTCCATTTTTTCAATGCCTGGAAATACAACAACCATAAAGGTTTGATGCTTCACAGCGGATTGCGGTACCTTATGGATGACCGCCAGGGCGGACAAGCTGCTTTCAGGAAGGGCATGGTCCGCAATGCCCAGAATCCTTATGGAACTGGTATTGAGAACCGTCTGGCCGAAGCTATTTTCAAGGCGGGATACGTATTCCCTTCTCAATCCTCGGCCATTGCTCTCCTGGCCAATGCGGTCAGGCACAACATGACCTCATTTTATGGTTTACATGATTACGACGGCGATGAAACCCGGTTCAGTGCTAACCTGGTCTGGACTCAGGACCTGGATGACCACGGACACCATGTGTTGAATTCAGGGGCCAGTTTTTACTACAATTCATTCGATGAGATACTGAACCGTCAAAATATGTACAGGGACGAAGCTGTACCAGGAATTTTTTCGGAATATACTTTTAAACCGTCTGATAAACTGACCCTGATGACCGGTATACGTGCCGATTTTCACAGTATTTTCGGAAGTTTCGTCACCCCGCGTATGCATTTCAGGTATCAGCCCGATCCGAGATGGACCTTCCGGTTGAGTACAGGAAAAGGATACCGCACTGCCAATGTTTTAGCTGAAAACAGTTTCCTGCTGACCAATTACCGGAATCTGGTCTTCGAACCAACCATGCAGGAAGAAGCATGGAACTACGGATTTAATTTCATACAGTCATACCAACTTTTCGGCAGGGATCTTCAGATCTCTGCAGAAATATACCGTACTGATTTCATCAACCAGTTGGTAGTCGACAGGGAAACCGATCCCGATAATATTGTTATAGCCCCGCTCGAAGGTGATTCCTATGCAACAAGCTGGCAGGTGGATATTCGCTATCCGGTTGTCCGGAACCTCGACCTGACGGTTGCGTGGAGACAGAATGACGTTAAGCAGACCATTGGGGGTGTTTTGACGGAAAAACCCCTGACCAGCCGTTATAAAGGTCTGATAACCATGAACTATACTACCAACCTGAAAAAATGGATGTTTGACTATACCGTCCAGTTTAATGGTGGTGGAAGGCTCCCGTTGGTCCATTCGGATGCGCTGCATTTTATGAATAACCAGAATACGGAATTTCCGGCATATACCGTTATGAACGCACAGGTTACCAGGTATTTCAGGAAATGGAGCATTTATGCCGGTTCAGAAAACCTGACCGATTATATGCAGATGCACCCGGTTTTGGGTGCCGATAATCCATTCTCACCCGGATTTGATGCCACCAGGATTTGGGGACCGGTTTCAGGAAGAAGAATTTATGCAGGGATAAGGTTCACCCTTGATTATAATTAACATAACAATAAAAGTAGTGATGAGCAGACTAAGAATTATTATGGTACTCGCACTTATATTGATTGCGGGAAACGGATTTGCACAGAAGAAAAGCGATCCGGTGGTTTTCTTTAAGAGCAATATGCATTGCGGCGACTGTGAAAAGTCGCTTTTCGAGCATCTGCGCTTCGAAAAGGGGGTGAAAGATCTTCACCTCGACCATGTTTCCAATACCATTAAGGTAATTTATGCCGAAAAACGTACCGGTGAGGAAGCATTGAAAAAAGCCGTCGAAAAGAAAGGCTATACCGCTGAAAAAATCAGTGAAAAAGAGTATTCTGAACTGGTCGGGAAAGCCAAAAAAGAGCCTGCTGTACATTCGGGGCAACATCAGCACTGATCAGTGGTTTCTGTGTTCCTGACAGGTTAAAATTATAAAACCGGGGCAGTCCTGTCCGGACGCCCCGGTTTTTGTCTGAAATCATGGTTAACCCTGACATTCCTATTCTTTCCCTATTTCATTCAGGTAATCGGCCATAATTTTCTTTTCATCAATCGCCAGCATGATGATGTCTATCATCATTTCACGGCAGAATGCTTCGCTGTTAAAAGTAATATCAAAGATTTCTGGTTCGTTCTGCCCCTTTCCCATGACTGCATGCCGGTAGGCATACCGCTCCTTTTCAACTTTTTCGATGAATGCAATGGCATTGTGCCGGTTTACCTTGTCCTTCTCCATAATGCTCCTTATACGGTATTCCATCGGTGCAACGACCCTGACATGGAGGGCATTTTTCAGGTCGCTGGCAATAATGTTGCTGGCACGACCCACGATGATACAATAACCATCCTCGGCAAACGACCGGATAACCTCCACTACGGTTTTTCTGACTTTTCTATCGCTTTTATATTTTTTTTCATTGAAAGCATTGATCATTTCATCGAAAGTCGTCCGGTCGATCTGCTTAAAAATCCTCGAAACCCTTTCCGGCTCAAGGTCAAGCTCCCTGGCACTTTCTGCAAAGATTTCCTTACTCAGGACTTTCCATTCCCGCCCCGGAAACTTCTTGATCAGCCGGTCTGCAAGATCCTTCGCAATCGCTATTCCCGAGCACCCGACCTCCCGTGAAATAGTTATTACCGGTCCGGGAGGACGTTCAAAATGATGCTGAGGTTCCGGCTTCTTATGATGCATCCGCTTGTTCAGGTACTCGAGCAATGTGTTCTTCATCTGTATACGTTGTTTTTGTTTTGCTGAATATGGCGATTTTATATACTGTTGATTATTGATTTATAAATGTATACGGTAAAAATATTACACGGGTTTTATGTTATTCATGCATTATCTGACGAATTGAGATCCCATATGTCGTTTTTCCCACAAACCGGATTGGTCGATTCGACGGAGCCTGATATATATTGCCCAGATGTTTGTATCAGAAAGGAAAAAGTCTTATTTTCGGGCTCAAACTGAAAAAAAAATATCATGTTCGATAAGAATGTTTATGTAAATCGCAGGAGAAGTCTTGCAGCAGCTGTTAAGGATGGAATAATCCTGCTGCCCGGAAATGTGGATTCACCGATGAACTATCCGGCCAATACCTTCCATTTCAGGCAGGACAGTTCGTTCCTTTACTTCTTTGGCCTGGATATGCCCGGACTGGCTGCGGTCATTGATGTGGAAACGGGCGGGGAGATTATATTCGGAAACGATGTCGATATTGAGGATATCATCTGGATGGGACCACAGGAGTCTATGGCAGAAAAATCCGCCCGGGTGGGAGTTGCCACTTCCATGCCTTTCGGCAATCTGCAGGATTATGTCCGCCGTCAGATCAGGGCGGGCAGGAGAATCCATTTCCTTCCTCCTTACAGGGCTGAAAACAAACTGCTTTTGGAAGAATTGACCGGTATTCCTGCTGCAAGACAAAAGGATTACGTTTCAGTTGAACTGATCAAAGCCATAGTTGATCTGAGATCGGTGAAAGATTCAGGAGAAATTATTGAAATCGAAAAGGCCTGTGCTACCGGATATGAAATGCACGTTGCGGCTTTGAGAATGGCCACCCCGGGTGCCTGGGAGCAGGCTATTGCCGGCCATATCGAAGGGATCGCTGTTTCGGGCGGGGGCATGCTGGCCTTTCCCGTTATTCTTTCCCAAAACGGAGAGACTCTCCACAACCATGACCACAGCCAGATTCTGGCTCCGGGTCGGCTTGTGATTGTGGATGCCGGGGCAGAGACCGGAATGCACTATGCCTGTGATTTTACGAGGACCACCCCGGTTGGCGGCAAATTTACGGCCCGTCAGCGTGAAATCTATGATATCGTACTGTCTGCCAACAACAAGGCCACGGAGCTGGTCAGACCCGGAGTTACTTACCAGTCGGTGCATCTGGCCGCCTGCGAAGTAATTGCCCAGGGACTGAAAGATATCGGGCTAATGAAAGGCGATGTCCAAGAAGCAGTAGCTGCAGGCGCTCATGCACTCTTTTTTCCCCACGGACTGGGACATATGATGGGTCTCGATGTACATGATATGGAAGACCTCGGCCAGATTTATGTCGGGTATGACGATGAAATCAGGCCGTCACAACAGTTCGGCACTGCCTACCTGAGACTTGGAAGAAGACTTCGCGAAGGTTTCGTCATCACCAACGAACCAGGTATCTATTTTATTCCCGCTCTGATCGATAAATGGAAAGCTGAAAAAATCAATACGGATTTCATCAATTTTGAGAAGGTAGACCAATATCGCGATTTTGGTGGCATCCGGATTGAAGATGATATCCTCGTGACGGAAAAGGGCAGTCGTATTCTTGGTAAGCGGGTACCTGTCCTTCCTGAAGAAATTGAAAAACTGGTGGGCAGCTGATCTATTTCTCCATAGCCGGTTTTAGAATCCGGTGGTAAAAATAGTCAAGCTCGACCATAATCTCATCCCTGATTTCCCGGCAATTCTCAAGAATCTGCCGGGTATCTTTTTCATTCCTGAACGGATTGTTGAAACCCAGGTGCATCTTCCGTTTGCATTTTACAGATGGTAATTTCAACTCTTCGGGAGTGCCGTCACCAACCGTAATCAGGTAATCGAATTCAATCTCCTTGTACTGGTTGAAATGAGCAGGATTTACCTTCCCGGGAATTACGCCGATTTCTTTTAGTACTTCAACGGCAACCGGATTAATTTCCGGGGCAGGATCAGTTCCTGCTGAATAAATTTCAAGGCTCTTGTCCATTTTGCGCAGGATGGCTTCGGCAATCTGACTACGGCAACAGTTTCGGATGCTCAGGAACAATATCTTCATATAATCAGGCAGTTGATTTTAAGCCCTGTAAAATAGTAATTTAAATTTATTCCTCAAATGGTTTTTATCCTGATTTGCAGTTTAAAAGACAGATTTTGCATCGATTGTTCAAATATTATCTCATGATTTTTGGTGTCATTCCGATAATTATTCTATTAAAATGTTCGAAAAACTTTGAGTATTAATGCTTAATTATCTATTTTCGTAGCCAAATGCCCATGGCTGGATTTGGGCAGGTAATTTAAAACCGATTGATTACATGGAATCTAAAGATCTGAAAAACTCTGAAGAGTTAATGCGTCCGGTGAGCGACGATTCTGAATTGACCAATGAGGCTGGAGATTCAGCCAGTTCATCAGTTGACAATGAAAATGAAATTGTTGACGAAACATCCCCCGCAAATGAAGCTGACGAGGTGACGGAAGAAAGTGCAGAAGTGATCACTGAAACTATTGAGGAACCTGGCGATGTTACCGTTGAAGCTGAAGATCCTGCCACAGCAGGCGAAGCTGCTGAATTACAGGAAACCGATGCATTGCAGGAGCCGGAGGTTGTTGAGACCCTGATTGAGTCAAGTGAGACCGCAGCGGTTGTGGAACCTGAAGTCAGTGAAGTCACGACCGAAGCTGAACCGGAAATTGTCGAAGCTCCTGTGGTGGCAGAAGAATCTGTCGATGCAGCAGAAAATTTATCCTCTGCGGATATACAAGAGGAACCCGCCGTGGAGCCAGAGTCGGCTCCTGAGGAAGTAAACGCTGCTCCAGCACTTTCCGGGGATGAAAAAAAGGAAATCAGGGAAGAGCCGGTGGCAGCAGAAACCGAAAATACCGGGACTTCAGAGGATGAAACGGGAGAGACCAATGAGGAGGATGAAGACGTTGAAGATGAAGGGCATCCGGACTATTCACAATTTTCACAGATAGAACTCGTCAACACTTTGCGGGAGCTGGTGGAAAACGAGGACGGCCAGGACAGGAAAATCAATCTGATCGTTGCAGCCTTCAACCTGAAGGTAAAAGAGAATATTGCAGAACTGAAAAAACGGTTTGTTGAAGAAGGAGGAAACCCGGACGAATTTGTCGCTGAGGAGGATCCTTACGAAAATGATATCCGGGAGCTGATTAAGAAACACCGGCAGGCGAGGTTTGAACAGGCTAAAAAGATGGAGGCTGAGAAGGAAACAAACCTGCAGAAAAAATATGCCATCATCGAGGATATCAAAAACCTGCTAAACACTGAAGAATCCATTAACAAAACCTTCCAGGAATTCAGGGAGCTGCAGAGATTGTGGTACGAACTGGGCCCGGTTCCACAGGCCAAAATGAAGGACTTGTGGGATACCTATCATTTCCATGTAGAGAATTTTTACGATTACATCAAAATTAATAAGGAACTCCGGGATCTCGACCTTAAGAAAAACCTGGAGATGAAAATCAACCTGTGCGAAAAGGCTGAAGAGTTATTAATCGAACCCTCTGTGATCAGGGCGTTCAATACACTTCAGAAATTTCATGAGCAGTGGAGGGAGATTGGTCCGGTACCCAGAGACAAAAAAGATGAGATCTGGGACCGCTTCAAAGCAGTTACCTCTGCCATAAATCAGAAACACCAGGAATTTTTCGAAAAACGTAAGGGAGAGCAAAAACGTAACCTGGAGGCAAAAATTGCACTGTGTGAAAAGGTGGAAGAAATTTGCAACATGGAGATTGATTCACACCGTGATTGGGATGACAAATCAAAGCAACTGATTGAACTTCAGAAAGTTTGGCGTACGATAGGATTTGCCCCGAAAAGGGACAACAATAAAATCTATGACCGCTTCAGAAATGCCTGTGACCAGTTCTTCAACAAAAAGCGTGATTTCTATTCTCAAAACAAGGAGTTACAGAATAAAAACATGCAGATGAAAATTGATCTCTGTATGGAGGCAGAGGCTCTGAAGGAAAGTGCCGACTGGAAAAAGACCACACAGCAGTTTATCGACATCCAGAAACGATGGAAAGAAATCGGTCCGGTACCGCGCAAACATTCGGATCTTCTCTGGAAGAGGTTCCGTGCGGCATGTGATTATTTCTTCGACCGCAAGTCAGAACATTTCAGTGATATTGACGACGAACAGCTGGAAAACCTGAACGCAAAAAAGGCGCTGATCACCGAAGTGGAGAATTTTGTCCCGGGAGGTGATGTCTCCGATGCCCTCAAAATCCTTCGTGAGTTCCAGCGTAAATGGACCGAAATTGGCCATGTGCCGATCAGGGAGAAGGATGATATCCAGAACCGCTTCAGGACAGCTATCAATAAACATTTTGATACCTTGAAGGTAGATAGCTCCAAGCGGGAATCAATCAACTTCAGGAGTAAAATTGCCAACCTGACCGAAAATCAGAGGGGATTGTCGAAAGTCAGACAGGAACGCGAAAAGTATATGATCAAGCTGAAGCAGCTTGAGAATGACCTGACGCTTCTGGACAATAACATCGGGTTCTTTGCCAATTCAAAAAATGCCCAGGCCCTGATCGCTGATGTAAATCAGAAAATTGCCGATACCAGGGAAAAAATTGAAATGCTGAAAGAAAAGATCCGGATCATTGACGATCTCGACAAAACAGAATATTGATCAGTAAGCCGGCCTCACCCGCCGGCTTCTTTTTTGCTTCATATTGCACCGGTACTTCAAAAAATGACGCATAATTCATATTAAAAATATAATTTTGTGGGCTTTATAAAACATTAATATTTATCACCGTGCTTGATACCAGATATATTTTTGTGACCGGAGGAGTAACCTCTTCCTTGGGTAAAGGCATCCTGGCCTCTTCGCTGGCAAAACTTTTACAATCCAGGGGCTATTCCGTAACCCTCCAGAAACTGGACCCGTACCTGAACGTGGATCCGGGAACACTTAACCCATATGAACATGGCGAATGTTTTGTTACTGAAGACGGTGCTGAAACTGACCTTGACCTTGGACACTACGAAAGGTTCCTGAACCTGCCCACTTCACAGGCAAACAATGTTACGACAGGGAAAATTTACCAGACGGTAATCAGTAAGGAACGCCGGGGGGATTATTTGGGGAAAACGGTCCAGATCATTCCTCATATCACCGATGAGATTAAGCGCAAAGTCAAGTACCTGGGCTCAAAAGGCAAGTATGATATTGTAATTACTGAAATTGGGGGTACTGTTGGCGACATCGAGTCGCTTCCCTACATCGAGGCGGTCAGACAGCTGAAATGGGAACTGGGAAACAAGGCAATGGTGATTCACCTGACTTTGGTACCTTACCTGGCTGCTACCGGTGAACTTAAAACCAAGCCAACCCAGCACTCGGTCAAAGCACTACTCGAAACAGGGGTTCAGCCTGATGTACTGGTCCTCCGGACAGAGCATCCCATAGATGACAATATCCGTGCTAAGGTTGCACTGTTTTGCAATGTGGCCATTGAAGCAGTTGTACAGTCTCTCGATGTTCCTTCGATTTATGAGGTGCCCATTAAGATGTTGGAGGAGAAGCTGGACGTCACTGTGCTGAAAAAGCTTGACCTTCCGGCGAAAGATACCCTGGACCTTGATTCCTGGCATGAATTTCTCCGGAAGCTCAAAAATCCGGAAACTTCAGTCGACATCGCACTGGTAGGTAAATATGTGGAACTTCACGATGCCTATAAATCGATCAGTGAAGCGCTGATCCACGCCGGTGTCGTCAACAATGCCAAAGTAAATGTCAAATGGATTCATTCGGAATCATTGTCTCAGTCTACCATTGAGAAAAAATTGAAAGGAGTTGGAGGCATCCTGGTTGCCCCCGGATTTGGACACAGGGGAATTAAAGGAAAAATTCTGGCCGTACAGTATGCCCGTGAGAATAATATCCCATTCTTTGGAATTTGTCTCGGGATGCAAATGGCGGTTATTGAATTTGCCCGGAACGTATTGAAACTGGAAGATGCAGATTCCACAGAAATGAATGCAAAAACATCCTATCCGGTCATCGACCTGATGGAGCAACAGAAAGAAGTGATCGATTATGGCGGTACCATGAGACTAGGTGCTTACGACTGCCGGCTTATTGCAAAAAAATCAAATTCTTTCGCTGCCTATAATAAGCTTACCGTAAGGGAACGGCACAGACACCGTTTCGAATTCAACAATGCCTATCTCCGGCAATTTGAAAAAGCCGGTATGAAGGCTACCGGGATAAATCCTGAAACCGATCTTGTCGAAATAATGGAAATCCCTGAACACAAATGGTTTGTTGGAGTTCAGTTTCATCCGGAATACAGAAGTACCGTACTGAACCCGCACCCGCTTTTCGTCGATTTTATTAAGAACGCATTATCACAATAACACTATTTCATGGATAGAAATTCAATAATAGGTATCGTACTGATATTTCTGGTTTTAGTGGTTTTTTCCGTTATAAACCAGCCTTCGAAGGAACAAATTGAACAGACCAGGCTCAGGCAGGACTCCCTTCGACAGGTGGAAGCCGAAAGGGCCCGGCAGATACAGGCAGAACAACAGCAGGAAACTGCTGTAGTCAATGCGGTTCCCGATTCTGTACAGGAGGAGACCCGCCGCAAACAGTTAGAGAACCAGCTGGGCGTTTTCAGTGCAGCTGCTGTCGGTGATGAATCCCACGTTATCCTCGAAAATAATCTGATTAGACTTACGCTTACCAATAAGGGCGGAAGGATCTCGTCTGTTGAGCTTAAGGAGTTTAAAACCCACGACGGACAGCCGTTGATCTTGTTCGACGGGGATAACTCCCAGTTCGGGATGAACTTTTTTTCACAGAACAGGAATATTCAGACGGATCAGCTCTTTTTTGCCACCAATGCTCCTGAGTTGGTCAGGGTGAGCGGCCAGGAGGTCAGAAAAGGTGATCATGGCGACGAAAAACTCAATGCCGAGAACCCGGGTGATTCCAAATCGGTTTCTTATCGTCTCGAAATTTCCCCCGGAAGTTTTATGGAGTATACCTATACCCTGAAACACAACTCATGGCTGGTTGGCTTTGATGTGAAGATGGAAGGTATGAACACCGTAGTGGCCTCCAACCAACCGGATATCAACTTTACCTGGTCATTTGATGTTCCGCGGCAGGAAAGGAAATCGCAGTTCGGAGAGGACCGGTACACCCAGATCTATTATAAGTTCTTTGAAGATGATGTAGATAAACTCAGTTCATCAAAATCGGAAGAAAAGAACCTGACCAGGACCAAATGGATCGGGATGAAGCAGCTCTTTTTCACCTCTACCCTTATTGCGGAAGAGTCGTTCCCGTCTGCCCAGGTCAGGAGTACCAGAATGGATGCCGATGATAAATACCTGGCCAACTTTTATGCAGGCATTTCATTGCCGTGGAACGGAAAACCTCAGGAAAAATATGGTATGACCTTCTATTTCGGGCCAAACCATTTTCAGACACTCAGGCAGTATAAACTGGATATGGAATCTCAGGTTTATTTGGGATATTCAATCGTAAGACCGGTTAACCGCTACCTGATTATTCCTGTTTTTAACTTCCTGAGGGATTATGTAGCCAATTTCGGGATCATTATTCTGCTGCTTACCATCTTTATTAAGGTTATCCTGTTCCCGTTCACCTACAAATCGTATGTCTCCCAGGCTAAGATGCGGGTTCTCAAGCCTGAACTGGATGAGATCAATGCGAAATTCACACAGGATAAAGCGATGGAAAAGCAACAGGCGATCATGGCGCTGTATAAGAAGGCTGGGGTCAATCCCATGGGGGGATGTCTTCCGATGCTCCTTCAGATGCCTATTCTTATTGCCATGTTCTTCTTCTTCCCGACTTCAATTGAACTCAGGCAGCAGAGTTTCCTGTGGGCAACCGACCTGTCAACGTACGATTCGATACTCGACCTGCCGTTTACCATTCCATTCTATGGTGACCACGTCAGCCTTTTTACCCTGTTGATGACCATTACCACCATCATCTCAACACGTCTGAATTCTCAGGCAACAGCAGGAGCTACCATGCCGGGTATGAAAACCATGATGTACATGATGCCTGTCATGTTTATGTTTATCCTGAACAGCTATTCATCAGGGCTGAGCTATTACTATTTCCTTGCCAACGTAATCACCATCGGTCAGACTTATATCGTCAGGGGCATGGTAGACGAAGGTAAGATCAGGGCCCAGTTGATGGCAAACAAGAAAAAACCGGTACAGAAATCAAGGTTCCAGCAGCGTCTGGAAGATCTTGCCAAACAGCGTGGTGTGCAACCACCTAAAAAGAAATAGCCAGGTTTTTGAAAAAACTGGTCAATTGAGCCCGGCAACAACGCCGGGCTTTTTTTATTTGCCCGGATGATGGCTCCAGATTAAACCATTCCTCAAAAGTTTAGTCAAAAAGATCGTTATAAATCAAAAATCTTTTGTCGCTATGAGAAAAATCGGATTGTTCATTTTAATGATGGTTTTTGCAGTTTATTTTGCTGAAGCCCAACCAGGCGGCCAGGGCCGTAATTTCTCTCCCGAAGATATGGCAAAACGCCAGACGGAACAGATCGGGGAGTATGTAAAAATGGATAAAGCACTGGAAAAGAAGGTGCATGACCTAAATCTTAAGTACGCGAAAAAATCACAGGAGCTGCGCGGTGGTGGCAACTTCATGGACATGAGCGATGCCCAGCGTGAGAAGATGCGCGCCCAGATGACTGCACAGCAGGAGGAAAAGGATAAGGAAATGAAGAAGATCCTCTCGGCCGACCAGTACAAGCAATATGAGAAGTACCGGGCTGAGGCACGTCAGAGAATGCAGCAAAGACGCTAACGCCATTTTTTAGTTAATGAAAAAGCAAGGTCAGCCATTTCAGGCTGGCCTTGTTTTTTTGGTGACTTCATGTCCGGAACCGGATTTTGCAATTCAGTAACCTTTTGCATCACTTCAGTAGAAAATTTCCGGGGCCTGTCTGATGGTTATTGTTCCTTAGTACTGAAAATTCAATAAGGAACCAATATCATCAGCATGAAAGATAAATCAGTCCGAATGATTACCTGGGTTCTGCTGGCAGCCTTTATGGCTGCGTGTGCACCCTCAGAACCCCGTCAGGGCGGGATAGTCCGAAAAGTGAACATTGCCAGGCCTTCACTGGAGGCCAATGTCTCCTCGAAGGAGTTTTCCGGCATCATCCGCGAAGCCGCCGAAGTTAACCTGGCATTCCGCGTGGCTGGACCTATCGGTGAAATCTATGTAAAGGAAGGCGATTTTGTCAGGCAGGGCGACTTGGTTGCCCGGATTGAACCACGTGATTATGAAATCCAGGCAGAAGTATATCAGGCTCAGTACGCCGGGATAAAAGCTGAATTTGACCGGCTGACTGAACTGAATAGCCGGAAAAGCGTGGCCGACAACGACTACGACAAGGCTGTTGCCGGTGAGAAAATGCTCAGGATGCAGCTGAAAAATGCCCTTGACCAGCTGCAGGACACCCGTCTCGAGGCGCCATTTTCAGGATATATACAGGCGGTGAAATACCATAAGGGTGAAATGGTGAATACAGGGATGACCATTGCAACACTGATAGACGTAAAGTCATATCTCGTGGAAGTCGATCTGCCGGTTTCATTCTATATCAGAAGAGATGATTTCTTTGAATTCAGCTGCAGCCAGCCCCTGATATCATCGGAAAGATACCCCATAGAGCTTACAGGTTATCAGAAAAAAGCCAACAATAGTCAGCTTTTCAGGACTACCTTCAGGCTGGATCCAAAACTCAATCCTCATTTCGCACCGGGTATGGCTGTCAACGTCTCCATTACTTACCGGAACCAACCGGACGATATGCTGAGTGTCCCTCTCTCTGCCATTTTCCGTGACAAGGACGGGACATTCGTGTGGAAATACAGCCCGGATCGGTCAACCGTGCATAAACAGGCCGTCGTTATTGAGAATCTTTCAGCTGCAGGGATGATCAGGATCTTATCAGGTTTAGTGGAAACGGATGAAATTGTTGTTTCGGGCGTCGGTATGCTTTATGAAGGCCAGGCAGTGGAACCATTAGGGAATGTTGCGGAAACCAATGTGGGAGGGCTGCTGTGATGCATATATCCGAACTGGTTTTCAGGCGTAAACCGATCTTCTATTTTCTGTTGTTCAGTATTGTGATCGGGGGGGTACTTGCCTTCAACTCCATCAGTAAGCTCGAAGATCCGGAAATTGTGATCATGCAGGCTCGTATCATAACTGTTTATCCGGGGGCTTCTGCCCATGAAGTAGAACTTCAGGTAACCGATGTTTTGGAAAAAGAGCTCAGTGCACTGAACGATATCAACCTGATCCTGTCACAGTCGGAGGACAATATTTCCTCCATTCTGGTGGAACTTGATATGACGGTTCCACAGGGAGAAATCCAGCAGAGATGGGAGTTTATGCGCCGGAAAGTAGAGTCTGCCATCCCGGCCCTGCCCGCCGGAGCCATGACACCTGTTGTTTTTGATGATTTCGGAGATGTATACGGTATGTTTTATGCCATGACCGCCGATGGGTACTCTTATGAGGAAATGAACCGCTACGCCGGTTTTATAAAGCGTGAAATTCTTGAGGTGAAAGGGGTAAACCGGGTCCACCTGTTTGGAAGCCAGACTCCTGTAGCCGACATCATTCTTCCGGTGGAAACCATGGGCCAGTTAGGAGTATTCCCGATCCAGATCATGGCAGCGATCAATGGTCAGAACCAGATGGTTTATCCGGGAGTATTAAGAACCGGTGATTATCTCGTCCGGGTCGGGGTAAGTGACAAAATTACGGACATAGAAGACCTCAAAAACATAGTAATAAAAAGTATCCACGGAGATTTGTTCACTCTGGGAGATATTGCCGTCATTGAGAAAGGATACAGTCAGCCGCTGCGTAACACCATGTTTGTAAATAACCGTAAGGCCATGGCCATTGCGGTGTCGATGGAGAGCGGAGAGAACATCATCGCAGTAGGGGACCGTGTTGAAAAACGCATGGCGGAGTTGCAGTCTGGACTTCCTGCCGGAATAGATTTCGAAAAGGTTTTCTTTCAGCCCGACAAGGTAAAAGATGCAGTGCATGGGTTCATGTGGAACCTTATGGCGTCTGTGGCAATTGTCATGGTGGTACTGATGATTACGATGGGGCTGCGAAGTGGCATAATCATAGGTGCCGGGCTCGTACTGACTGTACTGGCAACCTTTCCCATCCTGCTGCTTTTCGACGGAACCCTGCAGCGCATATCCCTTGGTGCATTTATCGTTGCCATGGGTATGCTGGTTGACAATGCCATTGTGGTGATTGACGGCATCCTGGTAGACCTTCGCGGCGGACTGGACCGTACTCAAGCGCTGACCCGTTCTGCAAAACGCACAGGAATGCCCCTTCTGGGTGCAACACTTATTGCCGCAACGGCCTTCCTTCCGGTATATCTCTCCAAAGATGCGGCAGGTACTTACGCCCGTGACTTGTTTGTGGTGCTATGTATTTCATTGCTTGTCAGCTGGTTGCTTGCGCTCACGCTGGTGCCGGTTTTCTCCGGAAAAATGCTCTGGTCGAAGAGTGGTAAAAAGAACAGGGGGTTTGATGGTAACCTGCACAAAGCTGTACAAAAACCGCTTTCCTTCCTTATCAATCACAAACTGGCAACCATTGGCGTGGCTACCCTGCTGATGGCTATTGCCGGACTGAATGTCAGGAACATCAGGAATGCATTTTTTCCCGATTTTAATTATGACCAGGTCTATATCGAATATATACTTCCTGATGGCACCAGTCCCGACCGTATCAATCAGGACCTGAAAGAAATTACCGGCCATCTGCTTTCCCTGAAGGAAGTCCAGATGGTTGTAAGCAGTCAGGGAATGACCCCTGCACGTTACTGTTTGGTGAGGGCAATCGGCGAAGGCGGTGATCATTATGGTGAACTGATTGTCAATTTTGAGAATTACAGGACCATGGTTCGCATGAAACCGGTTCTTGAGGAGTTTCTGCATGACCATTACCCAGATGCCTATATACGTATCAGAAAGTATAACCTGTCAATCAAGGCATCTCATACCGTAGAAGTCGAATTCAGGGGGCCTGATCCTGCTGTTCTGAAACAACTTAGTGAAGAAGCCCGTGCAATCATGAGAGAAAATCCGTATACCGATAAATATACCATTTGTGATGACTGGAACCTAACCGGCAAATCCCTTACGGCCATTTATAACCAGACTTTGGCATCCAGGGCCGGGGTAACCCGTTCGGATGTCAGCAATGCCCTATTGGCAGCTACAAGCGGAATTCCTTTGGGTAAATACTACGACGGACAAACTGCCTGGAGTATTCAGCTGAAAACCAGTCAGAACGACGGATCCATTCCCCCGGATCTGAGTGATATTCCTGTATGGAGCATGCTGCCCAATACCGGAAATGTTGAACAATCGGATATTGCTGACCTTCTTCTGGGTACCGGAACCATTGAGGAACTGACTAAGAAGGTGATACGGCCTGTTCCGCTGAGTGCTGTAACCGATGGTACAAAACTAAACTGGGGGGAAACCCTGGTAAGGCGGGTCAACGGTCAGCGGGCCATTCAGGCCCAGTGTGATCCCATTGAAGGAATTAGCCCATCGAAGGTGAGAAAATCAATGATGAAGGAGATTGAAGCTCTGGATCTCCCTGAAGGATATAGCTATCAATGGGTGGGTGAATACGAACTGCAGCATATTGCCCTGAAAAACATCTTCAGTTACCTGCCGGTTTCCATTATGCTCATTATCCTGATCCTGATCCTGTTGTTCAATGATTTCAGGAAACCTTTAATTATACTGATAATCATACCACTGACAGCCATTGGTATTGTTCCTGGGCTTATCCTGACAGGCTCCCAGTTTACTTTTATGGCGATTGTAGGGGCTATTGGCTTGCTGGGTATGCTGATCAAAAACTCCATTGTACTGCTCGATGAAATCGAAAAGCAGATAAGAGAAGGTATCCCACGTTACACAGCCCTCGTAAATGCGACCCTCCTTCGCACCAGGCCAGTAATCATGGCATCCCTAACTACCATATTAGGCATGATCCCCTTATTCGCCGACCCGATGTATAGCAGTATGGCCGTTACCATTGTCAGCGGTCTGCTGATCGGAACGATCATAACCCTCATTTTTGTTCCGGTTCTTTATGCCTTCATTTTTCGTATCGACAGGCGTGAAACGGATTTGCCATCCAGTGACCAGACAATAATGCCTTCCGTTGGGAACCGCCGGGAGCGGAGTTCAGATTAATACTTAACTGAAAAAGACCTGAATGATGTATAAAACAATTTTGATAATATTAATGTGCCTGACTGCAATCCCTGACCTGAATGCACAGAAGAGCCTTTCATTGGAGGAATGCCGGGAACTGGCATTACAAAACAGTGAGGAGATTCGTATAGCCCGCTATCAGATAGATAAAGCCCTGATTGAACAGGCAGCAGTTAAAACCAGCAAACTGCCTTCGGTAGCTGCCAGTGCAACAGGATTATACCTGGCCAGGGACATTGAGATGGAGCTATGGTTGCCCACGGCAGTTCCCAATCCGGCGACAGGTGAATTAACCCCCAATGTGATGGTTAATCCGGTGACCGGCCAGCCGGTGATTGGTGCCGATGGTAATCCGTTGTTCAATATGTATGCCTGGCTTCCTTTGGAAATCAGCCTGAAGGGAGCTTACCTGGCCGGAATTACCATAGAACAGCCGGTTTATACCGGTGGCAGGATTTCTGCAGGTATAGCCATGACCAGTATCGGCGTGGAAATGAGCAAAGAAAACCTGGCCATGCAACAGGCAAATGTTATTTACGATACAGATCAGTCCTACTGGCTGTATGTATCGGTACAGGAAAAAGTAAAACTGGCCAGGGCCTATGAGCAATTATTGGGTGAACTCGTGGTACGCATGGAACATGCCAGTGAGACAGGATTGACCATGCGAAACGATTTGCTTAAAGTAATGGTCAAACACAATGAGGCTAAGTTGCAATTGCAGAAGGCGCAAAGTGGCCTTGAACTGACCCGGATGGCTTTGTGCAGGCAGTTAGGACTGGCCTTCGATACCCCTGTGGTAACGACCGACAGTACGCTGAATAAAGGATGGACTTTTCCAGGCGGGACAAATCCCGGAGTGACCGGCAGACCTGAGTACAGACTGATGCAGCAACAGGTTGAAATGGCTGCACAACAATTGAAATTGGCAAAAGCGGCTTTTCTGCCTGTTGCCGGAATTAGCCTGGGATATAGCTATGTTGGTGGAATCGAATTCGGTACCGTAGATTACGATTCGTCCAATGCAAGTGTTATGGCTTCCCTGAAAATACCCCTGTTTCACTGGGGAGAGGGGAAAAAGAAGCAAATGTCGGCACAACACGATATTGAAATCCGGAAATCTGAACTTAAGAGAAATGTTTCACTAATGGCCCTCGAAATTGAGCAGGCCAGACTTAACCTGGAGGATGCCAGGCTTCGCGCCGGACTGGTGCAGAAAAACCTTGTGCAGGCCGAAGAAAACCTCAGGGTCAACCGTGATAATTTTGAAGTTGGAATGGGTGTTCTGAGCGACCTGCTTGAAGCTCAGGCCCTCTGGCAAAGTGCCCGCAGTGACCTCATTGAAGCCGGAGCCGACCTGAAATTGAAGGAAACAGCCTATCTGAGGGCTACCGGGGAACTGAAATAAAAATGTTTTCTAAGATTCCATATTTCCGGAATGACAAAAATGATTAGCTTTGATTAAGTAGAGAAACCTTAGGTATATGAAAAACAAGGAGTTGCAGCTTGTCAGTGAATTGTCGTCGTACAAGGGTAAGTCCATCTTGTTCAGGATAGGTTCTGTCAGTGTTGTTGCCCTTGCCTTCATGCTGCTTTCTGCCAATATGGTTTCTGATGACGGAGTGATAATTCCGGTGTCTCACTATTTCAGGGTGATAATCATTTTCAATATTCTGAGTGAAGCCAATGTTTTACTCGATAATCTCTTTGAAAGGTTTTTTCCGATTCCTTCACGGATTAAACTAAGGATTCTGCTCCACCTGTTCATTAGTCTTCTTGTAGGGTTTCTTGCATTATTGTATTTTGAAAATCAAATACATAACACAGAAGTGTTGCAGCAGCCCATTACCTGGCTGATGTTTGCCTTCGGACTTATTTTCGTATTTATCCTGATCGTAATATCCATTAGTATCCGGATTACCAGCAAGTGGATCCTGACCCAGAAGGAAGTGGAGGAACTGAAGCACCTGCAGATGAAAAATGATTACAATGCCCTTCAAGACCAGTTGAATCCTCACTTTCTGTTCAATAATCTGAGTGTCCTGATATCCATGATCAGGTATAACCCTGATGCTGCGGTAACCTTTACACAGAATTTTACCGATAGTTACCGATATGTACTGCAGAACCGCGACAAGACAACCGTATCGCTGGCTGACGAACTTGGCTTTATTGAGTCCTATATAGCCCTGCATAAAGAAAGGCTGGGCGAGGCCCTTAATGTTTCCATTCAGACCGACAGGACATATTCTGAAAGGAAAATACCTCCACTATCGCTGCAATTGCTCATAGAGAATGCGATCAAACACAATGAGGTATCAAAAGAGAATCCACTCTTTGTAAAAATCTATAATCAGGGAGATTATATATGCGTGGAAAATAATTTTCAGCCCAGGGAATCCTCGTATTCAACGTCTAAAGGGTTAAAAAACCTGACATCGAGGTATGAGTTCCTTACGGATCGCAGGGTTTCGGTGATCCGCGACCATGTGGTTTTCCGGGTTGAACTGCCATTATTATAGTTGCATGAACCATGAATGTATTGATTGTTGAAGATGAACAGCCCAATATGCGGATGCTGACCGACATGCTCAAAGCATTGAGGCCGGGATGGAATGTATGTGGTCAGCTCGAATCCGTAAAGCAAAGTGTATCCTTTCTGTCTGTCAATCCCCAACCGGATCTTATCCTGATGGATATCCAGCTTAGCGATGGCATTTGTTTTTCCGTGTTTGAACAGGTGGAAGTCAGGAGCAGCATAATCTTTACGACTGCTTTCGACAATTACGCAATTCAGGCATTCAAAGTCAATAGTATCGATTACCTGCTTAAGCCGGTAAAAGCCGAAGAGCTTGACAAGGCTTTGCAAAAATTGGAGGAGCGTATGGCACAGCAGGGATATCAGCTGGCGGATTATAATGATATTATCCGTGCAATCCGGTCAGGTAGCAAGGAATACCGCAAACGCTTCCTGCTGAATACAGGTAATAAATATACGATGCTCGATGTAAGGGATCTTGCCTGTTTTGAAAGTGAAAACAGAGTTACAACAGCCGTATCCTTTTCAGGAGAGAGACATGTTATTGACTTTTCATTAGACAGACTGGAGGACGAGTTGGATCCCGAGCTTTTTTTCAGGGCTGACCGAAAAACCATCATCCATATCGGCTTGATTTCCCGGATTGAGGATTATTTTGGCAACAAGCTGATTGTCAGATTAAAACATCCACTAAATACTAAACTGACTATCAGCAGGCTGAAAGCATCCGCTTTTAAGCTTTGGATAGACCATTGAAATCCTTTCATGGGAAAGGAATATTAATTAAAATCACGTGTATCACGGATCACAAACGCCTGAGCCTTCTTACTGAATCAGCCATTTTAATGGCAGTGACTGCCGCTTCATCCCCTTTGTTACCATGTTTGCCTCCTGCCCGGTCAAGAGCCTGTTGCTGGTTTTCTGTGGTCAGGACCCCATAAATAACAGGAATGTTGTACTTTAAGGTAAGGTCTACAGCACCCTGTGTGACACCCTGGCAGATAAAATCAAAATGCCGGGTTTCACCCTGAATGACGCAACCAATAAGGATAATGGCATCAAACCGACCGGTTTCAATCATTAACTGTCCACCCATTGTGAGTTCAAAACTCCCTGGAACCGTTTCAATTTCAATATGTTCCTTTCTGACGCCATGTTTAATGAGTGTATCCAGGGCACCCTGCGCCATGGCGCCGGTAATTTCCCAGTTCCACTCTGCCACAACCATACCAAACTTCATCCCTTCTCCTGAAGGAACCCGATTTGCATCGTAATCAGATAGATTTCTTGTTGCCATAATACTAACCCTAAAAAAAATTCCCGGAGTTGTTCCGTTTTTCATGCTCAAACCAGTAGTTTAACTGATGTGATCTGAATAAAACGAAACAACCCCGGGATAAGTTATAATTATTTATCAATTAATTCTGCATCAGTGTATTTACACGGGCAATAAATTTTTCGGCATTTCTTCCTTCAGTCGATTCAGGATATTTGGTTTTCAGCCGCTGATAAACCTCGAGAGCCTTGGCATGGTTACCCTGCATTTCATACAGGTTCCCTGCTTTCATGAGGTAAATGGGCGCAGTGAAATCATTGTCGCTCATATCGGCAGCCTTCATGTATTGACGAAGGGCTTTGTCCTGTTCGCCCAACTGAAGATAAGCATCTCCCATACTTCCTTCCTTAACAGGGCCTAATAACAGATCTTTTGTTTTGAATTTTCCGAGGTAATTTATGGCTTCGTTATATTCACCGAGTCTCAGATAAGAAACCCCGGCGTAATAGCGGGCCAGTTTTGCTGATTTGGTCATGCCATAATCGTCGATAATATCAAGAAAACCCAGATAGTTACCATCACCGTTCAGGGCAAGGTTAAACGAATCCTTCTCAAAATAATTCTCTGCCATAAACATTTGTGATTGTGCATCGGTTTCCCTCGGCTGAACAATGAACTTGTTCAGTCCCAGGTATCCTACCACAACCAGTACAATTGCCCCGATCACATAGGTAATAATCTTCTGGTTATCCTCAATAAATTGCTCAGTTCTTGTCAAAGCACTTTCAATGTCCTTTAAATTATCGTTCTGAGATGTTTTGTTCTTTGCCATTTCGTATGTTTTCAAAAATTGTGTCGCAAAAATAGCGTTTTTTTCAAATATGCTTTGACTACTGATGAATATTAATCAACATTGTTCTGTTATTAAAGCAAAAAATAAATTCTCTTTTAGTCTCACTATTTTTTCAATAGCTTTGCAAAGTAGTCAAAAAGCGATCAATGCATCTTAAAAATCTTACGGTCAGCAATTTTAAAAATATCCGTGAAACAGTTATCACCTGTTCGCCGCGTCTTAACTGTCTGATTGGGAATAATGGCGCAGGCAAGACCAACATCCTCGATGCATTGTATTATCTCTCCTTTACCAAAAGTTTTTTTATCTCAATCGATCAGATGAATATCTGCCATGGTGAAAAATGGTTTATGATCAAAGGCATTTATGAGCGGTCGGGTATGGAGGAGGAGATTGTCTGCGGATACCAGGATGGGCAGAAGAAACAGGTAAAGAGAAACAGTAAAACCTATAAAAGAATGGCCGACCACATCGGGTTACTGCCGCTGGTGATGGTTTCGCCTAACGATGCCGTGCTTATTTTAGGAGGCAGTGATGAAAGAAGGAAGTTTATGGATGGCGTAATATCACAATATGACGCAGCTTACCTTGACGATCTCCTCAGATACAACAGGGCACTTCTCCAGAGAAATAACCTCCTGAAACAGATGGCAGCAGATCCCCTGACAGAAATGGGTATGTTAGAGCTTTATGACGAACAACTTACAATAGCAGGAGAAAGGATTTACAGAAACCGGAACGCGTTTATTGATCAACTGATCCCGGTTTTCAGGAAATATTATTCAGCAATATCTGCCGATGCAGAGGAGGTCGGACTCGAATATCTTTCTGACTTAAGTAATGGTTCATATGATCAGTCCTTAAAGTCATCTGTTGAGAAAGATAAGGCGGCACAATATACTACAAAAGGGATTCACAGGGATGAGCTGGTCCTTACATTAGGCCGTTTTCCCATCCGGAAACTTGGTTCACAAGGGCAGCAAAAAACCTACCTGGTTGCCCTGAAACTGGCCCAGTTTGAATTTATCAGGCAGATTGCCGGTGTAAAGCCGATCCTGCTTCTGGATGATATTTTCGACAAATTGGATAAAAACAGGGTCGAACAGATTGTGAAAATGGTTTCCGGAGAGCAATTCGGACAAATTTTTATAACCGATACCAACCGCGAACACCTCGATGCCATTTTACATTCAGTTACCAAAGATTACCACATTTTCAGGGTAACCGACGGAAATATAACAAGAGAATCATGAGACGCAGCCAGACACAACGCCTTGGAGATCTGTTAAAAGATTATACCAGAACCCAGCACCTCGACGGCAAACTGAAGGAGCTCGAAATCATTGAACACTGCCATGAAATCTTAGGCAGGACCATGGGGCGGTATGTCAGGCGGATTACCATGAAAAATGGAGAACTGACCATTGAGGTAAGCTCTTCGATCGTGAAGTCCGAACTGATTATGCTTCGTGAAGAACTCCGGTCGCAGATAAACGAAAAAGCCGGAGCATCTTTGGTTTCCAGGATTATCCTGAAATAGCGTCCTAAAACCGCTCTAACTGTGAAAAGAAGAAATCACTTTCCAGGATAGCGTTTTCATCGCTGTCGGATCCATGTACGGCATTTCGCTGCAGACTTTCCGCAAAAAGTGCACGGATGGTTCCCGGAGCTGCATTGGCGGGGTTGGTTGCTCCGATCAGTTCTCTGAAATCAGCTACAGCATACTCTTTCTCAAGCAACGCGGCAACAATCGGCCCGGAACTCATAAATTCCACAAGGCTGTTGTAAAACGGTCTTTCACGGTGAACCGCATAAAACTGCCCGGCCTGACTTTCCGTCAGCTGTAGGTACTTCATGGCCTTGATCCTGAATCCCGCTTCATTGATTTTTGCAAGTATTGCACCCGTCAGGTTCTTCTCCACCGCATCAGGTTTAATCATTGTAAGTGTAATATTACCAGCCATATATGCTCTTTATTAGGTGATTTTCGAAGTGGCGAAGATAACAAAATTTAACCTCCGGGCGTCTGGGCTTCCTTACTATATTTCTTATATTTGCATCCTGGAAAAAATGAAGATTTTGGAAAATACTGGAAATGAAATAATTAATGGCTTAACTGAATTATTCAGTAACAACACCAGGCCTGTAGTGATCGTTCCCCATTCAAATCCCGATGGCGACGCCATCGGTTCAGCCTACGGTCTTGCGGTGGTACTCAAGAACCTGGGGCAGTTTGTCAAGATCATCACACCCAATGACTATCCTGGTTTTCTTGCCTGGTTAAACGGGCATGTCGACATAATCAATTACCAGAAAAAGAAAAAAACGGCTGAGCATTTTATAAATCAGTGCAGTATAATGATTTGTGTTGATTTCAATGAAGCACGGAGGGCCGATGAAATGGAAAATACCATCAATTCATTTGCCGGAACCCGCATCATGGTAGACCATCATCCGTATCCGGCAGATTTCTGCCATTTTACAGTATCTGAGCCGTCTTACAGTTCTTCGGCCGAGCTGGTTTACGATCTGGTGGTTGCTGCAGGGTGGGAGAGAGGCATTGACCTCCACGCCGCTGAAGCTTTATATACCGGTATCATGACCGATACCGGATCATTCAGTCACAACACCTCGCGGCCGAATCTCTATAAAGTGCTGACAGCCCTGATGACATGGAATATCGATACCGAAAGTATTCACAGTAAAGTTTACCACAATTTTTCTGCAGACCGGCTCCGGCTCATGGGATACAGCATGATGGAGAAAATGGTAATTTTACCTGAATTCCGCACAGGATATATCGCCCTTACCCGCGATGAACTAAAAAAGTATAATTTTGTACCCGGGGATACCGAAGGATTTGTAAATATTCCATTGTCTGTCAGCAATATAATCTTCAGTGCGTTGTTTATAGAAAAGGAAGGTTATGTGAAAGTTTCCCTGAGGTCAAAAGGGAGTTTTCCGTCAAATGCCTTTTGTGCCGACCATTTTAACGGTGGCGGACATTTAAATGCAGCAGGTGGGGAAATAAAAATGAGTATGAATGAAACTTTGGAAAAGTTTACGCAACTTTTACCCGGATATTTACATCAATTAAATAATGTTTAAAATGAGGGATGAAGGTTCCCTGCATATTCGATAACCGGTATAAAAAACTAAAAGATATAAAAATGAGATTCAGCGTTTTTGGAAAATTTCTGGGTGCAGGACTGATTGTGGCTTTACTGGCTACATCGTGTCTGACTTCAAAAGATAATGAATATACACCAGAAAGGGAAAGGCAGCTTTTGAATGATTATATTACAAACCTGATACAGAAGGGTTATAATGTAGATACTACAGCCAAAGGGGTCTTTTATGTAAACATCGACAACGGAAGCGGTAATTTTCCTCAGGCGGGTGACACCCTTTCTGTAATGTACGCCGGATATCTGGTGAACGGAACCTTGTTTGATTCATCCGTATTCCATTCAACAGATTCAACTTATCATTTTATTTATAAGGTAGATAACATGATCGAAGGCTGGGATGATATTATGGCCATTATGAACAAAGGAAGAAGGGTAGAGTTTATTGTACCGTCCTCCCTTGCATACGGCAGCAAAGGAGCGGGTTTTTCTATTCCGCCCTATACCCCTCTGGTTTTTGTCGCCAAAATGATGAATATCAGGCCCAAAGCCAACTAATTTATAGATTTTTTTACCATTGAAACCTGATAACAGGAAAATATATTACACATGACAACACTAAAAAATTCGGTACTTTTTCTTATTGTAGGCGCCATTTTGTCGCTGACCGCTTGTGATGACAATTCCCTTGGCAAACTGCGGGAGAGGGAACTGGATCTGTTAGACAAGTACATCAAGGATAACAACATCACGGTAAAACCCACTTCGTCGGGACTGTACTATATTGAAGTACAGAAGGGAACTGGCGACACCATTAAAGCCGGTGATGTTGTGGATATCTACTACAAGACTTACCGGCTCAGAGACAGTGCGCTGGTTGACTTTAATATTAACGAGAAAGGTCACTTCTATGATCCGCTTCGTTTTACCGTAACCCCGCCTAATGGTTCTTCAGTGGTTGAGGGATTAAATGAAGGAGTTAAGTTTATGCAGTTAGGGACTGTCGCCCACATGATTGTCCCATCTCAGATTGGATATGGTCAGAACGGGGCAGGTGCCAGTATTCCCGCTTTCAGTACCCTGCTGTTTGAGGTAAGGATTCACAAGGTCATTAAAGGGTCAAACTGATTTATTTCCCGATACAGAAATGCTTGAAGATATACCCAAGGACTTCGTCTTCGGTAACATCCCCGACGATTGTGCCTAAATAGTGCAGACATTCCCGTATATCCTGCGCAAGCAAATCGCCCGAAATCATCTGATCCAGTCCGCTGCCTACCCTGACAATAGCCTCCCAGGCTTTGCCAAGCGCCTCATAGTGCCGCATATTGGTTACAATGACATCTTCACTGTCGACCTTGTCGAGTGACAGGGTTTCCCGCATCCGGTCAATCAGCTCGTCTGTATTAACCCTGCTTTTGGCCGAAATAAAAACAACATCCTCGTTGTCTTTCAGTGGTATACCCTTTACTGCCTGAAGCGTTTCTTCAAGCGCCTTGTCTATTTTGTTGGCTACAATGATCAGGTGTTGTTTATCGGTGTGGCTCCGGATATTGTTGATTCGCTGAAGCACAAGTTCTGCCGGATTGGTCAGGTCTACCACCAGCAATATGATTTCAGCCTGACGGAGTTTGTCATAGGTGCGTTCGATCCCAATGGTTTCGATGGCATCCGAGGTCTCGCGGATACCTGCTGTGTCGAAAAACCGGAATGCTGTACCATGAATGTTGACTACATCCTCAATAACATCCCGGGTAGTGCCGTGAATATCGCTGACAATGGCCTTCTCCTCGTTCAGAAGCACATTCAGCAGGGTACTTTTTCCGACGTTGGTTTCTCCTGCAATTACCACCGGAATGCCGTTTTTGATGGCATTTCCAAGCCTGAAAGAGTCCATGAGTTTTTTTATCAGCGATCCGATATCGCTTACGAGCAAATTGAGCTGGCTTCTGTCTGCAAATTCCACATCCTCCTCGCTGAAATCAAGTTCCAGTTCGACTAATGCCGCGAATTTCAGCAATTGCTGCCGCAGACTCCTGATCTCTTCTGAAAAGCCGCCCCGCATTTGTCTCAGGGCAGTTTTATGCGATGCACTGGTCGTCGAGGCAATGAGATCTGCAACAGCTTCGGCCTGGCTGAGGTCCATCTTGCCGTTGAGGAATGCCCTCTGGGTGAACTCACCCGGCATGGCCAGTCTGGCCCCTTCCCCGATGAGACACTGAAGGATGGTTTGCTGAATATAAACCGAACCGTGGCAGGATATCTCCACCATGTCTTCACCCGTAAACGACCTGGGGGATCTAAACAGGCCTGTAACTACCTCATCAACGATTTCGCCCGCATGGATGAAATAGCCAACCGACAAGGTGTTGGGTTCCTGGTCCTGAAGTGTCCGGCCTGAATGAGCTTTAAAAAGCCTGCTGCAAATATTTACCGCATCGGCTCCGGATACCCTGATGACCGCAATTCCGCCCGTACCTGCCGGCGTTGAGATGGCACAAATTGTTGACTGGTCAAGCATTGATATGAATTTTCCTGTTTTAACGGGGCAAAGTTAGTAAATTACCTTCATTCAATGGTACACCAGTCTGTCCGATTCACCAGGCATATACCTCAGGGTTAAACACCGGATAATTTCCTGAATAATTAAATTAAATCGTTCATTTTTTCAGAAGCAGAACCGGCTCATCTGTATAAAACGATCTCCAAACAGGAATAAATCTGCATTTGGAGGGATAAACATTATATTTGCATGCCTGGAAGCAGGAGACTGCTTCTTCATTTCAACGGCATTTTCAGCTGAATGCTGTGTGAAAAACATAATTCCAACAATTTAAATTGAAAAATGCGTATGAAATTACTGGAAGGAAAAACAGCTATTGTAACCGGGGCTTCCCGTGGTATCGGCAAAGCCATTGCCATCTGTTTTGCCAGCGAAGGATGCAATGTGGCATTCACCGACCTGTTTGAAGATGATAATATGAAGGCCACTGAGGCCGAACTGAATGCATTTGGCGTCAAGGCGAAGGGTTATGCCTCGGATGCCAGCAGTTTCAGCGATACAGACCGGGTGGTCAACCGGATCATTGAGGATTTCGGAGCGATTGACGTGCTGGTGAACAATGCCGGTATCACCAAGGACACCCTGCTGATGAGAATGACCGAAGAACAGTGGGACGCCGTAATTAACGTAAACCTGAAGTCGGTTTTCAACTTTACAAAGGCTGCCCAGAAAATTATGCTGAAACAAAAGTCAGGATCGATCATCAACCTAAGTTCGGTTGTGGGTGTAAGCGGAAACGCAGGACAAAGCAACTATTCTGCCTCAAAAGCCGGAATTATTGGATTTACCAAGTCAATTGCACGTGAACTCGGTTCAAGGGGAATTCGTTCCAATGCCATCGCTCCCGGGTTTATTATCACGGAAATGACCGGAAAAATTCCTGAAGATGCCAGAAAAGCCTGGGAAGATTCCATTCCACTGAAAAGGGGAGGAACACCTGAAGAGGTTGCCAGGGTAGCACTCTTCCTGGCCTCAGACCTTTCATCGTATGTCAGCGGACAGGTGATCAGCGTCTGTGGTGCAATGAAAACCTGATTAAAACACTCGCTATCAATAAAAAAAGCTGCCATATAAGTGCAGCTTTTTTATTGATAAATATTCTCATAATCGGATTATTCCTTATCAGATTCAGTATTATTCAAAAAAAATGCTTAAATTGATCTTGGATAAGGATAATATTCAATTATGTCGGATAAACCTGCTGCCTATCAGTTAGGTATGTACATATCAGTATTCTTTATTATCGTTTTTGGCATTTTTACTTATGGTTCTTTCAGCTACAACAGGGACTTGATCAGGAAGAATGCCGAGAATAGTGCCATTACCACCAGTACAAGGATTATTGGTTCAGTAAATGAAAAAATCGTAACCATACAGGAGATAACGAACAATCTTTCCCATCAGATTCCTCATCTTTACCGATTTGAGCAGCTCTCCGGACTTTTAGGCAATATTGTTGACCGGTACGAATACATTACTTCCATCAGCATCATGGTAAAAAAAACGGTGGAAAGGAATAATGGACTTTTTATTACAGACAAAAATGAGGGTGAACCCTATTTCAGCAGGATATATGGAAGAGATTGTGTCTGCGCAGGTATGAATAAGGTTCTGGCCCCTATGCTGGAAGCGGGAATTCCGGGTTGGAGCGACCCTTATTTATGTCCCAGGGACAGTGACCTCATGGTACTCTATTTTCTGCCGTTTACTCATCAGCTTTCTGACGATCCCGGCATGATGGAAGGCTATGTAGCCTGCGAGATTTCCCTGGATTTTATGAACAAGCTTATCCTGCAAACAAAGATAGGGCAGGAGGGATTTGCTTTTCTGATTTCCGCTAAGGGTACTTTTATTACGCATCCCATGAAGGAGCTTGTGCTTAACCGGAATCTGTATGCTCTTCCGCCGGCGGTTTTTAAAGGTGAAAAAGAAGAACTGGACAGATTCATGAATGAAGATTTTGGTTCCATTACAGTATATCCCGATCTGCTTAAACATGCTCCCGCATTGGCATACCACATGAAGATGCCTTACACCGGATGGGTACTTGCCACTACCATTCCATACAGGGAGCTGAACAAGGATCTATACTGGTTACTGATCAGGATGTCGATCATTCTTGTGCTGGTAATCACAGCTATATTTGCCACAATATTTTATATCACCAGCCGAATAATGAAGCCTCTTTCCAGGGTTGCTCAGGAGATACATTCATTTTCTACGGATTATGCAGAGAAAGAAGGGCAGATACGAAATGAAGCAGAAGCCTTGTCAAACAGTCTGAAACGGCTCCAGAAAACCTATGAGAAGTTCAGGGTCAATGAAGCCGAATCGCAGATAAAGAGCGAACGGTACGCACAAGAACTGCTTATCGCTTCTGAGATTCAGAAAAGTATTATCCCTCCGGAAGGGAACTGGGAACTCAATGACAAAGGCGTTTCAGTCTATTCGGTTTTCAGACCGGCAAATATGGTAAGCGGCGACCTGTATGACTTTTTTATGGTCGACGATAAAAATATGCTGATTACTATCGGGGACGTATCCGGATCAGGCGTGCCGGCAGCTCTGTTTATGGGAGTGGCCCATACGTTTATCAAAAGCTTTTCTGTAGGAAACAGTCCCGGGATAATTGCAAAAAAAGCCAACCGTGTGTTATGCCGGAATAACCACAACCAGTTCTTTATAACCCTGTTTCTGGCAATCCTGAATATCGAAGAAGGTACCATGAGGTTCTGCAATGCAGGTCATACCCCGGCATATGTCCTAAGGAAATCCGGAAAAATTGAGATTCTTGACAAACCACATGGTTTGCCGTTAGGGCTCTATCCGGAGAGAAATTACGATGAATCGGTTATCCATATGAAGCCAGGTGATAAACTAGTCTTGTATACCGACGGAATTACAGATCAGACGAACCAGGAAGGCAACCGGTTCGGTGAGGAACATCTTCGGAATATCATAAGGATACATAAAAACGACATGCCGGAGGAACTTGCGCAAAAACTCCTCCGGCATGTGGATCATTTCAGGGGGAACGGGCCTGATATTGACGACCTCAGCCTGATGATCGTGAAATATGACTTTGCCGGTAAAGCTGATGATGTCAGCCTGACGGGCTGATTACTCCGGATCTTCTTCTTTATTACCTGATCCTTCAAGCACTTTGGTGCCTGAGGAAAGGATTTTCATGGTCAGTTTCTCATTCTTCTTGTCAAAACCCACGGAAATGGTATCCCCATGGGTGATTTTAGCCTTTATTATGATCTCTGCCATCTCGTCTTCCAGGTATTTCTGGATAGCTCTTTTCAGCGGCCTCGCTCCAAATTGCGGGTCGTAGCCCTTGTCGGCAATAAAATCCTTGGCCGCAGGAGATATCTTCAGTTTATAATTCAGCGATTCCACGCGTTTGTACAGATCTGCAATCTCAATATCGATAATCTGGTGGATATGCTTTTTATCCAGGGAATTAAACATGATCACATCATCGATCCTGTTGAGGAATTCCGGGGCAAAAGCCTTTTTGAGCGCTTTCTGGATGATATACTTGGCATTTTCATTTTCATCCTCAGGGGTTTTGGCCAGGTTGAACCCGACGCCCCTTCCGAAATCCTTAAGGTCACGGCTCCCGATATTGGAAGTCATTATAATTATGGTATTCCTGAAATCCACTACCCGGCCAAGGCTATCTGTAAGTCTTCCTTCGTCAAGCATCTGGAGCAACAGGTGGAATACGTCGGGGTGTGCTTTTTCAATCTCATCGAGAAGAACTACGGCATAAGGCTTTCTCCTGACCTTTTCGGTAAGCTGTCCGCCCTCCTCGTATCCTACATATCCGGGAGGAGCTCCCACCAACCTGGAGACCGAGAATTTTTCTATATACTCACTCATATCGATACGGATCAATGCATCAGTCGAGTCGAACAAGTAGGTTGCCAGTACTTTGGCTAACTGGGTTTTTCCGACACCTGTAGGCCCGAGAAATATAAATGAACCGATAGGCCTGTTGGGATCTTTCAATCCTGCCCGGTTACGCTGAATGGCCTTTACCACTTTCTCAATAGCCTGTTCCTGACCGATTACCTTGCCTTTCAGGTCACTGGCCATATTCATTAGCCGTAATCCTTCGGCCTGGGCGATCCGTGTCACCGGAATGCCCGACATCAGCGCGACCACCTCGGCAACTTTATGCTCATCCACAATTTCACGATGGTTGATGAGTTCTTTCTCCCAGGCCTCCTTTTCCTTTTCGAGGAGCATAAGCAGATTCTTCTCCTTATCCCTGAAATTGGCGGCCAGTTCAAAATTCTGACTCTTCACTGCACCGATCTTTTCTTCGCGGGTCTGTTCGATTTTTTCCTCCAGTTTAACAATTTTTTCGGGTACATTAATATTGGAGATATGCACCCTGGACCCCGCTTCGTCTAATGCATCAATAGCCTTATCCGGAAGATAACGGTCGGTTATGTACCTGGCTGTCAGCTTCACGCAGGCATCAATGGCTTCCGGGGTATAAATCACGTTATGATGGTCTTCGTAGCGTGATTTGATATTGTTCAGGATTTCAACGGTTTCCTCTACGGTGGTAGGATCGACCATGATTTTCTGAAACCTTCTCTCGAGGGCGCCATCTTTTTCAATATGTTGCCGGTATTCATCTAAAGTGGTGGCACCGATACACTGAATTTCCCCCCTTGCCAGAGCAGGCTTAAGCATATTGGCGGCATCCAGTGAACCTGAGGCACCGCCGGCTCCGACTATGGTATGTATTTCGTCGATAAACAGAATGACATTGTTCACTTTGGTCAGCTCGTTCAGAATGGCCTTCATGCGCTCTTCAAACTGTCCCCGGTATTTGGTCCCGGCAACAATGGATGCGATATCAAGACTGATTACCCTTTTGTCGAAAAGCAGCCTGGAGACTTTTTTCTGGACAATTCTGATGGCCAGTCCTTCTGCTATGGCTGATTTCCCTACACCGGGCTCACCAATCAGCACCGGGTTGTTCTTTTTCCTGCGGCTGAGAATCTGGGCAAGCCTCTCAATCTCCTTTTCACGGCCTACAATCGGATCAAGACTGTTCTCTTCGGCCAGCCTGGTGATATCTACACCGAAATTATCAAGGACCGGGGTATCCGATTTCTGTGGTACTCCTTTTTTTGGATTGTTTTGCTGTTGTCTTTTGGAGAATTCTTCGTCGGGATCATCAGATTCATCTCCGGGGAATTCGCTTTTGGATTTGGGTGACTTGTAATCATTTAACCTTTGCTTGATCAGGGTATAATTTACGCCTGCATCATTGAGCAGATTGGCAATAATGTTGTCGTTTTCCTTGAGAAGAGCCAGGAGCAGATGCCCCGAATTGGCAAAAGTACTCTTGAAAGACCTGGCTTCAAGATAGATAACCTTTAAAACCCTTTCTGCGGTTTTAGACATGGCCACATCGGCGTCGAGATCAATTTTACGGGATCCGCGGACTTTTTTTTCTATGGCCTTTTTAATATGTACCAGGTCAATGCCCAAAGACTCAAGGACTTCTGTTGCCAGGCCTTCCCCGTCACGGAGAATCCCGAGAAACAGATGTTCCGGTCCGATATAATCATTGCCCAGCCGAATCGCTTCTTCCCGGCTGTAGGCTATAATATCCTTAATTCGGGGTGAAAATTGAGAATCCATTACACTGTTTTAAAAAAATTCATACCTACTCAACAAATACCATTCCTAAAAGTTCTGTCTCAAAAGTACCAAAAAAAATGGCTGAAGTGATATCTTTTACTGCCAAGTTTTCCGCATTTAGCCTGGCGAACTGGCATATTAACAGTGAATATGTTGATATCTTGTCTTAATACCCGGGACAAAAGGACTTTAAAAAGGTCTGATAAGATGCCGGATTTTACTATTTTTGTGGGTCGTTTTAAAAAGTAAAGAAACAGAAACTAAATTATATTTCAAATGGCTGATAGCGAGAAAATTATCAGAATAAACATTGAAGAGCAAATGAAATCGGCCTACATTGATTATTCAATGTCGGTTATTGTTTCAAGGGCTCTGCCCGATGTGCGCGACGGATTGAAACCCGTTCACCGGAGGGTGCTTTTTGGTATGAGTGAACTGGGTATTTTATCCAACAGACCATATAAAAAATCGGCAAGGATAGTAGGGGAGGTGCTTGGTAAATACCACCCGCACGGAGATTCTTCCGTCTATTTTACCATGGTGCGTATGGCACAGGAGTGGTCTCTGCGTTATCCGCTGGTTGACGGCCAGGGTAACTTCGGATCGGTCGACGGTGACAGTCCGGCTGCCATGCGTTACACCGAGGCCAGGCTCTCCCGTATTGCGGAAGAGACATTGTCGGACCTCGATAAGAACACCGTTGATTTTCAGCCCAACTTTGATGAATCATTGAAGGAGCCGGTCGTTCTTCCGACCAGGATTCCCAACCTGCTTATCAACGGAGCGTCAGGGATTGCTGTAGGGATGGCAACCAATATGCCCCCGCACAACCTGTCAGACACTGTGGATGCAGTTGTTGCCTACATCGACAACCATGAAGTCGGAATGGATGAACTTATTGATATCATCAAAGCACCCGACTTTCCCACGGGGGGTATCATTTACGGTTATTCGGGCGTTCGCGAAGCCTATGAAACCGGGAAAGGCCGGATAGTTGTCAGGGGCAGGGCGCATATCGAGAATGAAGGCGGCCGTGAAAAAATCATTGTGACAGAGATACCTTATATGGTCAACCGGTCAGAGATGATACAAAAAACCGCGGATCTTATCAACGATAAGAAAATAGAAGGTATTTCCAATGTGAATGATGAATCCGACCGTGAAGGGATGAGGGTGGTTTATGACCTGAAGAAGGATGCCATGCCCAATGTAGTCCTAAACAGCCTGTATAAATTTACACCGCTGCAAACATCATTCAATGTCAACAACATAGCCCTGGTCAATGGCCGTCCGAAAACACTCAACCTGAAAGACCTGATCAGGCATTTTGTCGACCACCGTCATGAAGTGGTAACCAGGCGTACTCAGTATGAGCTGGAACAGGCCGAGAAAAGGGCGCATATCCTCGAAGGTCTTATTATTGCAAGTGACCATATCGACGAGGTAATCGCCATCATCAGAAGTTCATCCACTCCCGACCAGGCCCGCGAAAGACTGATTGAGCGGTTTCAGCTGAGCGAATTACAGGCCAGGGCAATAGTTGAAATGAGGCTCAGGCAGTTGACCGGTCTTGAGCAGGATAAACTCAGGGCCGAGTACCAGGAATTGCTGAAGCAGATTGAGTATTTCCGGCAGGTACTGGCAGATGAGAATCTCCGGATGAACATCATTAAAGAGGAACTTTTTGAACTGAAAAACAAATACGGCGACAAGCGGAGAACGGATATTGAACAGAACGCCGAAGATTTCAATCCGGAGGATTTTTATGCCGATGACGACATGATCATAACCATTTCGTATCTGGGCTATATAAAAAGAACACCGCTGTCTGATTTTAAAACCCAGGGCAGGGGAGGGGTAGGCTCCAAAGGCGGAGCAACCAGAGATGAAGATTTTCTCGAGCATATGTTCGTGGCTTCGATGCACAGTACCCTGTTGCTCTTTACCCGGAACGGAAAATGTTACTGGCTGAAGGTATGGCAGATACCTGAAGGGACAAGAACAGGCAAGGGCCGGGCCATACAGAATATCCTGAATATCAGTCCCGATGATAAGGTCCTGGCCTATATTCGGGTTAAAACACTGGATGACAAGGAGTTCATTAATAATAACTTTATAATACTTGCCACCCGTCAGGGAATCATTAAAAAGACAACGCTGGAAGCCTATTCAAGGCCCAGGGTTAATGGGGTTAACGCCATTAACATCAGGGAAGGGGATGAGCTGATTGAGGCCCGCCGGACCGGAGGCAAGCATGAAATCATGATGGCCGTCAGAAGCGGTAAGGCCATCCGGTTTAATGAAGAGATCGTCAGGCCGATAGGGCGGACTGCCTCCGGGGTAAGGGGGATAACCCTTGGAAATGAGTCGGATGAAGTTATTGGCATGATTTGTGTCAACGATCCTGAAGATGATATTTTGGTTCTTTCAGAAAATGGTTACGGAAAAAGGTCGAGCCTGGCAGACTACCGGATAACAAACCGCGGCGGTAAAGGAGTAAAAACCATCAGTATTACGGAGAAAACAGGTAACCTCATATCCATCAAGAACGTTAGTGATGATAATGATCTTATGATTATTACCCAGAATGGGCTGACCATTCGTGTGGCGGTAAAATCCATCCGGGTGATGGGTCGGGCTGCCCAGGGCGTTAAAATTATCAACCTGAAGAACGCCGACAGGATTGCATCAGTCGCAAAGGTAAGGCATGAATCGGAAGAGAAAGACCATCTTGCTGACGGAGAAAGTGCTGAACCGGAAACTGATCAGAATCAGGAAAATTAATTGGTTTTGAATCAATTTTTGCTATAATTTGAGAAATCGTATATTTTTGTGTCAAACTAAAAATTTTAAAACATAGGCAATGAAAAAGACATTAATTCTACTATCCTTTATCTTATTGGCAACCACAGGATTTGCCCAAAAAGGTAAAGTCTCCAGTGCACTGAACTTCAAGGATACCGGAAGGCTTGATAAAGCGCTGGAGGCAATCGAAGAGGCGATTGACGCCAGTAATCCCAAAACAAAAAGTTCATTGACCTGGCCCCGTACCTGGGAAGTCAGAGGCGAAGTCTTTCAGGCTATAGCACAGTCAAAGGATCCCAATGTCAGGAAACTGGCATCCGATCCGCTCACACAGGCTGTAAATTCATATAAAAAAGCCCTTGAACTGGATACCAAAGATCGTTTTAGCAAGAGTATCAAAATTAAACTGACCTTGCTAACCAATGATCTTACCAATCAGGCTGTTGAGGCATTCAATGCTGAAAACTACAAGAAAGCATTGTTGTCGTTCGAGCAAATTCTTGAATTACAGGACCTTCCGGTTATGAGAGCCGATAACCCGAATGCTGTGGATACCATTATTATATTCAATGCCGGACTGGCCGCCTATAATGCTTCTGATTTTGATAAAGCCATCCAATATTATGGTGAAGCGGCAAAACACGGATATAATGAGGGCCGGACTTATCAATTGCTTTCAAAAGCGCACTTAGACAAAAAGGATACGACAACGGCGCTGACTGTTCTGCAGCAGGCTTTTCAGAAATACCCGTCTGATAACGGTGTGCTGGTCGAAATGATTAATATCTATATCAACGGCGGCAAAACTGATGATGCCATGAAATACCTGAAACTGGCCATTGAACAGGACCCGGGTAATGCAACTTACTATTTTGCTCAGGGTAGTCTGTTTGATCAGATGAACGAGCAGGAAAAATCTATCGAGAGCTACAAAAATGCCATCAGGATAAATCCTGAGTATTATGACGCTCACTATAACCTCGGTGCACTTTACTATAACAATGGTGTAAAACAGATTGAAGTGGCCAATAAAGTACCGGCAAGTGACAATGCGCGCTACGAGGCCGAACTTGCAAAAGCTGATGAATGGTTTTCAAAGGCGCTGCCATTGATGGAAAAATGCCGTGAGATCAAACCTGATGATCCATATGCTCTGGAATCGCTCAGGAACCTGTATTACCGTCTGAAGATGATGGAAAAATATGAGGAAATCCTGAAAGTGATGGGACAATAAAAATACTCAGATAGAAATCGGGGAGGAATACTCCCCGATTTTTCAGGAAATAAAAATAACATAATATCAATTATAAGACAAAAGGGTTGGTAAAAAAAGCGGGGGAAAACCCGCTCTTATTGCTGTTTGCCAATATTTATCGTATAACTGTATACTGTACCGCTCTTTTGATGGTCAGCTGCTTTTGGGCTAATTTCTGAAGGCTCTGATCCAGGCTTTAAACTATAAACAATTTTTTTTGTATCAGCTGTTTTTTTTACTTCCACTTTTTTCAACTGAAATGGTATCCTGAACTTTTTTCTGGTTTTCAAGCGGACACCCCGGTTCTTCACGCCTCCAAAATGGCATCCTTTGATCAGCCTGACAGCCTCTTCGTCACAGCCATGTCCGAGTCCTTTCTCAACCAGGACCTCCAGAACTTCCCCGTTATCGTTAATCTCGGCAGAAATGTGGACAACTCCCTGTATCCCGGCCTGCTGAGCCGCTTCAGGATATTTAAGATTTTCGTGTATGTATTTCCTGAATTCCTCTTTGCCTCCGGGATACTCCGGTAATTTTAAAAACCGTTTTTTTTGCATGGTCTAAAGAAAATGGTATGACTCCTTTGTCCCGTCAAAGATACAAAAAAGGCAGACCATCCTGTTGCCAGGAGGCCTGCCTTTGACACAACGAAAACTTAATTCAGAAGTTCTTCTTAAGTTCTCCAATCCACATATTAAGTCTTTCGGGTGTAAGTCTTGCCTGGTTCTCCTGGTCCAGGATCAACCCGATAAATTTACCGTTCTGAAGGGCTTTTGACCGCTCAAAATCATACCCTTCAACAGAAGTCTCTCCCACTACCTCTGCACCACATTTCCGAACCAGATCAGCCATCAGCCCTACGGCATCGCCAAAATTCTCCGGATAGCCCTTCTGATCAGCAAGTCCGTATATGGCTATCTTTTTGCCGGTCAGGTCAAGTTCTTCCAGTGCTGGGACAAATTCATCCCAATAGTTGGGAAATTCGCCATCGAACCAGGTCGGTACACCAAGAATCAACCGGTTATACTTCAGAAAATCTTCTTCGCTTATGGTTTCCGCATTAACTGCCTCAATCTCTCCTTCGTTGAAGCTTTCAATGATTTTTTCTCCTATCAACTTGGTTTTGTGAGAATTAAAACTGTAGAATATGCCTATCTTTTCCATGTTCTGTACAATTAATATTTAAGTAAGTTCAAAGCTTCGCTGTAAATTCGTCCGGTATCCGGCAGAATTGCCTTTTCGAGGATCCGGTTAAAGCCAACCGGGGTAAAGGTAGATCCAACCCTTCTTACAGGACTGTCGAGATACTCAAATGCTTCTTCCATAATAATGGAAGCGACTTCGCCACCAAAGCCACCGTGTACTTTATCTTCATGTACCACCAGTGCCCGGTTTGTCTTTTTAATTGAGCTGATAATCATATCCTTATCAAGTGGAACCAACGACCTGAGGTCAATTACCTCCACGTTGAAACCTTCTTTTTCGAGCATTTCGGCGGCATCGAGCGACATATGGGTGGTGTTTCCATAGGTAATGATCGAGAGGTCGGTGCCTTCTCTTCTGATTCTTGCCTTGCCGAACGGCACTTCAAAATCATCGGGAATGACGGTCGCCGCCTTGGGATCCTGATATAAAGCCTTGGGCTCCATAAACATGGTCATACCACGCGAACGAATGGCGGTCCGAAGCAATCCCGCGGCATCGTCAGCAAATGATGGGTAGACAATCCTTACACCAGGAATAGCGGCCAATGAACCTTCAATGTTTTGTGAATGATACAGTCCGCCTCCGATATATCCGCCGGAAGCCAGCCTGATGGTGACATTCGGGGTGAATTTCCCGTTCGTCCTCCAGTAATCATGGCTCGAATCGACATATTGTTCCATGGCCGGCCAGAAATAATCCGCAAATTCGGCGCCTTCTATGACGATCCTGATTTTTTCATGGTAACGTGACATACCATTTGCGGTACCAACGATAAAATCTTCAGCAATGGGCGCATTGAAAATCCTCTTTTTGCCGAATTCTTTCTGTAAACCTTTGGTTACATTAAAGATACCTCCTTTGTCTTTGTGGGCGACATCCTGTCCCCACAGGAAGGTGTCTTCATTTTGCCTGAACTCGGCCTTGAGGGTTTCATTCAGTGCCGTGATGAATTTTTTCTTCTCACCTTCCTCATTGTGAGTGCCATCCGGATATTTTTCAGCCTTGTATGGTTCTGGCAGTACAAAATCGTATATGCTGTCGGGCGACGGATCCGGGGCTTTCATGGCTAATTTATGGGCAGCCTTGACCTCTTTAAGGCCCGCTTCGTCCATAGCATCGAGTTCTTCCTCGGTAAACCTTTTATATCTGACCAGCAACCTGCGGAACTTGGCAAACGGGTCATATTCCTGTACATAGGTACGCTCTGCCTCACTTCGGTAAAGGTCGTGCCTGTCGGAATTGGAATGCGAATGAAGCCTGACACAATTGGCCTGTACGATAACCGGACCTCCCTGTTCTTGGATGATTTTCCTGGCTTCTGCCATGGCATTCATCGAATCAAATACATCCTTTCCATTACAGTGAATGATCTTGATATTTTTAAATCCGACGAAATTGTTGGCTACTTTTCTGTTCGCCGTCTGGTCTTTCTTGGGGACTGATATACCGTAACCATTGTCCTGAAATACAAATATTACTGGTAATTTTTCCTTGTCAGCTCCGTTTATGGCTTCATAAACATATCCTTCACTTACAGATGATTCTCCCTGGCTGCTGATGGCAATGGCATCGTCTCCGTAATATTTGATTGCGCGGGCCACACCCACCGCATGGAGCGTGTGGTTTCCGGTAAGTGATGAAGTGTTGTGTATATTCCATTCAGGTTTGGCGAAATGGTTCGACATATGCCTGCCGCCGGTTCCGGGGTCAGTTGCCTTGGAAATACCGTTCAGGATAAGCTCTTCAGATGTCATCCCGGCCGACAGTGCAGTCAGCATGTCCCTGTAGTACGGAAACAGATGGTCTTTACTTTTTACAAAATTCTGACCAATGGCCAGCTGTATACCGTCATGTCCGGCATATGGGGCATGGTAAGACCAGCCTATGGCCTGTTTGAGGTAATTTGGTGCCCTGTCGTCGATATTCCGCCCGACGGTCATTAAATGGTACCACTTGGCTAATGTTTCCTTTGATGTCTTTTTAATGGAATAAATTTCAGGAATTTCTGTATTTTTCATTGTTGTTCTGTATTATCCTTTTTAATTCAATGGCTTATACTGCAGTGTTCAGGTCAAAATCTTCCAGAATATCGGCGATCCTGCGGAGGAAGGCTCCGCCAAGGGCACCGTCAACCACCCTGTGGTCATAAGAGAGCGAAAGGAACATCTTATGCCTGATAGCGATTACATCTCCGGTTGGCAGCTCAAGAACTGCAGGTTTCTTTTCAATACTGCCTGTGGCCAGAATGGCCACCTGAGGCTGATTAATAATCGGGGTACCGATGATGTTCCGGAATGAGCCAAAGTTGGTAATGGTAAATGTACCGTCCTGAATATCCTCTGGGGCAAGTTTGTTGCTGCGGGCCGCATTGGCCAGTTTGTTCATGCTCTTGGTCAATCCGACAAGATTTTTTTCGTCGGCATTTTTAATTACCGGAACGATCAGATTGCCATCGGGTTTTGCAACCGCAATTCCCACATTGATGTTTTTGCGCATGATGATCTTATCACCATCAACCGATACATTAACCCCCGGAAATTCAGACAGGGCCCTGGCTACAGCTTCAATAAACACAGGCATAAAGGTGATCTTTTCCCCGTGACGTTTTTCGAATTCAGCTTTTACCCTGTTCCTCCACATTACCAGATTGGTAACGTCGGCTTCGACCACTGAGGTAACGTGCGGTGAAACCTGTTTCGACATAACCATATGGTCGGCAATCAGTTTTCTGACCCGGTCCATTTCTATAATCTGATCTTCTGCACCAATGGATACCGAAACCTTAGGCTTCTGAGGAGCAACAGCTGCGGATTCCTGTACCGGTGATTTGGAAACAGTTGCCGGTCCGGCAGGTTTTCCTGAAGGCCTGGAATTTTTTCGTGATTGAAGATATTCTAACAAATCAGCTTTCTGTACCCTGCCATTCGCCCCTGAACCCTTGATGGATTCCAGCTCGTCGAAGGAAATATTCTCTTCCTGTGCAATTTTCTTTACGAGCGGAGAATAGAATCGGTTGGATAACTTATTGACTGACTTAACATCAGCGCCCGAAATGTCACTTCCGGAAGCCTCTGAGATTTCAATATTTTCATCCTCCCCGGCCATAGGCTTAGAATTTTCAACTGGTGAAGGCTCAGAATCATCTTCATCTTCACCGGAGAGACTGATCAGCGCTAAAACTTCTCCAACAGGAAGAAGTGCATTTTCAGGATGGAAGATCTTAATGATTTTCCCCTCTACAGGGGAAGGAATCTCGGAATCAACTTTATCAGTAGCCACTTCAAAGAGCATATCATCTTCCTCGACGGTATCACCTTCTTTGACAAACCATTTGGTAATGGTGGCTTCCTGAATGCTTTCACCCAGTTTGGGCATAACTATTTCAAATTGTGCCATAAGTATAAAATATTATGTGGATTGTAATTTATACTTTAAAAAACAATGGAAAGATTGAAATGTTCACATTGCAATCTTGTTTTTATATATTTTTTTCAAGAAAAATCCATCCTGACAAAATGACACAATAAATAAGATTTGTCCGTCACTGACTAAGCAAGAGAAATAATATATGTTTACATTTGTATATTCAAATGGTTTACACTTGTAAACCTCCGATTAACTGGGATATATCGTTAAAATGATGTCGTTGTAAATAGTTTTCGATGCCATCGATAATCTGCAGGGGAATCCGGGGATCCTTAAAAATAGCTGTACCAACCTGTACGGCAGAAGCACCGGCAAGTAGAAATTCAATGGCATCTGCTGCATTCATAATACCACCTAAGCCGATAACCGGTATTTTTACAGCATTCGACACTTGCCATACCATCCTGAGAGCAATAGGTTTAATAGCTGGTCCTGAGAGTCCTCCGGTGATTGTCGAAAGTAAAGGTTTACGTGTTTCAGAATCAATGGCCATACCAAGAAAGGTATTAACCAATGATACGCTATCAGCTCCCTGGGCCTCAACTGCCTTTGCTATTTCGGTAACATCGGTTACATTTGGTGAAAGTTTTACTATAAGTGTTTTGTCATAAACCTTTCTTATTTCTCTGGTTACATATTCAGCACTCGGACAGCTCACTCCAAAGGCCATACCGCCTTCCTTCACATTTGGGCAGGAGATATTGAGCTCCATGGCTGTAACCCGGTCTAGTTCATTGATTTTTTCCGTTACCTCAATATATTCTTCAACTGTAGATCCGTTTACATTGACTATCAGATTAGTATCATAATTTTTAATTCTTGGGTAAATTTCACTGATAAAGTAATCAACCCCTTTGTTCTGTAAACCGACCGCATTAAGCATCCCGGAAGCTGTTTCAGCCATTCTGGGGTATAAATTACCGTCCCGGTTGCGGGGAGTGATGCCTTTAAGCAGGATCGCCCCGAGCTGTGATACATCATAAAAATCAGCCAGCTCTTCTCCGAAACCAGAACATCCGGAAGCTGTCATGACCGGATTTTTCAAGGCAAGATCTTTGATCTTAACAGATAAATTTACCATTTCAAATCGTTTATATTAAATACAGGTCCTTCGGTACAAACACACAAATTTCCTTTAACTGTTGGTTCAATACAGCAAAGACAAACGCCAAATCCACAGGCCATTAAGTTTTCAAGAGAGACTTCGCAACTAACTCCTGCCCTGAAGGCTTCCCTGGCCACTGCCTTCATCATGGGTAATGGTCCGCATGCATATATCCTGTCGTACCTGGCCAGGTCTCCAAACAGCGGATGATCAGTCACCAGTCCCTTAACCCCCATGGTCCCGTCGTCGGTGGTGTAATGTAAACCCGCGTACTTTCCGTAACTGTCAATAGCGTTTAGGTGCTCGGTCTCTGATTTTGCCCCTAAGATTACATCTGCTGAACCGGGATTGGCCTCAGCATATCTGACCAGATGAAGTACGGGTGCAACACCACTGCCGCCACCAACGGCCAGGATCCGCTCATCAGGTGCCGGCAGAGTAAAACCTTTACCCAAAGGATAGATCAGGCTTAATCTGCTTCCTGTGCGTACCTCCGAAAGCGTTAGCGATCCGCGGCCTAAAACCTTTACCAAAACAGAAATTGTCCTGTTTTCATTGTTCACCTCAAAAATGGAAAACGGCCTTCTTAAAAATACATCTTTGTTGTCCGGTATTTCGATGTTGGTGAATTGTCCTGGAAATACCTCAGCCAACGGATGGTCCGATTGCAGCGTAATATGGAAATTAGTCAGGTTGCAGGCTTCATTACTGATGACAGTGAAATTTTCTACTATCTTTCTCATATGGATAAATTGTTCTGTTTTAATTTGCCATATATCAATCCGTAAACCGGTTTTAACAGGCAGATTATTGCCGGTGGCAGATAGTTTTGCGGTCTAACTGCACCTCTGGCAATACAACAGCAAATATAGTTAACATTCATGTGTTGTGAAAGTGATATGCTGATTATCGGAGACGGTCAGCCCCCCGGCCTGTATTCGGTGAAGGTTTTGTCTGAATAGAAAATGATTATCCTTTCAATCTTGCTGTTAACTGCAGACTTAGCATAAGCAGGCTCATTTAAAGGCTTGCGGGTTATTTCAGGAACCTCCTGCTTTGCCGGTGAGGTAAACAAATCGTTGTTAACCTGAGGAGGCTTATGGGATTCCTCACCGGAAATCATTTGTCCAGCCCCAAGTATCAGCCACCTGGCATTCAGTTCAGGAAATGAATGCAGCAACTTCTCAATAAATGCAGACCCGGGATTATTGCGACCGGATAATACATGAGACACATTTGATCGCTGAACCCCAATAATATCAGCCAGTTCGGAAGGACTAAGCTTCCTTTGATCCATGAATTCCCTGATACGATCTTTCATAATGAAAACAAATGTAATCAGAATTATTTTGTTTTCAAAGTTTTGTAAATTATATCATGAAGGCCAATTCATAGCGTCATCAGAAACAATTCCCCTGAAATAGGAGATAATAATCAGATAATCAATTTTTTATATTAAAAGGCATTAAATAAAGTAATTGTAGATATAAAACGTATATAATACTGGTTATAAGTAATATATAAATAATTTTAAGCAATTTTCAGCTAATAAGCATCGATTAAGATGAAAATAATTAATGTATATATTAAGGTATATAATCTTATAATACTGATTATGTGAACTTTATAAAAAATATTAATAGTAATTCACTAATTGTTGACTTATGTAATTAAGCTTATAGGGTCTTCTGATTTTAGGTGTTGGGAAATGTAAATTACGATGCCTGTAAATATACATATGTGTATTTAAGTATTTACAATGGTAACCCCTACCCTTTCTGGTGATTCCTTATATATTTTTATTGCATATTTGTATGGTTCAATTTTATATGGAGGTAATCTGCCGGTTATGCGTAATATTCCTTTTTCCAGTGGTTTAATTTTTCTGATGGTCTATTTAATGCTGTCAGCAGCGGCCTGGTATGCTCTCCGGACCACCTTTGCCAATAAATCATTACCTGTCAAACCAGCCCCATTATTTGTGATCTTTTCCATTGTTCAGGCATTATCCTTTTTTATATTGTTTATTTTTCCCTACAACACGGCCACCAATGAACGTTATTCACTCTATTTTTTCTATAATTCAATTTTAATAACCGATTTGTTTACCCGTCTCCCGCTTGCACTGGCTGGACTGGTATCTCTGGTCCTGTCCAGGTCGGTCAGGCTGAAAACCACCATTTCGCATTGCGGGACTATAATTTCTGCCGCTGTTTTGTTGATTTTTATTTGGGGTTTTACCTTTGGATCCCGTTCTCTGAAAAAACAGGAGCTTGTTCTGGCGTTTCCTGATCTCCCTGAAGCTTTTGACGGCATCCGGATTGCACATATTTCCGATACCCATCTGGGCAATTTTCATTACCCAGAGATGTTTGACCGCGCTGTTACCGCCAACAATGAATTTGACCCTGATATTCTCGTGTTTACAGGCGATCTGGTGAATAATTTTGCTACAGAAACGCAAGGATGGGCCGACATTTTCAACAAGTTCAGGGCCGGTTACAAGTTTGCTGTGCCGGGGAACCATGATTACGGTGACTATTACCGTTGGCCTGACAGGGAACAAAAGGATGAAAACCGCAGAAGGATAATGCAGGCTTTCAGTGATTTTGGTTTTAACCTTCTTTTAAACCGCTCTGTTCCGGTCGTCATTGGCCAGGATACCATATATGTTGCAGGTGTTGAGAATTGGGGACATCCTCCATTCCCTCAGTATGCCGATCTGCAAAAAAGTACAGGAGAGATTCCTCCCGGGTCTTTTACAATTCTGCTTTCCCATGATCCTTCTCACTGGTATTCAGTAATCAGGCATCTCGATGGCTTTCCACTAACGCTTTCCGGCCATAGTCACGGGCTTCAGTGGGGCATTAAATTAGCCGGAATAGAGTTTAGCCTCATCTGGTTGTCACGTAAAACATGGGCCGGACTTTATGCTTACAATGGAAATTATCTTTACGTCAACCGGGGATTGGGTACCATCGGGATACCACTAAGAGTGGATATGCCCGCTGAAATTACTTTCATAACCCTAAAAAGAGGTGAAATCGACTGAGAAAAGAAACTCAATCCTGAATTTACCGGTTTCCGGCAGAAAAATGGTCCGAATACCTGCGTTTGCCGGAGCATAAAGCCGTAAAATATTGATGTCAGATGTCAGGTCAATTCCCACCGATGTAAGATTTCTGCTGAATGTTCCCTCGATTTTTCCATCCCTGTATATGTCACCCCGGAGGTTAGCCATATCTCCCCAGACAGAAGTCCGCACTCTCCTGAAGTATATGTACCTGCCCAGGTTCAAGTCGGGGTAAAACAAGGGCATACTGTAATCCAGAGCGATGATTCCCAGTTGATTATTGTTCATGGAATACCATCCCCGCGGCATCCGGACCACATCACTGAATGAATATTTCTCCCCTCTATCCCTGAATTGCAGTCCTGTGTAAAGAGAAGTGCCATGGTTACGCATCATCCCAGGCAAATAGAGCCGGAGCTGGCCTGAGACCAGGGTACCCGGATTGTTCTTTCCTGAAGGAGAATGCCTGAATCCTGCATCTGCGACGATCCCTGCGTCCGGCATTACATCCCTGTAAGCCTGACGCCTTATCTGATGATAGTACAGACGATACATCAATGTCTGGATATTACCTTTTATAAAGCTGGATGGTGTCGATGTATCGTGACTGTATCCGGTTATTTTGTAACTGACTTCCGGCTGAAGTAACCTGAAATACGCTCCCCTTGTAAAATTTAATGGCACACGACTGCCCAAGGTAAAATCCCGTTCTGTCCAGTTAAACCGTTTCGTTACCGTATCCTGCCTTACCACCTGACCTTGCTGATCCCTATATACCTGTATCTCAAGAAATTCTGCTTCCCTTCTTCCTGTTCCGGCTGACAACTTTACAATTGGATACAATCCTCTATACTCAAAATTTACAAAATATCGTCCAGCTTCTTCTGTCGAATTCCATTTGTAACCAAGCGTTGTTTCAGCAGTACCCAGAATATTCTGGGATACCATACTTATCCCTGGGGAAAGATCATACGTATCCACATCAAGATTAAAAGGCGCCCAGCTGTGAAACTTAAATATATTCTGTGCTTTACTGTATTTTGATGAATTATAACGAAGGGTATCGGATGATTCAAAATCGATGACACCGGGTTCCTGTAATGCAAGCACCTCAGCAAGAGAATAGTTGGCACTGGTTACCTGACTTGATTGCTGAAGTGCGTTTTTGTTGAGATTCACCGAAACCAACTGATAACCGCGGGATGTGTAATCACTTAGCAAAATCCGGTTTCCTGCAGGATCGATGGCCGGATAAGCATGGCCAAACCGGGCAATGGTTAGCCGGCCATATGAGTTATCCTCCAGATCGTAACTCCACAATTCATCCCTTCCGGAATGGCCACTTATAAAATAGAGTTTACCGTTGTGAAATACCAGTTGCCTGATTTCATGTCCCGGAGCAACAGACAGGTACTCCAGACGATCTTCAAACGGGTCGATCAGTGCAAGACGCTTCCCTTCCCTGGTCAGAACAATCGCAGCCAACCCTGAACCGTTGACCCATGCCGGACTGAAAAGGTAATGGTTTCCGGGAGTCTGATATCGGATTACAAGATCGCCTGAAATAGCATTATATACAGAGAGGTAGTATTCGTTCTCAAAATTGACCTCCACGACGGCTACATATTGTTCATCAGGAGAAATGGCTGGCGCAAAGCATTTATATTCAGGGAAAAACGACCTCTCTGTCATGTTCTTTGTGTCAAATATCCGGATCAGGCTCCTGCCGCTGTGTGCCCAGCGCATATCCGGGACAAACTCTGACCACACCATAAGGTGATTTCTGTAGCCTACCGATTCATCCAGAATTTGACCAGGGGTTAAGATCTTCTTTTCATTGCCTTTTTCGTCTATCATCACAAAATGAGGGATGTCATCAAAACCGGATTTCAGGGCTATTGATTTCCCATCGGGTAATAGGTGATTATGAAGATAGTTTGTGTATACATCTGCCAATGCACTGATGGTATCCTGCTGAACCGGGATCAGGGTAGCGTCTTCCTTCATCCACACATGCCTGAGGCTGTCAAAAATCGATTTATAAAGGCCATCCTGGTTCAATCCGGTTTGAAGCTTCAATGATTTGTTTAACGGGGTAACCGACCATGGTCTTCCTGAAATACGGTCAATGGCGTTTTCCCAAAGTTCAGCCCCGTATCTGGCACGGGATTCACCAACCAGATGGTATCCGAGTTTATAATGGTCGGGGACAAAATCCCGGTATGACCGGTTGAACGCTTTGTCAAATGAAAATACACCTTTCTCAACCACCTGAGCCCTGTGCTCCATCAGGAACGATGGCAATCTGCCTCTGCCATGATTACTCAGAGCAGTTTCAGAAACGACTGCATCACCTTCAAGAAACCAGAATGGCAGGTATGCACCCGTTACAAGCGCTCCGATCTGTTCTCCGAAAATGATCTTAAGAATTCCCGGCAGACTCGTGTGTATTTTGTCGATCTGAACCACATGCCTGAATTCATGGATCGCTAATTGCTCCAGCCAGTCCTGTGCGTATATTTCCTGATGCGGCGGGGTAAAAATTTCCATCCTTCTTGGAGCCCAGGCCACCAGACCGTTTGATCTGACTGTTCTGGTATGGAATATTACAGATATCTTCCTGGGCTTGTGATTTAATGTCCCGGAGCCGTACTGATAGACTTTTTCGAAATAATTGGCCAGTTTATGAGCCTGTACCTCAAAACTCTCCGGATAAATAAGCTGAAAATTAAGTGTAGAAATCTGTCTCCAGCGAATATTTGCAGGATCTTCTCCTGTACTGAAATACTGACCGTATAGAGGGCCAACCATACAGGCAAGGACAAACAGAAGCAGGGTTTTTCTCATCATAATCAAAGTTGAACAATAATCACCATTGGTTTCCCTTCTCTAATAATATCAACCGAGATGGTTTGCCCTTCTTCCAAAGCATTTAGCCTGTTCATATAGTCATAGATGTTACCGACAGGATTTCCGTTTATGGCGGTAATGATGTCCCCCCTAACAACACCCGCCCGGGCAGCTGGCTTATCTTTGGTTACCGCATCTATTCTGAGCCCGGACTTTTCCTGGCCGGCGAAATCAGGCATGACACCTAATGTAACCTTTAGCCTGCCTCCCCTGCTTCTTCTCGTCATGGAGCCTGACTCTTTGAAACTCAGGACTTCCGCACGGTTGGATACTTCGTGGATTACTTCCTGCATATAATCGGCAATTTCGGCCATTCCCGCGTAATTAATTTTGTCTTCCGTGTCACCTGGGGTATGATAATCTCCATGCGCACCGGTAGAAACAAAGAATACAGGGATGTTTTGCATATAAAACGCGGCATGGTCTGAAGGGCCTGAACCTTCCGGTGAAAGCTGTAAAGAAAAGTTCTTATTCAGGCTGCTGAGCAAATCTTCTGTTTCGGCTGCAGTCTGGCTGCCACCTATACTTAACGATCTGGTGTTATTATCGAGCCTTCCAACCATATCAAAGTTGAACATCGCCTTCACGGATTGAAGATCAACAGGAGGATCAGATGTGAATGCTGTAGCTCCTATAAGTCCCATCTCTTCTGCACCAAAGGCGGCAAAAATAATACTGCGCCGGTTATTTTTTTCATGGGCAAACCGTCGGGCCAGTTCAACCACCATGGCTACCCCCGAGGCATTATCGTCGGCTCCGTAATGTATGGCCAGCGTATCCGGCATCCTTGACCCCGAGCCGGGCCCTCCCATTCCTAAATGGTCGTAATGGGCACCAATAACGATATATTCTTCCTTCAGCAAAGGATCATTGCCAGGTAACCATGCGGCAATGTTTTGAGACATTACCGTCTTCTGAATAACTTCTGCCTGCGCTGTAACAACCTGGTTTATGCTAAAACCGACAGGCTTCCTCAATTCATTAATCTCTTTCTCAAGCTGTTCAACAGATTTTCCGGATTGCGACAGGAGGAGGTCTGCAGTCTTACGGTTGATTTGAATGACGGGAATTGAGTATCTGCTGCTGTTCTTGTCATAAAAGATACCCTGAAGCTCGTCCTTCTCATTAAATTTCGGACCGGCAACCAGAATAACTCCAGCCGCCCCTTTGTCCTGTGCTGCAAGCACCTTGTAACGGTCTTCCGAATATGGGGAAAAGACAGATTCCGGCTGGTCAATTTCGGGATCACCTTTCAGTATAAGTACCCATTTTCCCTTGGCCAGGTCATCTGGATAATCATTCCATTGCAGGTTGTCCTGAGAAATAGAAAAGCCATATCCTGCAAATACGGCCGGAGCAGAAACCCGGCTGTTTGCCGTGAATGAATATGGCAGGAAATCACTCTTGGCCTCAAAGTTAATATTATTGAATGACAGACTGTTATTTTCACCCATTTCGACTGATGATACAAGTGAGAAAGGTTGCAGGCCGTCTGAAAACAGAGGCTCTAATCCCTGACTACGGAGTATATGCGAGATGTACATTGCCGCAAGGGAGTCGCCTGGTTCACCAGACTTTCTCCCGCCGAGACCATCAGAAGCCAGATAGGAAACGATCTGCCTGATTAATACGGTATCCCTGCTGCCTCCCGGATTTGCACCGGAAGGAATTGCAATCAGGATTAACCAAAGTGCCAGATAAAGGACAATGTAATGCTTCTTCCTGAATGTCATATAATTACTTTTTTAGAATGATCAGATCCCCTTATTGCGCTGAGTTTAACTGTCTGAAGACAGTATATTCTCTGCTAAATTTAATGCAATATTACCTTTTAATCTTCAAAATCAACTCCACTTTGTTAATTTTACGGGCTCTATAACTTAATGCAAATAGTTTTGGAAGTAGTATTCAACGATAAATATTGGGAATTAATCCTATTGTTCAGTTTATTGCTTGCGGCCGGAGTTACCTGGATGATGTATTTCAAAAGCCGTGATACCAAGGAACTGAATATGACTCAGATAATTAGCCTGGCCTTACTAAGGTTTATTACTGTCTTCACCGTAACGTTTTTTCTCAGCGGACCTCTTTTAAAGTCACTTCGGAGAATGATACAGCAACCGGTGGTAATTGTTGCATTTGATAATTCAGCATCGGTTACCGCATTCAGTACCGGCGACGGCAACGGAATTTCTGAACTGGAACTTATTGAAAGCATTCGATCAGGCTTGAGCGGGCAGTTTGAGGTTATTTCCTATTCATTCGACGAAAAGGCCATCCGGAATGAAACGCCCGATTTTAAGGGTAAAGGATCTGCGTATGGGCAAATGATCCAAACGGTATACAATAATCATTTCAATGACAACATAGGTGCATTAGTGGTTATCGGAGACGGCATCTACAATCGGGGTGAAAACCCGCTAAATGTGGCAAGGCAGCTCAATTTTCCGGTGTATACCCTCGGTCTGGGCGATACAACAGCATACCGTGATGCGGGCATAACTGCCATCCGGACCAACAAAAATGCATTCGCCGGCAACAAATTTCCGGTTGAAGTGGATATCCGGTATCAGGGAATGCCGGGACAGAATCTGAAGTTCAGTATTATTCACAACGGGGAAACCATATTTACCGAAAACATTTACACCAGGGATAGTGAAGGTTTCAGGACTCTTTCTACCTATATTGATGCCGGAAGCAGCGGACTCCAGTATTTCACGGCACGGATTGAAACCAATCTGGATGAACGGAACATGATTAACAATTCACAACGTTTTGTGATCAATATTCTTGAAAATAAACAGAGGATACTGATCATATCGAATGGTGTACACCCCGATGCCGGTGCCATAAAAAACGCCCTGGAAAGTCAGGTAAATTATGATGTATCACTCTTTACAAGTGAACCATACCCTGCTGATATTAAACAATTTAACCTTGTAATTTTCTGTCAGGTACCCTCTGCTGCACAATCGGGCAGAGTGTTGTTTGAACAAGCGGAGAGTTTAAGGATACCCAAACTGGTTTTATTGGGCAGCCAGAGCCATATCCCACAGTTTAACCTTCAGGTACAGGGTGCCGGAATTGTACTTCAGGCCGGGAATATGGAAGACGCTCAACCTGCTTTGAATAAGGATTTTGCAACATTCACCCTAAGTGAGAACCTGGTTGGGAACATCGAAAAATTTCCGCCCTTGAAGGTTCCGTTTGGCAGGTATCAGCTTGATGGCGTCTGGAATATTCTAAGTTATCAGAGAATACGGAATATCATAACCGACCGGCCACTGATTGCTGTCTCAAACAGGAACGGAGTGAAAACCGGAGTAGTTTTCGGAGAAGGAATCTGGCGGTGGAGGATGTACAATTATCTTTCTGACGACTCACATGCCGGATTCAATGAGCTGATTGACAAATTGGTACAATATCTGGCCACCCGTGATAACGAGGATAATTTTATAATTGGTTACAAGCCTGTATATCAGGAGACCGAATCCGTAATTATGACCGCCGAAGTTTATAACGATTCCTATGAGCCGGTTACCACGCCTGAAGTCAGCATGGTATTACGGGATTCTACCAACCAGGAATACATATTTCTTTTTGATCGCGGGAACCAGTTCTACAGACTGGATGCCGGGGTTTTACCCCCAGGGGATTATTCTTTTGACGCAAAAGTTGAATTAGGTGGTGTAACTTATACTGAATCAGGAAATTTTGCCGTTATGCCTGTGGATATTGAAATGATGGACACAGAAGCGAATCACCGGCTGTTGTTTCAATTAGCCCGGCAAACCGGAGGAGAGTTCTTTTACCCGGAAGAAAGTGCTTCATTGCTCAGAAGCATATCCGAAAATTCATCCATAAGGCCATTTACTTATTATCAGATGTTATTAAACGAGTTACTCAATCTGAAATGGCTCTTTTTTATTATTATTGCATTGCTTAGTTTGGAATGGTTTCTGCGGAAATTCTGGGGCATTTATTGAGAAGTATTTATAATGACACATCTGTAAATCAGCATATTTTATGAATATATGCACAACAGTATATTAACAAATATCAAATTTTGGCTGGCCGGCATTTTTAGCCTCGACCACAGAATGGGCGTATGGGGGCTCATTATGTTGCCATTGGTGCTATTTTCGTCATGCAGTTCTGTCAGGACTATCCCTGTTGAAATTGCCCTGAGGCCGAAAGAACATATTCCGGAAAATATCCAGAGCCTGACCCTGATCAACCGGGCGATAAACAGCCGGTTTAACAATCCCAGGTCAGATAGCCTGCAGTTACTCTTTTTTCAGCGGCAATTCAGAATGGATACCATCATGTACGACACCATGGCTTCGGATACTATGCTGGTTGCCCTTGGGGATATGTTATTTGAGTCCGGAAGGTACGACATTGTAATTCCTGAAAATCCTTTTCCGAACGCCCTGAGCGGGACCGGACTGCCTGTAGCCATGCCATGGAATGAAGTGGATACACTGGTGAAACAATATAATACCGACGCCGTTCTGTCGATTGAGCATTTTAAGACCAGGATTATCACTGACTTTCAGAGAGAGAGCTTTTTTGACCCGGAATCACGTTACCTGATCAATGGTTATTCAGCTAATATGAAAATTGCGTACGAAGTGCTGTTCCGGATATACTATCCTGCTGAAAGGGAGATCGTAAAGAATATTGCGGTTTTGGATACCCTTTACTGGGAAGATTTAGATACCGAGATCAGGCCGCTATTCAACAGGTTTACTCCGGTCAAGTACGCGATAATAGAAGCGGGTATACATGGGGCTCTCAGAATAACGGAGAAAATTGCCCCGGACTGGCGAGTCACCCGGAGACAATACTTTTTCAAGGGTCATACACTCCTGGAACAAGCCCATCTGCGGGTTCTGGAAGGTGATTGGTATGGGGCAGCTGACCTCTGGCATGATATGGCCGAGATGTCGCTTTCCAGATCTATGAGAAGTAAGGCTGAATTTAACCTTGCCCTCGCCTATGAGATGTTCGGGGATATAGATGAAGCGATCAGATGGGGCGTGAAGTCCTATGAATCTATGTACAGACCCCTGACATATAATTATCTTGAAAGATTAAATGTTCGCAAACAGCAAATCAGCGGACAATGAAAAGCCAGCTATCCCTTATTTTCTTAGCCTTACTGACCCTAAGCGCATGCACGGTTTACAGGAATATCCCCATCGAAGTCCTCAGGCCCAAAGAATTCAATATAAACGGGATGGATAAGGCCAGTATGGTTTACAGGAACTTCAAATATGATAACGATACGGTAAGTGACTACTACAGGTATAAATCGGTAATGAAGAAAGAACAGACAAGTATACATACCGATAGCCTTATTGCGATTACTGCTTTAAATAAACTTTCTGAAGTACTTATCGATCAGAATGTTATTTCTCAATCGTATATACTGCAATATAATGCATTACCACGGGTTACAGGAGAGAAACTTGTTCCTTTGCCAGGAGAGGTAATCCGGAATATCGGCAGTTCCACAGAAACCGGCAAGGTCATAGTACTCGAAACTTTATCAGCTTTATATTCAAGGTATACCGCCGACACCGAAGCCGGAGAATCGGCAGATGTGATCATGGCAGGGATCTGGGCAATATACAATGGCCATACAGGTATACTGGAGAAAAACCAGGCCATGATTGATACACTTTTTTGGAACAGAAGAAATGAGGCAGGTGAAAGGATCGTCATTCCTCCCAGAGTTACAGCGCTGGAACTGGCCACAGAAGTTTTTGCCGAAAATTTTGCACGTAAATTTTCCGATAACTGGGAAACCGTCCAAAGAGTGATAATTGTCCCGCCTGTGCAGGAGTTTAATCTTGCTGCCGCGTATGCCGGTGAAAATGAATGGGAAAATGCTCTTGCCATATGGGAAAAGTTCTCTCAGGAAAAGTATGGCAGGTTGTCAGTCTGTGCACGCTTCAATATTGCGCTGGCCTATGAAATGCTCAATGATCTCGATCAGGCAGTTGAATGGATCACTCATGCCGGTAAACTGGCACTGATATATAGAAACAAAAAAGAGATTGACCTGGTAAAACAGTATCAAAGGATACTTATAGATAGACAGACGGAAATCAGAAGGTTAATGGACAATCCTGATTAGCCCTTTTGGGGGCCATAACAAAAGTTTATCGGTCTGATCACACGAACCGCTAAAGGTCAGGCGTTTTTAAAAATTTGTTCTGGTTTCTTCAGAGCCCTGTAAATTAAATATATACCCCCAACAACAAATGGAACGCTGAGCCACTGCCCCATATTCAGCAACATACCGGCTTCAAAAGCCTCCTGATCTTCCTTAATGAACTCGATCACGAACCTTGAAAGGAAAATCAGGATAAAAAATACTCCAAGAATTAATCCCGGCCGGTTTTTAGAGCGTGTTTTCCAGTACATCAGACTCAGGATTCCGAAGGATAAGAGGTAAAACAGTGCTTCATAGAGCTGTGTGGGGTGTTTTGCCACAGTTTCCGCATTTCTTTCGAAAATAAAACCCCATGGCAGCTTGGTTTCAACGCCGTAAATTTCACTGTTCATCAGATTTCCCATACGGATAAAAGCACCAACCAGAGCCGTGGGCACAACAATCCGGTCGAGCGACCAGAGCATCGTCCGCTTGGTAACCACTCTCGAGTGAATATATAGGGCAACCAGAATACCGATCGCTCCGCCATGACTGGCAAGACCTCCGTGCCAGACCTTAAAAATTTCACCGGGGTGCTGGGAGTAATATTCCCATCCATAGAAGAAAACGTGTCCAAGCCTCGCTCCCACGATGGTTGCGATAATTATGTAAAAGAAAAGACTGTCTATCCATTTCATGCTTACCCCTTCCGATTTCAGCATTTTCTCCCCAATATAATAGCCGATCAGAAATCCGGAGGCAAACAGCAGTCCGTACCATCTTACAGCAAATACCCCAACCCGGAAAATCTCCGGATCAACATTCCAGTTTATAAAATTTATGATAGGCAACATAATGATAGTTAATATATTAAACCCGTTAATTCAAGTAACACTTCATTTGTATGAGAGTCAACTGAGATTAGCACCGTGACACTGTTTAAATTTCTTTCCGCTTCCACAGGGGCATGGATCGTTTCGTCCAACCCTTTTTTCCACTCTTACCGGCTCGGGCCTTGACTTCTGTTGGGTTTGTGAATGCGCTCCCTCCATTGCATTCTGGGCTCCGGGAAGGTCACTTTTCTGCGTGCGGTATCTGCTCATATCGGTCCGGCGTGCCTCAGCAGCCTCACGTACCTGGTCGGGGGACTGGATCGGGATGTGGCCTTTCATAAGCGTGGAGACGATATCCTTATTCACTTTATTAACCATTATCTTGAAAAGGTTGAAGGATTCGAACTTATAGATCAGCAACGGATCCTTCTGTTCGTAGGTTGCATTCTGCACCGATTGTTTGAGGTCATCCATTTCCCTGAGCTGTTCTTTCCATGCTTCATCGAAAGTATTCAGCACAATCTGTTTCTGGTATGACTTGACCAGCTCCCGGCCTTTGTTCTGGTAGGCTTTCTCCAGGTTGCAGATAATCTGATACAAACGTCTCCCGTCAGTAATCGGAACAACGATGTTGGTATAGATGTGTGATTTCTTCTCGTACACATCCCTGATTACCGGATAAGCCTGTTTGGCTATGTTCTGAACCTTCCGGTTATAGGAATCGATCATCACCTGATAAATCCGGTCTGTCAGATGTTCAGCCTTGATATCGTTGAATTCCTCCTCGGAAACGGGCGATTCAATGGAGAGCAACCTCATGAGTTCGAGGTTGAAATCTTCAAAATTGCCTGATCCGTGATATTCGGAAACCAGATTTTCCACAGAATCATACATCATATTGAGTACATCCACTTCAAGTCTCTCTCCGAACAGCGCATGGCGTCTTTTTTTGTAGACCACCTCACGCTGGGAATTCATTACGTCATCGTATTCAAGTAATCGTTTACGGATTCCGAAGTTGTTTTCCTCAACTTTCTTCTGGGCTCTTTCAATTGATTTGGAGATCATGGAATGCTGAATCACTTCTCCCTCCTTTAGCCCGAGTTTATCCATAATCCCGGCAATCCGGTCAGAACCGAACAGCCTCATCAGGTCATCTTCGAGCGAAACAAAAAACTGCGAGGAACCCGGGTCTCCCTGGCGTCCTGCACGTCCCCTCAACTGCCTGTCGACCCGCCTTGACTCATGCCTTTCAGTACCAATGATGGCAAGCCCGCCTGCGTTTTTTACCTCCGGACTGATTTTAATGTCGGTTCCCCTACCCGCCATGTTGGTGGCTATGGTTACCATTCCCGCACGACCTGCTTCTGCAACGATTTCCGCTTCACGGGCGTGCAGTTTTGCGTTCAGCACATTGTGGTGGATTCCTTTAATCTTGAGCATCCTGCTCAGCAATTCCGAAATTTCCACGGATGTGGTCCCGACCAGCACCGGCCGGCCAGCCTTGTTCAGGTTTTCAATTTCCTGAATAACCGCGTTATACTTTTCTCTTTTGGTTTTATAAACCAGATCCTCATGGTCATTTCTGACAATAGGCCGGTTGGTGGGGATTACCACCACTTCCAGCTTGTAGATGTCCCACAATTCTCCTGCTTCCGTTTCCGCGGTACCGGTCATACCGGCAAGCTTATGGTACATCCTGAAATAGTTCTGCAGGGTGATGGTGGCGAAAGTCTGGGTAGCAGCTTCTACCTTAACCCGCTCCTTCGCTTCAATGGCCTGATGGAGACCGTCGGAATAACGGCGGCCTTCCATTATACGGCCGGTCTGTTCGTCAACAATCTTGACCTTATTGTCAATAACCACATATTCCACATCTTTTTCAAACATGGTATATGCTTTGAGCAGCTGGTTAATGGTATGAACACGCTCCGATTTTACGGCGTAATCCTGCAGCAGTGCATCCTTTCGCTCGATCTTTTCTTCCGGTGTGAGCCTGGCATGCTCCAATTCGGCCATTTGGACCCCCATGTCAGGCATAATAAAGAATGAGGGATCTTCGAAACCGGTGGATATCAAATCGATACCCTTATCAGTAAGTTCAACGGAATTTTGTTTTTCCTCGATTACAAAAAACAGGGGATCCGTAACAACATGCATATTTTTGTTGTTATCCTGCATATAAAAGTTCTCTGTTTTCAGCAGGATGGCCCTCATACCCTCTTCACTCAGGAATTTGATCAGCGATTTATTCTTGGGAAGTCCTTTATGGGCCCTCAGCAGCAGGAGCCCTCCCTCCTTCTTCTCTTCCTCTGTTGCGTTCGGTTTGGTCAGCAGGCGGCGTGCTTCGGTGAAGACATTATTGAACAGATCGCGCTGTGCTTTGAAAAGTCTCTCCACGTATGATTTTAGCTCTTCGAACTGCTGATTTTCTCCTTTGGGCACCGGGCCTGAAATAATCAGCGGAGTACGGGCATCATCAATCAAAACAGAGTCGACCTCGTCGACAATCGCATAATGGTGTTTCCTCTGCACCAGGTCATGCGGGTTAATTGCCATGTTATCACGCAGATAATCAAAGCCAAACTCATTGTTAGTACCATAGGTAATATCCGCATTGTAGGCATTTCTGCGGGCCTCTGAGTTGGGTTGATGCTTGTCGATACAATCCACCTTAAGTCCGTGAAATTCAAAAATGGGGCCCATCCATTCGGAGTCGCGCTTGGAAAGGTAGTCGTTGACGGTTACCACATGTACGCCTCGTCCGGCCAATGCATTCAGGAAAACAGGCAGGGTTGCCACCAGGGTTTTACCTTCACCTGTGGCCATTTCAGCAATTTTCCCCTGGTGAAGGACGATCCCGCCAATGAGCTGGACATCATAATGAACCATGTCCCAGATAATTTCATTGCCACCGGCCATCCAGCGGTTAAACCAGATTGCCTTGTCTCCTTCGATAATCACACTGGATCTGGCAGCAGCCAGGTCACGGTCATAATCACGAGCTTTGACAACAACCTTTTCATTCTGAAAGAACCGGTTGGCCGTCTCTTTGACGATTGCAAAAGCCGTAGGCAGGATTTCATTGAGTGTAGCCTCAATCTTCTCGATGATGATCTCTTCAAGTTTGTCAATTCTTTCGTAGATCTTCTCACTCTCCTGAATTTCAACCTCTTCTACCTGGTTTTTCAGTTGTTCGATTTCCTGCGATTCCTGACTGATGCGTTCACGAATAAGTATTCTTAGCCTGACGGCTTCATCTCTGAGTGCATCGTTGTCGAATTGCGATATCCTGGTATACTCAGCTTTTGTGGCTTCAACCAGGGGTTTTATTTCATTGATATCTCTATCTGATTTGTTTCCCAGGATCTTACTGAGAATTTTTGTAACAAATGCCATATGACGTTTTAATTAAAAACAACTCTGAATGATCATGCAAATGTAGTCAAATGAAAAGGTTTATAAAACCCCCGGACCTATTTTATTATTTCGAATCCTTTGGCTTAACAATATCGTCACCCTGACCTTCTTTCTCCGGGTTTTTAATGAGTACTGAAGCCGGATTCGGTCAATTAAAGTGAAAAAGAAAACCCGGAGGTTGTTACGCCATCCGGGTCTTCATAATATAACCAGAGAAGTAATTGGTATGAATTGAGTCATGTAAAAAAGATCAACTTTACAGGATTTTGTCCTGATTGGTTTTTCCGGGAAATCCTTCAGCAGGCAATTCCGGAATTGTTTGCGCCATCAGTGGCCCAGTCGTGCCGAAAGCACCCAGGGATTCACCTGGCGGATGCTGTTTATGGCAAACTGTGTACCGCTCATTTCTTCCAGTGAGGATATGGCAGATGAAATTACCGCTACGACTTCATCGTCATTGGTATTTTCAGGCTCAGAATACTCAGGTGCTTTGGCGGCCGACTGCTTTTCAGTCTGGACGGCAGCAGGAGCAGGATTTTCCGGTTTATTCAGTTCACCCGATTTCCGGAGCTGGAAAAACTTTTCGGCTACCTGGGGCAGCAATGCGTAGGTAAGCACATCCTCTTCCTGGATGATATAATCCACAATTTTTTTCCGCGTAGCTTCCAGTTCAGGTTCAATCAGGTCGGCCGGGCGACAGGTAATGGCCTCTTCATCACCCAAAATCTTTTTCCTGATTTCTTCAGATATCGGTGCCGGAGTAGCCCCATACTCCCCTTTTACCACTCCTTTGGATTCTTTGGGGACCATTTTGTAGCGTTCGCCGGTCAGGACATTGAATACAGCCTGTGTCCCGACAATCTGGCTTGAAGGCGTGACCAGCGGCGGATAGCCGAAGTCTTCCCTAACCCGGGGAACTTCTTTCAGCACTTCCTCATATTTGTGCAGTGCATTGGCCTGTTTCAGCTGTGAAACCAGATTGGACAACATACCGCCCGGTACCTGGTAAATCAGTGCATTTACGTCAACACCCATCATTTTGGTATCCAACAGGCCTGTTTCAATCCATTTTTCTTTCATAGGCCTGAAATACTCGGCAATCTCGCTGAGCTTAACCAGATCGAGGCCAGAGTCGTATTCCGTACCCTGCAGAGAGGCTACGAGAGGCTCAGTGGCCGGTTGGGAAGTGCCCAGGGCCATGGGAGAAATGGCCGTATCGACTACATCCACACCAGCTTCAATAGCCTTCAGCAGGGTCATGGATGCAACGCCGCTGGTATAATGCGTATGGAGCTGAACGGGTATTTTGATTTGCGATTTGATAGCCTGTATCAGTTCAAAAGCGTCGTATGGTTTGAGCAATCCGGCCATATCCTTGATACATATGGAATGAGCCCCCATATCCTCAAGCGTTTTGGCATCGCGGGCAAACTGGGACAGGCTGTGAAACGGACTTGTGGTATAGGAAATACAGGCCTGTGCATGTCCGCCTTCCCGGATACATGCCTTTATAGATGTTTCAATATTGCGCGGATCATTAAGTGCGTCGAAAATCCGGATGATATCCATTCCGTTGGCTATGGCTTTCTGTACAAAATACTCCACCACATCATCGGCATAATGCTTATACCCCAGAAGATTCTGTCCGCGGAGCAGCATCTGCAGCGGGGTTTTTTTCGCCAATGCCTTAATCTTTCTCAGGCGGTCCCAAGGATCTTCGTTCAAAAATCGTATACAAGCGTCAAAGGTAGCTCCCCCCCAGGCCTCTAATGAATGATATCCTATATTGTCGAGCTTTTCCACAATGGGAAGCATCTCCTCAGTACGCATCCTGGTCGCAATCAGCGACTGGTGTGCATCCCGAAGTACTGTTTCTGTTATTCCTACTTTTGCCATAATTGTTCTCTGAATATGTTTAACTAAAAAGCCTTATAAAGCCATTCCGTATTAAACCGGAATAAACTTACCAAATAGTGAAATGACTACTCAATGACGACCAGCAATTCATCTACTGCGATAACGGAACCTTCAGATACCTTAACTTCTGAAACTACGCCGTCGGCCGGTGCATTCAGGTCATTTTCCATTTTCATGGCTTCGAAAACGAGAAGTTTCTGTCCGGCAGTTACCTTATCACCGGGTGATACAAACAGTTTGATCACGTTGCCGGGCATCGGGGCGGTCACTTTCTTACCGTTCAGGCTTACAGGCGCTTCTTTCCTGGCTGGGGCGCTGACAGGTGCTGCAGCTTTCTGAACGTTGTTCACCGGTTTTGCGTTATTGGCGGCACCACCTCTCAATTCTACCACTTCAACTTCATACTGTGTCTGGTTTACTGTAATCAAATACTTCTTCATGGTCAATCTATTTTGTTTGTAAAATTAATTACAGCAAAAATACTTTATTAATTGAATTAATTCCCGGATTGGTAGTATTTGAAACTCTTTTACAGAGCGGTTTACGCAATATTCTTCGTAACTTGCTTATTACTAATAAAGAAAATTTTCTTAATTTAAGGTTAACAAACAGCGCAAAAATGCATAGAGGTGTATATTCAGTGGATGCAGGATGGTTTTGGTCCGGGGGATTTTGCAGCAGATCAGGGGATACAGGGAACAAAGCTGTCCCGTATACAGGACAGCTTTGTTCAATTCATATTATTTCACATAGGGTGCAGCGGCAAGGTAATCATAGCTCTTGCGCACACTTTCGATGGGTTCGAAATCATAACGTTCAACTTCTACATAAAACTCTTTCACCTTGTTGGCATAAGCAGTTTCAAAAATTGGCCTGAAATCGATGGTACCACTGGCGCCAATCTCTTTCTCATCCTTGATATGCAATACAGGAATCCGGTCGGGATATTTTCTCATATAATCCACGGCATTATAACCGCCCTTCATTACCCAGTATACATCCAGTTCAAACATAACCAGTTTGGGATCGGTATTTTTCACCATATAATCGAACATGATTTCACCTTCAATCTTTTCAAATTCCCGGGCATGGTTATGGAACCCGAAGCGCATACCGGCTTTTTTCACCTCGGCACCCACGGCATTGTAATAATCACACCACACTTTCAGTTCCGCCAGCGTTTTAGGGATGGGCATACTGGGTTTAATCATCCAGGTAACGCCTGCAGTTTTATGATCGGCAATGGCCTTTTTCCACCACTCCATCGCTTCAGCATGTTTGTCCTTTGTATACTGGGGACCGCCCAAATGGGCTCCGGTAACCTTCATCCCCAAATCTTTCACATACTTTTTAAACTCAGCCGGGGCCATCCCGTAAATTAGCCCATCACCATAACTGGCTGTTTCGAGCGTTTTATAGCCCATTCCGGCAACTTCCTTCAGAGTGGCTTTGGCATCAACCCTCATGGCATCCCTCAGTGAATAGAGCTGCAAACCTATGGCTTTCTTACCCTTGGCAGGAAGACTTGCTGTTGAGATGGCAGGTCTGACCAGCATACCGCCGGCAACCAGCAAGGCGGTATTACGTAAAAATTCTCGTCTGTTAGTCATTTTTTTCAGATTTTTGGATATCTCACAAATTTATAAATTAATATTATGGTACTTGTACTTTATACAGCTAACTTTTTGTCCTGAGAAAATAACCGGCAACTCCGCCCAGTACTCCGGAAAAAATGCCGTTGGCAACAACATCCACAATTTGAAATAACGGCGTATAGATATTCCAGAATGCAAAATAGGATAAATTTAGGCCTGCGGAAACCAATAAACCCAGTATCATGCCGGTAATAGCACCGCCCTTTACACTCTTATCGCCTCTGAAACTTCCATAGATCCAGGTAATGGTAAAACCCCAAAGCAGATTATTCAGCAAGATTGCCGGAAAACTCATATTATCTTTTACCAAACCGGGATATTCGGTCGTATTTGCCGTAGAAAAATCCATCAGGATTATCCCCCAGATCAACCAACCTAAAAAAAATGCCACAATTCCGGTTACAAAACCAGACAAGATAAATTTCTTATTCATATACAACATATTTATTGGTTAGATTTCAAAATATCATCAAATATACAGTAAATACGACAATTTGTTTCGTTTTATGCCAAAACAGAAATCTGACATCAAATATTTCATCAAAATCCTTTTTGCTGATATTTATATGTGCTTTTAATGCTGGCTGGCCATAAAAGCATTCAGCTTATTTGCTGCTTATGGTTACCGCTTCCGTTGGTAAACCTTCGGATTCAATCCTTAGCACTGCACTGCCCTGTTCTTTACCGGACCTCACAATCACCAGGCATTTACCTTTCCATGCCTTACGCTCAGAACGCTGATAGCTCTCCAGGCTTACCGGATTAGCATTGGCAACGGCAATAATTTCGCCTGGTCCATCCAGGGAAAATTTCAGCAGGTTTTCTGCCTTTGGATTCAGATTGCCGTTTTTGTCGGTAAGCTCAACTGTAACATAGCTGAGGTCCTGGCCTCCTGATACAAGATCCTTGCGGTCTGCAAGGGCTTTTATTTTAGCCGTTTCACCAGCTGTCCTTAAAAGGGTTTCGGATACTTTTATCTTGCCTGAATATCCTGCCGCTTTTAATTCGCCTGCCTGGTAGGGCACCTGCCAATGTGTGGTGAATTCATTTGAACGGCCGTTTTTCTTTCTTCCCAGAGATTTCCCGTTCAGAAATAATTCTACCTCCCCACATGACGAATAGACACTTACCTCCATGGGATTTCCTTCATGTCCCGACCAGTTCCAGTCAGCAAGCACATCGTGCCAGTGCCATTTCGACCATGACTGCCTGTCCGGATTTTCAGGAAAGGATGGAACAGGTGGTTTTACAAACACGGATATCTGGTTTTCTTTCCAAAGGGCATCCCTGAAATAGGATTGCGGACGTTTCCATCCGCATAGGTCCATATCTCCGCACCAGGCTATATTCCAGGGAAAGAACCGGTTATCATGCCAATATCCACGCCACCCTATGCTTGCCTCACCTAAATAGTCAAAAGCAGTCCATACAAAATCGCCGATCACGAAGCTATTATCCAGTACACCCATCCAGGCATGAAATGCTTCCAGCGGATACGATTCAGCTTCGTAAATTATTCTTTCCGGTACACGTTTGTGGTCCTCCTGATACAAGGATTTGTTCCAGTGGTCTCCACCTGAAGCGTAGTTATATCCGGCAATATCCAGCGTGGCAAAAAACGGGTCTTTGCCCGGATTCAGTCCGTTTACAGCGGAGGTTACCGGCCTTGTGGGATCCATTTTTCTGATAAATTCAGCCAACATCCTGGAAGTTTCCACTCCTTTGGGATCTCCCCGCTCCGGAATTTCATTTCCAGTACTCCACATAATTATGGAAGGGTGGTTTCTGTCACGCAAAATCATATTTTCAATGTCCTTTTTCCACCATTCCTTAAAATAGAGATGGTAATCGAACGGATTTTTAGCCACTTCCCACATATCGAAAGCCTCATCGATCACCAGCATGCCCAACCGGTCGCAGGCATCCAGAAATGCCCTTGACGGCGGGTTATGGGCACATCTTATTGCATTGAACCCGCTTGCCTTCAACAGCTCCACCCTTCTCTCTTCTGCACGGTCAAATGCTTTCGCGCCCAGCGGACCATTATCGTGATGGACACACCCGCCCTTGAGCAAGACGGGCTGCCCGTTGAGCATAAAACCCTGTGATACATCAAATGAAATGCTTCTTATTCCGAAGGAAGTTTCTGTGCGGTCAACCGTCTGCTGGCCTACCATCACTTCCTGAACCGCCCTGTACATAGCCGGATTGCTGGTCGACCACAGCATGGGCTTCTGAATTTCAAACACCTGGACAAACTCCTGAACTGCCCCGGCAGGTATTTTTAAGACCGCTTCTGCCTCATTTCCGGAAGATCCACCTGGTCCGGCAATACTGGTTCGCAACGATACTATCCGTTCTTCTCCTGAACTGTTTTTAACTTCGGTCCTTACCTCAACCTTTGCCGAATGTTCATTCACTTCCGGAGTGGTAACCCAGGTACCCCACTGACTGATATGTACACTATTTAATACCTTTAGCCAGACATGCCTGTAAATACCCGATCCTGAGTACCATCGACTGTTTTCCCCTTCGTTCATTACTTTAACCGCAATGACGTTTTTCTCACCGGGTTTTATATATCGGGTAATATCAAACCAGAAAGTAGTGTACCCGTATGGATGCCTGCCTACCATACGGCCGTTAACCCAAACATGCGCATTCATATAAACGCCGTCGAACTGAATGATTAATGTCTTGTCGGTATATTCCTCCGGAAGCATAAAAGTTTTGCGATACCAGCCGGTACCCCCGGTGGTATATCCTCCGCTTACCTGGCTGATGGCATTCTTGTCAAAAGGCGAATCCTTTCCTGGCAGGTCTTCTATGCTCCAGTCATGCGGCAGATCCAAATTACGCCATCCGGAATCATCGAAACCTGGATTCTCAGCCGACTGGCATCCTCCCCTGAAGAATTTCCAGTCATTATTAAAAAGGATTTCCCTTTGTTCTTTTTGGGCGTACACGGTGAAGGCAGTCAACAGTGTTAAAATGGTTACAATAATCTTCATATCAGGATTGATTTATTTCAGGTTTGAATTTTAAAAAGCAAATCTCCGGTCTGCCCGGTTATCTGCCTGCCATTTTCCGGATATATCCGGCCGCAGCAGCGTATTCCTCTGCGGTTTTCAGGTGTTCGAGCATCAAAGGCACACCGGGGAGCTTCGATAATTCCGCCAGATAAGTCCGGTAGTCCAGTAATCCCAGCCCGGGCCGGATCTCGTTCAGGTGAGGCAGATCGGTATTTTCAAGTATGGTCACATCCTTGGCATGGCAGCTCTTTATCCAGGGTCCGAGACGTTTGAACGCATCTTTGATCATCTCACGGTTGTTGTACAAAACCTGGGGGCTTGTCACGAAATTCACCGGATCGAGATGAACTGCAAACCGGTCACGGTTGATGGCCTTGATCAGTTTAAGGTAGGAATCGGTGGAATCGGGATAACTCCATGGCATGGCCTCCAAAGTGTACCAGGTATTTGAAGGTTTCACCGCGTCGATAATTTTCCGGGTGGTTTCAACGATCAGGTCGAACGTAGATCCGGTCAGGTTATCGGGATGCGGTCCGGCCCAATGGTTTATGTTACGCGATCCGCTGATATTCACGCAACAGCAGGCCCCTATCTCATCAGCTAATTGAAGTGAGGCAATACATTTCTCAAGGGCGGCTTTGGCGGTGTTTACATCCGGACTAATCGGGTTGCTCCATGCCCCTACTTCAGCAATCAGCATATTACTGGCAGCAGCTATGGTTTTGTATTCCCTGATCAGCTCGGGTGAAGCTCCCGGATTTAAGGGGCAATAGGCCGCCGTATATCCCTCATTTTTCAAGGCAGAAATCCAGGTCTCCGGATCCTTAAACGGGGCAAACAGAGGACCTCCCAGTCTTAGCCCCGGAAAATCTGCATGATTGGAGCCTGAATAGGAAGGGTTGACTACCAGTGCTGAGGCAGATGCTGCTGTAAGTTGAATAAATCGTCGGCGTTTCATTGGTTTAATTTTTAAGCATGACTGCAATTTACACAGTTCCGGGCAAATAAACTGCCGGTTTGGACAAATCTCCCATATTTTTTATTCATCCCGAGACTGTTTGGTGAACATTTTAAAGCCAAAATTTGTCCATTAGTCATGAAAACATCGATCACAATATTAATCATAACGATTGCTGCCATGAGTCTTTCTGCACAACAACCTGAAAGTCAGTACAGAAAACTGACAGAATTTGAAGAATATGTCATTCTCAGGAAAGGTACTGAAAGGCCTTTTACCGGAGAGTATTACCGGCATCAGGAGAAGGGTACCTATGCCTGCAAACAATGCGGAGCCCACCTTTACCGGTCGTCCGACAAGTTTGATGCCCACTGTGGCTGGCCCAGCTTTGATGATGAGATCAAGGGGGCAGTCCTGCGGTTACCGGATGCCGATGGCAGAAGAACTGAGATTGTCTGCAGCAATTGTAAGGGACATTTAGGGCATGTGTTTTTAGGAGAAGGTTTTACCAGAAAAAATACGCGGCATTGTGTAAACTCCGTTTCATTGATTTTTATTCCGGAGGAGAAAAAGAAAAAATAGGTACATTGCAGGAGATCTACGGTGAATAAACGGAAAAAAATGAGGCTGTCCAGAATTTGGGACAGCCTCATTTTTGCTTCAGGCATTCCATTCAGAGTATTAAACTTCTCCTGAATTTTCCTCAGTTTTTTCCTCGCCTTCGGTGACTACGACAAATTTCAATCCGTCGATGTAATAAACCGGGACATACTCCTCGTCGCTTACCTCAGTGGAATCAGCCTTTTCAGCAACCTCTGCCACTTCGCCGGCTGCAGCAGCATCGTCTTCTTCACAAGCGTCACCGCCTCCGACAGGAACAAGCCTCAAAATTCCGGTAATCTGTAATACATCGCCGACATGCTCCTGTTTAAAGGATTCAATCTCATCCCCTGCTTCTACCCTGATGGTAACTTCATCGGTAGTGCCCATCACAAAACAACGTTGTCCGCCGTGTTTGCAAACATGTGTTATGAGGCCTGAGATTACCACTTCCTGGTCGACATGTTCTGCGGCTACAGCCATTAGGTCATCGACGGTCAAGACCACCACAGCATTTTCTGTGGATGCAGATTGGTTCTGCCTGTTTCCGCAGGCGAACACCATCATACTTAATACGATTATTACAAAATACTTTCTCATCTTTGGTTTTTTTATTTTGATACTAATTTAAATCAGAAATATCATATACACAAGAGGGATGACCACTCCGGCTACAATAAACCAGACTCCCCTTCTCATGAAACCGTTTCTGCCTTTCAGGATAAAAATCCCTGAAATAGTCACAAAAATCAGGATAACCATCAGGGCATCGCTGACCCACTTCCAGGACCTGTGGGTAGCTACCCGGTGAAGCATGTTCATTTCGAAAAAGACAATACGTTTCTGCAAATACTCGAGTTCACCTTCTCCGGTTTCCGGATGGATAAGAATTTCCCCGTTATGGATGAAAACCTTAAGATTCCCGTGTTTTGTCATGTAGGCCCTTTTGAATACAACAAAATCGCCAATGTTTTCAATCAGTGGTTTGAGGGCCTGTTCACTAAACGGGGGTCCGGGAGGGAGGTCGATTTTGACATTCTGGGTAACGATCCTGAAATCGGGATTGAAATCATTTCGGTGATTCAGAAGAATGCCGGAAATGGCATAAATCAGCGTTATGCCGACAATAAAATAACCAAAATCGCGGTGAAGGATCCGCAGCCATTTTCTCCAGTTCATTTAGCAGATAAAATAATTTGGGCCAAAGATAGTTTTTCCGAACAAATCATAAAAAAGGTCGGATGTTATTACCTTGTTAATTTTCTCAATATCAGATGATAAATATCATGTTTATTCCTGTTCAATAAAAACAGGGATCCGTCACTTCGGATCCCTGTCATCAAATACTTTAGCCTGAAATATCTTCTACGCTTTTTTAAAATATTCGTTCAGCGAAGATACATCAGTAGATTCACAAACCGGGCAGTTCGGATCGTCTTCCTCATGGAAGTTGAAATTGGCTTTGCAGGTATTGCATTTATACCAATTCTGGTCGAAAGTGACATGACCGCCTTTAATCACAATGTCGCGTCCTTCTACAAAGGCGCTGGCCACTTTCTGACGGGCTTCCTCATAAATGCGGGTAAGCGTCGGCCTTGATACGTTCATAACTACCGCTGCCTGTTCCTGGTTAAGCATCTGATGGTCGAGCAGCCTGATGGCTTCATATTCCTCTAACAAAAGACTGACTTCGTTGGCTTTCCGGCCACGAACACCAAAAACAGACATGCCTTTGATCACTGGGGGCATCAGCATTCTTCTTTCACGTTTTCTTCTAGGCATTTTTCAAAGTGTATATAATTGTTGCATTAAATAGTGATCTGCCAAAACCAGTGCTGCCATTGCTTCCACGATAGGTACTGCCCTGGGGAGGACACATGGGTCATGTCGCCCCTTTGGATTAATAACTACCTCATTTTCATACTGGTCTACAGTTTTTTGTTCTTTCAGCAAGGTGGCTATCGGCTTGAATGCCACCCTGAAATAGATATCTTCACCATTGGAAATGCCTCCCTGGATTCCACCCGAGTGGTTGGTTTTCGTTTTGATTCCCTCCTCTCCTTTAATAAATATATCGTTGTGTTGTGATCCGCTAAGCCGGGTACCTGAAAATCCTGATCCATATTCAAACCCCTTTACTGCATTGATTCCCAGCATTCCAAATCCCAGATCTGCATGCAATTTGTTGAAAACCGGTTCTCCCCATCCGGCGGGTACACCCCTGACCACTCCTGTAATCACCCCTCCGACTGTATCATGGTCCCTGCCAGCCTCTTCTATCCGGGCAATCATCTTCTCAGCGGTTTCCTGATCGGGACACCTCACTATGCTCTGGTCAGTCAGGGTCAGGTCGAGTTCCTGATAACCTTTCGCCAGTTCTATTTCACCAACCTGGGAAACATAAGCAAAAACCTGTACTCCGGCTTTTCTCAGAACGAGACGGGCAATGGCACCTGCCACTACCCTGGCAATGGTTTCCCTCGCCGATGAACGTCCGCCGCCACGGTGATCCCGGGTTCCGTATTTTTTCTGATAGGTATAATCGGCGTGTGATGGCCTGAATACATCTTTCAGGTTATTATAGTCTCCCGAATGCTGGTCCTTGTTCCAAACAATAAAGGCAATAGGCGTTCCCTGACTCTTCCCCTCAAAGATGCCCGAAAGGAATTCAACCTTGTCGGGCTCCATCCGCTGTGTGGTTATTTTTGACTGGCCGGGCCTTCTTCTCGACAGTTCATTCTGAATATATTCCAGGTCGATTTCAATTCCGGGCGGGCAGCCGTCAATTATGCCTCCGATGCCCCTGCCATGCGACTCACCAAATGAAGTTAACCTGAATATACGTCCAAATGTATTCATAGCTTTGCAAAAAGATAGCCTCGTTTTTTATAAAAAACGAGGCTAAAGATAATTAAAGTTGTAAAATATACAACAGTTGTTAACAATTACATCCTGTACCACAACTTTGATCGCCATGGTCGTGACAATCGCCGTCACCACAGCCACCACTGTCACAGCCACCACTACCACAGCCACAACCATGAGAGAACAATGCGGCAATTTCTTCATCGGTGGCATCCCTGACTTCCAGGACTTCCCCTTCAAAATGAAGATCCTCACCTGCAAGTGGATGATTAAAGTCCATTTTAATCGCCTGATCGCCCACTTCAAGGACAATGCCATTCAGACGCTGACCGTCACCGGTCATCATGGGAATGGAGTTTCCAACCTTTACCATTTCATTGTCGAAATTTCCGTCGACCATAAAGACCTGACGCGGAAGCTCTACAATCGCATCTTCATTGACTTCACCGTAAGCATCAAATTTGGTCAGGTCTATTTGAAAGGACTCCCCCTGCTTCAATCCTGCCAATTGAGCCTCAAATTTGGGTAACATCTGTCCTGCTCCGTAAATAAAACGCAACGGACGATCTGCAGTTGCCTGCTCTATCATATCGCCATTCTGGTCGTCCAACCTTAAGTCATAGGTCAATGTGACCATCCTGTTTTTTGTTATTTCCATCATAATTATTGTAATATTTTCAGACTGCAAAATAACACTATTATTGACATACAACAAAATACTTCACACTCTTTTTTTTGAAACTTAATGGTTTAATGTTTTAATTTAAAGTTTTCGCAGCTTCATTGCAGTGTATTCCATTCGTTCACTGGTAATCCGGACAATGTACACTCCGGATGGCAGATGACTCAGACCTTCAATCCCGACCACTGTATCGCCAGCATAAATATCCTGATGATGCAACCTGCCCTGCATATCAAGGATCTCAACCCGGTGATCTCCTGCGGCGAGTGCCAGGCTGAACCTGTCGCTGAAAGGATTGGGATATGCACGGATCTCACCCGCCATAGCTGCTGGCCTGCCACTCGCAGGAGTCAGTTCCTTGCTGTTGATATTATCTACACAAAAAAAGGCAGGGGTATTCATGCCCCAGTCTCCGGTATCGCTCGATTCCATTGAGAAATGGATCTCCGCAACGTCTCCCAGTGCTGTGAGGTCGACCCATGTCCATTCCTTAATAATATAATCATTGGCAGAATCACTGTCACGGAAATCTGCCAGGTAAAAAACAATTGTGCCTGTTGTATCGCCTTCATTACCAATACCATCGATGATCAGCCTGAAATAGTCAGGATCAGTCCCGTCTGGTCCTCCGAACTTTTTTGTAAAGTCATCGCCATTCAGGACAGATAAATAGGCATAGGTGCTGTTGGTGATGTACATCCCTGATACAGTAGAGGCCTGCTCCAGGGAAATTCGTGCGGATCCGGCAACGAAGGCAGTTGCATAGACTGCTGATCCCCCTGCCCCAATACCGGTTATGGCACTGTACAGGTTGCTCCAGCCTGCGGTTACGGTATCGGTATGGTTGGTATAGGAGAATCCGGCCCAGCTTGCCCAATCCACGTTATAGGAATTATGAAAAGTAAACGGTCCGCTGCTGAATTTTCCACTAAGGTCAGATCCGTTCCAGTAACCAACCGGCCCCGGGTCCAACTCTTCAAAAGTAGCTTTCTCCTGGCCATGGAGAATCGTAAACATCAGAAAGAACATCAGAAAAAAGGAAAAATGCTTCATAACGATTAAATATTAAAATGTGTTAGTTAAACCAGAAGGCCCCGGGATTGATACCTACCCTGAATGTGTCGGTCAGGGCTCCCTGAGGGGAATACCGGTATACCATGGCCCTCTGCATGTAATCAATGGCATCGGTCAGGTAGATTTCTCCGGATTTCGGATCTACCCCCATACTGAAAAATTTGCGGCCGGAAGATCCAATAAAAGGTTCCTCCGGAAATCTTCGCGCATTTACCGGCATCCTGTACAGATCGCCGGATATGATGTATAGTGTGTCTTTGGCCGGATTTAACTGCAGGTCGCCTGAATACTCACTCCCGGTGTTCCAGCGGTAAATCTGTTCTACAGTAAGGGTAGCCGGATCAATTCTGACAAGCGACGGCTTTTCAGGGCCACCCGGTGCGCCTGCGGGATTTCCATCTGTAAGGACCCATATTTTTTGGTTCTTGTCGGTGATCAGTTTCCTTGGCTGCATAGGAACCGTAATGGAATCGGTGAGCTTATCGGTGACCGGATCAATCACCAGAATCTGATTTTCGTTTTTCCAGCAACTTACAAAAACCCGGTTGCCCGACTGTGTAAATGACTCTGTCGTATGCTTCCCGGAATTTTTGATTCCATCGGATACCTGGATATACCCTCTCTTTTCAAAGGTCGACGGGTTGATAATGGTGATCCGGTCGGAATAAAGATCACTGACATACGCCTTGTTTTCACTGACAAAATGTATATATCTGGGTGATACCAAACCGGTTATGGTATGCTTGAATTCAAGGGTCCTGCGGTCTGTCACGACTATCTTTCCAGAATTGTTAACCACAATAAAAAGATTCCGGCCGTCAGAAGTGATTGACTGGGCCACGTCGCCCAGAGGTGCACGGTTGCGTGCATAAAATACGTTGTTGTAGACCACCCTGGCATCCCGGTCATAAAACGAAAGAGAGGCATTGCCATACATATAATTGCCCTCTGAGGAAATAAAAACGCCCCTTTTGTCGCCCAGATCGGCATAGACCACTTCAACAGGCTCCTGCTCACAGGAAGCGAACAGAAAAGTCAGAAACAGGATCAGCAAATAGGATTTATTCAGAAAATGTATGATTCCGGTGGCAAATTGGCCTGTGGTCCCTGCTGCATTTTTGATCTGCCCGACCTGACTCCTGCTGGTTGCGATCAATATATATTGTTTATTCCTCATTTTATTTACTCCGTTTCAACGACATGGTTATGGAATAATGTCTTCCCGGCATCGGGCGCCAGAGAATCTGCTGATAATCTGTATCCAGCAGGTTTTCGGCCTTCACCTGGGTATTCAACACCATTGCATGGCTCAGATTCCAAAGCTTTTCAAGAGATAGGCTTGTCATCCAGAATGGGTTCAGGACGCTCTCAAAATGGCTCCATTCATTGGACGACTGGGTATAACGTTTCCCGGTATACCCCACATTGCCTTTCAGTGTCCATAAGCCAAGGGTGGCTGCCATATTCAGATTTCCCGTATGTTTGGGTATGTATATCAGCTGTTTGCCCCGGGATTGGTCTATTGAACTCACTGCATTCTCGTTGGTCGAGCGGGTATAAGCATAATTTCCCGCCATCCTGAATTTCACTTTGCCCACCACTGCCTGGCTACTGAAATTATACTCCACCCCCCTGGAGAAAACCTTTTTCACATTGGCTGCTTCCCAATACCAGGCACCATTGGCCGCAGGCTGCCATATAATCCAGTTGTCGATCAGGGAGTAAAAAAGTGAAACCTCATTCTTCCAGAGACCTTCCCTCCTGCTTTCGGTGCTGAAGGCCAGATCGGCCGTTATGCCGTCTTCCGCCTGCAGGTCCGGATTGCCTCCGGGGATCCAGTAAAGGTCGTTCAGGGATGGCTTATTATAGTTACGGGCCAGGTTCAGCCTGATCATTGCAGGAAATGGTCTTGCAGTGATATACTCAGCGCCGGCCGAAGGGATTACCGGAATCAGACGATTATCATACCATTCTGACCTGATCAGTGCAAATACCCCCCAGTTGTTGGCCGGTCTGAAGCGTGCATGTACCATACCTCCTGCTTCCAGCCTGTTTTCATCATATCCGGTATTTCTGGGTTCATTGTTCACCAGTACAGAATGATAGTTCATCTCAAAGGATCCGCTGATATGCAGTTTATCCGACACATCAGCATTCATTTTCAACTGATTAAACAGGCTGTTCTCCATGCTGACGGCATCATCATTGACAAACCAGGGGTCCGTCATATACCTTTTGTATCTTAAGTATGTATAGTTAAAACCACTGAAATAGTGGAACTTAACAAGGGATGCATAATTTTTTGCTTCATATTGCACCCTGATTTGTTCATCAACCTGGTATTCCACCCGTTCGCTACCTTCATATGACATCAGTTGTGGCAGGTCGCGGTCACTAACCTGGCCCCAAAACCTTAAGGCAGAGAGTTTATCGGGCTGTGACCTGTAGTAAAACTCCTGAAGTATCCCCAATTTCAGATAGGATGCATTTTTCAGGGTGTCCTGCCTGAAGGGCAACACTCCCACATTGTAAAAAGGAAAATTATTGTCTGAATGGTCTGCGACAAACCGGGTAACCGACCTGAACCTTCCTTTACCTGCCTGTAAACGAAACTGGTAGGATCCGGTATTGAAAGATCCTCTTTCAACCAGCAAAGAGGCCTGGGTATTGGATGTCCAGTCGGGTTTATTCCCCAGATGGATACTGCCCCCCAAAGCACCGGTGCCTTCAGCCAGTGAGCTGCCACCGTGAAGCAACCAGACATCGTCGGTAAACATCACCGGAAGCAGCGAAAGATCAGCAGAACCACGCATCGGGGAATTCAGGGCCATGCCATTCCAGGTCAAGCGTGTATGATTGGCAGAGGTTCCCCTGAAACTTGCGGTAGCCGATGATCCCCGTCCGTATGATTTTATAAAAACCGGCGTATTGGCGGATAATAATTCAGCCAGATTGGTCGTAATGGAGTTGATCAGGGCCATACTGTCGGGCCGCGTAATTCTCAAGCCAGTCTCCTGGGGCTTATGCTGGCCAAAAACACGAACCTCCCTGATTTGCACAGTATCCTTCAGGGTTTGCCCATTCAGGGACAAGCCGTAAGAGAGCAGCAACCATATGACCAGAAATCGTTTCAATACTTAACTATTTTATTCCGGTATATACTTCCATCTCCATCTGCAACAATAAAATATATCCCAGGATTAATATCTTTCAAAGAAATTGTAACCGAACTTCCGGTATCATTCATGTTATATATTATCCTGCCCGAAGCATCGGTCAGATAAATCCGGGAAATATTCCCCGTGCTGGAAACCTGCACAAAATCACGGGCAGGATTGGGGTATACCGTAAATTCAAATCTTTCCGCTGACCCGATTCCGGTGGTCAGTTTCCTGTTGACTATGGCAGCATCGTTACCGGAATGAATGGTAAAGGGTATCCCGCCTTCTGCTATGATTTCAGCACGGCCATTATGGTCGGTATAGGCCAATACCCTGGGGTCGCCGGCAGCAGATACTGGTTGGTCCGGGTATGGCACTGTCGGCTGTTCTGTAATGTTTCCGCCTAAGTCGCGTGTGCATTGGGCCATCCACCGGTTGACTGCAATCCGGGTGCCGGATACCGCTGAATCCGGGGTGATACTTAGTCCGGATATCGTCCATTGACTGAGAATATCGGCAACATGGTAAATCTCCACCGTATCGCGGTCGGAGACAACCTGCCCGTTCAATTCCCTGTAAAAATGTTTCCCGTTATGTCTGACCATCCATGCCCTTGCATATGCAGCAGGATCAGTCCGGCCGCCCCATCCGTAGGTAAACAAGCCATCCGATTCAACCGAGTATAAATAAAGACTGTTTCCGGAGAAGGCATCATCCCTGAAACGGAATTGCGTTCCGGCTTTCTCAAGAACAGACATAACAACCTGTGCCAATGATACAAAACCAGGGTTACTGTAATCACCGCTTCTGTTCTCAACCGCACGGTTTACCGAAAAGGGCGATATTTCAATCCACTGGTATGGGAGTAGATTTTCATCGGATGTTTTTGCGGTGACTAACACCCTGGCAGGCCTGGTATCCGGAAGCACCTCTACGCGAATGGTATAAACCATTTCCGGAAACCGGACCGGAGAAATAGTCAGATCCGTTATACCCGGCTTTAATGCGATTAAAGTAAAACTTCCGTTATTACCTGCAATATCCAATATTTCACTATTTTGTACATTAATATTCCACGTCATTCCCTGAATGGCGGAAGAAAACTGATCTAAAAGCAAAGGCTTGAAAACCACGGTTTCGCCAGGGTACATCCGGCTTTCGATTTCAGTAACCATTAGGGAAACCGGTTTTCTGACTATGAGTTCCGTCTCTGATTTTTCATCCGGAAATCCTTCAGGAAAAACCGACACCCGGATAGTCCCGCCATCTTTGGCAATGATGGTCCCCTCCGGGGAAATGTCGGCTTTGGTCCTGTCGGAATTTTCAAAAACAAATGTGGTATTTTGCCTTCTTCCTTTAATGAAGAAGTCTGCAAAGATCTGAAGTGTATCTGTAACCAGAAGAGAATGGGGATGCGGGTGGATCGCCATCAGGTTTAAAGGTCCGGTCAGGCCTGAAGGATTTGCAGCCACCACCCCGGATATTTCGGTGGAGATTTCTCCCAAAATACCCAGGTCGGATAACGCTCCGGTTACTATTTTCACAAAATGGATTTCATCCAGGTCTACATAATTTCCTTCCTGGTCGACCGCCCATGAAATATCGACGGGATCTCCGCCAGCTCCTTCGTTTTTATCGCGGGTATAAGGGTTATCCGGAATGGCTGGAGAAATGCTCCTGTTTACCGGCCGGTTGTCTGCGTAACCAAAAGCCAGTGATGGCAAAACGATCTGCCCGTTCATAATGGCAGAAGGATGCCCCAGCATGGTCCCGGTATAGGTGACCGAATCATCTGGAAAATCGATAAAATATTGTAATGAAGGATAATATGGCTGTGAGTGAAACTCATTCTTTAACATCGTCCCACGGTTTCCCCGGGTATCCTGCCAGGTTGCAGAACCATCAGGCTGACGGTACCAGGTGACCGAATGCTTATGGAGTGTATGGGGGTGAAAGTAACTGCTGCCGGCAATCTGATACCAGGTATCATCGGGCAGGCCGTTCCCGTTTTCATCTTTCATCACCCAAATGATGCCCGGCTCGGATGAACCTGTAAAGGCATTCCCAAAAACGGTAAAATCAATACCGTACGGATTGGCAGGATCATTTTTGACAGGCTTTTCAAAACCCAGAACAATAGAACCTCCAAAAGCGCCCAAAGAAACCAGGCTATTGTCTGAAGCAAGAATCTTGCTGGCCGCTTCGGGTGTTCCGATGACGGGATTATTGATGAATTGTCCGGGAGCCGGCCGGTAGCTGAACAGGCGGTTAGCGCGGTTTATCTGCCCGTTGACGAGGCCATAAACCGCCATAAAGGCAGTAATCAGAATTAATTTTTTCATTCCCCTTTTGTTTGATTGACAATACGGGGAAATAAAACTTCAGGCTTTTCAACCGTCGCTTTTATTCCCGAAAGCATTACTTAAAAATGGCAGGTCTTCTGGCTCTCTCCGGCGTCGTTACCACCTTCCCGCCCTATCGGACAGTGGCATTCAGGTAACAGCCTTTCAGGAGATTACAGCTGCGGGTACAGCTCCGGTATTTCACCGGATTCCCTTTTCGTCACTTTAATATGAACCATCTTCGGGAACAAAAGTATAAATTCTTTCCGGGATAACGGGAGAATGGAGATTTAAATGATCCTTAATTTACAAACAACTGATGTTGATAATTTAATCCTGAATATCTGTCTTTACAATAACCTGACTTCAGTGCCCCTCAAATCAAAAAGATTTTGGATATTTGAGTACTGAAAACAGAATATTGTACAACCGATATTTGCATTAACGTAATACACCTGTTTTAATTGATATATGAAATCAGAAGCTGAAGAACTTATAAAAGCATTACGCGCTGAAATCGATGAACACAATTACCGGTACTACGTCTTGTCGGCTCCTTCGGTCAGTGACTATGAATTTGACATGAAGATGAAGGAGCTGGAGAGGCTGGAAAGTGAGTTTCCCGAATTCAGTGATCCTTCCTCTCCAACGCGGCGTGTCGGCAGCGACCTGAATACCGGATTCAGCCAGGTGAAGCACCGTTATCCGATGCTTTCGCTGTCCAATGCCTATTCAGCGGGGGAATTGCTTGATTTTGACCAGCGGATCAGAAAGGAAATCGAAACCGATATTGAATATGTGTGCGAACTGAAATTTGACGGGACGTCCATTTCCCTGACCTATGAGAACGGTGTGCTGGTTCAGGCACTTACACGGGGCGACGGTGAGAGCGGTGATGATGTTACGGCGAATGTCCGGACCATTGCCTCGGTCCCGCTTCGGTTAAGGGGGAACAACTATCCCCGCAGGTTTGAGATCCGGGGTGAGATGGTAATGCCTTTTACGGTTTTCGAAGAGCTCAACCGTCAGCGGGAGGAGAACGGGGAGCCGCTGTTTGCCAATCCGAGAAATGCCACTTCTGGTACCATTAAATTGCTGAATCCGTCGGTTGTAGCCTCCCGGCGGCTTGATGCCTATTTCTATTCTATACTGGGAGATGAAATCCCTGCCGGTACCCATTTCGAAAACCTGATGATGGCACGTGACTGGGGGTTTAAGATTTCTGAACACACCACCGTGTGCAGAAATCTTCAAGAGGTAAACAACTTCCTTGAAAAGTGGGATTCGGAACGGTATAAGCTCCCTGTTGCCACCGATGGAGTGGTTATTAAGGTTAACTCACTGGCATATCAGGAGATACTGGGTTTTACGGCAAAATCGCCCAGATGGGCGGTCGCCTGGAAATTCAGGGCAGAGCAGGTCTCAACCACTTTGCATTCCGTTTCATATCAGGTAGGCCGGACCGGGGCGGTTACTCCCGTTGCTAATCTGGAACCTGTTCAGTTAGCTGGCACCCGGGTAAAGAGGGCTTCGTTGCATAATGCCGATATTATCGCCAGTCTTGACCTTCACCTGGGCGATAAGGTCCTGGTTGAAAAGGGCGGAGAAATTATCCCCAAAATCGTGGGTGTGGACGTAAATCAGCGGCATCCGATGGCAGCACCGGTCGTGTTTATACAAGAATGCCCGGAATGCAGTGCTGCTTTGATCCGAAACGAAGGAGAAGCAGCGTGGTATTGTCCGAATGATACCGGATGCCCGCCGCAGATCAAGGGAAAAATAGAGCATTTTATCCATAGAAGGGCCATGAATATCGACGGACTGGGAAGTGAAACAGTAGAATTGCTTTTCAATCAGGGACTTATACATAACGCCGCCGACCTGTATGATCTGAAAGCGGAGCAATTGGTTCCCCTTGAAAGACTGGGTGAAAAATCGGCAGAACGCATTTTGAAAAGCCTTGAATCCTCGCGGTCGGTACCATTCAACAGGGTACTTTTTGCATTGGGCATCCGGTTTGTCGGCGAAACCGTGGCCAAAAACCTGGCTACAGCGGCAGGCAGCATCGACCGGCTGATGGCCATGTCCCGTGAAGAACTAACAGCTATTAATGAAATTGGCGACAGAATCGCGGAAAGTGTTATCGCGTACTTTGCCAATCCTGCTCACCTGGATATCATTGAGCGGCTCCGGAATCAGGGACTTCAGCTTGAAACCGACCAAATACCGCCGGAAGGCGGGAGCGACAAACTGAAAGGTTTATCCATTGTAATTTCCGGAACATTTAACCTGCACAGCCGGGATGAATTAAAACAACTTATTGAACTGCACGGGGGTAAGAATGCCGGATCCATTTCCAAAAATACCAGTTATGTACTGGCCGGTGAAAACATGGGTCCCTCCAAACTGGAAAAGGCAACAAAGCTGAAAGTGCCCGTAATCGGAGAAGAAGAGTTTCTTAAGATGATCATGCCCTGAAAGCCCGGATGAGGATAAATCAGGTGGAATCAGTATTTTTGCCTTGCAGGAGTTAATTATTTTTATCTCCGGCAAGACAATGGATTTATCCATTAAAAAAGCATAAAAACATTATCTGGACAATCAGTACATTATGAAGAAAAGGATTTTATTTGTCTGTTTGGGAAATATCTGCCGCTCACCCAGCGCCGAAGCCGTTTTTAAAGCCCAGGTTGCACAGGCAGGCTTATCTCCTGATTTTGAGATTGATTCAGCCGGGACAGGTGCATGGCATGTAGGAAAACCAGCTGACAGAAGGATGCAGCAGCATGCCCGGAAGAGGGGTTATGATCTGACCAGTATTGCCCGCAAGTTTGACCCTTCGGTTGATTTTGACCATTTCGATATGATCATCGCCATGGATGATGAGAATGTCAGGGACCTGAAACAATTAGCCCGAAATGAACAGGACCAGTTGAAAATCAGCAAGATGACCGACTTCAGTAAACTTTATAATTATAAAATCGTACCAGATCCCTATTATGGCGGGGAAGAAGGATTTGAACTCGTTCTGGATCTACTGGAAGATGCCAGCGAAGGTTTACTTGAAAAATTGAAATAAAAATATTCTCCCTGCAGGAGTATTCTTCTGCGGGGAGTTTAAAAGATCAGTTAATCATTTCCACTGAAAACCCCACCACACCATCTGTTTTCTCAAGTGCATCAGAAAGGGAAACCATGTCAGTCTTTTCCAATATATAAACATAGAATATGATCCGGTCGTTGGTATCATGGGTATGTTTGGAAATATCCATGGAATGAATCCTTATGCGGTTTTTTCTGAGCACATTTTCAAGGGCCCGGATATCCGAGGATTTCTTTCTGAGGGTAATTTCTATCCTTTTAAACAATCTGTTCCTGAACAGTTTTTTTTCGAAAGTATCCATCACACTAAGTGAAAAGAGAATAATCAGCAGAGCGATAAAACTAATGGAATACATTCCCGCGCCAATGGCCAGGCCAATCATGGCCATGGCCCAAACCGAAGCAGCGGTTGTCAGGCCCCTGACATTCACCCCGAATCTCATAATCGCCCCGGCCCCAAGAAAACCTATCCCGGACACCACCTGTGCAGCGATCCGTCCAGGGTCGCCATTCTGGAACCCAGGATAACTTTGCGGGATATAGATGGAGAGAAGCATAGCCAGCGTTGACCCCAGGGTAATCAGGATATGGGTGCGCATACCTGCAGGCTGACTGTGTGCCTCCCGTTCAATGCCTATCAGCATACCGGCAATAAAAGCCAATGTTAGTCTGAACAGGGCAGAGCCGACTGTTATCTCTGTACCGTAGATTATTTCATGCATATTCATTGAAGCTTCTTTTTTGTACGTACGAAGATACAAAAGAAAGAGCCAATGAAGAAGTACCGTTTAATTTTCGAAATGATATAGGAATGTGGCGATACAATCGTATGCAGGCTTTTTCACACCTTCAATTTCCAGTACAATTTTTACCTGAACCCTGGCAATTCCACGCAGGTTGGTTATATCCACCAGACTGACCCTTGCACGTATCCTGCTGTCAACAACAACCGGATGGTTAAACCGCAGTTTCTCCATGCCATAGTTGACCACCATTTTAACATTACGGACTTCAACAATATTAAACCAAAGGCAGGTAAGAAGCGAAAGCGTCAGATATCCGTGCGCAATCGTTTTCTGAAAGGGAGATTCCACCGCAGCCCTGGCCGGGTCTACATGGATCCACTGATGGTCATTGGTCGCATCTGCAAACTGGTTGATCTGTTCCTGTGTTATCGTTATATAATCGGAAATACCTATTTCCTGTCCAAGCAACTCCTCAAATTCCCGGTAGCTGTTAATAATCCGTTTTGCCATAAAATCTGAATTGAAAATTTGAACCCAAAAATATTTTAAATTTTCAACAGATCTTAATAATAGTGCAGACCAATGATTAAAACTATTCCGCTTACACCCAAAGTTGAGAAAATTTCGAACGAAAAATTCTAAAAGATAATCATGCACAACGTACCGGTTTATTTATGACCTTTGCGGCACAACAATCAGGCATGAGAAATTTTTTACGGACTACGACCTTTCTGGCGATCCTGGCCACCTGGCTATGGTCGACTGCTTTTGCGGTTGTCAAAATCGGATTGCAGTACCAAACGCCCCTTCAATTTGCCGGTTTGCGGTTTACGATAGCCGGACTGATGGTTCTGCTGGCATTCGGCAAATGGGAACTTTTCATTGCCCAGGTCCGGGCCCACTGGAGGTTTGTACTGGTGATTGCATTCTTTCAGGTGGTATGGCAGTATTCTTTCTTTTACCTGGGGATCAACCTGATTCCCAGTGCCCTGGGAGCTTTGTTAGTGGGCTCTTCACCACTTTTTATTGCCATGGTGGCTCATGTAACCATGAAAACCGACCGGCTGAGCCCGCTGAAGCTCGCCAGCATTCTGGTAGGTGTGGTTGGTATTGTATTGATCACCATCGGGCGGCAGAAAGTTGAAATCAGGGGCCAATACGAATGGATAGGAATTGCTTTATTACTGATTAACAATATACTTTCGGGATACTCCAATGTACTCATTTCCAAATCGAAAAAAGAAATTCACCCGGTGGTATTGAGTTCTGCTTCATTGTTTACAGGCGGGTTGAGCCTCTACCTGATTTCCATTCCTGTGGAAGGATTTTCAGCGGGACCATTTCCGGTGACCTATTTTCTTTCATTGGGATGGCTCTCCTTTCTGTCAGCGGCTGCAATTACCATCTGGTATACCCTGCTTTCCAGACCGGGAGTCAAGGTTTCGGTGCTGAATACCTGGAAGTTTCTGATTCCGGTTTTAGGGGCCTGGCTGAGCTGGTTCCTGATTCCTGATGAGAAACCCGACCTTACCCAGATCCTGGCTATGGCAGTCATTGCCCTCTCTCTCGTGTTGTTAAACCAGGCCAACCGGCGTGCACAAAAACTGGCAGCCGTTCCGAAATGACCGGAAAACGTTGTCTGGTAAAATTTCAGGATCAGTAGAAAAACAAATAAGCCAGCAGTATGGAAGCGATGATTCCCGTAAAATCAGCTATCAGTCCGCAGACCACTGCATAACGGGTGTTTTTAATCCCTACCGCACCGAAATACACCGCTAAAATATAAAATGTGGTATCGGTCGCCCCCTGAACTGTTGAGGCAACCCGACCGACAAACGAGTCTGCACCGTAGGTCGTCATGGCGTCAACCATCATTCCCCGTGCCCCGCTGCCGCTGAGCGGCTTCATCAAAGCCGTGGGCATGGCAGGGATAAAATCGGTGTTCAGTCCCATCGTCTGTACCAGCCATGAAAAACCGGATATCAGCCAGTCCATGGCGCCCGATGCCCTGAATACGCCAATGGCCACCAGGATGGCTACCAGGTAGGGAATAATCTTGACGGCAGTTTTGAATCCGTCCTTAGCCCCTTCGATAAAGGTTTCATATACATTGATTTTCCGGAGAAATGCCATGGCGAAAAACAGGGCAATCACTGAGAAAAGAATCACATTGCTGGCCACGGTGGAAACCATGGTAATCTCATCCTTTGACAAAGTGGAGAAGTACCAGATAAGGGCGGAGATAATGGCGGTCAGCCCTCCCAGGTAAGCCAGGATAACTTTATCAAAGAGATTAATCTTCTGATATATCGCCACGGAAATCAATCCGGCAAGTGTGGAGAAATAGGTGGCTAACAGTATCGGAAGAAAGATGTCGGAAGGATTTGCAGCACCCAGCTGTGCCCGGTAAACCATTATACTGATAGGCAGAATGGTCAGTCCGGAAGTATTTAGCACCAGAAACATGATCTGCGGGTCGCTGGCCGTATCCTTCGACGGATTGGTTTCCTGCATCTCTTTCATGGCCTGCAGTCCAACCGGTGTAGCCGCATTATCGAGGTTCAGCATATTGGCGGCAATATTAAGCATTACCGGTCCATAGGCCGGATGGTCTTTGCCTAATTTCGGAAACAGTTTATTAAAGAAAGGACCGATCGCTTTGGAGAAGATGTTTACCACCCCACCCTTTTCACCGACTTTCATGATCCCCATCCAGAGTGTCAGCACACCGGTAAGACCCAGTGAGATCTCGAAACCGGTTTTAGCCATATCGAACGTGGAATTGACCATGTTGGGAAAAACCTCCGTATCCCCTAAAAAGAGAAGCCGGGCCAGTCCGATTACGAAGGCTATCAGGAAAAAGAAAACGAATATATAATTCAATGCCATAGTCAGTAATTTTATGCCAGGCAGATGTGGATATCAGTGCTTATTTACTCCTGCCCCACTCCTCTGCCAGTTGATGGAGGGTTCCGGCATCCGGTGTACCCCGGAAAATCATGAGCCGGTATCTAAAAGTGACTGATTCTCCGTTTTTTAATGAAAAGTTGAGTTCATCCTTTCCACCCGACAACGGCTTTTGGCCTAAAGTATTGGCGGCAAAAAGGCCATAACCGCGGGCATGCCAGTAGGTCGGATATCCTGGATTAACGGGGTGGTCCAGAATAACGACCGAAACCTCTTCCCCATTCATTTTTCCGGCTAATCTCATCCAGGTGGCGCGGGTACCCCAGACGGCATCGCCGGTCAAACCTTCGCTGCTCAGGTAATCGCCGGTCACTTTGCTGAGATCCGGCTTTTCGACACGGGTCACAATCCCCTGTGCATCAGTCAGCTCGACCGCTCCCTCAGCCGGTAGTTCCAGTTCGGTGGTGACCCTAATCGCAAACATGCCTTCCTTGTTGTCCCTGAAAAGCACATCACCGCCGACAGCCTTCAGTGTAGTGACCCTGTCGATGATCCGTACACTTTCAGACGCCCTGAAAGTATAGCTGGTTTTTTCCTGAAGGAGGCGTGTACCGTCAGGTCTCTCCCAGAATGCGGTGGTCTCCAGTTGTCCACGGTCGGATCCTGACTCAGCCCGGTCAATGGACTGATGTCGGATGGTACCGTAGCGTCCGGCATTCTCTTTGGGAATAGCCTCTGAATTATTCCAGAAATCGAGGCCGTTGACATCCCCGAAATTAAGCCAGATGCCCACATGGTGCGGATGGTCGGCACGTTCTCCGGCCTTGACCGCCATGGGAAAAGCACGGGTTACGGTCTGGCCGCCCGGTGCAACGACCGGCCACAATACCGGTTTCTTCAGGGTTTCGGGCCAGATGTAGGCGGTAAAGGGCTGACCTGATACGGAAACCTCAACCTGTTTTTCGATGGTATTAACATTAAGGGATACCGGTTGCCACTCCTGAGATTTACTTTGCATGACGGATAAAATGGTCAAACATACGATTGCAATTAGCTTCATGGTAATACAATTGTTAATAGAATGGTTCCATGTACAAATGTATGAATCTTTGATTCAGGCAGTACATCCATGTTGATAAAACTGTAAAAAGTATATCTTTGTAAGAACGACTAAACAAAATGTTTTATGAAGAATCTGGTATTTCCTTTAATTCTTTTATTTATATTATTTAACTCCTGTAAAAAAACGTCTGACAGCAATCTTTTAAAGTATGTCGACATTACCATTGGCACTGCAAAAGCCGACACCCAGGCTGCACGTGACAACCCAGGAGATCATGTTGATTACGGGCAAACCATTCCAGCGATAACCGCACCATTTGGAATGACCCAGTGGACTCCGCAAAACCGGCTGTCAGAAACGAAATGTGTTGCCCCCTATTATATGGACATTGAGCTTATCCAGGGTTTCAGGGCTACACACTGGACCAATGGATCATGCGTGCAGGATTATGGCAGCTTTACCCTGATGCCAGTTTCAGGTTATTTTGACCACCGTCCAAGCCTCCGGCATGCAAAACTTTATTTTGAGCGTAAGGATATTTCACCTGCCTACGGAATTTATCATATTCCTGAATATATGATTATAGCTGAACTTACCGCAACCAGACGTTGCGGCTTTTTCAGGTTCTCCTATGCCGACCCAACCAATGCCGGGATTGTTATAGATGTGAACAGTGATGAAGGTGTCGGGTATATCAAAATTGATCCGGAAAGAAGGGAAATCATTGCAGCCAACCCCGTTCACCGGATCTACAGCGGCCATGGAAAGTCTGCCGGCTTCAGCGGATATATGGTCATTCGGTTCGATACCGGTTTTAAAGATTTCGGGACTTACACGGATTACCAGAATTTCAGCAAGGAAACCGAACTGTCCGGCATGCCCAAACTGGGAGCCTATATTCTCTTCAATTCATCAAAAGATGATGTGGTTAACGTAAAAATCGGCACCTCTTTTAC
>JAUWAB010000168.1 GCA_030602265.1 Prolixibacteraceae bacterium | reverse complement strand
GGCATCGAAGAACCCGCCGATGTTTAATCCGGGGATCAGTTCCAGTGCCTTGTACTTGGTATCGGTGGTTGGTCCCTGCCAGTGGAGGTCGAAGTGATCGCTGTTAGGCGGTGCCTGCCGGTAACCTTCCTTGAACGGCTCTCCGTGCCATACCCTGTATGCCTCATTTACAAACATATGGTTCATGTGTATCGGTATCCAGATGTCGCTGGTGGCATCGGTGATTTTGTCGTACACGTTGTTTTCTATCAGGAAATTATTGGTTTTGGTGTCGCCATATTCAATATAGTAAATGCCGGGAGTCTTCACTTCTGAAAAATCAAATTTCACATAGTGGTATTTGTAGTAGTCGCCCCAGGGTTCGATTTTCCCGCTGAAAACCCTGCTGGCTTTGCCGTCGTCATTTAATTTATAAACCGATGCTTTTGTAAGCGGTTTGTCCTTCTTATCGAGTTCAATGACAGATACTTTGGGTTGCGAAGGCAAATAACCCACCTGGGAGAAGCCGATGTTTGGCTCTCTTATCCAACCTTCAATGGCATGGGGCTCAACCGTCCAGGTTAATACCTTGCCTGTTTTTCCGGCCGGAAGTAAACTGCGGACTACATACCATCCGTTTTGAGCCAGAACGCGGCCGTCGAACAACATAAGATCGGCATCCTGGGAGGTGATTTTCACCATACGCTCAGGCTCATCGGGAGCCATCAGCAGGTTGCGGCCCGTCTCCAGTGGAAGCGGGTCGATAAACCGGCCTGTCCCCCGGTCGTCGGAGGTTACAAATCCCTTGAATTGCTTTGGTTTTTCACTGTTGGGGCGGGTAACGGTATTGCCCACCACATAGCGCGGAAAACGATTGAATCGCCCGTCCATCAGGTAGGTCTTGTTCCAGTATTGAGAGGGCAGAAACTCCAGGTTGAAACCTGCAGCACCCTCCAGGGCCGCGGGAACCGGTTTATCCAGGTATACGGCTATCTCAACAGCCTTACCCTTTGCCGTAACAACTACCCGCGAATCGAAATCGTAATCCGCAAATCGTTGTACCGATTCGATGGAATTCGAGATACTGTCGACCGTACGTACCGGTATTTCAGGAACCAGGTCCCACTGCTCCGGCGTGTTGGAAAGGCGAATAGCACCACCTTGAGCGGTTCGGACTCCATGATGAATCAATTCTATGCCGGCGGTCTTCTCATCGTTAAATCCTCCGGTAAAAAGATTGCTGTACACCAGTACATTGACTCCCTGTGTCTCGAAATACTCCAGATCGTTGAGTTTCAGGTTCTGGTCTGGTTTATCCTGGCAAGCCGCCAATATCAGTACTGCGAGGAATAGAAATGTTCGAATTTTCATGTTGTTTAAAAGTTTAATCAGGTATAGTTATCAGTTTAAATTGTCTAAAAACAATTATAATATTCTGCATTTAATGCAATTGCATTCGATCCTGAATATACAAACTATACTCTTTCGGACCGGTTGCTAAATTATAAAAGTATTTTATACAATTTATATCGAAGGCAATAAAATTCTACTTATTCTTCCATTGCGGATTGAAAATGGGTGTATCGCTTCAGATGGATT
>JAUWAB010000013.1 GCA_030602265.1 Prolixibacteraceae bacterium | reverse complement strand
TGGAAGCCCGCGTTCGCCTGATGAAAATTGCCACAGAAAACCTCAGGGCATTTATCTCGGGGAAACCCATTAATACGGTATGAACAAAAGTAGTTTTCCCAACAGCATGGACCAGCATCCTGCTTTAAAGCCAAATCTCAGGATCTGAGAATTTTACCGATAGTGACCAATTTCGGGAAGCTTATTTTTTCAGGTTGCACAGAACTGTTTTTTGTTGTAACTTGATTGGATAATCTAATGTGCCACACAGATGAGAATTTCATGCTTTAATCTGAAAGGTGCCCGAATGACGCTAATCAGCAACGCTGCCTCCAGACCAAAAACCCCTGGTAGACGCCAGTTTGTCAAAACCATTGGACTGGGTGCCGTTACCATCAATCCGGCCATAGAAATTGTAAAATCATTAAGTAATGAACCATTCTCCGTCATTACAGGAGACAATTTCCTGAAGATCATCCGGAATGGTTTGACCGCCTGGGACCTGAGTCCCCGACAGCTCGGAGATGAAGTCCGAATCAGGATTAAACAAAAGGCAAAAGAATGGTTATTCAACGTGGAAAATGCCCGGTTTGACGGGACCCATCTGAAATTCAGCCTTTCCGGGCGGATTTTTTACAGTGGCGGGCAATGGCTGATACACCTGAACATCACTGGTTACGGCATTCAATCCACAGTCCGGCTGACAGAATTTCTGGACGGAGAGGAAGAACTGCATTCGCATTGCATGGTAAACCAGACCATTGCAGAGAAAGCTGGTGATTTCAGATTGTCGATGAACGGGCGTTTCCAATGGCAGATGAATGCCGGATGGAAAATGCAATTTTCGGGTGACGGGAACATCAGACTTGATTATTGCGGGCATTCTGCCTTGTTGCGCGAGGTAAGCATGACCCCGGGACAGGTACCGGAAAAGTCCTTTATGCATAAAGCAGCACAACAAGGGACACTGATAACTTTTCGTGAAACGACACCGGAAATTTTCTCCTGGCATACAGAGGGCAAACTTACACCGGAGTCAGGCTATATTCCGAAATGGAACCTGTTTTCAGGCATAACTTCCAGGAAAACAGCTTACCAGGTAATGTGGGCAGAATCTCCCGGCCGGACTCTGATCCTTCAAGAGGGATTGGCAGGGCAGTTCAGGCTCAGGGATTACCTATTGACTACTTTCTTTTTAAACTCCGCCCCACCTCAGTTTTACCTTTCAGCCCGGCTCGACAGTGAGGGCGAGTGGGTAAGCAATCCGGTCGGTGCCTTCAGGCTTTCCAGAAATAATGACAAACCCGACTTCGAAGCCTATGGTTATGGCACCCAAATAACCGAAGAATTTTTTGAGCCCAGAATGCGTGCATTTCATCCCCGGATAATGGGTGGAATTTCGATTCCGGCATTCTTCGAAGATCTTCCGGTTATCCGGATTGAAGACCAGCAACCGGTCAGGAGAACCGTTAATCCGGCAATCAAAAAAGTTACGGCACCCACGGTTATACCCCCTCCGGCAGAAGAAACACCAACTGAACAACCTCAGGATCCGGTCAGGAGAACCCAGGTGACCCAGCCGGTCAGGACAGCCGAACCCGCACAACAGGATCCCGTGCGACAAGTTGCCCAGCCAACCATACAAGTAGAGTTCAACAAGATAAAATTCCAGCCACGAAAGGCCATGACGATAAAAGTACTGCGCGCGGAAGATCTGGTTTGGCTCGATTTTGAATTTCACAATTTCCGATTTTCGAACAGAGGACAGTCTTCATTCCTTGAACTTGAGAATTCCAAGGAACCCGGAATAGTGGTTATCTCCTTTCCGACACAACATACCCTGGAAGAGGCCTGGTATGAAGTCACCCAGGCCGACTCGGGAACTTCACAGGAAATAAGATTACCGGCCAGGCATATCCGGGCGGAAAAGAGCCGGCTGGTTTATGAATTGGAGGCAGGTCACCCCGGATTTGAACTTACCATGGAACAACTGATGGACTGGTCAAAATTCAGGCTGAGGGTACATCCGAGGGCGTGGATAAAATTACCACAGATTATTACCATAAATCCTGTCAGTTATTCTACTGAATCTATAAAATCCCCCGGAAGAGCGACCCGGAACCTGACCGTTTCGGGGCCATCCCACGATTTCCGCTTAAGGATGGCCGAACAGACCCGAAACGTTACCATGCGCGGGGAATTATACAACGAACCGGCAATAAACCAGGTACTTGCTTCCGACAAGGCTGCCTCCCTGAGCCCATCGTTTGATATTTCCAGGCTAAAAATTGATATGAGTGTCGGGCCAGTCCCGGCTCTCAGTACATCCATTGAAGCTCCAGCGCTCTTATATATTTCGCCTAATCAGGTAAGTGATTTTTCCCACCTAACTGTCCCCCAGTTCCGGGATACCGAGGAAGCCAGGGAATCCGGACAGGTAATCACCACACAATTCCGGGTTCTTGATCCGCTGAACACCTCAAAAGGAGAAATCACAGAACTATGGCACACTGTCCTGGGCATAAAACTGGGCAATCAGAAGGTAAGCCTGCTGACGCTGAAAAACCTGAAAACCATCCGGGCTTTGTGGGCCTTCGATGCGCAGAAAGATTACCGCGGATGTGCTGAAATTGACCAGCCCTTCCAGGCATCCCTCGATGCCAGCGACCGGCATAAACTGGTCCACACCACCTCAAACTACAGCATACAGGGATTCTCACCGATTCCCGTACCGGTGAAGCAGCTCATGCTGTCGACTCTTGGGGCGTACATTGACCTCCATGCCTTTTTTGATGTGCCGTCACCGGCAGATAACCATCTGAACGTCATTGAGTGGCAGCACCTGGCCACACTGGGCCGCGACCACTATGTAAAAATTGTCAGGGAGGGTTATTTATTCCCGCTGGGACACCGCGCGGCACTGGTAAAAGTAACGGAGCGTAAATTTGACCGTACCACCAGGGCTGCCGTCAACAAAATGAGGATGTATATCGTGGTGCTGCAGAAAGAGGTCCTGTACAGACGAAAAGATCCTGCCGGGAAGTTCATTAAATTTCCGTTCCAGGCTGTCAGGGTTGAAACAGAAACCACCCCTGATATCGACAAACCCGTAAACATACCTCTCGGAGGAAACATTCCGCTTTTACGAATCCCTTCTGCCCAAACACCCTGCAAGCAAAAACCAGGACGCTCTTCCACCTATAATTTCTATGTGCATGTCAATGGCAAAGGATATCCCTTCGATGTGACGGTCACCGACATGGAGGGTGCTGAACACAAAATTAATATGCCACTGGCTTTTGTGGAAAACAATGTGGGCCGTACCAGAAATATGGTTGAAAGTATGGCAGCCAACTATAATGCTCAGAAGCAGTATACCGACATTGGTTTTGCCGGCAGGGAGGTGGCCTATGCCGAATGCCTCGTTGATGGTGATACCGCCTTTGAAACACAGACATTTACATTTGGCGCCCAATATTATCCCGACCCGGGGGAATCATCTTTGAAATTCCATCCCAATATGCAGTCATCCAGAGTATTTATCAAACAGGTGGATGAGATGACCGGAACCCGTAATGCGGCTAAAATCGAACTGGAAGATGACCAGAACGACGGTTACGTATTTGCACGCGTTTCAGAAGCGGTGGTTGATTTTACAGGGGGAAGTGATAAAGCGGGTGGTTTTATGACGCCCAATATGGCCATAACAGGCCTCAGCAAACTTCAGGGGCCTGTCGGTGGCAATGTAGAGGACATGATGAAACTTGATTTCGTACCGGAAGATTTTTTTAAGGCTTTGGAAAGCTTTCCGGCAGCGAAAATCTTCGGGGTGATTGACCTTTTCATGCTGCTGAAGAGCAAACCCAACCTGAAAGGATCCTTCACACCTATGATCAACCAGATTAAGGCGGCCAAACAGGAGATTGAAAAACTGAAAGATGAGGTTTTGCTTCTGCAGCATGAAGCCAAAGAAACCGGGAAAAATCTGGAAAGCCAGATCAACCAGAAGAAAAACGAAATAAAATCGCAGACCGATAAATTGCTGAAAGCACTGAATGACCAGATCCCGAAGGTCCCCAACCTGAAAACCTGGTTCACAAATGAGGCATTCTACGCTGAATATAAATGGATTCCGGAGTTTGATAAAAAGGAAATAACCTTGTTTGACGGTATTCTTGGTGTCCAGATTGAAAAACCTTCGGAAGCCCTGCAGATTACCACAACTTTCACTAAACCGTTTAACGGTTCGGTACCGGCCTCATTAAATGGTAACGCGAAATTTTCCAATTTCGGGATCAAAATTGTGGATGCCCTCGTTGTCAACTTTAATTACATGAATTTCCTGAGTGGCACCAACAAAAAAACGGACGTAAAGGTAGACCTCAATAAGTCCAAACCCATTGAGTTTATCGGAGCGCTCAGTTTTGTAAATAACCTGCAAAGCCTGATCCCCAGTACCGGATTTTCGGACAACGGACCATTTGTCGAACTCTCTGCCAAAGGGGTGAAGGCCGGATTTAACCTGAGTGTACCCGATGTCGAGGTTGGCGTCTTAATGATCAGTAACATTACCCTGGGAGCCTATGTTAACCTGCCTTTCAACGGGGATGAACTGACGCTCGGTTTCAACTTCTGCCGGCGGGAAAATCCTTTTATGCTGACTGTCTCCTGTTTCGGAGGTGGCGGATATTTTATGATGGTCACCACACTCAAGGGCCTGAAATCGATAGAAGCTGCCTTTGAGTTTGGGGCAGCCGTCTCCCTGAACATCGGCGTAGCCTCGGGAGGCGTTTCCATTATGGGTGGGTTTTATTTCAAATTTGAAATCGTTGCGCCCGGAGTTGAGGAACTGACTCTCACAGGCTACATCCGGATTAACGGAAACCTGTCGGTCCTGGGTATCATAACCGTTTCACTGGAATTTTACCTTGCCCTGACTGCCGTTTATGTGGAAAAAACATTGGGCACCGGAGAAAAGGTAAAAAAGGTTGAAAAAATGGAGGGAGTTGCTTCACTTAAAGTGAAGGTCGAAGTGCTCTTCTTCAGCAAGACGGTCACGGTAACGGTCAGGAGACAATTTGCCGGAGCCGATGCCGATCCGACTTTTGCGGAAATGATCCCGCCTGAAGACTGGCAGGAATACTGTCTGGCATTTGAAAATTAGCCGGATGCCCATTCATCTGATCATACAGAAAAGTAAAATAAAGAGGGATACCATAGATTGTCCCGGCAAATCAGAAATAAAACGCTGAATCACGAAAAGCACAGGTTATGGAAATCATATTGACCACGCTTCCCAACGGAAGAATAACTTCAGAAGGTAAGGAGTTCCTGAAACTATCGGTACATGTCTCGCTGAGACTGACACCCGGACAGGAAACCACACTCAACTCGTTCCCCGACATCATGGCCTGGCCCGAAAAGATACTGGACGGCCAATACCGGTTTATCCTGGGGAACGGAACGGCTGTTGATGCAGAAATAATCTCTGAAAAGATAGATCCGGAACTTTTTGGGGCGATTTTCCATCCCGGAATACGGGTAAAGGCTTTTGAACAGGAGAACCTTTCAGGCAAAATGATTCATTCTGTCCCATTGTTGCATGTCAAAGACTTCCTGATGACCAACTACCGCCAGGCAGCGGTGGAAAGCCCGACCAGAATGGTTACGCCCGACAAATTCATAGATCCGGCCCGATTCGGGAACATCAGCCGGGTAAAACTGAATGAGCAGGCCATCGAACGCACACAATCGGCCAATCTCAGGCAACCGGTGCAACTCCGGCAGATTGTGCAGGCCGACAACTCGTCTGACCAGCAGTTCAGGACCACCCTCCAGCGGGACAAATTTGTCCGGTTCACTCCGCAGATGAATCCCGCTAATGATTTCGCCCGGCTCAGGCAATTTCACCGCCTGGATGAAAAGCTGAAACCTGCCAGACCCATGGAAATTAAGAAACCTGAATTCGAATTTCATGATATTCTGGCAGTGGCATCCGGATATCCTCAGATTATGCGAAGGTTTGGTTTTATTCTGGATTTCATGGTTCCTGTACCGGAGAATGTACCTGTCAACAGCATTATCACTTTTGCTTATGAAAACCTTACTTTCGGAGAAAACCAAACCAAAGTCTCCACACCTCCAACGGCATACCAGCTGACCAGCCGTGGATTTTACGTCGCCGACAGGAATGAATCGCTGTTCAGGCAGGGATTTGTAAAAATCAACACACCCGGATTTACGGTCATTCAGGTGGATGCCGACGGTACCGCCATCAAAGCCAATAATATGGCCGAAGCCAAGACGCGTGAAATTGCGAGGTTCTACCAGGTACGGTCAGAAGTGATGGTAAGCCGGAACCTGCAGCTGAAGCCAACAGCAGAACCGGAACCACCCGAGGAAGAAGGACTCCCTGCCATGCGTTCCGCCGGTATCGGGATTGTCAGAAACGGAATGGCTGAGCATCTGTTTAACCGATTTGATGCTGCCGTAAAACTACAGCCACGCCTGTTAGACCTGTCACAGGCATCCATAAGAACACCTGAAATAAAAACTACTGAACAACAGGCTACCTTACGCTCAGGAGCGGTACTCAGAACGGCGACCCCGGTCCGTAACCTGAACATCAGGCCGGTTGCGGTGCCCATCCAACTGATAGTTCCAAAGGAGACGCTCTATTCGGATGATATTGTCCAGGGTTACCGCATGGACATTGCCTACGAGGATGCTCCGGAGAAATGGTACTCGCTGCACCAGCGGGCTAACCGGTATACCTGGTATGACGAGAAGAACACCCCGAATGAGGTGAATGAAAATGAAACGGATGAAGGTTACATCGAACTGGCCGTTACAGAAAGTGCCGATGGCGGTGATGAGGTATTTATTCCTGAAACCCTGGCCCGCTGGGAGGGATGGAGCCTGTCGGTGAGAAGACCCGGATATGCGATTAATGAGGCAGATGATGATCCTGCGCCTGCAGGTCAGAAGCGCGATTTTGTCAACAAGTCGAAAACAGCTGAATTGAAGAAATACGCCTTCGATCCGACACTCGATTTTAAACTGAATGTGCAGTCGAAAATTGTACCCGGAACTTTGCCCAGGCTCCGTTTCGGAAGAAACTACCGGATCAGGGTGCGCACTGTGGACCTGGCGGGAAACAGTGTTCCCCTCTCCCATCAGCCTGAATCTTCCGGAGATACTGTACGAACCAACATCCGTTACATGCGCTATGAACCCCTGGCATCTCCCATCGTATTGGCCGGAAATCCCCTCCGCGATGGTGAATTTCTGGAGAGCCTGGTGATTCGCAGCAACTTCGACCGCTCTGCCAAAGATTATGAGCAAGCCTATCCGACCGATAAAACCTATCCGGATTATGCCCAGCGTTTTCTGCTGCCCCCGAAAAACAGCCAGCAAATGGCTGAAACGCACGGCATGTTTGAAAACGCATTCACCAGTAACCCGGAAGCAGCCCAGACCATTTATAATCTGATTACCAGTCATGAAGGACTGTACAAACGTCCGGAAAAGACGGAAGAAAAAATCTATCAGCCTTCGGAGGTAGAAATCATATACCTGCCGGATCCCATGGCAGCCGGAGTGGCCTTCTTTGTTTCCGAAGGATACAACCACAGCCACACACAGGATTTCAAACCTAAGATGTTCAGTTTCTTCCATAACCGGGAAGTTACTCCCGATCAGACCAATGATCCCATTCCTGCCGAATGGTATAAGGCTCAGCCCCTTCGACTCAGGTTAGAAGAAGGAGAACCAGACATGCGCTGGAACGGCAGCGACCGGATCCTGACGGTTTATCTGCCGAAAGGGTTCCGGACCAGGATAAAATACAGCACCTTCTGGAGGGAAGAAGACTTTAAAAAGCTTTCAGCCATCTGGCAAATGATTACTGAACTGAAAAATGCCAATCAGTCTGAATTGGAAAGGACTGTTAAATCGGGGCAACACTGGATGATCTCTCCGCCCAGGGAATTCGAACTGGTCCATGCGGTCCAGCAACCGGTAGAAATTCCGGAAATCAGGAATATTATACCCGAAAGAGATTTTAACGAGACATTCGTCAATCTGCATACCCGATTTAAGGTACATGGGGAAAGCACCATCAAGGCAGAATTTCAGGCCAAATGGACGGAACCGCTGGATGATGGCATTTCCGTGGAAATCGATTATACTCGCCAGGGAAGGAATACCGTTCCCGATGTCGATGTCAGCTACAACGACGAAATCCTTACTTTCGGGACCATACCTGAACCCAAGCTGATTCCGGCGCATACCCAGCTTAAGGGGCCTTTAAAAATTGAAGCCATTCCGGTACAGCGGTTTCAACTGCGCACGCAAACAGAGTTTGAACGTGAACCTCAACCCGAAGCCCGTAAAGTTAACGGACTCTATCAGTCTCAGAGTTCCGGATATGCCAGAATGGTCCAATCCAGGAACACAGCGCCCAAAACGCTGGTAAACCGGGTCAGGTTCGACCTCGAGGAAAACAAATTCAGTTTTCTCAAGGTGATTAACCTTCGTCAGAAACCCCTGATACATAAATTCGGGGATACCAGACACCGGTGGGTAGACTATCAGTTGATAGCATCCTCACGCTACCGTGAATATTTTGAAAAAATCCTGAAGAAAAATGCAGGTTTATCAACGGTTCGGGAGAGTGTCTGGTGGGAAAAGGTGAATATTCTGAGTTCTGCCCGACCGGCACTGCCCGAAATTGACTATGTCATTCCCACTTTTGAATGGAGAAAAACCAACACGGCAGATGCCGCACGCCACCGCAGAATGGGCGGAGGACTGCGTGTGTATCTGAAACGCCCGTGGTTTTCTTCGGGCCAGGATGAGATGTTAGCGGTCATTCTGCCACCTCCACCGGCGAAGGGAATGATAACCATGATAGGGCAATCTCCCTCATACACTGACCATTACACCCATTGGGCCATGGATCCCATTCTCTATTCCGTCCCGCCGGATAATCCTTCTCCGGGATTCAGTGATTTCAGGATGAATCCGGTATTCGATGAAAACCTGCAGTATCCGGGAGTTAGCAATGCACGGGCCAATATCGCCGCCTACCCCGTTTATTTTGATGAAAAGAGGCAGCAATGGTTCTGTGATCTGGCCATAGATCCCCGATCGATGTATTTTCCGTTTGTCAGGCTGGCATTGGCAAGGTACCAGCCCTATTCAGTCAAAAAAGAGAAAGAGGATGTCTGCCTGTCGTCAGTAGTTCATTCGACCTTTATACAGTTGGTCCCGGAAAGACAGGCTACCCTGGTTTTCAACCGGGAGGATGTCAATTCAAGATTTACCGTTACCGTTGAAGGAACCGTCTATAACGAACGGATTGCCAGGTACGGCAACCGGTCGATGCTGCGCATCTCGTTTATCGACAGTCGTAAGGTGCAGCCTATTTATGGGGTGGTGGATGACGGGAATACGGAGAAAAAGCTGGCCGACGAAGGTGTTGAGACCTATATTACCCAAAGGAATATCACCAACAACAGATACCTGATCTCCATGGAATTCAGGCTCCCGAGGGAATATAAAACCGCCCCGTTTAATGTAATCATAGAAGAATTTGAACGAGGTCCGGTAAAGACGCAGGGCGACCAGATTGACAATGCCTACAATGACCGGTTGCAGCAGGGAGAAGAAACCGACCGGCTTATTTATGCCGATGTATTCAAAATTAATCAGGTGGAGAAATAAAAAAATTATCCGGAACCAACCAGAGCATCTGTTAAGAATGCCCGGATCAGATTCCGGATAATCTGTATATGAACTACCAGCCGCCTATGAAAGGAAGCTGAGCAAAATACCGGCAGCTACGGCACTTCCGATAACACCGGCCACATTGGGCCCCATGGCATGCATCAGCAGGTAGTTGGTCCTGTCATACTGCAAGCCCACAACCTGTGAAACCCTGGCACTGTCGGGCACTGCCGAAACTCCGGAGTTCCCGATCAATGGATTGATCTTGTTTCCTTCTTTCAGGAAGAGGTTAAAGAATTTCACGAAAAGTACCCCTGCCGTGGTGGCAATGACAAACGAAAATGCTCCCAGAAGGAAAATCTTCACCGACTGCGGAGTCAGGAAAGTGGTAGCCTGGGTTGAAGCACCGACGGTAAGACCAAGCAGGATGGTCACAATATCAATGAGTGATCCCTTGGCAGTATCGGCCAGACGTTTGGTAACACCACTCTCTTTCAGAAGGTTCCCGAAGAAGAGCATACCTAATAACGGCAAACCACTGGGAACCAGAAAAGTGGTAAGAAGCAGTCCGGCGATCGGGAAGAAAATTTTCTCCTGTTTGGAAACCGCACGCGGGGGTTTCATACGGATAACCCTTTCCTTCTTTGAAGTAAGCAGCTTCATGATAGGAGGCTGAATCACCGGTACCAGTGCCATGTAGGAATAGGCCGATATGGCAATGGCGCCCATCAGGTCGGGAGCCAGTTTCGATGATAGGAAGATTGCGGTTGGGCCGTCGGCACCACCGATAATACCGATAGCACCGGCTTCGGCAGGAGAGAAACCCAATGCAAGGGCAATGGCGTAGGCGCCAAAGATCCCAAACTGGGCAGCAGCACCGATAAGGATCAGCTTAGGATTGGAGATCAAAGCCGAGAAATCGGTCATCGCTCCGATACCCAAAAAGATCAGCGGGGGATATAGCCCCTGCATCACACCGAAATAGAGGTAATTGAGAACACTGCCTGTTTCATAAATACCCAGTTTTAAGCCCGGGGTAAATGCAATATTCCCGATCAGGATACCAAAACCGATGGGTACGAGCAACATAGGCTCATATTCCTTGGCAATGGCCAGATAAATAAAGATCAACCCGATCACAATCATGATCAGGTGCCCCGATGTCAGGTTGGCAAAAGCCGTATAAGACAGGAACTGAGTGATCTGTTCGACAACAAAACTAAAGAAACTTCCGGATCCACCCATTGCATTAATCTCCTATCATGATTAGGACATCACCTTCCATCACAGAGTCCCCTTTGTGCTTCAGAATGGATGTAACGGTTCCGGCTTTGTCGGCCTCAATGTTATTTTCCATTTTCATCGCTTCAAGTACTAGCAGGCGCTGACCCATCTTTACCTGGTCACCTTCCCTGACAAGCATTTCCAGAATCACACCAGGCAGCGGCGACTTAACGGCACCTGCTCCTTTGGGAGCGCTGGGGTTGCTGGTTTTGGCAACCGACGGATGGGCATCTGTAGAAGGTACGGCATTGGCACGGACCAGCTTGGGGGTTTTGGTCGGTTTGATGTCACGGTTTACCTCAACGTAATACTTGGTCCCGTTGACTTCAATTTCGGCAACATTATCCTCAATATGAATAACTTCTGTTTCATATTTGTTACCGTTTATGGTAAATTTAAAACGTTTCATTTTTGTATATTAATTAGGTGATTTCCTTAAACCATAAATTTTTGAACTCCAGGGGGAATAGGTCCGGGAGACTTTGTTGATCGTCAGTACGGTATTTTCTGCGTCATGCAGTTCGGCGGAATAAAGATAGAGAGTCATGGCAATAGCCGCATTAACCTCACCGGAAACATTGAATTCTTCCTCAGTCTCCGGCTTGTCAACAGCCCCTTCCGTATCACGTCCCAACCGTGCTTTCGCAAGCGTCCTGGCAATTCTCTGCTTACTCATATCCATTTTCAGGACACGGCTCAGGTTCTTAAAGAATACGAACAGGATGGCCAGTGCTGTAAAAACAACGGTCATGGCTACAAAAGCCATCCCTGAACCTGAAGGATCCACTTCAAGAAACTTATCAGCGGCCAGGGGATGAAATTCTGTATCGTTATTGGCTCCGGGGGTTGATTTCGCCAGATTGACCCAAACATCTCCGCCGTCGACCTTTCTTCCGTAGGTAATGTCGGGCTGCATGGAATAAGGAATGGTTACCGAATCAATCAGGGTACGGCCATTGGCATCGTACAGGGCAATGGTTTTGCCTTCCTGAAGAACAAAATTCAGGTGGCGGATCCCATGTGAAGGCTGATTATTCGCCCAGAACACCAGATAACTCCTCGGTGGTATCAGGGTAATCTGCTGACCACGTGCGATCCGGTACTTCGTCGGGTTGGATAAATCGTCGGTAAGATACAGTCCGCCTATATCCACCGAATTGTAAGCACTGTTGAAAATTTCAATCCAGGGACTATGTTCACCGAAGTCATCCACATAGTTGGAATTGTTTTCCACCAGAACCTCATTGATCCGGAGATCAAGGGCGCTCTGACCGGAAACCATTCTCAGCCCTGCAAAAGAAACCAGCAGTACTACAATGGTAATTTTTAATGAATTAATCGACATGACATCCTTTTTTTACAATGGAAGGTTGGAATGTTTTTTCGCCGGATTGACATCCTTCTTGGTAGCCAGGGACTGCAATGCACGGATGATCCGGAAACGGGTATTCCTGGGCTCAATAACGTCGTCGATATAACCATACCGGGCAGCGTTGTACGGGTTAGCGAAAGTATCTTTGTATTCTTCTTCTGCCTGAGTTACAAACGCCTGCCTTTCGGCCGGATCTTCAATTTTCTTGATTTCCTTGCTTTTAAGTACCTCGATGGCACCTTTGGGACCCATAACAGCAATTTCGGCAGTAGGCCAGGCATAATTGATATCGCCGCGCAGGTGTTTCGAGCTCATTACGCAATAAGCCCCACCATAGGCCTTACGAAGGATGATGGTAATTTTCGGTACGGTGGCCTCGCCATAGGCAAACAACAATTTGGCCCCGTGAATGATGATTCCGCCATATTCCTGAGCTGTTCCGGGAAGGAAACCGGGAACATCCTCGAGGGTAACAAGGGGAATGTTGAAGGCATCACAGAACCGCACGAAACGGGCTGCCTTACGGGAGGCGTTGATATCGAGCACACCGGCCAGATAGGCAGGCTGGTTGGCAACGATACCTACGGAAATCCCGTTGAAACGGGCAAATCCCACTACAATGTTGGGTGCATAGTAGCGGTGAACTTCCATAAATTCACCATAGTCAACAATCGAATGGATTACATCCTTAACATCATATGGCTTATTAGGATTGTCGGGAATAATATCATTCAGGGAGTCCTCCAGACGGTCGATCGGGTCGTCGCAAGCGGCAAGCGGCGGATCTTCCAGGTTGTTTTGCGGCATATAGGACAACATCTTCCTGATCAGAGACAGACCTTCCTGCTCGTCATCAGCCACAAAATGGGTAACACCCGATTTTGAACCATGTACCATGGCACCGCCTAACTGGTCGTCGGTTACATCTTCTCCGGTGACCGTTTTAACCACCTTAGGACCGGTAAGGAACATATAGGATGAAGATTTGCTCATGACGATAAAATCGGTAAGTGCCGGTGAATATACAGCACCACCTGCACATGGTCCGAATATGGCCGAGATCTGCGGAATCAGTCCGGATGCAAGAATATTACGCTGAAAAATTTCTGCATAACCAGCCAGAGAGGTTACCCCTTCCTGAATACGTGCACCACCCGAGTCATTGATACCGATCACAGGTGCACCGACTTTCATGGCCATATCCATCACCTTGCAGATTTTCTGGGCAAAAGTTTCGGAGAGTGAACCGCCGAAAACGGTGAAATCCTGTGCATATACATACACGAGACGACCGTCTATGGTTCCGTAGCCGGTAACCACACCGTCACCTAAAAACTTGGTTTTATCCAGTCCGAAGTTAGTACAGCGATGGGTGACAAACATATCAAACTCTTCGAAACTACCTTCATCGAGCAGCATCTCGATACGCTCACGGGCAGTCATTTTCCCCTTTTCGTGCTGAGCGTCAATTCTTTTCTGGCCACCGCCAAGTTTGGCTTCTGACCGCAAATCAATGAGTTGTCTGATTTTATCCTGATTGTTCATATATCTTGGGTAATAAGTTATTATTTCTTTATTCTGCACAAAACTCAGTCAGCACGCCAAAAGTGGATTTGGGATGCAGAAATGCGATATTCAATCCTTCGGCTCCTTTCCTCGGACCTTTGTCGATCAGGGTAACGCCCTGTTCTTCGGCGTGCTTTAATGCACCTGCAACATCGTCTACCGCAAAAGCCAGGTGATGAATACCTTGTCCTTTTTTGGCGATAAACTTACCGATCGGCCCTTCAGGGTCGGTGGATTCCAGCAGTTCGATCTTGGTCTGGCCTACCTGAAAAAAGGCAGTCCTTACTTTCTGGTCGGTCACCTCTTCAACAGCATAACAGGTCAGGCCAAAAGCCTTTTCATAAAATGGTATGGCTTGTTCCAGGTTTTCAACGGCTATACCGATGTGTTCAATATGCGAGATTTTCATGATAAAGTTATTTTGAATGAAAATGATATTTGAAAATTCTAAATTTATGATTTCTGTGGATGATATATCCTGTCATATGTCAGTAATGTCCTTTTAAATAAAAAAAGGCAGATTTTAAGGCCCGCCTTTTCATCTGTTATCTTTTGTTATTCATCCCAAACAAAATGGAAATGCGGCCCGAACCGTTCAAATGCAGCCTTTTCAAGCTCTTCCCTTACACTTGGATGAGCGATTGAAGTAATGAGTTTGGCACGGTCCTGTAAGGTTCGTCCATAAAGGTTTACGGCACCGAACTCGGTTACCAGCCAGTGGATATTGGCCCTGGTACTAACCACACCGGCTCCGGGTGTCAGGATAGGTGCAATCTTGCTGATCCCTTTCGGGGTAATTGAAGGCATGGCAATAATCGGTTTACCACCCTGGCTGAGAGACGCTCCCCTGAGGAAGTCAATCTGGCCACCGACTCCGGAATAGAATTTTGTTCCGATGGAGTCGGCACAAACCTGACCGGTGATATCCACCTGCAGGGCCGAATTGATGGCAGTAACCTTGGGATTGGTTGCGATAACCGCTACCCGGTTGGTATAAGCAACATCCATCATGGCCACTCCGGGATTATCGTGAATAAATTCATACAGCTTGGTTGATCCCATAAGGAAGGTCGCTACCATTTTGCCTTTGTCGATGGCCTTGTTGCGGCCGTTCACCACACCGGTTTCCACAAGCGGCAGGATACCGTCTGAAAACATTTCGGAGTGAACACCAAGGTCCTTGTGGTTACCCAACATTGACAACACAGCATTAGGGATGGCCCCGATACCCATCTGCAGCGTCGCTCCGTCTTCCACCAATTCAGCCACATATTTACCGATCTGGTATTCAGTTTCACTGATCGGAGGCATGGCGGGTGCATAAAGCGGTGAATCGTCCTGTACAAAAATATCGATATCGTCCACCTTGATCATGGCATCACCAAATGCACGGGGAACATTCCGGTTTACAATGGCAATCACACATTTTGCCGTTTCAACGGCTGCAAGTGTGGCATCAACTGAAGTACCCAATGAGCAGTAACCATGACTGTCGGGTGTTGAAACCTGGATAAAGGCAACATCCACCTTCAGATATCCTTCACGGATTAACCTCTGCGTTTCATGAAGAAAAACGGGGATATAATCGGCGTAACCTGCCTGGGTCTGCTTTCTGACGTTTCCACCCACGAAGAAAGATTCCAACTGGAAAATTCCCTCAAACTCCATATCTGCATAAGGAGCAGGGCCTTCGGTATGAATATGCTGGATTCTGACGTTCCTGAGTTCCTTGTTACGGCCTCTCTCCACCAGGGCATTGATCAGCGGGTGGGGCGTAACAGCAACACTGTGCATGTGGATGCGGTCGTTCGTTTTGACAACCTTTACGGCCTCTTCTGCGGTCACAAATTTAATCTGCTTCATATCTAAAGAATTATTTCTTGATTTCCACCGCAAAGATAGGAATATAAATTGCCTGCATGCTTTGTTAAAAGGGATAACGTCAAGGCAACCGGAATTGTAAATAATTTATTAACCTTCGGATTTCACCCCTGATATAAAGATATTTACATCCTTTTGTACATATTAGTGCCATTCAATAAAAAAGGCCTGATGTTACTCAGGCCTCAATTTCTTAAAAAAAGGGGAAAGCAGTATGGACGCTTTTCTTTGAAGATGATTGATGATTTACAAACCCCTAAACACAAAACCAATCATATAATTGAAGTTGCTTTCCCCTCTGTGAGTATTTTGAATTTCTTATTTTCAAAATATGAACGTATACCAGATGAAACCAATATCATGCCACAAAATATTTAATCTGATTATCTGGCATTTACACTTTTACACATTCTAATCCCCGTCTCATTTTGGGAACATATGTTTCATTTTAGAACCAAATTTACTGATTACCGGGATTAATTCAATACATTATATTTGCAAAAAAAAATAACGTGAGAAAAAACAAAATCCAGCCGGTCTATACCCATGTAACCATTACAGATATTGGAGCTGAAGGCAAATCGATAGCCAGGATAAACGACATGGTGGTATTTACCACATACGCTATCCCTGGTGATATAGTTGATTTACAGGTAACAAGAAAAAAGAAACGGTACCTTGAAGCAAGGATCCTGAAGTACCACCAGCTTTCGTCGCTCAGGGCCGAACCTTTCTGCAAACATTTCGGAGTGTGTGGCGGCTGTAAATGGCAAAACCTGCCATACAAAGACCAGTTGCGGTTCAAACAAAAACAGGTTGAAGATCAACTTCTCAGGATAGGAAAAACCGAACTTCCCCCCGTCAGTCCCATTATGGGATCAGAAAAAACCACCTTTTACAGGAACAAACTGGAATTTACCTTTTCTAACAACAGATGGTTGACAGAGCAGGAACTCAGTTCCGGAGAGATCATTAACCAACGCAATGCCCTCGGATTTCACATACCCGGTTTGTTCGACAAGGTACTCCCAATTGAAGAGTGCTGGCTGCAGCCAGATCCGTCGAACCAGATCCGCAACTTCATTTTTAATTACGCCGGAGAACATAACCTTTCTTTTTTTGACATCAGAAATCAGGAAGGCTTTCTGCGGACGCTGATCATCCGCAGCAGTTCAGCAGGAGGTCTTATGGTTATCCTTACTTTCTACCACGATGACCGGGAAAAAAGAGAACGGCTGCTTGAAGCGATTCAAGGAAAATTTCCTGAAATTTCATCGTTGATGTATGTAATCAACAGTAAGGGTAACGACACCATAACCGACCAGGAAATCATCTTATATTCCGGGGAAGACCATATTTGGGAGGAGATGGAAGGTCTTCGCTTTAAAATCGGTCCGAAAAGTTTTTATCAGACCAATTCTGAACAAGCCTGGGTATTGTACAAAATTGCACGCGATTTTGCCGGGCTCAAAGGAGACGAAACGGTTTATGATCTGTATACAGGCACCGGAACCATAGCTAATTTTGTTTCAAGGAGCTGCAAAAAGGTAGTTGGTATTGAGTATGTACCTGAAGCCATTGACGATGCCAGGTTAAACGCAGAAGTCAACCACCTCGGCAACACCACCTTTTTTTCCGGCGATATAAAAAACATCCTGAATGCCGGTTTTTTCAGCATTCACGGACAGCCCGACGTGATCATCACCGATCCCCCGAGAGCCGGAATGCATGAAGATGTGGTAAAGGCCATCGTGGAAGCAGGCCCGGAAAGAATTGTCTATGTAAGCTGTAATCCTGCAACACAGGCACGTGACATATCCTGGATGGCTGAACATTATAACGTCGAAAAGATTCAACCGGTAGATATGTTCCCGCATACCCACCATGTCGAAAATGTGGTTCTGCTCAGGAAAAAGGTTTCCGGAACAGGCAGCTGAACATGCCAACCCTAAAGTTGTTAATTTTAATAAACAATGTTATGCTGATCGTATTGTCACCTGCCAAGAGCCTGAATTTTGAACCGCAAAACATCACGAAAAAGAGTACCCGGCCTGTATTCAGGGAGGAAACCGGCATTCTTACCGCCAGACTGAAAGAGATGAGTACTTCTGATATCGCCAGTCTTATGTCGGTATCGGAGAAATTGGCATCACTGAACTACGAACGGTACCAGAGCTGGGGAAGAACCACAGAAAAACCCAAAGCGGCCATATTTGCTTTCGATGGCGACGTGTACGACGGACTGGATGCCGGATCGCTTTCCGAAGAGCAGGCCATGTCAGCTCAGAAAAAAATAAGGATTTTGTCAGGACTGTATGGTGTCCTGAAACCATTGGACCTGATCAGGCCACACCGCCTGGAAATGGGGACAAAGCTGGAAGTGAACGGATTTAAAAACCTTTATGAATTCTGGGGCGGAAAATTAACCGGGGAGATCAACAGGGCAGTTTTACAGAGCGGCAGCAAGATCCTGCTGGACCTGGCGTCTAACGAATATTTTAAAAGCCTGGATATTAAACATTTAAAGGCAAAACTGATTACTGCAGAATTTAAAGACCTGAGTAACGGCGACTACAGGATAATCTCATATTATGCTAAACGGGCACGAGGCCTGATGACCCGCTTTATTCTGGACCACCAGATTGATAATCCTGACGACCTGAGGGCTTTCGACTCGGACGGGTATCGTTTTTCCCCCGGAATGAGCAGTGAAACCAAGTTGACCTTTATCCGGGATCATTAATAAAAAACCGGATACCGGCATTTTCCTGAACCGAGCCGTTATATCCGGCCGGTTGAAATGCGTGCAGTATCCGGTCTTTGAAATGCGAATCAGAAAGGCAGGTCACCCGGCTGATCATCCATAGGCTCCGGCGGCATATCATTAACTGTGAGGGGCGGAGGAAAGTTATCCGGAACACCTCCCTGACTTGCTTTGGATATCTTCCATGCGTTCAGGTTATGATAAAATTTACCGTTAAATTCCCTGGACTCAACATCAAAGGAGACTTCCAGAGGTTCACCCGGATTTATCCCGGCCAATAAGGTTACCTTGTCATTAAATAAGGTAAAACATACTGTCTTTGGATACTGATCATCCGTTTCAATTACGAAATCCTGTTTCTTCCAGGCATTTCCTGCCCTGGATACGCCGGATTCCACCTGCAGGATTCTGACTAATTTTCCTTTTAAATTAAGACTCATTATATCAGCTTAAAATTGACCTGTCACCTTTAGGCGTAACTATTCGGTAACGATGTCAATAAGTTCAACGTCGAAAATAAGGACAGAGTTCGGGCCAATATCGCCACCAGCACCTCTTTCACCATAACCGAGATTACCGGGAATAAAGATCTTCCATTTTGAACCGACAGGCATAAGTTTCAATGCCTCAACCCATCCGGGAATTACCTGACCTAACTGAAACTCAACTGGTTCGCCACGATCGACCGAACTGTCAAATACCTTACCATCGATCAGTGTTCCATGATAATGTACTTTCACAACATCATTCTCCGTCGGCAGAGGCCCTTCACCCTTGGTAATCACTTCATACTGAAGACCGCTCTCAGTTGTAACCACACCCGATCTTGACTTATTCTTTTCGAGAAATGCATTGCCCTCTTCCAGGTTCTTCTGGGCTTCACGATTGTTGGCACTTTCAAAGAACTTGCCTACGACCTCATTGGCTTCGGTAGGATCCATCTGAGTCTCTTCACCTTTCAGGTACTGCAGGAATGCCTGTGCCATAATGGTAACATCCAGATCAGACCCACCGGGAAAGTTTTCGAGTCCCTGCTTGTTCTGCTGTCCAATCAGAATACCCAAAGCATAGCTTGTTGAATCATGCTCACTCTTCAGGTTGACTTTTTTACCTGAGATACCCTGCTGACAACTGGCAGCAGAAAAGGCAACAATGGTTGCGAATAAAAGTAACGATTTGATTTTCATGTTGGTAAAAATGTAAAATAATAATTATACGCTAACAATATATTTTTTTGCTTAATACACTGATTTTTATTGTTATTTGAAGGTGCGAAGATAAATGTTTTTTGGTTCACTCCTGAATTATTTTTTAATTGCCCTAAGCATCTCTCTTTTTCCCGGTGGCCCCGGCAGCCTTTCTACGGCAAATCCGGCAGAGATCAGACGACGTCTCACCTCGCCCTTCGCCGAGTAGGTAACCAGCACTCCCTGAGGAGCCATCGACTGATACAGCATCTCAAAAACCCTCAGCTCCCATACCTCAGGTTGCTTATCGGGACCAAATGCATCAAAGTAAACCACATCCGGAGAAAATTCCGGATCAGGTACATAAGCGGTCATGTCGCACTCCATCTTTGTGAGCCTGAACCAGATATCCAATTCCTCTTCGGTATCCCACTTACTGTCATGTATCTTCCGGTATAATTCCCGTCCTTTCTCCCCCGCAAAAGAACCATGATCCAGCTTGTCCAGAATATTCTTTCCCAACGGGAATTTTTCAAGGCCGCGGTAATTAACTGCCGTATGGGAAGTAATGGCATACCAGGCCGTCAGCAGGGCATTCAGGCCTGTCCCGAAACCAGCTTCTAATACCCTGATGCCCGGAAACGGTTTCCTGTACAGCAAACCATGCTGTATAAAAACATGCCGTGATTCGGTCAATGCCCCCTTCACTGAATGAAACTGCTCGTTCATTCCAACCAAATAGAGCGTTTTCGATCCGTCACCGGTGATGATCACTTCAGGACTTATATTCATTTTCTCTGGAATTAAAAACAAAATTATAATTTTACCGGTCAATTGAGTAATTCAGGTATGTTTATTAAACTGTATAACGAAAATCCGAATCCCCGCGATATCCTCAAAGTGGTTGAGGTCCTTCAGCAGGGCGGCATAATCATATATCCTACCGACACGGTATACGGAATGGGGTGTGACATAACCCACCCCAAAGCCGTGGAAAGGGTAGCCCGGCTTAAGGGGATCAACATTGAGAAATCCAATTTCAGTTTTATCTGCAGCGACCTGAGCCACCTCTCTGTATACGCCCGGCCAATTTCCAACCATATTTTCAAGATAATCAAGAAGAATATTCCCGGGCCCTTTACATTCATTCTTGAAGCCAGCAGCAATGTTCCCAAATATTTCAAAGGAAAGAAAAAGACTGTAGGGATCAGGGTTCCCGACAACAACATCATCCGGGAAATTGTAAGGGAACTGGGTAACCCTATCCTATCCACCTCTATACACGATGATGATGAAATCCTGGAATATACCACCGATCCCGAACTGATCTATGAAAAATTCAAGGAAGTCACCGACCTGGTCATAGATGGCGGCTTTGGAGAACTGGTGCCATCGACCGTGGTGGATTTCACCTCTTCATCGCCGGTAATCATCAGGCAGGGCAAAGGACAACTGATAGAAAGCTAAGGTCCCTTAACAATTCCCGGTTAATCCCGATATCCTGTAAACTGCCAGAGAACAGGGAATACATTTCAGAATCTATTGTTTCCAGAAGGATGGTGAAAAAATTACCAGAACGGTAAAAAGTTCAAGCCTGCCCAGAAGCATCAGAAATGCCAGAAACCATTTGCCAACAGGATGAATATGCAGGAAAGATTCTGCGGGCCCTACACTGCCCAAACCCGGTCCGATATTTCCCAGACTGGTCGCAACAGCACCCATTGCGGTGGAAATATCAGGTTCGAAGAGGGTAAAAATGATAGTGCTGACAAAAAAGACCAGCATATAAAACATAAAAAATGCCAGTACGTTGGTAACAATCTTGGAATCAACAGAATGGTTATTGAACCTAACAGGTATCACGGCATTTGGGTGAATAATCCGCCTCAGCTCATAATAACTGTTCTTCAGCAAAACCACAATCCTCATGATCTTTATACCACCTCCGGTTGACCCGGCAGATCCACCAAAAAAGAACAGGGCGAATATCAGCATAATCAGAACAGGTGACCAGGTTAAATAATCCACTGTAGCAAATCCTGTGGTTGAAATTATGGATACAACCTGAAACAGAGAATCCCTGAATGCCTGCTCAACCCCAAGAGTGGTTGTAATCAGTAAGCCACTGAATATCATGACTGTAAACCCGACAATAAACAGGATGTAATATCGGAACTCCTCATCTTTGTAAAGTCTTGAAAACCTGCCTTGTACAACCAGAAAAGTAAGGGAGAAATTTGTCCCCGCGAGTATCATAAAAAAAATGATCACATATTGTATGTAGGCTGAATCCCAATGGGCTATACTGGCCTGTTTGGTCGAAAACCCGCCTGTTGCCAGGGTGGTCAGAGAGTGGCATATACTGTCGAACCAGGACATCCCCCCAAGCCAGAGCAGGATAAACTGAAGCGTGGTGAAAGCCACATATAATCCCCACAGAACCCTTGCAGTCTGGTGAATCTTGGGGCTGATCTTATCGGGGGTCGGACCTGGTACTTCGGCAGTGAAAAGCTGCATTCCCCCGATTCCGAATATTGGCATCACAGATAATGTCAGCACGATGATTCCCATACCACCTAACCACTGGGTAAGGCTTCTCCAGAATAATATTCCATGTGGCATTTCCTCAATATTCTCTAAAATGGAAGAACCTGTGGTGGTAAATCCCGACATGGTTTCAAAAAAGGCATTGGTATAATCAGGAATTGCCCCGCTCAGAATGTAGGGCAAACTGCCAGCCAGGGAGAAAACCAGCCAAACCAGGGTAACGATCATAAATCCCTCCCTTTTGGTAATAATCCTGGAATTGCTGCCTGTTAACGATGATATCAGCACTCCTGGCAAGATACAAATCAGAGCCGAATACAGGAATGCAGGTGCATCACCGTCACCAAAATATAGAGCTACCCCCATGGAAACGAGCATAAACAGACCTTCCACGACAAGAAGAAGTCCTAATACCCGAAAAATGATCTTTAGGTTCATAATCTGAAGATGAACAATTACTTGAAGAATTTTTCGAGTTTCTTAATGCCCGATGGCATGGTAAACACCACTACTTTGTCTCCTTCCATTACCTGAGTGCTCCCATCGGCTACATATCCCTGGTTATCCCTAACTATGCCTCCGATTTTTGCCTCAGCTGGAAAATCCAGGTCTTTTACCTGTTTTTGGGTAATTCTGGCACCCGGTTTGGCGACAAACTCAAAAACCTCTGCCTCTGAGGCAGTAAGGCATTTCACGGTCGAGATCTCTGCATTCAAGGTAAAACGGTAAATATAACTGGCTGCTATCAGTTTCTTGTTGATCAGGGTACCTATATCCATACCTTCCGCAATCCCCATGAATGCAAAATTCTCCACTTCGGCAACTGTTCGTTTTATTCCGTAAGATTTGGCCAGGTGGCACGACAGCATGTTGATTTCTGAACTCCCCGTTGTGGCAATGAAGGCATCCATTTTCTCCAGGCCTTCCTCTTTGAGCAATTCCATATCCCGGCCGTCTCCGTTAATAACCAGCACATTTTCAAAGCGATCAGCAATCTGTTCACATCGTTCCTTACTTTCCTCAATTACCTTGATCCGGTATTGGTCACCCAGTTTCTCGATGGTCTTCTGCGCAATCCGGCTTCCGCCCAGGAACATGATGTTCTTGATTTCATAAAGTTCCTTTCCGGCCAGTTCAAAAACCATATGCTGGGCCGAGCGGTTGGTTACAAAAAAGACAATATCCCCGTTCCTTATATAATCTTTTCCGCTTGGGATAATAGTCTCCTTGCCCCGTTTGATGGCCACGGCAAGGATATCCTTAATGCGGTGCGACAATTCCTCGAGCGTATGGTTCACAATCGGAGCATTGCCTCTTATCTTTATGGCCAGCAATACCAATTTGCCTCCCGAAAACTCAATCATTTGCCTTGTCCCGGTCAGTTTTACCGAGGAGACGATTTCTTTGGCGGCGAGACTCTCCGGATAGATTAGTTCATGTACACCCAGATTGCGTAGTTTCTCACGGTATCGCTCCTGGAGATATTCTGAATTGTTTATCCGCGCAATAGTACGGCCTACGCCAAGATAGTTTGCCATAGCACAGGCCCAGACATTCCGCTCTTCGAAAGGCGTTACGGCAATGAAAAGATCCGCCTTGTTCAGTCCGGTCTGTTTCAGATCCGTGAAGGAATGGGCTGAACCCGGGATCGTAAGTAAGTCAACATCCCGGCTTATTTGTGCCAGCTTCTCAGGATCATCATCCAGCAACACGATATCATGATTCTCCCGGCTCAGCATCCGGGCAAGGTGTGTTCCCACCTCACCTGCTCCTGCTATTACTACTTTCATATACTTATAGGATATCGATGACAAAATAACACATAAAAGCGATAGGTTGGTCAAAAAACAGTATACAATCGAAGCCATCATTTGTGCACCTGCGCAGACAACAGATCACCAATACTTTATATTCGTATCCGGAGGGCTCCTTCGGACGAGAGTTCATAATAAGGTAAAATATCGTCCACCTTGCTGCTCCGGAAGATTATCCGTACGGAATTTCCGGGCAGGTCTGAAAACCGGCGCCTTCCCTGATGGTCCATGACAAAATCAGGGGCCATAGTCCTGAGCAGGGTTTCCGGTGCCCCGGGAAGGGCAATCACCCGTCTGCCAAAGATCAGCATGCTTTTCTCCAACAGGAATGAGCATCCGGTATGGTTCGCATCAAATGACAAGATATGGGGAGGGTGAAGGTTTTTGGCTTTCAGAACATTTTGTACAGGGAAAGGCACCACAAATCCGGGTAATGACTCTTCCCTGACCAGCAGATAATTGTCCCGACCATCTATGATGTGCACCAAAGGCTCATGATGCCGGTAAACGATCAGTTCCGCACCCGAGCTTGCGGCATAGCGCAGGCCTGCACTGTTCAGAGCAAACATAATTACCAACCCGTATAGCATGAACAGATAAACTTTTCTCTTTGATTCCACAAGCATAACGATCATAAAAAGAACTGAAATAAAAAGAAAAAGGGAAACCTCATTAAAAAAGAACCCGGAAAAAACAGATCCCGGCAGCGATTCGACCCATTTCAGAAACTTCAGCATAAACCCGACTGCTTCACCTGCCAATAAGGCCAGCCATGAAGCCAAGACCGGCCAGAAAGAAAGGAGAAGAGTGCCGGCTGCCAACATTACCAGGACAAAAGCGCCGGGAATGACTATAAGGTTGGTTATCCAGAACCAGACCGGGAACTGATTAAAGTAAAAGGAGCTGAAAGCGAAGGTCCCTAACTGAGCTGCCACCGAGACCGTTAGCAGATCGCGAAAATATCCGGCAAGACGGTATCGGGTTTTGATCAGTGCAGCCATTTTGGGCTGGAAGTAGACGATGCCGATAACAGCGGAATAGGAAAGCTGAAAACCGACTTCAAAAAGCAGTGCAGGCCTGAAAAACAAAAGCAGAAATGCCGACGTCGCAAGGGTATTGTAAATATTGACCGGCCTTCTGAACATATCTGCCACCTGAACCAGCGAAAACATCAGTGCGGCACGCTGTACCGACGGTGACATCCCGGTAATAAAGGCATAACCCCAGAGAACAGCCAAAGCTGCCGACAGGAAGACGACCCTGCCCGCAGCAGATCTCTTCAGAAAGGAAAACAACAGCCTAAATGCCAAAAAAATGATTCCGACATGCAATCCCGAAACCGCAAGCACATGCATAGCTCCCGAATTGGAAAAGGTTTGTCTGACCTCCGGATCCAGATTTTTGCGGTAGCCCAGGGTTAAGGCCGAAAGAACCGAAAGTTTGTCGCCCGAAAGTCCGCTCCTTTCATATACCGATATCAGTCGGGCTCTTACCATCTCAGCCCGGATGCCGGCAGTTTGGTGGATACCCTGCCCGGCGACTGACCATTCACCAGGCATTAACCTGACCTGACGAAAGATTCGTCGGCGCTTCATATACCCGCTGTAATCGAAACCATAGGGATTGCCATCGTTTACAATATCAGAAAGAGACTCAGAAAAAGTAATCAGCTGACCTGTCCCGGGTATCACAAGACTGTCGGCAGCACTAAAATAAGCCATAACCCGCTCTTGGTGTGACATGACGGTATCCTGCCTTATGACAGCCATTACAGTCATTTCAGCCCGGTAACCAGACACCCGTTTTTCGGGATTTTCCTCCATCCTGGCCAGATAGCGATCTGCCACAGGCAAGACGGGCTTTGCGCTTTGGATGGAATAAACGGCCATTCCGCTTACCAGAAAAAAAAGGTTGAAGATTGCCCCGGAAAGGGCATTTCTCAGGAATCCTCCACGGTAAGCAGTTAGAGCGGCAATAAAAAACAGTGCGGGAACGACAGCCCAAAACACATCACCTGACTCCAGTCCAAGGTTATGTGCAAGCGAAATCCCTGCAGCCAGAGGGATTACTGCACGCACAAAGGGAGATCGCTGCAGAAAATTCTGTATCATACATCTGAGGGTTAAGAAAGGCTAAAATAAGAAAAAAACTGACCGGACTATCTCAAAGGAACCTTTATTTTATAATGAGGTTGTACTTTGCCTTTGGCGATATTATTCAGTTTACCGCGAAGAAGTTTTCTGCGGAGGGATGAGAGATGGTCAATAAAAAGGATTCCTTCCAGATGGTCATATTCATGCTGAATCACTCTGGCAACAAATCCCCCGTATACCTCCTCGAATTCCTTGAAATTTTCATCCTGATAACGGATCTTTACCATTTCGGGCCGGGCAACATCTTCCCTGATTTCAGGAAGGCTCAGGCACCCCTCCTCCATAGCCCAGGGTTCACCGGTGCGTTCAAGAATGACCGGATTGATAAATGTTTTTTTAAACTCTTGCAGTCCGGGCTCATCGTCTGCCGCCGTGCTGGCATCTATTACAAATATTCTGATGGGCAGTCCGACCTGAGGAGCGGCTAATCCTACCCCATCGGCGTGATACATGGTTTCCCAGAGATTCTCAAGGACCTCTGGCAGATTGGGGTAGTCGGGGCCAATGGGTTCCGCCACTTTCCTTAGTACAGAATCACCATACACTGTTACCGGGTAAATCATCGTTCATTTCTTTTTTGTTCAAGCCAGGACTGAAGGATAATCGTAGCAGATATGCCATCTACCAGAGCCTTGTTCCGCCGGTCGCTCTTTTTCAGACCGCCATCCAGCATGGCCTGGTGTGCAAGCTTCGAGGTGAATCTTTCATCCACCAGTTCAACACTGACTCCGGGATATTTTCTGGTAAACGCCCTGACAAACGGATTAATAAACCTTAACGCCTCCGACGGCTGATTGTTCATTTGTACAGGGTAACCGACCAGAACCCTTTCCACTGTTTCCCTGCGGAAATAATCCTCCAGAAATTTCCAGATCTCAGCAGTCGGAATCGTTTCCAACCGTGATGCAATTATCTGCATTGGGTCTGAAACCGCAAGACCGGTTCTCTTTTGGCCGTAATCAATCGCAAGGATCCTGCTCAAACGTTGATGTATTAATTATTAATTATGGCGCAAAAATACTAAAAATCAGTCAAATCTGAGTACCAGTTTCCCGACTATAATTTCTGGCACAACCTTTGCAAAAACGCAAATAAGTTCTTCAGGTTAATGGATCCGCACCGAAGATTAACATCAAATAATTGAAGCCATGAATACAAGAAAAATTAAACTGTTGGTAACCATCGTACTGATGGGCGCAGTGTTCGCAGCAGCCGGTCAACCGGGCCGCGGTAATCAAAATGATAATCGCGGAAACAAAAATGAGAAAAAAGAAACCAAAGGTTTTGAAAAGAAAAATGATTCAAGGGAATACGCCCGCAACAAAGGAGAATATCGCCCGGTAAACCGTGAAATCAATCAGAGAGATGCTTATAAAAGGGAAGTCCGCCGGGTTGAAGACAACCGTAAATACCGTGCCGAAGCGGTTCCGGTAAAAGCCAGGGTACCGAATCATTTCCATGGTAACAAACACTACCGTTACGTGCCGAAGTATGGACACACGGTCAAGCACTTCAAAGGGAAACCGGTAGTTTTTCACACCAGTTCATCAAGGTTCTACTTTTACAACGACCACTTCTACCGTTATCACAACGGGATCGGTTACATCTGGGTAGAAAGCCCGTACGGTATGATCTTCCCGCAGTTGCCAAACGGCTCGGTACTGGTTCACATTGGCGGCAGGCCATACTTCAGGTACGGAAATGTCTGGTTTGTACACCACCGACGCGGATATGAGGTCGTTTCAGTGCCCGCGAGATTTGTAAATCCCAGGCCGGTCATCCATATTTCAGCTAGTTTTTAAGTAAATAAAACCTCATAGATAAAAGCAACGCAAATTTTACCATTAAAAAAAGGCGGTCCCGGAAACGGGGCCGCCTTTCTGTATCAATAAGGTCTTATTACTTATTCTTTTCCAGTTCAAGTGTCATGGTTGGCTGGTCACATACTGCAGATGGCCCGAAATACTGAATAGGTCCCGGATATACAAAGCAGGTCTCTTCAGCCCATTTCCTGCGGTTTTCGGCAAAATACCTGAACGGGGCCCCGTCGAGTTCCACCAATGCTTTCTGGATGACCGGTTTCATGTGGCCATGACGGCGTTCCATGTTCATCATCATGGTAACCGGCACACCTCCTGCGATCCAATCTTCAGCAGGAGCAGTAAGGTTTCTTACCGATGCCATGTAACCTGTTTTACCCTGCCCGATCAGTACCGATGCTGTTACGCCTAATGAATAACAATAATCGGCGTCAAAATTGGAAGGTGCTGCACATCGTCCTTCATATCCGAAGAAATGGTACTGGGTACTGAATTTTCCCTTAAAGGTACCTTCCTTTTTCATCTCTTTGAGACGCACCTTAACCATATCCCCTAAAAGGGTTTCGGTCTGGATAAGCGAAACCTGGACGTTTCCGTGCGGGTCGCGGTCGGCAGTAAGCTGTTTGGCAATACCGGCCGGGAGGAACCTGAACAAGGCAGCTGAAGCATCAGAAAGTTTTCCGGCTACAAATTCACGGCGTTCTTCATCCCCTGCCAATGCTTTAAAACCGGCTTCCGTTTCGGAACCTTCAGCGAGCAGGTCATTCAATTCACCGATAAGCACTTTCATTTCGGGAATGAACTCTATCAGCCCCTCGGGGATCAGTGCGACACCAAAGTTATCTCCCTTGGAGGCACGCAGGGCAACAACATCAGCAATATTATCAACAATCTCATGAAGGGTCTGTTTCTTTTCAGCCACTTCTTCTGAGATCAGACATACATTAGGCTGGGTTTTCAGGGCACATTCAAGACCGATGTGGGAAGCTGAGCGTCCCATCAGTTTGATGAAATGCCAGTATTTTTTAGCCGAATTTGAATCTCTTTCAATGTTTCCGATCAATTCAGAATAAACTTTTGTGGCCGTATCAAAACCGAAAGAGGTTTCGATCATCTCGTTCTTCAGGTCACCGTCTATGGTTTTCGGGCAACCAATCACCTGAACACCGGCGTTATTCGCCTTATAGTATTCGGCTAACACACAGGCATTGGTATTACTGTCGTCGCCGCCAATAATAACCAGCGCTTTGATATCCAGCTCTTTCAGAACCTCCAGACCTTTGTCAAACTGTTCGGTCTCTTCAAGTTTAGTACGTCCCGAACCGATAATATCAAATCCACCGGTATTCCTGAAGTCATCGAGATATTCAGCGGTGATTTCCATGTATTTGTGGTCAACCAGTCCGCCGGGCCCGCCCAGGAAACCGTACAGTTTGCTGTCGGGGTGAATCCTTTTAATACCGTCAAATATCCCGGCAATTACATTATGCCCGCCGGGGGCCTGGCCGCCCGAAAGGATTACGCCGGCGTTTACCGGACCTGAAGCGTTTTGTTCGCCGCCTTCCTCAAAGGTTATCAATGGCATGCCATAGGTATTGGGGAACAACCTGGCAATTTCATCCTGGTCGGCAACCGACTGGGTTTTTTCACCGGCAACCACTTTTACGGCACCCCTGAGAGATTTGGGGAGTTTTGGCTGGTACCTTGCCCTTTCTTGTTGTAATGGACTGATGATCATATTCTTTCTTTTTTTGGTTTTCAATTACAAGAATGCTAAATTAGTCTAAAATGTGCGGTTTATCTACTACGGGAGAACTGCCGGCCATTATTTAAAGTAAAGTTAAACCTCCGGCATTATTTCAGGGGAAATATATGCTCAGAGGAAGTATAATCAACCAAAACATCCACATTAACAGCATTTTGCACAGGATCAAACACAAAGCAGGCATTGTCCGGTTCATCAAATGGCATATCAATTCCGGGCAACCATGAGGTTTGCCCTTGTTCAGCCTTTTCATATAAATCGGGCTTGTTTTTCCGGCAATATTCCATTGATGCCTTCATGAAAACCAGATGAAACCTTTCCTTTCCGATAATCTCAGCCACCTGCTGCCGTATACTCTCGTCAGGAGAAATAAACGAGCATACAGTAATAATCCCCTGATCGTTAAGCAGCCGGCAAACATGGGCTACACGACGGAGGTGTTCGGCCCTGTCGGCCGGAGAGTAATCCAGCTCACGGCTTAGACCCGAACGTACCGAGCTTCCATCGAGGCTCACCACGATGGCTCCCTTCGCAAATAACTGACGTTCAAAGGCAAAGGCAAGCTCATTTTTCCCCGAACCATGCAGGCCGGTAATCCAGAAGGTGGCTCCCCTTTGATTATATCTTAAACTGCGTTCTTCATCCTTAACCAGTGATCTTCCTGCGGCAATATGCTCCCTGTCCATATCGGTTATCCTGGAAGGCAACCTGCCGGAGTCCAGCCGGTCTATGATCATACCCACCGCACAGGTATTGTGGGTTACCGGGTCAATCAGTACAAAGGCGCCTGTCTGGCGGTTTCTTCTGTAGGGATCAAAAAACAGGGGTTTGGTCGTGGTAATCACTACCCTGCCGATGTCATTGAGGTGAAAACGCTCTATTTCAGTTTTTTCAAGAGTATTGACATCCACCCTGTACCTTATGTCGTCGATCCTGGCTTTGGTGGTAAGTGAAGTATGCTTTAAATAAAACTGTGTGGCACGGTCCATGGCCTTCTCATCCATCCAGACCAGCATAGCCTCGAAATGGCGCTCCACCCTGGGCATATTGTCGGCATGAACCAGCATGTCTCCCCGCGAGATGTCAATTTCATCCTCGAGTGTCAGGGTTACCGACTGAGGCGGAAACGCATATTGACGTTCACCTTCATAGGTGATAATTGAACTTACAGTCGATGTTTTCATCGAGGGAAGCACCGTTACCCGGTCGCCCTTTCTGATGATTCCTGAAGCAATTCGTGCCGAAAAGCCCCTGAAATCTTTATCCGGCCGCAAAACATACTGAACCGGGAACCTCAGGTCGATAAAGTTGCGGTCACTGCTGACATGCACACTCTCGAGGTGTTCAAGTACGCTTTTCCCATGGTACCAGGGCATTTTGGCCGATGGCTCCACCACGTTCTCGCCTTTGAGTGCCGACAGAGGAATAAAATGGATATCCGGGATTTCAAGCTGTGTGACAAAACTCTTATAGTCCTCGCAAATCGAGTCAAAGATATCCTGGTTGTAGTCAACAAGATCCATCTTGTTAACGGCTAATATAACATGCTTGATACCCAGCAGGGAAACCAGGAAGGTATGGCGCCGGGTCTGGGTAATGATACCCTTTGTGGCATCCACGAGGATGATGGCCAGGTTGGCGGTGGAGGCACCGGTGACCATATTCCGGGTATATTGTTCATGTCCGGGTGTATCGGCAATAATAAACTTCCGTTTTGAAGTGGAAAAATAGCGGTAAGCCACATCAATGGTAATACCCTGTTCGCGCTCTGCCTTCAGTCCGTCGGTAAGCAGTGCGTAATCGATATCATCGCCGGCATGCCCTTCTCGCTTGCTGTCCCGCTCCAACGCTGAGAGCTGGTCCTCGTAAATCTTTTTGCTGTCGAACAACAGCCTGCCGATAAGCGTCGATTTTCCGTCATCTACCGATCCGGCGGTCAGAAACCGTAAAAGATCCTTGTTCTGGTCCTGGTCAAGGAAGGAAAAGATATCCAGCGATGACGCCGGGGAGGAAGGTAAAGTAGACATATTTGCAACTGTTTTTTATATCCGTTTATTAATTTCTTCAACTGGAGGATGTAATTAACTATAGCTGAAATCATTCCTGCTGAATCTGGCCGGATCAAGGATCAGCCAACACGATATCAGGAAAAGATATCGCGTGGTTAAAAATACCCCTCTCTCTTTTTCTGCTCCATGCTCGCTTCCTGATCGAAGTCGATTACCCGGGTGGTACGCTCCGATTTGGTAACGGTCATCATCTCCTCGACGATCTTCTCAATCGTATCGGCTTCAGAATCCACCGCACCGGTAAGAGGATAACAGCCAAGGGTCCGGAACCTTACCATGCGCATTTTGGCTTTTTTCCGCAGTTCTTCAGGCATCCGGTCGTCATCCACCATGATCAGGTTCCCGTCGACTTCAACGATCGGGCGTTCCTTGGCAAAATAGAGCGGAACGATCGGAATATTTTCCAGCCGGATATATTGCCAGATGTCGAGTTCAGTCCAGTTGGACAGCGGGAACACCCTGATAGACTCTCCTTTGTGAACCTTGGCGTTGTAAATGTCCCACAATTCAGGCCGCTGGTTCTTGGGATCCCATTGGTGGTATCTGTCCCTGAATGAAAAAATCCTTTCCTTTGCACGAGACTTTTCCTCATCGCGGCGGGCTCCTCCAAAGGCCGCATCGAATCCATATTTCGTCAGACCATGCAGCAGGGCCTGTGTTTTCATGATATCGGTATGGACCTTGCTCCCGTGGGTATAGGGTCCCACGCCATTTCTGAAACCTTCTTCGTTGAAGTGAACGATCAGGTCCCATCCCTTTTCACGGGCATAGTTATCCCGGAATTCGATCATTTCGCGGAATTTCCATTTGGAATCGATATGCATGAGCGGAAAAGGGACCTTGCCCGGATAAAAAGCCTTTTCAGCCAACCTTACCATTACCGAAGAGTCCTTGCCTATGGAATAGAGCATCACCGGATTCTGAAACTCAGCCGCCACTTCGCGAATGATATGGATAGCCTCCGCCTCAAGCTCCTGCAGGTTTGTGAGAGAGTAATCTTTCATACGTAATATAAATGTATAACAGAATTTTCTACAGCCGGCAAAGATAGAATTTTTACGGTAAGGTCAACCAGCACAACGATGGGTTAATCGGAACCTGACAGAGCCATCTGACGAGCCAACTGTTCTGCGATAAATTCCGATGCCAGAGCTGCCCCACTGGTATTCAGATGCATGGCATCACTCCAGTTTGCCGGGTTTGCAAATACGCTATCAGGAAGGATAAGAACCGGAGCTATGGAGCGGTAATAGTCTGCCATCACCGGCTCCTGAAGCCCGCTCCCCGATTCACGCATATATAAGAATATCACTTTACTCCGGTTTGCTTCAGCCATGGAAACCATTTTCTCCAGATAGTGCCTCGAATACCGTGTCTCCATGTTAAGTAAAAGTAAAGATTTCCGGCGTGCAAGCCGATTAGTCCAGGTACTTCTGTTCTGCGATAAAACTGCTTCGTCAGCGGTTGCCTCAGAAGGAAAGAAACCATGATCAGCACTGTGGCTTCCTGCTTCAGCCGGACTCCTGAAGATCAACCGTTTCACATATTCAAACCGTATAACAAGGCCTTTCCACAGGGCCTGGGGATAGCGCTGATTGAAAAATACCGCCGATCCGAAAAGATCTCTGCCCTCACCGAGGTACGGAAACACCGGATGGCTTTTCTTCGGCTCTTCTTCAGTCACTTCAATGACCAGCAGTCCGGGCTTTTTATGAACGTAAACATCTTTCAGCATCACATACTGAATATCCCTGCCTCCACGGCAATACCCCATATTAACGACACTTAACGGCCTTCCTGCGCTTTCCGTGAGCCATTTTTCGATGAAGGCGTCATCCACGGTGGCAGCAGTCTGGGATGCCCCCAAAAAGAGAATATCCAACTCCTTCTCAGCCAAAAAAATCCGGTCGTAAATCCAGGACGCCCTGTTGCTGCATTCTCCCTTAACAAACCGGTATGTGAACTGCTTATCCGGATTCACACTGAACAGCAGAGCCACTCCGGCCAGTAACGGAAAACAGAAAACAGCCATATGTCGCAGAAATTTTCTCATCAGAATTGGAAATAGATAAACTCGGGAGCAGAATTAAGCACCCCTAAAAAAAGAATCATCATCAGCAATAAATAGTAGAAACCCCAACGTACAGCTACTGGTGAACCTGACAATAAACGGTCAAATGACATACTCCGTATAAAATATTCGATAAGCAGGAATAATGGAAAAGCCAAAATCATCATCCGGCTGGTTTCATTAAGGACCCCACCGGTTAAAAAAAGCTCATGCCATTCTGAAACAACAGGAGATTCCCACCGGAATATCTTCTGCAGCAACAGGCTCAGGTGTTCTTTGTTTTCAGCCCGGAACAGCAACCAGGCCAGGTTTACGGCAAAAAATGTAAATAGCCATCCTGAAAACCTTTTTATTTTCAAGGGTATCTTCAGCAAAGGCGAAACTGCTTTCTCAACCGCGTACATCACACCATGGAACAATCCCCATAAAACAAACGTAATGGCTGCGCCATGCCATAGCCCTGAAACAGTGAAGGTAATCAGTACATTACGGATCCATTTGACTTTGGGGACCCTGCTTCCTCCCAATGGAATAAATAGGTAATCACGAAACCAGGTGGACAGTGAAATATGCCAGCGTTGCCAGAAATCCCGGATGGACAAGGCAAAATAGGGAGTCCTGAAATTGGTCATTAACCTGATCCCGAACAACATGGCCGTACCGATGGCGATATCCGAATATCCCGAGAAATCACAGTAGATCTGATAACCAAAAGCAAAAGTGGCCAGCAGAACCATCAGCCCCGAATAGCTTTCTGGCTGCCCGTACACTGCATTAACCCCAACGGCTAATTGGTCGGCGATAACCATCTTCTTGAAAAATCCCCAGAGCATCAGTTTCAGGCCCGCAGTGGCCGAATCGTATGAAAACCGGGGTTGCCGTCCGAATTGTGGCAGCAGGTTACCAGCCCTTTCAATGGGGCCTGCTACCAGTTGCGGAAAAAATGAGACAAACGTAAAAAAAGTGAGGGCACTTCGCGTGGGGGCCAGTTTTCTGAAATATATATCGAGGGTGTAGCTCAGGGTCTGGAAGGTATAAAAACTGATCCCTACAGGAAGGATTATATGAAGGGAATTCCAGCCATCCGGTAAGGACTGTCCGGTAATGGACTGCAGGGAATCGATGAAAAAGTTGAAGTACTTAAATACAAAAAGGATCCCGATATTCTGGAAGACACTCAGAAAGAGTAACCATTTACGGTGTTGGCGGTTTTCTGTTTTGTACAGGTACTTTCCGATCAGGAAATCAGAGCCGGAACTGAAAGCGATCAGGATCAGGAAGCGCCAGTCCCACCATCCGTAGAAAACATAGCTGCTGACCAGGAGGACAACCTTACCTGCGACAGGTCTTGACGGCGCCACTTTCCAGTAGATCGCAAAGACCATTAAGAGGAATATCAGAAAAACAGATGAGTTAAAAAGCATACGACAACAGCCGGTTTCGGTTCAGATTCTTGACAGCTGCGAAGTTAGAAAATTGGATGGGAGCACAAAAAAAAAGACCTGCATTTCTGCAGGTCTTTTCAAATTTTGGTGACTCAGCTGGGATTCGAACCCAGGACCCCATCCTTAAAAGGGATGTGCTCTACCAGCTGAGCTACTGAGTCATCCTCAATGGTCGTTTGTTTTTCAAACGCGGGTGCAAAAGTAGAACATTTTTTTTTTCATACAAATATCGGAAGGCAATTATTTCAATTTTCTTAAAAAAAGTTGCTTTAAGCCCTGTTTCGTTAACACAGTATTAGGAAAATTGAGGAATATCAGGTTATTTTGCTTCCCAGAAATTTTTTCAGCTGACAGCCTGATAAACCGGAAAGCCTGATTAAATATGACTCTTGACGGATTTATTGTAGTTACCCTCATCCTGCTGATGATCGTGGCGCTGGCCAGGGAGATGCTACGTCCGGGCCTTGTGCTGTTCACTGCAGCCGCGATCATGATGGCATTTGGTATCATTACAGCATATGAAACTGTGGCCGGTTTTGCCAATATCGGGATGCTCACCGTGGCTGTCCTGTTCCTGGTAAGTGAAGGCATCAGGCAAACCGGCGCCCTCAACCGTTTTGCGCAGTTTTTTCTGCCGCGCCGGCGAGGCCGGATTCCCTTCATGCTGCCAAGGATCATGCTGCCGGTTTCCCTCTTATCTGCTTTCCTGAATAATACGCCGATCGTTATCATTTTTGGCCCCATGATAAAAAAATGGGCCGAAAAACTGAACCTTTCCTCCCAGAAGTTTCTTATTCCGCTTTCTTACGCAACCATATTCGGCGGAATGTGTACCCTGATCGGAACCTCCACCAACCTGGTTGTTCACGGGCTCATGATCGATAACGGACAAAACGGGTTCAGCATGTTTGAACTGGGAAAAATCGGAGTTCCCATTCTGGTTATCGGAACCATATATGTAGCCGTCTTCGGGAACTGGCTCCTGCCCGGGAAAAAGATCAAGTTCAACAAACCCTCACGCGATTTCCGGGAATATTTTTATGACCTCGAAGTAACAAAGAGCAGTCCGCTCATCGGACAAACCCTCAAGACAGGGCGTATAAGGGAATTAAAGAACCTGATCCTTCATTCCGTAGAAAGAGAAGGAAAAACACTATCACCCAACGGCGAAGGAATTGTTATCCGGGAACACGATATCCTGCTTATGGCAGGTAAATCCGACAGTCTGAACCAGATCCTGACACTTGACAGCGTAAAACTCAGGGGAATAGACGAACTGAAGGGAATTATCCCGAAGTCGGAACTCCGGCAGTACGAAACGGTTATTGCCCCGCGGTTTCCGGGAATAGGCCAGACCATCAGCGACTTTAACTTTGTAGAACATTATAAGGCCGTCGTTTTGGCTATACACCGTAACGGGGAACGTCTTACCTCGAACCTGGGACATCTGCGCCTGAAGCCCGGTGACAACCTGGTATTGCTCACCGACGACAAATTCATTAAAAACTGGGGCGATTCCAAGATTTTTTACCTGACCTCCTACATCGGGGAACACAGTTCATCGAACGGGGCTGCAAAAAGATGGATTTCCCTGGGTATTCTGCTGATTATGATTGCCGGAGCAACTTTTGGCAAATACATCTATACGCCAAGAGATATCAGTTTTGACATGTTTTACTTCGCTGCACTGGCTGCTGTTCTGATGGTGTGGCTGAAAATACTCCCGGCCCAGCAATATACCAAGGTAGTTTCATGGGATATCCTGATTACCATTGCCATGTCGCTGGCCATAAGCAAGGCGATGCAAAATTCGGGAGCAGCCGATGCATTAGCCCGCACAACCATCAATTTTTCACAGTCATTCGGCCCCATCGGGGTGCTCGCAGCGGTATACCTGATAACCACCATCTTTACCGAGATCATTACCAATAATGCGGCAGCTGCCCTGGTATTTCCCATCGCACTATCGGCTGCCAATCAGATAGGTATCGACCCAAAACCGTTGTTCGTTGCCATAGCTGTAGCCGCTTCAGCCAGTTTTTCAACACCCATCGGCTACCAGACCAACCTGATCGTTCAGGGTATCGGGAACTACCGGTTCAAGGATTATCTTGTGATAGGCATTCCCCTGAATCTGGTGTCATTTATTGTTACAGTTACCCTCGTGCCCTATATTTGGCCTTTCGGTAATTAAATGCAACCCATCCAGGAAGCATTATAAACCTGAAGGAGCAGAATCATGGCGGCTCATGGTCATATGAATTAAGCACCGTAACCTTCCATCTTTTCACTATCTTTGCCCCCTTTGATTGCAAACATGATCTCGATCGACAAAATATCGCTGAACTTCGGAGGTTTCGAACTCTTTAAGGAAATCAGTTTCCTGATCAACCCGCGTGACCGCATTGGCCTTACCGGCAAAAACGGGGCAGGAAAAACCACCTTGCTGAAAATGATGGCCGGGAAGCTTTCCCCTTCGGCAGGCAGGATTTCGATGCCCAAAGAGGTAACGATCGGTTACTTGCCGCAGCAGATGGTGTTGTCTGATAACCGGACCGTCATCGAGGAGACCAAACTGGCTTTTGAACACCTTCTCCAGTTACAGGCAGAGATTGAATCCCTCAATCACCAGATTGCGGTGAGGGAAGATTACCACAGTGAAGACTATCTCCAAATGATCGACCTGGCCCATGAAAAAAGTGACCATTACCGCCTGCTTGGCGGCGATAACTATGAGGCAGAAATGGAGCAGACTCTGACCGGACTTGGGTTTGAACGCAGTGATTTCCAGCGGCCTACGTCAGAATTCAGCGGCGGCTGGCGAATGCGTATTGAACTGGCCAAACTACTGCTGAAAAGACCGGATGTATTCCTGCTTGATGAACCTACCAACCACCTCGACATCGAGTCCATTCAATGGCTCGAGGACTTTCTGAAAAATTACCGGGGAGCCGTGGTGCTGGTTTCCCACGACAAGGCATTCCTGGATAACATCACCATCAGGACCATAGAAATCTCGCTGGGAAGAATCTCAGACCAGAAGATGAACTATTCGGCTTTCATCGAATGGAAAAAGGAACAGCGCGAGCAGCAGGCAGCCGCGTTCCGTAACCAGCAGAAGATGATCGACGATACAGAACGGTTTATTGAACGCTTCCGTTACAAAGCATCGAAAGCGGTGCAGGTACAGTCCCGGGTAAAGGCCCTCGACCGGCTCGACCGGCTTGAGATTGAAGAAGAGGACAACTCCAGGATAAACCTTCGTTTTCCACCGTCACCCAGGTCGGGTAACGTTATCATCGAAGCCAGGCATATCACCAAAGATTACGGGACACTCAGGGTACTCGACGACATCGACCTGAGCGTAATGAAAGGCGAAAGGATCGCTTTTGTCGGCAGAAACGGTGAAGGGAAAACCACCCTGGCCCGGATTATCATGGGTGAACTGGAACACCAGGGGGAAATGAAACTTGGACATAATGTCAGAATAGGCTATTTCGCCCAGAACCAGGCACAGCTCCTGGATGAAAAACTAACTGTACTGGAAACCATCGACCGTATTGCTGTTGGTGATGTCAGGACAAAAATCAGGGACATCCTGGGGGCTTTTCTTTTCTCGGGAGAAGAAGTCGACAAAAAAGTCAGCGTACTCTCCGGAGGAGAGCGCTCACGCCTTGCCATGATCAGGCTGCTGCTGGAACCGGTCAATTTCCTGGTATTAGATGAGCCGACAAACCACCTGGATATGCGGTCAAAGGATATCCTGAAAAAGGCTCTTGCCGAATTCGATGGTACCATTCTTCTGGTTTCTCACGACCGTGAGTTCCTGGATGGCCTGGTTACCTGTGTTTATGAATTCAGAAATAAAAAGATAAAACAACACCTGGGAGGCATTTACGATTTCCTTCAGCGTAAAAGAATGGATTCACTACGGGAGCTGGAAGCGAAGGATATTGCACAAGAGTACAAAGGAGGAAACGGAAATGAGCAGCATAACGTAAAACCAGCAGACTCAGAGCTCAGTTTTGAAGAGCGCAAAAATATCAACAGGGCCATTTCCCGGATCGAAAAGGGGATTGAAGCTACGGAGCAAAAAATCGCAGAACTTGAAACGAGTATTGCCAAAATGGATGCCTTATTAGCACAACCCGAGAAAATTGGTGAGGGCAATTTCTTCGGGGAATATGAAGACCTGAAGAAAGCATTGTCGGAAACCCTTTCAGAATGGGAAAACCAGCATTTGGAACTGGAAGAATGGACCTCAAAAAAAACATGGTAATGAGAGAAGAATTTGGATTTAAGGAAGATTTCCTGTTCGGAACACGGACAGTAATTGAAGCCATAAGGGCCGGGCGGAGTATCGACAAGATCCTTCTCAGGAGCGGACTGAATAATGAACTGTTCGGAGAGCTGTATCAGCTCATCAAGGAAAACAACATACCGTTTCAGTATGTTCCGGTTGAAAAAATAAACCGGGTTACCCGGAAGAACCATCAGGGTGTCCTTGCCTTTATATCTCCGGTTGATTTTTTCCGGATTGAGGATATCCTCCCACAGATTTACGAGAAGGGTGAAGATCCTTTATTGCTTGTTCTCGACCAGGTAACCGATGTACGGAATTTCGGGGCAATCGTCCGTTCTGCAGAATGTGCCGGGGTGCACGCTGTGATTATCCCGGAAAAAGGAGCCGCCCGGATCGGTTCGGATGCAGTCAAGACTTCGGCCGGAGCATTGAACATTCTTCCGGTTTGCCGGACCGGCAATCTGAATACAACGGTTGATTTTCTGAAAAACTCGGGTATCAAAGTAGTGGCTGCTACAGAAAAAGCAGCCCAAATATACACGGATACCGATTTGAGCGGCCCCTTAGCCATAGTCATGGGTTCTGAAGATACCGGAATCTCGGACAAACTCCTGCGTTCGTCAGACCTATTGGCTAAAATTCCCATTTTGGGAAAAATCCAGTCACTGAATGTCTCCGTAGCCGCCTCACTGATGGTATATGAAGCGGTCAGGCAGAGAAACCTGACTCAGGGGTAGATAGGCAATGATCTTTTGAAAGTCTCTTCCAGGGAAATAAATGTTTCTGTACTCGAAACTCCCTGAATTTTCTGGATGTGTTCGCTGAGAATGCTCTTCAGGTGCTCATTGTCTTTGGCATATACCTTGATAAAAATGGCATACTGGCCGGTGGTGTAATGACATTCCACAATTTCAGGAATATCCTTAAGCCTGGCCACCACATCGGCATAAATACCTCCTTTTTCCAGAAATATGCCGATATAGGTGCAGGTGCGGTACTCGACCTTTTTAGGATTTACATAATAACCCGAACCCGTGATCACCTGCAGCTCGACCATCCGGTTTACCCTCTGATGAACTGCTGCCCTGGAAATTCCTACTTCATTGGCCACATCCTTAAAAGGAATCCTGGCGTTCCGGCTGATGATATCCAGGATCTTAAGGTCAACTTCATCCAGATTATTTCTTAATGTCATAATTTTCTCCTGTTTAGCCACCAAATGTAAATAAATTGTATTCAAAAAGGAAATGAGCGACCCATTTTTTGACAAAATTATGTATTTGTGCGTAATCCTTTAGTCATGGACAAATCAGGCCCGGTCATCCGGGGTCGTCATGGCAGGCTCCCGGCACATACGCACAGTGGAGAATATCAGGGTTGGAATCCCGGTTCCACGAAAAAAAAAAAAACCGGCAAAACCGGCTTCCTTTAAAATATCCTTGTGGTTAAACAATCTCAACCTGCCGCTTGAATTCCATCTCCAGAGAAATGAAAGTCTCGGTCCGGGCAATCCCCTCAATCTCCTGCAACTGAGTATCGATCAACTTCTTAAGATGCTTGTTGGTTTTTGTCTGGACTTTGATAAAGATAGCATACTGACCGGTGGTATAATGACATTCAACGATCTCCGGGATCTTAACCAGCTCGGCAATCACTTTTCGGTGATAGTTGGCTTTTTCGAGGTAGATACCCATATAGGCCGTAGTGTTGTACCCCAGTTTCTGGGGATTCAGGATGAACTCACTTCCTGAAACGACCCCTATATTCAACAGACGTTGTACACGCTGATGAATTGCAGCACCTGAAACGCCGCATTCACGGGCCACTTCTAAAAAGGGAATTCTTGCATTTTTAGTGATCAGTCTTAATATTTTTTCATCCAGGCCGTCAATTTCTGCAATCGGCTCCTGTAAATCATCCTTATTCATAAAATTATTATTAAAATTTACTTACAGATCGTTTTGCAAATCTATAAAATTATTACAAATTTTCAGAAAAACCGAAAAACTTACTGTCAATTGTGACAAATTGTAAAATTTTATCTTATCACTGGTGTTGTTTTCGCAGATTTTCCGTTGCCTCCCGGATATCATTACCGGAAGGTGCCTGGAACACCCTCAACCCGAATTCCGGAATAACCGCGAAGACATGGTCAAATATATCGGCCTGCAGATTCTCATAAAGTGCCCACGCTGTTTCCTTGCTGAAAACATAGATTTCTATCGGTAACCCCTTGTCGGTAGGTTGCAGCTGTCTGACCAGAAACGTCATATCCTGCCTGATGCGTACACTGTTACGCAGATAATTTTCAAGGTATTTGCGAAAAATCCCCACATTGGTCTGGCGTCGCTTACTGATCAGGTCTTCTTCAGAAATGTTCATTTTTTGATTATAATCCCGGATTTCCTCTTCCTTGCTAAGTACATAATCGCGGATCAGCTCGCAGCGCGACAAGCGCTTCAACATCTCCTCATCACAAAACCGGATGGAGTTGACATCGATATAAACGGCCCTTTTGATCCGTCGACCTCCCGACTCTTCCATTCCTTTCCAGTTGTTGAACGACTCGGATACCAGAGCATAGGTGGGAATGGTGGTGATGGTGCGGTCCCAGTTCTGCACCTTTACCGTATTGAGGGTGATGTCGATAACCGTTCCGTCGGCCTTGTGTCCGGGCATTTCTATCCAGTCGCCAATTTTCAGCATATCGTTGGCCGAAAGCTGAATAGAAGCAACAAAACCCAGGATCGTATCCTTGAAAACCAGCAATAATACCGCCGCCATAGCGCCCATTCCCGCAATCAGGACGGTCGGGTCTTTCCCTAAGATGATGGAGAAGATCAGTATGGCGCATAGAAAATAGATCAGTATCTTTAAAAGTTGGATATAACCTTTAATACTCCTGTGCTGGGAATAGGAAGTGGTCTGGTAAATATCGTTAAAGGCATTCAGCACAGAATTGATGATATATATCGCCACAAATAGGAAATAGAAATTTACCAGTTTCATCAGAAACCCGGCTAATCCCGGGTAATAATCCACGGTTACCTGCTGAAGAACCTCAGGCGACATTCCGGATAAATGCAATTGTTCTCCCGGACTGGCAAAACCCACGCTGTAGTGGAAAATAAATGCGGGAACCAGGTGTGCCAGACTGTGGAAAACCTTCCTGTGGATCAGTATATCATCCCATTCGGTTTTGGTTTTCCGGGCTATCTTGCGTACAACCTTGAGAATGATGAACCTGAAAACGATCAATGCCAGCCATGCAAACAGCAACAAGGCCATAACCGACAGAAATGCAGCCAGTGGTTTGGCAACTACATCAAAAAATTGGTGGTTCCTGAATAATTCCAGAAGAAATTTATAGAGTTGCTGTGTCATTCTTTCTTTTTAGATCTTATATTTATGGCTCAAAATTACAAAAAATGAAGACCCGGCTGCTTTATTCCGCTCTGCTTGGCTTTTTATTAATGCCAATCTTAACCTATGCTGAAATTCAATTTTCAGATTATTTCAGTGACAAAACCCTCCGGTTTGATTTCATTTTGGCCGGAAACCATGAAACCACTCTGGTTTATCCTCAACAGACATTGCAGGAACCATTCTGGGCAGGTTCAAAAGTAAATCTGACCGGCCAGCCCGACTATGGTACCTATCGGTTCAGGGTAACGGACATGGAATCCGGACAACTGATTTTCAGGATGGGATTTGCCACCCTGTTTCAGGAATGGCAGACCACTGCTGAAGCGAAAAAAATGGACAGGGCATTTTACCAGTCGGTACGTTTCCCATTTCCGCTGAAACCGGTGCAGCTGCTGATCGAGCACCGGAACTGGCAGGGAAATTTTGACATCGTTTATGAAACGACCATTGATCCTGAAGATTACTTTATCCGGAAAGAAAATTCATCAGAGCCGGATCTGACTTCCATAATCAACAGCGGAGATCCGTCGGTAAAAGTAGACCTGGTATTCCTGTCTGAAGGATATTCCGCCGGAGAACGAGAAAAATTCATTGCCGACGCGAAGGCCATGACGGATTATCTTTTTTCAGTAGCGCCGTTTGACAGCAACCGGGACCACTTTAATGTGAGCGCCCTTTTTACTCCTTCACTGGAGAGCGGGACAGACATTCCGGGCAGAAATATTTACCGAAACACGAAATTCAACAGTACCTTCTACACATTTGACATCGACCGGTACCTGACGACCAGTGATATGTTGTCGGTGTACGACGCATTAACCGCCGTGCCCTGGGACCATAATTTCATACTGGTCAACAGCAGCCAGTATGGAGGAGGCGGATTTTATAATTTTCTGGGAATCACCACCACCGATCACTATCTTTCAAAGAAGGTCATGGTGCACGAATTCGGGCATTCGTTTGCCGGATTGGGTGATGAATACTACGATTCGGAGGTGGCTTATGAAAATTTCTACAATCTGGAGGTTGAACCATGGGAGCCCAATATCACCACCATGGTTAACTTTGAATCGAAGTGGAAAGATATACTTCCGGCCGGAATACCGGTACCTACTCCCAGGGAAGAAAGGTTTAAAAACAGCGTTGGGGTGTTTGAAGGTGGCGGTTACATGAGCAAGGGGATCTTCAGTCCGGTAATGGACTGCCGCATGAAAAGCAATGCACCCGATGAATTTTGCCCTGTATGCCAGCGCGCCATTCAGCGGGTGATTGAACTTTATACCCAATAGCCTGAATTACCGGTATCCGAAAACATACCGGACAGAAAGTGCAACCTCGTCGGTCATGCCCAGTGGCTTGCCCAGTACGTTGAGACCCGGCTTGTAATCCACACTGATATTAAAAGGAATTTCGGTGATATTGAACTCCATCCCGAGGATTCCGTCTATACCGATAACAGAATAGTTATCAGCCCTGTCTGATTTGTAATGGTGGTTCCAGGCACCGATATGCGCTCCACCGCCATAATACCAGTATAAGCCTTTCACACCAAAAGCCTGGGCATGGACCTCATACAGTCCTGTAAACAGGAAGCCGTTCCAGCGGGTGGTCAGCAGACCCTCCAGAGCACTTACATCTGATATGAAGTGTTTAACGGTCAAACCGTTCGACAAACCACCGCGGATTCCCAATCCGGTACGATAATCCTGTGCATTCACCGAAAATGCAACAACAAGGATAAAGGCAAGAGAGATAATTGTTTTCTTCATATTTTCTCAATTTATAGTGAATGATCGCTAATATTTAATCCCTGAAACGTCTGGTAAGGTCACCATAACAATCGATTCGTCGGTCGCGCAGGAAAGGCCACCATCTGCGGACCTGCTCACTTCGTTCCAGACTGATATCCTGCAGAATAACCTCCTCCTTACCGGTGGAAGCTTCAGCAAGAAATTCCCCCTGAGGCCCGCAGACAAAGCTGGTTCCCCAGAACCGGATCCCATTGGTCTGACCGGAAGGATCGGGCTCATGTCCAGTCCGGTTGACCGAGATAAGCGGCAATCCGTTGGCAATGGCATGTCCGCGCTGAATGGTAACCCACGCTTCGCGCTGGCGTTCCTTTTCATCGGCCGGGTCACTGCTCTCCCACCCTATGGCCGTCGGGTAAATCAGCAGATCGGCACCCGCCAGGGCCATCATTCTGGCCGCTTCGGGATACCACTGGTCCCAGCATACCAGGACACCCAGTTTACCCACAGAGGTTTCCACCGGCTGAAATCCCAGGTCGCCTGGGGCGAAATAAAACTTCTCATAGTAGGCAGGATCATCCGGAATATGCATTTTGCGGTATTTACCTGCTATGGTACCGTCTTTTTCAAAGACTACGGCAGTATTGTGGTATAATCCGGGAGCCCTGCGCTCAAATAGCGAGGTAACCAGTACCACCTGATACCTTCGGGCCAGGTCAGCATAATGGTTGGTGGCTTCACCCGGAATTTCCACAGCGAGGTCAAAAAGGTCCACATCCTCTGTCTGGCAGAAATAGAGACTGTCGTGCAATTCCTGGAGTACCACCAGTTCGGCACCCCCTGCTGCACAGCGTGCTATTCCCTCTTCCAGCTTCCGGCGGTTTTCCGGGATGTTTTCAGAATTGGACTGCTGTACCAGTCCGGCCCGTAATATTTTCTTCTTCATAACAATACGCCTTTGGGAATCTGCATGGTTATACAATGCAGCGACCCGTTTTGTTTTATCAAAGGTAGGCAATTGATCCCAACCACCTCTCTTCCGGGGAAAATTCCGGATAATATTCCGAGTGCCTTCCGGTCCTCGGGGGTTCCATAAACCGGCACCAGCACCGCATGGTTAATAATCAGGAAATTGGCATAGGTAGCGCCCATTCTTTCTCCATCTTCATTGTACAATGGAGAAACCATCGGCAGGGGTACCAAGCGGTAGGGTTCTCCGGAGGTTTGCCTGAAACTTTTAAGCTCTTGCTCCATCCGTTGCAGTTCTCCGAAATGCGAATCTGCGGGATCGATACACTGTACATAGGCAATGGTCGATTCATCGCAGAAACGGGCCAGTGTGTCGATGTGGCTGTCGGTATCATCTCCTTCCAGATGTCCGTGCATTACCCACAGGATCCTTTCAGCCCCCAATATATTACGCAGTTTATCTTCGATATCTGCCTGGCTGAGCTCCGGATTGCGGTTTGGGTTCAGGAGGCAGGCACCGGTAGTCATCAGGGTGCCCAGTCCGTCGGATTCAATACTGCCCCCTTCGAGGATGAAGTCACGGCAATCAAGATAGCCGGCTTCCTCCTTAAATGCCTGCTTGCTGAACAGTCCTGAAGTGATCCGGTCGTCGAGGCGGGCGTCAAACTTATTGCCCCAGCCATTGAAACCAAAATCGTTTACCATTGTCCGTCCTTCATAAAAGGTGATGATGGGGCCATGGTCGCGTGCCCAGGTATCATTGAAGGGCAGTTCAAAGAATCGCACAGACTGCAGCTCTGCCGCACTGAAATGACTGGCAACCCGTGAAGGGTCGTCACAGACGATCAGTAATGCCTGCCTTTTAAGGATTTCCCTGGCAATGGATATATAAGTAGTTTCAGCCTCCTCCAGAATGGCAGCCCAGTCGGTCCCGGCATGCGGCCAGGTCAGCATAACCGCATCCTGGTCGGCCCATTCAGCCGGCAAACAGATATCTTTCTTCATAAAAACAGTTCGTTTTTTTAGCGTTCCCGTCCCAGATCATAGATTTCATCTATGATCTCGGCTAACTTGACATCCTTTAGCGTTACTTTTCCCTGATCGTGGGTGGTGAGGGAAATGGTCACTTTGCGGTAAGCGTGAATGAGAATATCGGGGTGGTGGTCATTCAGTTCAGCGGCATCGGCCACCTTATTGACAAATGCAATAGCCTCCCTGAAGTTGCCGAATTCAAATTCGCGGTTGATCGATTCCTTGTTTCCGTTCCAGTCCATAATATGAGTTATTTTATTGATAAACGGTATTATTGCTGAAAGACATAGGATATTATATTGGCTCCCATCTGCAGGGCCTTAAGCCTTACATCCGGAGGATTATTGTGCACTTCCGGGTCCTCCCAGCCATCGCCCAGGTCGGTTTCGTATGTATAGAGAAAAACCAGCCGGTCATTCAGGAAAATTCCGAATGCCTGGGGCGGTTTATTGTCGTGTTCATGGATCTTGGGAAGCCCGTCGGGAAAATGGAATTTCTGATTAAAAATGGGATATGAGGCCGGAAGTTCAATGAAATCCTTTTCCGGAAAAACCTTCCTCATTTCCCGCCGGATATAGGGATCAATGCCATAGTTGTCGTCCACATGGAGAAATCCGCCTGCTTCGAGATAACGCCGAAGGTTACGGGCATCACTGTCGGAAAACACCACGTTCCCGTGGCCTGTAAGATGCACGAACGGGTAGTTGAATATTTCCTGGCTTCCGACATCCACCGTGGCTGGCTCAGGATGAATATTGGCCCGGAGCTCCTGGTTGCAGAACCTGATCAGGTTGGGCAGCGCAGTCGGATCGGAATACCAGTCGCCGCCACCGCCATATTTGGCAAGCGCAATCTTTACGGAAGTATTCTGTGCGGTAAGACCTGAAGCCGTAAGCAACAGTATAAGGTAAGATGATATAATAACAATATGACGCATGTTAATCTCTTAAACAAAAAACATTCCGGAGTTCAAAACGCCTTCAGGAAGCTCCTTCCGGATCAAAATACAAATATAACATTTATCGACCTACATGGTGTATTATTAAAAAGACAAAATTGTCTGTATTGAAAACCTGCTTTGCATCCACAAAAAGCTAAAATGCTAATTTTGTGCTGTTTTTCGAATTTTATACAAATTATGAATTATCAGGGCAAAAAAGCAGCGTTTTTCACATTGGGGTGTAAACTCAACTTTTCAGAAACTTCTACCATTGCGCACACCCTGGAGGAGGTGGGTTTCGAGAAGGTTGACTTCGAGGAAAAGGCTGATTTGTATGTGATCAATACCTGTTCGGTAACCAATTCAGGCGACCGGAACAGCCGCAACATAATCCGTCGGGCCGTTCGCAACAATCCGGACGCCATGGTGGTGGTCGTAGGCTGTTATGCCCAGCTTAAACCGGGTGAAATCGGGCATATTGAAGGGGTTGACCTGGTATTGGGGACACAGGAGAAGTTCCATATTCCGGCCTGGCTGGGTGACCTTCAGAAAAGAGAGGTTACCGAGGTGCACACGACCCGCCTGGCCAATATCAAGGATTACCACCGTTCGTTCTCATGGGGCGACCGGACACGCAGTTTCCTGAAAATACAGGATGGCTGCGATTATTACTGCTCGTTCTGCACCATTCCGTATGCCCGGGGAAAAAGCCGGAACGACACGATCGAAAATACCATTGCTGAGGCAGCCAAAGCTGTTTCCAAGGGATACAAGGAAGTCATTCTCACAGGAGTTAACATCGGTGATTTTGGTAAATCAACGGGGGAAAATTTCCTGGATCTGCTCCTTGCACTCGAAAAAGTCGAAGGACTGCACCGGCTCAGACTGGGATCGATTGAGCCCAATCTGCTGAAGGACGAGATAATTCAGCTTGCCGCTGAATCGGAGGTAATCATGCCTCACTTCCATATTCCGCTTCAGGCAGGTTCCGATGAAGTTCTGTCCCTGATGAAACGAAAGTACTCAGTCGGACTGTTTGCCGAGAGGATTCACCGGATCAGGGAACTGGCACCTCATGCCTTTATCGGGGTGGATGTGATCGCCGGAACCAATGGAGAAACGGAGGAGCTCTTCCAGGAGTCATACGATTTCATCAACTCCCTGGAAGTAAGCCAGCTGCATGCATTCCCCTATTCGGAAAGAAGCGGCACACAGGCTCTGAAGATTCCATGGAAGGTCCCGGTTGAGGAACGCAAGAACAGGACTCAGAAATACATAAACCTTTCGGAGAAAAAACTCAGGGCATTTTATGAAAGGAACCTTGGCACAGAAGCAAGGGTATTGTTCGAAGAGCAAACACAGGGCAGTCTGATGGAAGGTTTTACCGAAAACTATATCCGGGTGGAAGCACCGTATAATCCGGATGCTATTAACCAGCTGATCAGGGTAAAACTTAATTCCATATTACCCAACGGAAATGTCAGGGGAACCATTGTGGTTTAACCCAGCGGGCCTGATCAAAACATTTCAGGAAAAACAGCACATGGTACCGGCCCTAACAGGTCCCGGCATGGTCAGATACCCGCTTCGATGTCCCCTGCAAGCCTGAAGGCCACCTGGTTATCGTTGTCACGAAGAATTCCGGTCAGCTCTCCGGCCAGTTCCCTGAGGTAATCCGACCGGTGGGCCATGATGATGACAGCCCGCTCAATAACCGTCGAAAGCGCCGGATCTTTGCCCAGGATGGCCAGCTCCTCAAAGAAAGGATCAAACATTTCATCAGGTGATTTCTTGTCCATCATAGCCAGCCTGCCCATCAGGTGGACAGCCGTATAGTGCATGAAATGCTTTTTGCCGCGGCACCACTCCAAAGCTTTCGCATAGGCAAAAGGGGTTTTCCAGTATAAATTGGCTGATGCCTGTTCGGCAATTTCAGTATTCTCAAAACTTTTCGTCCAGAAATCCATCTGCTGCTCCGTCACCATTTCAGGATCATCGAGCAGGGTCGCCAGGATCATGGTTTCACGCCACTGCTTATTCCAAAGTTTAAGTGCCAAAAGGTGAGATGGTGCATATTTCTTTGAAATATCCCGCAGGTCCATTATGGAAACGCCCCAGCTCATCTTGTAACCCATCCCGCGCATTTTCATATTCTGCGCAATTTCACCGCTCTTGTAAAGCCGTATGGCCTTCAGAATTTCCTGAAACTGCTGCTCCTCCGGCCCGTTATCCAACAGATATTCCATTTGACTTAAAGTTTGGGGCAAAATTAACAATTAGCTGAACAACATTTTTTTATTTTTACTTTTGATTTCATTTCAGAACTATGCAAAAAATCCGGAACTACATCAACGATATGGTAAAAAGTGAGTTTTACCGGAATATTGCCGGTCTCTTTACCGGAATTTTTGCTGCCAGACTGATCCCTGCCCTGTTCGCACTGGCCATTGCCCGGCTGTATGCACCATCTGAATTCGGGACTTTCCTGCTCTTCCTGAGTTTTGCCTCGCTGTTGTCCATACTTTCCACCGGAAGTTACGAAAGAGCCATACTGCTGGCAGAAGACCTGAAGCAGAAAAAGCATCTCTTCAGGTTTTCGATGAAAACCAATTTTATCGTGAATGGTCTGGTCATGACCGGATTAACCGTATTCCTGGTAAGTGCTCACCCGATGAGCCTTCAGAAAATGACCATGTACCTCCTGGTTCCGGTTTTTTCATTTTTCTTCGGTGGCCTCCAGCTGATCCGCAATATCCTCATCAGTAACAAATTATTCAAAAAACTGTCGTTACTTGAACTGGTTCGCGCCCTCATCAGCGGGGTTCTGCAGACCCTCTTTTTCGTCATTCCGGAGGCCGGTCTTTTTCTGGGAATTACAATAGCACAGATTGTCACTTTCTTCATCTTTTTTTTCAGATTACCGGAAACATCGGGTTTTCGCACCTTCAGATTCAATTCTGAAGAAACCGGACTGGCCAGGCGCTACATCAATTTTCCGAAATATTCTGTGCCCGGTGAGTTGTTGAACTACCTGAGCAGCCAGTTACCGGTTTTTATGATCAAACCGTTCTTCGGGGGAACCCTCCTGGGACTGTATTCCTTCTCACACCGGTACCTGAGCATTCCGGTTCAGCTTAGCAGCATTTCCATCGGGAGCGTGTATGTTCAGAAGGCCCAGTCGCTGAAAAGGTCGCCCGAAGAGTTGGGGGACCTGACCTTCGACCTGTACAAAAAACAATTCCTGACTGCAATCATCCCATTTACCTTATTAGCCCTCTGGGGCCGGGAGATTTTCGGGCTGGTCTTCGGGCCTGACTGGGAATTCTCAGGAACCTTAGGACAATTGCTTGCACCATGGCTATTCGCCGTTTTCATAGGCTCACCCCTGGCGAATATCCTGATCATCATGGAAAAACAAAACATTTCCCTGCTTTTCAATGTCCTGATGCTCATTTTCAGGGCGGCTGCGCTTATAACCGGTGGATTAATCCTCAGGGATATCTCCCTTACCATAGCCCTCTACAGCCTGACCGGCTTTCTGTTCTTCAGCGCACTTACCGTTTTCAGCCTGCAGATGGCCCATGTAAACCTTTACAAGGCACTCCGGTTCTCGGCGGTCACTTTCATCCTGGTAGTAATTCCGTTACTAATCCTGAAATTATGGATATGAAACCTGAAATTATTCTGAAGCGCTATGCCTGGTCGGCAAAGGATGATCGGTACATCACGGGTACGGGTATTGCCAGAGGCAAAATGATTGACAAGGAAGATTTGTGGGAATTTTTATCAGACCATGTCGAAAATTTCAGCCGGTTTCTCGGATTTTGCATGACAACCGGAGGGCAGTTATCAATTGTTGTTCAAAAAGATAACGAGACCTGGCTATACGCAGGGCATACATGGAGTTACCCGCTTTTCTGCACGGTCACAAGCTCCATCAGGATTGTAAGTGATATTCCTGAAGCCATTTATGAATCCGGATTGCAGACTGAGCCAGACCAGGCGGCGGAAACCTATTTTCGCGCATTCGGGGTGACGCCGGGGGGTCGGACCTTAGATAAAAGCATCCGGCAGGTGAGACCGGGAGAAATCCTGCAGATTGACCACAGCACCGGCCGGATTAAATCATGGCTGCAGGATATGCCACAACCGGGAGAACGGGATAAAGATCCCGGGGAATTGGCAGCTCTGATAAGGGACAGGTTTGCCATATATGCTGCCCATATCGGAGATCGCCAGGTGCTTCTGCCCCTTACCGCCGGCTATGATTCGCGGCTGTTGGCCTGTCTGCTCAAAGAATCAGGTAAAGGCAAGGTGGTTTGTGCCACGTGGGGCCGGACCGGCAATCCTGACGGGATAACGGCAGAAAAAATATCAAAAACACTGGGTTATAAGCACATTTTCGTCCCTTTGGATGATCAGGAGACTAAAACATTTACGCAGCAGGAAGATTTTTCAGCGTATGCTGAATATGCCGGGCATTTTTCATCCATGCCATACCTGCAGGATTTCTTCGCGGTAAGACATCTTTTAAGAAATGGACTTATCGATAGAGAGACCGTTGTTTTGCCGGGACATCCGGGAGATTACATCAGGGGTTCACACCTGTATCCCGGACTGCTGTCAGAAACTCCGGAAGCGTCCGCGCGCACCATTATTCAAAAATTCGGCAGTACACTGCCATTCCGGAAAAAGGAAAAACAAATGGTTACCGGAACCATCCTGCGGGAAATTTTTCAGGCATCAGACAGTTGCCAGCAGAATTTTGACCGGTGGGACCAGGAAGAAAGGCAATGCAAGTTTATCGGCAATTCCTCCCTGGTATATACCCGGGCAGGTTTATCTCACCTTATGCCACTCTTCGACAAGGAGATCACTGGCTATATGCTGAGCCTGCCTTTCAGGCAAAGATTGCATGCCAGGCTCTATAACCACACACTGGAAACACACTTTTTCAGCAAACACGGGGTGGATCATGACCTGAAAAAGATAAACCCTGCTTATCCGGGAACTTCTTCAGTAAAAAGCCTGCTGATTTCACATACACCCCGGTTTCTCAAAAAATGGTACTATCCGATGGAAGATCCGGTTGGTTACCATGAATATACCTCTACCCTGCGCAAATCTTTCCCCGGCATGAATTTCACAGATCCTGAAAGGCCAAATGCCTACAACGCATACCTTATTCAGTGGTACATTCAGTGGATCAGGCAGAGATATCCGTCAGCGATACAAAATCCGCTTCCGGGAAGAAAAATGTATTAAATTTGAAAAATCAAACTCACCGATATGATCAATCTGAAAAATCGTACAAGGAATATACTCATGGTTCTGGGCGGACTGATCATTGCCTTTTTTTTATGGTATTTCAGTGCCATCGTCACTTATATTCTGATTGCGCTGGTGCTCTCATTTATAGGAAGGCCGATTGTAAAATGGCTGGACAGGCTCAGGTACAAAAACCTCAGAATGCCGCGTGCCCTTTCAGCGTTTATCGCACTTCTTGCACTTTGGGTGGTACTCATCGGCTTCTTCAGGTTTATGATCCCGCTTCTGATCAAAGAATTTACCATACTGTCGACGATTGACTTCGACTCGGTATTTGCCCAGCTTCAGGAACCTCTTAACCGCATCATCCGGATAACCAACCGCGAGGCACTGACCATCGACAACCAAACATTTTTTGAGATAGTGGTAGACCAGGTATCAGACAAACTCAATATCAACGAGGTATCCAATATCGTCGGGTTTATAGTCGGACTTCTCGGGGATGCCGTTATAACTTTCTTCGCCGTTTCGTTTATTACCTTCTTCTTCCTGAAAGATGAAGGTATGTTCAGAGAAGGTATCTTACTGCTTGTTCCCCATGAACTTGAAGAAAAAGCAGGGAACATCCTGAATTCCGTTTCCTCACTGCTGAGACGATATTTTACGGGATTGATGTTAGAAGTATTTATGGTCGGACTGCTGGTCACCATTGGGCTTTCCATTGTCGGGCTTGAATTTCAGCATGCTGTAGTAATCGGCCTGATTGCGGGATTATTTAATGTCATACCTTACCTTGGACCCTGGATCGGGGCAGCTATTGGCCTGACCATAGGCGCTGCCGTAAACATTAACATGAGCTTCACCGATTATACGCTGCCCCTGATGGGATTTATGGTACTGGTATTTCTGGTAGTACAGCTCATCGACAACATTCTTTTTCAACCTTTAATTTATTCCAGCAGTGTTAAGGCCCATCCGCTTGAAATCTTCCTGGTAATCCTGGCTGCAGGCAGTATGGCCGGAATTGCCGGTATGATCCTGGCTATTCCGGTTTATACTATACTCCGGGTGGTTGCACGCGAGTTCTTCGAAAACATGAAACTGGTCAAGCATATTACCAAAAATCTGGACAACAAGTAATAATATTCGAAAAAAATAATCCTTTGTAAAATTCATTCTGAAACAATACTTTAGAATTATTTTAAATAACATGATTTTTCGAGGCTTACACAGGCCTTACTTATTTTCACTTTTTTTAATAATTCTTTACCCGGACATATATACATATCGAAAACTTTCGATAATTTGCGGGAACTTTTGTTAAAAATCTTAACTGAACAAAATGGGAAAGCGTGACAGAATTTCTCCAGCTCCTGCCAGGCAAGGCCGTCTTTTACTATTTCTGGTCATTACAGTTCTGGGGTCTCTATTCCTTCCGGTAAAAGGATCTGCGGAGTCGGGCTCCGGTGACTACAACATCAGGAGAGGTGAACGTTTTTTTAAAGGATTGCTGCCATTTGACCGGAAGCATGCCGCCTGTGCTTCGTGCCACAACCTCACCCCAACGGATACATTAAACTGGAATCCGTCGGCCTGGGAGATTTCTGTCAAATACGCAGGGCAGGATTTTGAATCATTCCGTAATGCCGTTATGGAACCAATGGGTGGCAAAATGGCCGAAGTGCATCAGCAATTCAATATTGAAGATGAAGACCTCCGTCATGTCAAAGCATACCTGGACAGCATGGCCACCAAAGGACCGGCATCGGCCCGGCCCACATTCTTCAACCTGATGCTTTTCCTGTTTTTAGGGATTGTACTTACCTGGGCACTCATTGAACTGATATTTATCAGGCGGATCCGTTACCGGTTTGTACCGGTTATCCTTTTCTTAGGGGCTTTTGGCTGGCAGGCCAAAATGGTGGTCGAAGAGGCCATCAGACTGGGAAGGCAGCAACATTACGCCCCCGACCAGCCGGTAAAATTTTCCCATGCCGTACATGTGGGGGAACAAGGCATTGATTGCATGTACTGTCATACCACAGCCGACCACAGCAAATCGGCCGGCATACCGCCCACCAACCTCTGTCTGAATTGCCATGTCCTGATCAGGGAAGGCACCCATTCCGGAAGATTTGAAATTGCCAAGATTATTGAAGCTGCCGAAAAGGGGGAAAACCTGGAATGGATCAGGATCCACAACCTGCCCGAGCATGTATTTTTCAGTCATGCCGTGCATGTCGGTGCGGCCAGACTGGATTGCAACCAGTGCCATGGTCCTGTCGAAGAGATGCACATCATGCGGCAGCACGCCGACCTTTCAATGGGATGGTGTGTTAACTGTCACCGCGACACCAGGGTTGATTTTGTGGACAATGGCTATTATGACACCTATATAAAGCTCCATGAACAACTGAGGGCCGGCAAAATTGATACCATCCGTGCCGACCACATCGGGGCTAACGACTGTATGAGTTGTCACTATTGATTTTTACCAGAATATTTACCCAGCATAAATCAACTTCAGATGGAAAAATACTGGAGAAGCCTTGAAGAAAGAGACAATCCGAAGGAATTTAAAAAAACTGAACTTTTAGCTGAACTGGAACATAAGAAAGCGGTTCACACTCAGGAAAACGGCACCTCACGGCGGGATTTCCTGAAAGCCTTCGGTTTTACGGTTGCCGGATCGGCCCTGGTGGCATCATGCAAGAAACCGGTCGAAAAGGCCATTCCGTTTCTCATAAAACCGGAGGAAGTCACTCCGGGGAAAGCAAACTATTATGCTACTACCTATTACGATCAAGGCGAGTATTGTTCTGTTCTGGTGAAGGTACGGGACGGACGCCCCATCAAGATCGAGGGGAACGACCTGTCACCCATTTCCAGAAAAGGGACCTCTGCAAGGGTTCAGGCTTCCCTGCTGAACCTTTATGACGATGCACGCTTTAAAAGTCCTCTTAAAAACGGGGAACCCGTCAGCTGGAAGGTGGCAGACGAGGCAGTTGTTGCTTCCCTGAATAAACTGGGAAGTGAGGGCAAAATGGTCCTCCTGATTACACCAGCCATTATCTCCCCAACCAGCAGGAGTGTTATCAGCAGCTTCCTGACGGCCTATCCAAATATTACCTGGCAAGTATACGAACCCATGCCGGCCTCGGGTATCCTTAAGGCCAACGAGGCCTCATTCGGCAGGGCGGTGATTCCCGATTATCACTTCGACAAGGCTGAGGTAATCGTATCCTTTGCGGCAGATTTTCTGGGTACATGGCTTTCTCCGGTAGAATATACCTCAAAATATGCGGCGGGCAGGGACCTTCGGAATGGCAGGCGCATGTCGCGCCACTACCAGTTTGAAGCCGCACTTTCGGTTACCGGATCGAACGCCGATATACGGATACCTTGCAAACCCTCTGAAGAGACAGCCATTCTGGCCGATCTCCTGCAAGAACTGAAAAAACTATCAGGGAGTCCTGGCACAGTCAGCAAGCTTACCAGTCACGATCTTACTGCCGTTGCATCCGACCTTTGGAACAAGAGGGGTAAGGGACTGGTAATTTCAGGCAGTAATGCCCCGGAAAACCAGACAATCGTTAATGCCATTAACCAGCTTCTGGAAAACATTGGCAGCACCATTACCTTTGACCGGTCCCTGCTTGCCCTCCAGGGTACTGCTGAAGATTCGGCGGCATGGATTGCAGGGCTTACCAAAGGTCAGGTTGCAGGCATTATTCTGATGGATGTCAACCCGGTTTATGACCATCCGGAAGGAGGCTCTATCGGAGAGGCCATCAGTAAACTTGAGCTGTCTGTTTCCTTTGCCGACCGAAATGATGAGACTACCAGTCTTTGTCAGTGGACTTGTCCGGGAACCCACTACCTGGAAAGCTGGGGAGATGCAGAACCCAAAACCGGATCATACAGCTTGACACAGCCGGTTATTCAAAAGTTGTTTGACAGCCGTCAGGCTGAAGAATCCCTCCTCCGGTGGACAGGCAATGAAATATCCTTCTATGATTACCTTCGTCAGCACTGGCAAACGGAAATTTATCCCCGTCAGAACGAATACATTAATTTCACGGATTTCTGGAACAATACCTTACAAAAGGGCATTCTTGAATTACCGGTAACCGGTCCGTCCCTGAACTATTCCGACCAAGGCCTGGCCGAAGCGCTTGAGAAGGCGACTCCTTCATCCGATGGCTGGGAGCTGGTACTCTATGAAAGCATTGCCCTGAAAAGCGGCAAGTATGCTAACAATCCCTGGCTTCAGGAATTACCCGATCCGATTGCAAAAATCAGCTGGGATAATTTCGCCTCTGTACCGGTGAAATGGGCAGAAGAACAAAAAATAGCCAATGAAGGAGTAATCGCGATAAATGGGATTGAATTACCCGTTTTTGTGCAACCCGGACAGGCAGAAAATACCATTGCGGTAGCGCTTGGCTACGGTCGCACCATCGCTGGAAAAACCGGCAACGGAATCGGGAAAAATATGTTCCGGCTGGTGAACCAGAGAAACCATGGACGTGAGTATTTTGTTCAGGGACTTACCGTGGAAGTAACCGGTAAAAAATATCCCCTGGCCTTATCGCAGACTCATCACAGCATGGAAGGAAGGCCTATTGTCAGGGAATCCACTTTCGACGAATGGAGCAGAAATCCTGCATCGGGAAATGAAATCAGGGAAGAACATCTGAAGCATTACACCACTTTATACGACAAACCAGAGTTCCCCGGTCACCACTGGGGCCTGGCAGTCGACCTGAATTCCTGCACCGGTTGCGGAAACTGTACTATAGCCTGTCAGGTCGAAAACAATATTCCGGTAATAGGCAAGGAACAGGTAAGGGCCCGCCGTATCATGCACTGGATCAGAATTGACCGTTACTTCAGTGGTGCACCCGAAAATCCGAAAGTGTCCTTCCAGCCGGTCATGTGCCAGCATTGCGACAATGCACCGTGCGAGAATGTTTGTCCGGTCGCCGCTACTCCGCACAGCAGTGAGGGGCTGAACCAGATGGCCTATAACCGTTGTGTGGGAACACGTTACTGTCTGAATAACTGCCCATACAGGGTCCGCCGTTTCAACTGGCTCCAGTTCCACGGCAACGATAAGTTTGACTATGCTTCAAACAGTGATCTGGGCAGAATGGTACTCAATCCCGATGTGACCGTCCGGTCGAGAGGAGTGGTGGAGAAGTGCACCTTCTGCATTCAGCGGATTCAGGAGAAAAAGCACCTGGCGAAAGTGGAACAGCGATCCATCAGCGATGGAGAAATCGAACCGGCCTGTGTGCAGTCCTGCCCGTCGGGAGCCTTTGTGTTTGGCGACATGAACAACCACGACAGCCGGGTTTTCCGGCTTATCGGAAAGAGCTCAGACCCCGGAATCCCGGGAGATCCGAGAAACTACCATTTACTGGAAGAACTGCACACCCTGCCATCGGTAGGCTATCTGACCAAAATCCGGAACACTAACGCCTGATTAACTGAAGTATATATGATTTACAAGACAGAAATCAGAGGTCCCCTGATCAACGGGGATAAGAGCCTGGCCCAGATCAGCCGGGATATCATTGCACCCATTGATGCCAAAACGCCGGTCTGGTGGTTCGCTGCCATGGCTGTCAGCCTGGGAATGCTTGGCTTCGGACTCTACTGCATATACCTTACCCTGGCGTATGGTATCGGCGGCTGGGGACTGAACAACACCATCGGCTGGGGATGGGCGATTGTGAATTTTGTGTGGTGGATCGGGATTGGTCATGCCGGAACCGCATTCTCCATATTCCTGCTGATCCTCAGGCAACAATGGAGAACGGCCATCAACCGCGCCGCGGAGGCCATGACAGTTGTGGCCGTAATGTGCGCCGGACTTTTTCCGCTGCTGCACATGGGAAGGCCCTGGCTGTTTTTTTATATTTTCCCCTATCCCAACACCCGCGGTCCGCTGTGGGTCAATTTTAACTCGCCCCTGTTCTGGGACTTCGTGGCCATTACGGCCTACATCCTGATCTCGGCAAGCTTCTGGTATTTTGGCATGGTTCCCGATTTTGCCACCATCCGCGATACCGCCAAATCCAAAATCAAAAAGGCCATTTATGGTTTTTTTGCCTTTGGTTGGACGGGTTCAAGCAAAGAGTGGCTCAGGTATGAAGGACTCAGTTTTGTGTTAGGCGGAATTGCAGCCGTACTGGTGGTATCAGTACACTCCATCGTTTCAACCGACTTTGCAGTGAGTGTCATTCCCGGATGGCATACAACCATTTTCCCGCCGTATTTCGTAATCGGCGCCATTTTCTCCGGATTTGCCATGGTGCTCACTCTGGTTACCGTAATGCGGGGATTATATAGAATGCATGACTATGTCACAGACAGTCATATAGATGCAGTGTGCAGGGTACTGATATTCATTTCGCTGATCATGGGAACGGCCTATATGACCGAGATCTTTATGGCCTGGTATTCCGGATCCATTTATGAATTCAGTATAATATTCAACAGCAGGATGTTCGGTGACTTTGCCTTCCAGTTCTGGGCCATGTTCATTGCCAATGCAGTCGTTCCCCAGCTGTTCTGGTTCAAGGCAGTACGGAAAAGAATCTGGATCGTTTTCATCATTTCCATTATCATCAATATCGGGATGTGGTTCGAAAGGTTCAATATTGTAATCACCTCCCTGAGCCGTGACTACCTGCCCGCAAACTGGGCTGACTATTCACCTTCATGGATCGAAGTGGGTATTTTCATCGGAACCTTAGGATTATTTATATCCGGAGTGTTGCTCTTCTTCCGCTTTATTCCTATGATAGCCATCAGCGAGGTAAAAAGCGTGGCAAAATTTAACAAACCAAGAGTCTCAGCATCAAACAGTTCACACCATGAATAAAAAATACTTCACCGGAGTGTTCAGCGATGAAGACAGCCTGGTCGCTGCATTCGGAAAGCTGAAAGAGAAGGGATTAAAACCCGACGAGGTATATACCCCCTACCCTGTCCACGAAATTCTGGATGGCATGGGCAATAAAACCAGGATTTCCCATGCGGCATTTTTCTTCGGATTATTCTCAACCATCGGCCTCATCGGTTTTATGTATTATGTCTCGGTAATTGACTGGCCACTGCATTTCGGGGGAAAACCGTTCAACGCCTTTCCGTCGTTTATTGTGGTTAATATTGTGGCGACTATTCTCGTAATTACCATTCTTACCCTGTTTACCTTCTCGGTAAGAGCAAAAATTTTCCCCGGAAAGGAACCAGAGATTTTCCACCCACAGGCAACCGACGACAAATTTGTCATGCTTTTCAGCTCAGAATTCAGTAAGGAAAAGGAAGACATGATAGTGCAAATTGTTAAGGAACATGGAGCAATCGAGAAATAAAAAGACCATGAGAAGAAAATACTATTTGATTATCAGTTTAGCCGGAATGATAGGGCTGCTTTCTTCCTGTGATTACCGGAGAAATACCACCGGATGGCAATATTTCGATGATATGGCGAAATCCCCGGCGTATGAGACCTATACGCCTAATCCCAATTTTGCCGACGGAAAAACCATGCAACCGCCGGTGGAAGGAACCATCCCACGGGAAATGATCCCCTATCCGTATAAAAAAACCGATGAAGACCGGCTGATTGCTGCCAGTACACTGGAGAACCCGCTCGAAATTACTGCCGAAAACCTGGAACGGGGGAAAAAGATGTATGAAATCTATTGTATGATTTGCCACGGTCCACAGGGCGACGGAAAAGGGTCTCTGTACACCTCGGGAAAATATACCTATCCGCCTGCCAGCCTGCTGAGCGAGAAGATGATGGGTGCGACCGACGGTGATTTCTACCATGTCATCACGGCAGGACATGGTATAATGGCTGAGCATGGATCGATGATCCGGCCTGACGACCGCTGGAAAATTACCCACTATGTGAGAAATGTACTGCAAGCGCAGGCAGAATAACCATCCGGAAAATTACATGAGACATGGAAGACAGATTTACCATACCGCAAAAATTCAGGTTAGCCGCTTATCTGCTGATAGGTATTGGCGTGGTCAGCTTTACACTGGGATTTTTCATCGACAGCCAGAGAACATGGGCCAACTTTCTCCTGAACAACTATTATTTTGTTTCCCTTGCAATCGGAGCAGCCTTTTTCATTGCCATTCAATATGTGGCGCAGGCAGGCTGGTCAGCAGCCTTTAAAAGGGTACCGGAAGCCATGACCGCTTACCTGCCCGTTGGGGGTGTCCTTTTCCTGTTGATGTATTTCGGGATGCATTCGCTGTATCACTGGACTCATGAAGAGGCCGTACAAACCGACCGGCTCCTGCAACATAAATCGCCATACCTGAACGAAACCTTCTTTTTTATCCGTATGATCCTGTTCTTTGGGGCATGGATTATCCTGACTTCCGTGATGAGAAAGATTTCAGTAAAGGAAGATATCGAAGGGGGAACACGATATTTCTATAAATCGGAAATGTACTCCCGCATCCTGATCTTTGTAGTTGCCCTCACATTCAGCCTGTTCGCTGTTGATGCACTGATGTCGCTCGAGCCCCACTGGTTTAGTACGCTGTTCGCCGGCAGGAGTTTCATGGCGGCTGTCCTGCACGCGTCGACCATCATAGCCTTCATTGTATTCATGCTCCACCGGATGGGGCATTTTAAAATGCTTAACCACAGCCACCTGCACGATTTCACCAGATATATTTTTATGGCCAGTATCGTATGGGGCTACTTCAACTTTGCAGAATTCATGCTGATCTGGTATGCCAATATTCCGGAAGAGACGGCATTCTTTGCCCATCGGTGGGATGGAGTCTGGCAGGTGCTCTTCTATGCCAATATCGTGATCAACTGGGGCATTCCGTTCATTGTACTGATGCCCCGGAAAACTTCGAGAAGCAAACCGGTCCTGATTCCGGTAATTATTCTTCTGATGATCGGGCAATATACCGAACTTTATTACATCATTTGGCCGGCTACGGTACACAAGGCCAGCTTCGGACTGCTTGAGATCGGATGTTTCCTGGGTTTTACCGGATTATTCTCACTTGTCACGGCAACAGCCCTGACAAAAGCCAGCCTTGTTCCCAAAAACCATCCCTATCTTGAAGAGAGCGTAGCCCATCATTTTTAGGGTAAAAAATTACCAGCCTTCCTCCAACAGTCCCTCTTTCAGGAACTCCCTGATGACCAGTTCCGACATGTCGCTTTTAAAGGCGAACTCGTCGCGGATATCACTTACATAAGCTTTCAGTCTCATTTTGATATAGGTACGCGGCCCCTCCACTTCATGGAAGAAAACGGCGACTACGGGTTTGTTCAGATATACATATCTGGAAACTTTCGCTGCCTCCGTGGCTATGGAACGTGCCTTACCCGTATCCGTACCCAGGGGCAGGTAGAATTCAGCAACAACCTGGCAATTGGATTCTCCTGAATTGGAGTTGGAGATCGACTGGTTCATCATCTCACCATTGGGAACCGCCACAATCGAATCGTCGGCCGTTACTATGCGGGTTGACCTCAGACCGATCTCCAGGACTTCCCCGTAATATTTTCCCACTTCTATTTTATCGCCAACATGAAACGGCCGGTCAAAGAGAATCACCAATCCTCCGAAAATATTTTTAAGCAGATCCTGGGAAGCAAAACCGATAGCCACACCGACTGAAGCAAAGAACGCAAATACCGTCTCTACAGGTGGCTGAAAAACACCAACAATAATCAGGTAGGTTACGAAAGTCCATCCGGCAATACGGATGATGGGGATCAGCCTTTTAACCGCAATTCTGCGGTTGGGGTGCCTTTCCCCGAACGCAGAGGTCACCCGGATCAGGAAATTGATGACCAGCCACGAAATGATGCCAACTACCAGGGCCCAGAATATTTTCTGCAAAGATATCACACGGGCAATATCGGGCCTCTGCAGCCTTTCCGCCAGGGATTCGTCCTTTGACGAACCAGCAGCAGCATTATCCACGGCAACAGATGTTACCGATAATGAATCCTGGATTAATGTAGTTCCAGCGATATTTTCAGAATCGCCTGCCACAATGGAAAGGGCGCATACATTTCCGGAAAACCATGCGGAAATGATTAACATCCCCGAAATCAGTATAACTAAACGCTTGATTGTCATGCCATTCAACAATTGATTTTTAATAAATCTGCTTACCTTGATTAACCTTGTTGTGCCTCCACAGAAACTTATGTTTCAAAATAGCTTTTACCTCCAAAAAAAAAGAACCCCTTTCATTGTTGTCAATGTATCAGATTCGCATCCCTTAATGTTCCCACAACCTGTCTGTACAATAAGGGATTTACCACATACAAATCATTTTTGCGGACGATAATACCATCGTCGTACAACTGGATAACCAGCAACCGTGATTTTTCAACTGTAAAGTTCAGTACTCCGGCGATACCCTCTGAAGGGAGTCCGTCGTGCACCAGCAAAGCCTGCAAAAGGAACAGCTTATCCCTGGAGAGGGTCTTTATGAAGGAGACGGAGAGTCCCCGGGGCAAGGCAATGGTAATTTCATTACCTTTAACTTCTTTAGCTGACCTCAGCCAGAGCAGCATAGAAATAGCGATATTGCTCCTTGCAAACTGATTAAGAGAATTGAAATACCGGTTTTTCAAATATTGTTGCTCTTCGGCTCTGGTCATCTGGGCCACTTTACGCCCAGGCTTCTCCCCTTCCGGCCGTTCAAACTTCAGGTTGTACCCGCTGGCCATATGTCGCCTGAGGATCACTTCAACAATCTCCTCATCAGACAGGGCGCGCAATTCAGTAATATACCCGAAAAAGTCAGATAATTGCATGACTTTGTCAAGGTATTGCCAACCATAAAGTGTGGATGTAGTGAGCCAGAAAATATGATGGTTTGTCGCCGAAATCACTTCGGCAAACATCCTGACCACTTTAAACCCATGGATATTCCTGATAAACAGATGATGGATACCTTCCAGTATGATTACCTGCCTGGAGGGAAGATCATTCAGCCGGTTTATCAGCTCCTCTTTCCCGGTCACCTGTTTCCCTGAAATAACTCCGGATATCAGTGAAAAGAATTCTTTCTCCTCCGTAACCGGCAGGGTAGCCTCGATACGGTGCACGGTAAATCCTGAAAGGTGGTAATGAGAGAACAGGTTGAGCAGGCTTGTGGTGCCACTTCCCGTTTCTCCCACGATAACAGCAGGTGCGTACCTTCCCGACTGCCAGTTACGGAAAGCCTCGGACAATCTGTCTAATTCGGCCTTTCTGCCCCTGAAAAATTTTTCATCATCAAGGGGTGACAGTACAAAAAGCCGCTGGTAAACATACGGTAAACGGGCAATCGCCTTTTGTGTTTCAGCTAAAAAGTCAGAGATCTCCGGCGAAACCACCGGTTCAGGCTGATCAAGCCCTAACTTCATCCTGACAAGCGCATGACGCCTCACCAGAAAAGTCCAAATTATCACGGCCATCCCGCTCAACCTGGACCACATGGAGCGGCTCCACCCGGTTATTCTCAGCCTGATGTTCTCCCCCTTCTTTAAAGCTCTGGCTTTTAATATTCTGCTCCTTGCATCCAACATGTTTTCCGTGGTCAGATAAGAACGCAGTCTGGTAGTGAATTGAGCGGCCGATTCCGCGAATGTGGAAGAAATCCCAGCCGACATTTCCTGAAGGCCTTCAATAGTCTCCGAGATCCGATCCAGCGCACGCCCGAGACCTTCAACAGCAATCTCCCTGATTTCCGCTTCAGGCGTATCCGATCCAATAAGGCTTATTGCTGTCTCCAGGTTATATTCAGCGATTCTTCCGGTTTCCAGAATTTGCTCACGCAATTGTACCCTTACCTGCTCTACCCTTTCTTTAAGTTTTGAGACAGGGGAAATGATCAGAGGAAGTGCATCATGTTCAACAAGCTGCCTTAGCCTGATCCGTGTAAGGTCACCTGATGTATACAGCCTTTCATCACTCCTGGCTGCCGGCAATAGCTGAACAGATTCATTGGTCTGGGCAACATATTCCATAACCAGGGCCAGGTAATTCTGAATCCTGATAATTGGTTCCTCATTGGAAACGTATGTCTCCGCATCTGGGATGATTTCTTCAATAAGCTTCTTCAGATTCTTATCTGTTAGTCCGGCCAGACAGGTGACCAGCTTTTCAAAAGCCGTCTCTGCATTCAGCCTGCCGGCCATTTCTGCCAGCTCAGACTTAATCAAATCCACCGGAGAGTAAACGGTGCTGCCCAGGTAGCCCGAAATAAATGCGCCAGTTTCCCCGGAAAGGGAATTAACCCGGTCTGCCAGCAGAAGCAAGGCTGCCTCCGATTGCCATTCATCAAGTAAGCCGGTGATTTTTACGGTGCCATGTGTGGCCATTTTCCTGAATTCAGCGGCCACCCTGTTCTGCCTTCTGGAAATCTTTGAAATGTTGAAATCGCGGGATGGCAGCTCTATTGATCCACCTTTTTCGAGGTGTAATGAAAGCTGTGGTATGACTTTCAGAAATGTCTTATCGATTCCCTCTTCAAATGCATACTTTTGCTGCCGTCGCAACTCACCGGTCAGCGAAACCAATTCCCTGTACCGCTTATTTTGCAAACCGGAACGCAACTCTCCGGATAGCAACTCCCTTGCCAGGTTATCGATCTCCCTCAGCCTGCTGATATCTGCTTCAATCTGCTCCAGAAGAGGGACGACCAGGAAACTCAGAGCTTGCTCAGGTACGAGGTGAAAGAGCAGGTTATGTATGATATTCTTCAGCGGAACGGTTCGCTTCATTGGAGCTACAGGCTTCAACGGCCTGTTAAATGTCTTTCTGATGCGGTTCATGGTTTTCACTGGCAGCCGGGTAGTCTGAAACCAGAATTGCAAAAGGGTCTTGCCCAATCGGAGAAGAAAGGGATCGCAGGTATAAGGATGAAAGGCTGAATCTGGCTGAACAGCTGAAACCTTCGAGGGGAAGAGTTCCACATATCCGGAAGAACGGACAAAATACTCTTCAAATTCGTCGTCAAAACGGAGCAAGGCCTCAGGTCTCACAAACCCGGACAGCAGTGCAACGGTATCATGCATAAACGCCACACCCTGATTATCCGGAGGTTCATCCCCCCGCAACCGTTTTTCATATTTTCTGACGATTTCCAGATAATTGCCAACCAGATGGCGATGGTCTTCCCACCATTGCTGAAGTGGCGGAATAAACCCGGTCTGAATCAGCTGCCGGGTCTGTGCCTGAATATTTTCAAGATCAGGTAACATAAAAACCTTATTCAATTCCCTGTAAATTTAACCCGAAAAATCGGGTTTGAAAAGGAAAACCTTGATCCATATTATATGACGGATAAAATCATCTCCGGAAAAAACCATAATGCCCGGATAAACATAACAATATATCCGAAAAAAAATTATATTAGCAACGAATTTCACACGGACGCCTTATACTCTTATTGAAAGACAATTCCCATAACAGGTACATGAATGGTTTTTCATGCGCTTATGTTATATTGAAATTTTAAAATCAATCCTGACCAAATGAGAACTGAAGATTTATCGCTTCTGAATGAAATTCCCCTACCAATATTTATCGCTGAAAAATCCGGATTCAGGTTGCGTTTTGTAAACCAGAACGGAATTATGGCCTATGGACTTGAAGCAAAGATTCCGTATGCCCTATGTTTCACTGATTTACACCCTACCGAAGAAAGAGAAAAAATCAGTGATTGTCTTTTAGAAAAACATAACCGGCCGAACCTTCCCGGAACATGGCGTCATATCCTGAGAAACGGGAATATCAAGGAAGTGGAAATCCTGATCCGGGACTCTTTTTATGGCAACCCTGACCTAATCACCCTGATAATTAATAACCGGTCACGTGAAATTTCTCAGGTTCAAGATACCGATCAGCAGCATTATCGCCGAAATGAAACTTCGAATCACACCCCGGCAGGAATATTCAAAAAGCCAGTCAACCGGAGAAATATCAAAGATCCTATTATCAGAAAATCATCAGTCAGAAAAATTTTGCTTACAGCAGCCAACAATTTCATTAATATACCGGCTAATGGGATTGATGCGGCCATTAGAAAAACACTCGAAGAAGCGGGAAGATTTACCGGGACAGACAGTGCATTTATTTTTGAATATGATTTTACCCATAATGTTTGCCGCAAAACGTTCGAATGGTGTTCCGCCGGAATAATTTCTGAAATGGAGAATCTCCGGGATATTTCACTGGATCTTATGCCGGAATTTCTGGAGAGGCACCGGCAAAACAAACCAGTGATTATTCATGATGCTGCCACCCTTCCGCAAGAATCCGGAGTAAGGAAAATGCTGAAATTACAGGGTGTCTGCTCACATATTTCAATGCCCGTATTCCAGAAAAATGAGCTTTGGGGATTCATTGGATTTGACAACAGGAATGCGGCTAAGCGCTATACGGAGACAGAAACCAAATTACTGGACTTTATGGCAGGCATAATTGCCAATGCCCTAAACAGCAGGGATAATGAATGGCAATTGATTGCAAGTGAAGAAAAATTCAGGCAGCTTGCAGACCATGTGACAGAGATATTCTGGCTGAAGGATCTCGATTCGGGTAAGGTGGAATACAAGAATCCGGCCTACAGAATGTTTTTCGGGGAAACAGGCTGTCCATGCAATGAAAATCTTAGTGGAATGATCAGCAGGATTCATCATGAAGATACTGAAATACTCCTGAATTGCCTTAACCAAACCGATATTAGGGCAACAGAGGAGATCAGGATACGCTTTCATAAAAGCAGCGGTGAATTAAGATGGTACCAGTTAAAAGTATACCCGGTCAGCTCACACGACGGCATTCCTGCAAAACAGGTTGGCATAGCCCTGGACATTACCTCCCTGAAACATGCCGAAATCAATCTGCAAATAGCGCTGGAACTGGAAAAAAGAGTTGGAGAGATGAAAACAGCCCTGGTATCCTCAGCCTCCCATGAATTAAAGACGCCTCTTACCAATATCCATTTGTCGGCTGAAGCCATCTTACTCTACAGGCAAAAAATGACTGATGATGACGTTGAAAGGCATATGGAAACCATTATCAACATTGTAAAGAATATGCATGAACTGACCAATAAGGTACTTAATGATGCATCCGGTGAATCAGGAAAGATCACGGGAACCTTGCGATTAACCGACGTATCGGAATTAATTGCATCATGGTATGAAAAAAAACGCAATAAATTAAATCATACCCATACCGTACGGTGCTCCATACCATCCGAGCCCGTTATGGCAAAAATTGACCGGCAGTTAATTCTGAATGTGGTGGAGAACCTGGTGTTTAACAGTATTAAATATTCACCCGAAAACACTGAGATCAGGATCAGGCTAACGACAAGAAAGGCATGGATGAGTCTGGTAATTGCTGACCAAGGTTATGGAATTACCATGGAGGAAAAGGACAATCTTTTCGAAGCAGGATTCAGGTCGACAAGATTGAAAAATACTGCAGGCAATGGCTTCGGACTATATTTTGTGAGGGAAATAACTGAAATCCACGGTGGAAAGATCCAGGTTAAGAGTAAGGTCAACAAAGGAAGTGTGTTTATGCTCAGCCTTCCCTTGTCAACCTGATGATTGTCCCCGTTTTGTCTATTTTTTGGTTTCGGCTGAAGGATTATATTTGAAACATATTTTTCACAGGACCCTGAACATGAATAATCCGGAGATGACCTTAACGGTTACGTACCCTTAAAATATCCAATACGAGTGATCAACCAGACAGACCGAAACTGTAAAACATTAACCCCTTTATACACAAAAATTGGCACAGCTTGAACTGAAACCGGTGTCGCTCAAAACCCGGTTTCACAGGGCGGCAAAACGATTGGCCGCCCTTTTTTTCATACGTCCGGTATAAAAGTTCATACCAGATAATCTTTCCGGCTCTGCATTGGCGGGAAATTACAGGAGATCCCTGATTTACCTCAAACGGAGTAATGAGATTACCATGATTCAGAAACACCAACCGATTAAGGCATATCGTTTCTTTCGGGCTTCATTGAATTGATGTATTTCCGGAGACTCTGTGCGGCATCCAGGCGCATTTTTTTCTTAATCCGGTATTTGCTTTTTCTGACAGATTCTGGCTGAACCTTCAAAATATCTGCTATTTGATTATTATTCAGGTTCATTGACATTGCACACACAATGGTCAGTTCTGATTCAGTAAGGGCCGGAAACATAACCGCAACCCTGTTTACAAATCCACGATACACTTTATCAAAATATATCTGAAACAAAGCCCAGTTTTTGTAAGAGGCCTTTTTGTCAGCAAGGCAGTTTAGTAATCTGTTCAGCAGGATATAGGCGGGATTTTTAGGCTCAAACTTGCAAATCTCGCCTTTAATAAGCTCTCTGGCATCGCTCACAGCATGTTTGAGCGCAATAACACTCCACATCTCATCTATCTCCTCCCTGTCCTTCTTTTCCAGTGCTACTTCAAGCATACGGTTTCTGTCAGAAACCCGGGATAATTCCGCAGCATACTTTTGTATAATCCTGTTCAGGTACTCCACAGCCTCCTCATTTGAAGATTCTTGACTCTGAAGCTCCCTTTTCATCCTTTTATTAATAGCGTCCGACTTCTCAAGTTGTATACGGATGCATTTTAGCAGATCATGTATCTTGAAAGGCTTTGTGAGAAAATCGCATGCCCCTTTTTCCATTGCCAAACGCCGGTTCTTGCACTCATTAAGGGCAGTAAGAAATACAAAAGGCACTTCATAACCGGGATACAGGAGTTTGACTTCATCAAGAACATCATAACCGTCGACA
>JAUWAB010000017.1 GCA_030602265.1 Prolixibacteraceae bacterium | reverse complement strand
GACTGTGTAGCAGTTCCCTTATAGCGGGTTCTTTTTTCATGTAGACGTTCGCTGAAATGTGTTAATTGCATCAATGTTGCAAAAGTAGAAAAAAAATGGTTTCTGCAACATTGTTGCAAAATAATATGACCGGAGGTTGATCTTGTTATTATGCCGGGCAACCACACAGGGTTGACCCTACACGGCGTATGTTCTCAGGGAGGTTGCCTTGGCAGGTCGCGTCTCCGGTCTCTCCGGTCTCTCCGGTCTCTCCGGTCTCCATTTACCGTTTACCGGTCACCGATTACTGTTTACCGTTTACCGTTTACTGGTCACTGTCCTAATATAAACCGGTACGTAATGGTTCCTGTCTGGAAGGCGGGTGCGTTGTTATCGACGTTGAATTTTGCCTGCAATGCGGCCATTCTGGCGGCGTTCAGCAGTTCTGCGTTCATGGTGGTTGATCCCCGGGCGCCTGCGGTTGCTGAGGTTACGTTCCCGTTTTTGTCAACGGTAATCGAGACCACTACGATTCCTTCTTCGCGGCCCGGATAATTGGGTTTTGGCGTAGAGGTGGCTGACCTGCCCGATAGGCTGTAGGATATTCCGCTACCTTGTGTTCCGGAGCCTGATCCGCCCTGTCCGTAGGTACTGGCATTGGGATCACCGGTAGGAACGCCCTGATTGCCGCCGGGGAAGGTAGCTCCCTGGCTTTGTCCGGTGCCGCTGCCTGTGCTGGCGCCTGTATTGGTACGGCCGAATGCGTCGCGTGTACGGCTGTCGATGTCAGCGATCTTCCTGGCCTCTTCTTCCTGTTTACGCCGGGCTTCAGCCTCTATGCGCTGTCTTTCCAGTTCGGCCTGACGCTGCCTTTCTCTTTCGGCGGTCTGTCTCCTTTGTTCTTCCTGAATTTGCTGTTGCCTCTGGTTCTCCTCCTGCTGTCTGCGGCGGCGAGCCTCTTCCAGGGCGGCACTCTGCTCAAAATCCTGGGTCATCACTTCCTCGCGGGCCTGTTGGGTCCTGACCGGCGGAGGTGGTGGGGTGGTGGAGGGGGTGACTTCCTGACGGGGTTCAATACGGGTAGGTTCCGGCTCAATCCGGCGTGCAGCCGGCTCGTCGGCACCAAAACCGGTCTGACTGTTTCCGAAGTTCACCAGGATTCCCTCCTCGCCCGGTAAGGGCAGCGGAGTGAAAAATCCGAAGATGAACATGAAAATGATCAGCATCACATGGAATATGACCGATCCGATAATCCCTTTTTTATGTTCCCGGAAGTATTCTGTCATTATCTCTCCGGCGCTGTGGCCAATATTAATTTAAACTGGTTCTTTCTTGCAATGTTCATTACCCGGACCACCTCTTCGATCGGAACGGTTTTTTCGGCGTGCAGAGAGACATAGGCTTCCGCTTCACCGCCGTAGCGCTGCACCAGGAAGGGTTCTATCTCCTGAAAGGCAACCCTTTTCACGGCGCCTCCGTCATTGATGTAATATTGTAAATCCTTGGTGATCGAGATGGTCGTTACCGGTTTGGCTGCCGTCTGGCTGTTGCTCTGCGGTAACAGCAGCTTCAGTGCGTTGGGCGCAACCAAAGTGGAAGTTACCATGAAAAAGATAAGCAACAGGAACACTATGTCGGTCATCGACGACATACTGAACGCAGCATTGATCTTATTTCTCTTCTTTAATGCCATTTAATCTCTTTTTTAGGCCGGTTCATAAAGCAGGTCCATAAATTCAGAGGTGGTAGCCTCCATTTTATACACTACTTTTTCTACATTGGTTACCAGGATGTTGTAGGCAAAATAGGCGATAATCCCCACAATCAGTCCGGCTACCGTGGTCACCATGGCCTGATAGATGCCGGTGGAAAGAAGGGTGACATCGATGTTGTTGCCCGCATTGGCCATATCGTAAAAAGCCTGGATCATACCCAGAACGGTTCCGAGGAAACCGAGCATAGGTGCACCCCCGGCGACCGATGCGAGAACGGGAAGCCCTTTTTCCAATTTCTGGATTTCCAGGTTACCCACGTTTTCGATTGCGGCATTGACATCGTTGAGGGGCCTGCCGATACGGCTGATCCCTTTTTCGATCATCCGGGAAGCCGGATTGTCGGTGCTGCGGCAAAGGGCTATGGCAGCATCTATCTTACCCGTGGTGATGTAGGCTTTTACCTTGTCCATCAGTCCGGTATCAAATTTTCCGGCTTTCTTGATGGCCAGGTATCTGTCGATAAATATGTAGACACCAATAAACGACAAGGCCAGGATGGGGATCATAATCCATCCCCCTTTCAGGGCAAGGTCAATAAATTTCAGGGAAATTCCTGTAGGTTCGGGCCCTGCCATCGGGGCGCCGGCAGCCAGATTGTCTGCCTGGATCATTAAGAAACTATTCATCATATGAAATCAATTATTTCTGGAACATTAATATTCAACAAACGCAATGCCAATCATTTTATTTTAACTGCAAAAATAATGAATTATCTGCCCCAGGGGGAGGCTCATTCCGGAAAGTTACTAACGAAATGATGTGAGTTACATGGTGTTCGGGGGCAGTGCGGGTATGTGTATAGTTAATAAAGTCCAGGTTCTGACGGGTTCTCCGTTCAGCTGTTAACCCATCCGTTTCTGAGTTTATACCGGAATTTTTATTCCGGGATCAGGTCATGGCGATTAGCTTTTCTGCGATATTATTTATTCGTGGCGGTGGATAATTTTGCATTTCCGGGTAAATCGTTTTTCAGCAAGGTAGAGTGGGCACAGGCCATTTTTGTCTATAAATATGTCACCCCACCGGGGTGGTTTATGATCGTGGGTTGGTTGAGTGGTACCATAATGGCTACCCATATGTTGTTCCTACGGATCATATCCAGCCAGTTACGTCTCCGTTCACGAATTACCGATCACCGGTTACCGTTTATTGTTTACTGTTTACTGTTTTCCGCTCACCGGATTCCGGCCTCCGCCAGATCTTCCACCCTCACCTTTTCTCTCCTGAAAATGGTTAGGAATTTTCTCCACAACTCCGTGAAGGTGTTGTATTCTTCCTTGTAACTGATACCGATCCCCTGGGTGTAGGGTGCGGTCTCGTAAATGAGGTTATTGTTGGACCGGTTGTACACTTTCAGCTGAAGCTTGCCGTTGGGGGTCAGTTTGACCAGTATGTCGAAATCACCAACCAGTTCGCTGTTGTTCACACTGTTGGGATTGGCATTGTTGCCGATGTTGCCGTTGATGATTACCCGGTCGTTAAAGATCTGGGTACTGAGGGCCAGCTCTATTTCGTCGTTGGTAAGCTGGTTGCCGGGCCGGTAATTGATACCTATGTCGATATCCCGGTTGATCTGCGACAGCCAGTTGCTCAGCTGGTTGGAAAACAGATCGCTGGCGGTATTGCCGATCAGGTTGGGATTGGCCGCTTCATAGGTACCCCGCATGAACTCAGGCGTATAAAACTGTCCTAAAACCAGCAGCGAAAGCATCTGTTTGTTCAGGTCTTCCTGGGTGGTGAAATATTGCTGTACTTCGTCGCGCAGCCGGTCTTCGGCTGTAGGTAACACGATGTCGAAATTGATCGTCGGACTGATCAGCTGATCGGTGAGCAGGATCTTGCACTCTACAGGAATCCGCTGGGTATAATCCATAAGCCGGTTGGTGCCCATCAATTCCCTGAGCGATGCTTTCAGCCGGTAAACGGCACTCAGGTCGATGATCGCATTGTAGGGGTCACCCGACCATACCATCGATCCTCCCGGTTCAATGACGAAGCGCTTGTTGATTACGTTCTGAAGGGTAAAGAGATATTCTCCCTGGGTAACGTTAAAATTCCCCGACAGGTTGATATTGTACGACGGGTCCATCCTGAACCTCAGTACGCCCTCTCCCTGAGCCCGGATTACATCGGTAATCTGGGTGTTGTAGATCATCTGTGCGCGGGCTTCGGGCGTGACTGTAATGGTCAGGTCTATTTCTGTGCTCCCCTGGTTCTGTGTCTGCACAGTCGTCAGACGTGCAGTATTCACCGTATCGCGGGTAACAAACCGCACGAAATCATACCTGGCGACCTCCTCGTCTTCGCCTAACACAATGGTCACATTGGTACCGGTTAGCGTGGATGCCTCCCCGACAAGCCGCAGGTTCTGGCCTTTTCCCAATATCCTGAGGGTGCCCCTCGCAACTGCCCTGCCATAGAAACTGTCGTTGTTCACTCCGGTGGTATTGAGTGCCAGGATCTGATTGGTGGTCACCGACAGATTGTAATCCATGTTGTTGAAATTGTCGTGCCGGATGGTGCCGTTGAAAATCCCGCGGTTGTTCTGCACATCCCTGACTTCTATCCTCCTGAAGATGATGGAGTCGGTGGAAAACCTGATGCTGTCGTTAAGCCGGTAACTCACCTGGGTGTAATCTACCGTAAGCCCGGCATTCTCTGCGTGGATGGCCCCATTCATGATCAATTTTCCGGGGGTACCCGTTATCACCACTTTCCCCGATCCGTCACCATGAAAATTGGTAAGCCCCTCCCTGATCAGTACATTCAGAAAACCTAATGAAAGATGGTCCGCATTCAACGTGAAATTCAGGTTCTCTGTAGCCGGGTCGTAGTAACCGCCGACAGTAAGCTGTTTCCGGTCGTTCTGGCTGACTTCCAGCTGCGCGTCGATCAGGTTGGATGTCCGGTCCCACTTATTTACGATACTTACATCCCCGAATTCATGTGACCTGAATTCCAGTCCCCTGATCTCCATGTCGGAATAAAACAGTCTGCTGTTATAAAAGTCGAATACGCCGAATGTACCGTTGACAATACCTTTCAGCCCGGTAGATTCCTGAAGGTACAGATCAAGGTTGCCCAGGTCGATTTCATTCATGCGTACCGAAAGCTGGTCACTCTGGTCATCAGAAATCTTGCCATTGACCGCCAGTCTGTGGTCTCCGTTTCCGAATACAAAATTCCGGATGGTTACCGCTGTGGAATCGATGGTGGCCGATGCCGGGAAGAGTGTCCAGACCGTATCGGCAATAATCACCGACGACGGAAGAATGTCGATGTCAACCAATGGCCTGGTCCTGCTGCTGTCGCGCCTGAAACTGAGCACTGTCTCGATATCCCCGCTGTAAGTCAGCCGGCCGGGATTGTTCCATACCAGCCTGGTGCTCATTTCATTTTCCCGTGCGTCTGCAAGAAAGGCAAAGTTATGCAGGGTAATCTCATCCCGGAACGAAAATTCCTCAAGTCTTATTCGGGAGGACAGTTCCTTATCCTCGGGATGGATGTAGATGTCGATGTTTTTCATATGGAAATCGTTCCATGTGATGTCGGGAATTAAACCCGACAGCTTCAGGGTGCCTGCCTGTGTGTTGATGTCTCCGTTCAGGCTGAAAGGGGTTTTTACATGTACCCCAGGGAAGAATACTGCCGTTATCTCATCGATGTCCTTCACATTCAGGGTGAGTTCGAACTGGTTGTCGATTTCGGCGGAACGGACGGGAATTCCAAATGCCGGAAGGTAATTGGCCAGTACAGCCGTAAAAGAATCGAAGAGCGATTTAAAATTGTATTTCCCGGTTACTTCCATATCTGCAAAATCGGACGAAAGCCCGATACGGCTTCTGTATTCATCAAGATGTGCGCTTATTATCAGATTGTTAAGCGACATGGTGTTGTTCTGGTTAGTGTATGAGCCGTCATAAACCTGTATCAGCCCGTCGAGATTATCCATGTTGTTACCCGAGAAATTCGCGGCCATGTCAAATTTGAGCCGGCTGACTGTATTTGCAGAGTCGAGCTTTAGTGCCACCAGGTCGGCTTCCTGCAGATGCAGGATGAAGTCGAATACAGGGACCTCTTCGTTCAGGTTAAGCTCCCCTGAGAAACTGGCCTGCAAATTGGGGTCATCGATCAGGATGTTACCGTCGAACTTCCGGTTGTTCAGCTGTCCGTTCAGGGTAATATCCTGATAGTTGTAGTTATTCAGCAGCCATCTCGAGATTTTGCCGTCAAATTTCCCGTCAATACTCTCCCTTGACCGGTCGAATGTCCCGTTAACCATTCCGTTGAGCGATATTTGTCCAAGCATGGGATTCTGAAACAACCGGCCGATATTGAAACTCGCCGTTTCCAGCCGTCCGCGGTACTGGAGCTGGTTTTTGGCATCAGGAACTATTGATATGTCGGTTTTGATACGCCCCATCCGGCTGTTCAGGGTTCCGAAAGCTACAAAATCGCTCGGAAATCCGGTGAAGTTCCCCTGGTAGGTTATGACGCCCGCCTGCAGCAGTTGCTGCGGAAGCTTTATATAGGGGCTGCCGGACGAGTCGGGCAACCGTATTTCGCTGATATCCCTGAAATCGGTCTGGGATTGCTTCAGCTCGGCAAACAGGAAAGGTTCGCTGAAGCCCGGAATGTAGCTCATGGAGAAGTCGGCAAGGATCCGGGTGTTTTTTCCGGTTTTGATTTCCATGTTCCTGGCCCTCAGGTTCTGAAGGTTTCCGGTTATCCTTCCGGACACTTCCAGCTCCTGGTTCATCCCTTCAATCTCCGGAATGATCAGGCTGAGGTCTTCCAGACTGATCATGGAGGGGTTCAGCAGAATGTCGATATCGGAAACTGTTTCGTCGGATCCGGGCATTTCCTGTTGCCTGACCGACAGATCGGCATCCCTGATCACCGAGTTCAGGGTCTCCAGGCTGAGGTTACGGATGTGCAGATCCCGTCCGTTGAGTTCAATGGCGGCCGACAGTTCATTCAGGTAAAAACCGCTGCCATCGTTCAGTGACATCGAAAAAAGGTGAAAACGGAGACTGTCGCCGCTAAACCTGAAGTTGTCGATTCGCATGCGTATCTCTTCGATCCCGATATTCCTGACCGGCTCCCCCCGCGAGTGATAATTGAATCCGGAATTCCTCAGGATAAACCGGTTGCAGCCGAAACGCCAGTCCATGGGTTCTTTTTCAGGATCTTTTTCCTTCAGCAGAAACTGGTAATTGAAAATGCCGGCGGAATCCTGCCTGATGTTGAATGTGGATTCATCCAGTGACAGCCTGCTGAGGCTGAGTACCTTTTTCCTGATCCGCAGGGTGTCAATGGTTGCAGAAATACGCCGGGCATAGGCCAGGGTGTCCGATTGCTGGTCTTCTATCCATACGTCCTTGAGGATCAGTCGTTTGAACAGGGCGACATCCACACCGCCGACATGGATCTGTGTGCCAGCCTGTGCAGAAAGGTAACCGGCTAACCTGCGTGCGGCATAGTTCTGTACCGGGCTGGATTGAATGGCCAGGTACAGTGTCGTCAGCGCGAAAAAGATGATCGCCAGCGGAATAAGTAATATTTTCCAGCCTTTTTTAATAGTTTTGCATTTTCGCAAAAGTACACAAAAACCGCGCAATTTTTCCTGCCGGATTGTACAGAACAAAAGATTAAATGAGAAATCATTCGGATAAACCGGTTTACATCCTGGGTATTGAATCATCGTGCGATGATACCTCTGCTTCGGTAGCAGACCGGACGACCATGTTGTCGAATATCGTGGCCGGGCAGTCGGTCCACGCCCGTTACGGAGGGGTTGTCCCCGAACTGGCCTCCAGGGCTCACCAGCAGAATATCATCCCTGTTGTTGATGTTGCCATAAAGGAAGCCGGAATCAGCCGTAAGGAGATATCGGCCGTTGCCTTTACGAGGGGGCCCGGATTGTTAGGGTCGCTCCTGGTGGGAACTTCCTTTGCCAAGGGATTTGCCCTGGCGGCAGGCATACCGCTGATTGAGGTCAATCACCTGCAGGCCCATGTTATGGCTCTGTTTATTCAGGAGAAAAATATACAACGGCCTGTACCCCGGTTCCCTTTTCTTTGCCTGTTGGTTTCCGGCGGAAATTCACAGATCATCCTGGTGAGGGACTACCTTGAGATGGAGGTGGTCGGACAGACCATCGACGATGCTGCCGGCGAGGCGTTCGACAAATGTGCCAAGGTAATGGGGCTCCCGTATCCCGGCGGGCCATTCATCGATAAACTGGCGGCGGAGGGAGATGCAGACCGATTCCGGTTTGCCAGGCCTTCTATCCCCGGACTGGATTACAGTTTCAGCGGATTAAAAACCAGTTTCCTCTATTTCCTGAGGGATGAACTGAAGGGAAATCCTGATTTTATTGAACAGAACAAGGCCGATCTGGCCGCATCGCTCCAGAAGACCATTGTAGAGGTGCTGATGAATAAACTGGTACGTGCTTCCAAGGAGTTGAAAATCAAAGAAATTGCTGTTGCAGGCGGGGTGTCGGCCAACTCAGGGCTCCGGACTGCCCTCCGGAATGAAGCAGAAAAGCGCCGATGGAACCTGTATGTCCCGGATATTGCCTATACCATGGACAATGCCGCCATGATCGCCGTTACCGGATATTTTAAATACCTCCGGGGTGAATTTGCCGGACAGGATGTGGTCCCCTTTGCAAGGACACAATTCTAAATCGTCTGAAGAATGGCCCCAGTTCGTTTAGTTACTTCCTGAACTCCTTTGTCATCAGCCGGTTGACTAAGCCCTGTGGCAAAATACTGCCAGCCAGGTAAAGGGCTTTCAGTTTGTTTCCAGGGAATATGACGGTTTTTCCGGCAAATAAACCTGTTAATGCATGCCGGGCAACCGTTTCGGGCGATTGTATCAGTTTTTTCCCAAACCAGCTGGTATGCTTGATCCGGTCGATGACATTACTGTTGGTGGGAACACCGGCGGGTACCACACAGGAGACCTGGATTCCTGTTGCCTTTAATTCGGATTGCAGGGATTTGGTAAAGTAGAGAACATAAGCTTTGGTGGCCGAATAAATACTTTTTCCCGGAATGGGGATAAATGCCGCCATGCTGCAGAGATTGAGGATATAGGCCCTGTGATGGCTTTTCAGTTCGGGGAGTGCCAATTGGGTAAGCAAAGTGGTGGTCTTCATGTTCAGCATCATCATGCGGGTTATATGTGCTTCCTCCATTTTCTCGAAATCGCCGTTGTATCCTACGCCTACGTTGTTGATCAGCATGTTGATCCTTAATTGTCTTTCCTGGCTGTACCTGTATACTTCGGCATGCGATTGTTCAGCCTCAAGATCTGTTTCGAGAAATTCTGTTTGGATTCCGCAGGCATCCGACAATTCACCGGCAAGCTCGGGAAGCCCGGTCCCGGGAAGTGATACCAGATAGAGGTTCATGCCCCTGGAGGCACATTCCCTGGCCAGGGCCATGCCGATTCCGGAGCTGGCACCGGTGATCAGTGTGTAAGTATTTTTATTGTTTTCTGTCATCATACAGTTTTCCTGATTTGAGCCATTCGTGCGACTGCCGCAGAGCGTCGGTAAGAGGGGTGACGGAGTAACCGAGACTGCTGACGGCTTTAAGACTTGAAAGACGCCGGTGCTGCAGGTAGCGCCTGAGCCACGCGGTGGTAATCAACGGGCTGGTTCCTGAAACTTTTGAAACGAGGTTCAATGTTTCAGAAAATAACCAGAGGACAGCGTAGGGTATGTGAATCAGTTTCCGGCGGCATTCTGTTGCCTGCCCCATGGCCTCGAAGAGTTCATTGAAGGTAACATTTTCGCCCCCCAGGATGTACCCTTCGCCGGGAACTCCCTTTTCCATGGCCAGCAGATGGCCGTTTACCACATCACCGACAAAAACATAGTTGCCGTATGTCTTTCCGTCAGAGGGAATAACCCGCCATTTTCCGCGGGAATACAGATCGAATATCTTCATTACCGCGTTACTCTCACTCATCACCCCGGGACCGAAAACCCTGGTCGGGTGTACGGTAACCACCTGAAGGCCTTTGCGGTAATACTCCTCGCACAGCAGTTCTGCAGCCCTTTTGGTGCGGGCATAGTCGGTATCGTAATTCTCCGGTTTGCTGCTTTCTTCGTTGGCATCGGTAAAGGCATCGGTAACCCCAAAAGTGCCTGCGGTCGAGGTGAAAACCATTTTCCGGATACCGTTTTTCATGGCTGCTGCAAGGATATTACCGGTACCGTTTACGTTTACCCTTTCAAAAATCTCCGGGTCTGTTGCTGATGAATGCGCCCAGGCGGCAAGGTGGAATACTCCGGTGCACCCCTCCATGGCGGCTTCCACCGATTCCGGATCCGTAATGTCTCCCTTGAAAAGTTTCAGGTACGGGCTGTTCAACGAAGCCAGTTTTTCCGGATTCCTGACCAGCGCATGCACCTGCATTTGCATGCCGGTAAGTTTTCTGGTCAGTTCCTTACCGATAAATCCAGTGGCACCGGTTATGAAATATCTTTCCATTATGCTTTCTTTGAAAAGTTAAACGACATTTCTGGATGATGGTGTACTGAAAAAAAGGATGCTGACAGCGAAAGGATCAGGTGCAGTGCCCAGGCGGCTATAAAGGATCCTGTCTGGAGCGACATCAGGCAAAGCACCAGTCCGAACGGAAGCGTCCCGATGGTCTCTTTCATGCCGTTCGGAATGTGTACCAGGGCATACATGGTGAGATTAGCACCAATCGCAACCGGTACCCCGAAGGCTTCAGCCCAGGTAAATAAAAAGAGTTCCCTGAACATAAATTCATAGCCCAACAAATAAATCGCCCATCCCAGGGCAGTAATCACCACCTCTTTCCAGCTCCAGCTTCTGGCGGCTAATTGTGGCACCCTGATATAGACATCCTCTTTGGCAGATGCCTTATAAGATACGGCAGCCGTCAGTGCGGCTAAGATCAGAAATACCCATACTCCCCACCTGGTGGTCAGATTGGGCGAAACAGCGGGGATGTATCCAAATGTCAGGATGAAGATCAGGGCAGGAATCATTCCATAAGAGATAAAACCCGTGATTTTCCGGAACATAAACAAATATCCGGAGGCTTTACGGGATTCAAAGCGTCGGCCAAACCAGCCTGCCAGCGCATCCGACTTTTCGGTGCCGTAACTGAAGGCAAAACCAGTGCTTAAAAATATCAGTGCAAGCATCGCCATGGTTATTGTCTGGTCTATTGGCATCTCCCTCTGTAATTATTTTCCTGCAATATAAACAATACTTTTGATGCATATATTATGCCGGCCACTGATTTTTCAGATGAAGGGATCCGTTTTTTTCAACAACAGATCTTTCTGCCGGTATTTGACAACAAGGATTTAGCATTAGTTTTGCAGCTGATTTAGAAATCTATGCGGTACAGGACTCTTCCATATTTTCTGTTTTTTATAATGATTCTGCTCACCGGAAAAATTTCCGGCCAGGGCATCACCGGGATTATTACCGATCCCTTGGGGAACACCTTGCCGTATACGAACATTTTTGTTCCGCAGTTGAAAAAAGGCACCACTACCAACGCCGACGGGGAATACCGGCTTGCGCTGCCCGCCGGGACCTGGAGGGTAGAGTTCAGGAATTTAGGTTATTCCACTCTGGAAAAGGAGGTTACGGTTGGGGCGGGCGACCTGGGGCTGGATGTAACGCTTCAGGAACGAAGTTACCGGATAGGGGAGATCAGGGTGCTGTCATCGGGCGAAGATCCTGCCGTTTATGTGATGCGCAGGGCGATTGCCATGGCACCTTACTATAAAAGCCAGGTGTCGGAATACAGCAGCATGGTCTATCTGAAGGGATCAGGCAAGTTTGGCCGGATTCCCCGGATGCTCAGGAAAACCCTGGAAAAGCAGGGGGTGAAGGCCAATGATGTATTTTCGGTCGAAAGCCTGAGCAAGATTGAATTCAGGCTGCCCGACCAGATGAAACAGCAGGTGATTGCCCAGCGCTCGAGCGGCAACGACAACAATACCACTCCGATGCCCATGATAACCAGTAATTTGTACAATGCGTCCGATTACGGGGTGGTGTCGCCATTCGACCGGCAGGCCTTGCAGGTTTATCAGTTCAGGCTGCTGGGCATGTTTGAGGACCAGGGCCGGATGATCAACCGCATTCAGGTTACACCCCGCAGGAAGGGGAATGATGTATTTCAGGGAATCATTAATGTGGCCGACGGATACTGGTCGGTACACTCCGCCGATCTGCAGCTGACGGCGCCGATGATGAATATCCGGATGAAGCAGTTGTACGGGCCAGTGGATATCAACACCTGGATGCCTGTGAGCCTGAGTTTTGATGTCGTTTTCGAAGGAATGGGCTTTGGCTTTGATTATGTATACGTGGCTTCGGTTTCTGATTATGAGGTTACCCTTAACCCGAAACTGGATCATAGTTTTCTGGAAAAGCAGAGAAAGCTGTATGCTGAGGAAATGCAGATATTAGAAGAGATTGAGGTCAGGAACCATTCTGCAGCCGGGGAGCAGGGTAACCGTGCGTCCGACAGCCGGAGGCCCGAACGCATCCGGGAGTTGCTGCACAAGGAAGAGCTTACCACACGGGAGTCCAGGGAACTCAATCGCCTGATGTCGAAGGAAACGGCGGCATCGAACCCTCCGCCGCCACTGGAAATCGAACAGCGGATCTTTATGGATTCGGTCAGGGTGGAACGGGATTCCTCCTTTTGGGAAACCATCCGTCCGATACCCCTTACGGATGCCGAATCGAAGGGATTTTTGCGCAAGGACTCGCTGCTGCGGATCCAGTCCGCTCCCGAATGGCGTGATTCGGTTGAACAGGCCCGGCGGCGCTTTAAACCTCGGCATATCCTGTTGGGGGCTACCTACAGTTATCATCCCAGGGGTTCGGCTACCAGAAAAACACTGACCATTCCCGGAATAGGCGGATCAGATGCAACGTCTTTCAATACGGTCGACGGCATCCGGCTTAACCTGCCTTTCAGATGGTATACAAGGGATACCCTGGGACATGCCTTTGCCCTGGAGCCCCGGCTTTCCTACGCATTCGCCCGGAAAAAACCCGATGCCGCATTATCAGCCGCTTATACCTGGAACGGCACCAAAAGGGCAACTGTGCGGATTTCGGGTGGTTCGACCACGGATGATTTCAGCGGAGAGCTGGGTTTATCGGCATTTTCCAACGATTTCCACACCCTATGGTATGAACGGAACTTTAAGAAGTTTTACCGCCGCGATTTTCTGGAGTTGCATCAGGAAATTGAACTGGCCAACGGTCTGAACCTTTATACCACCTTTTCCTGGGCTAACCGGCTGCCGCTTACCAACCACTCTTCCTACCGGATAATCGACTGGAAAGACCGGACCTATACTGAGAACGTGCCGGTAAACCATACACTAAAGCCTGAGCAGCTGCTGGAAAACCGCAAGGCGGAGGCATCCGTTATGGTCACCTGGACGCCCGTTCAGCGCTATTATATCCGAAATGGGTTTAAATATTATGCTGAAAGCCGTTACCCAACCTTCTCCCTCACCTGGAAGAAAGCTGTTCCCGGGATCTTCGGCAGCGAGGCTAAGTACGACCTGGTGGAAGCCGGAATGAAACAACGGCTGTTGCCCGGCATTGGAAACATCTTCGAATACAGTGTGAATGCCGGCAGTTTTCTGAATTCACAAACCCTGCATTTCTCCGATTTCCGGCATTTCTCCACTCACTATCCCTGGCTGGTTGCTGGTCCCGGACTGGAAAGTTTCAGTTTGAACCCATTTTACCGGACCTCCACTTCCGGATGGTTTGCCAATGCCCATGCAGCTTTTGAGTCGGGGAGGTTATTGGTAAAGCGCATTCCGGCCCTTGGCAATACCATTTTAACGGAACAGGTGTTCGTCAATCTGCTGCACACCAGCCATTACCGCTATTATTCCGAGGCGGGCTACCGGATCCGGAACATCTTTGCAATTTTTTCGGTAGAGGCGGTGGCCGCATTTAAATCGGCAAGCTTCCATTCTGCCGGATTGAAACTGATCATTTCTTTGCCTGAAATGTAGCCGGGGAATGTCTAAGCGGAATTTACGTTGCCACAACAAAATCTGTGGACTGGACCGTAAATCCGGTTGTCGACGAATATACCATCGAAGCTGCCTTCACGGTTAAAACCTGCCAGGATGCCTGTAATGTGAAAGTTCAGGGCGGTCTGATAGCTAAGGATCTGAATGTCATCCGGAAGGAATCCTGACTGAATCACTACCCGGATTGTTTATAAAGTACCCATTCTTTTTCAGAAACTGCAATTTTTTCACTTGTTTTCAAATAATTATGACAAATTGTCGGTAATTTTGATGTGGCTTTCTATTTGAAGGAACAGTAGGGTCTGAATATTTATAAAATAGTTTGAGCCATGAACTTCAATAATTTTACCATAAAGTCGCAGGAAGCCCTGCAGTATGCCTTCCAGGTTGCCCAGGGCAATAACCAGCAGGCGGTCGAAACCGGGCATTTGCTCAAGGGACTGCTCCACGAGGCCGAAAGTGTGATAATGTTTCTGTTCAGGAAATTGGGCGTCAATACTAATGTCATGGTACTGGCACTCGACAAAATCATCGAATCTTATCCGAAGGTTACCGGCGGGGATCAGTACCTGTCGAATACCCTGAACCGCACTCTGCAAAAGTCACTGGCCCTTGCCCAGGAGATGGGCGACCAGTTTGTTTCTGTTGAGCATATCCTGATGGCTATGCTTGAAGCGGGCGACAGTGTTGCGAGGCTGCTTCAGGACAGTGGTGCCGGCCGCGAGGAATTGAAAAAGGCGGTGATTGAGCTCCGTAAGGGTTCTAAAGTGGATTCGCAGACGGCTGAAGACCGGTTCAATTCGCTGAACCGCTTTGCCATTAACCTCAATGAGCGCGCCCGGTCGGGAAAACTCGACCCGGTGATCGGCCGCGACGATGAAATACGCCGGATCCTGCAGATTCTTTCGCGCCGGACCAAAAACAACCCGATCCTGATCGGCGAACCGGGTACCGGAAAGACGGCCATTGCCGAGGGACTGGCACACCGGATTGTACGCGGGGATGTACCCGAGAACCTGAAATCGAAGCAGGTTTTTTCCCTGGATATGGGTGCCCTGATCGCCGGTGCCAAATACAAGGGGGAGTTTGAGGAGAGACTGAAGGCCGTGGTCAATGAGGTGGTGAAGTCGAACGAAGAGGTGATCCTGTTCATCGATGAAATCCATACCCTGGTGGGCGCCGGTAAGAGCGAAGGCGCCATGGATGCCGCCAATATCCTGAAGCCGGCCCTCGCACGGGGCGAACTGCGGGCCATCGGTGCCACCACTTTAAGTGAATATCAGAAGTATTTTGAGAAAGATAAAGCACTGGAGCGCCGTTTTCAGGTGGTCCATGTGGGCGAACCGGGCACCCTGGAAGCGATATCCATATTGCGCGGACTGAAGGAACGCTATGAAAATCATCACCGGGTGCGGATCAAGGATAACGCCATCATTGCCTCCGTAGAACTTTCCCAGCGCTACATCACCGACCGGTTTCTGCCCGATAAGGCCATCGACCTGATGGATGAAGCAGCAGCCAAACTCCGGCTCGAAATGGATTCACTTCCGGAGGAACTGGATGAAATCGAGCGCCGAATCAAACAGTTGGAGATCGAAAGGGAGGCTATCCGGAGGGAAAAAGATGAGAAAAAAGTTGCCCAGCTCAGTGAGGAGATCGCCAACCTGAAGGAGGAGCAGTCGAAACACCGCGCACGATGGCAGTCTGAAAAGATTCTGATCGATGGCATCCAGAAGAATAAATTGGAGATCGAGGAACTGCGCTTTGAGGCCGACCAGGCTGAAAGACAAGGCGATTACGGCCGTGTTGCAGAACTTCGTTACGGCCGTATCGGTGAAAAGGAAAAGGAGATCGAAAGGATTAAGGGTGAATTGGCACAATTACACTCCTCCGGAAGTATGATCAAGGAGGAGGTGGATGCCGGGGATATTGCCGAGGTGGTTTCCCGCTGGACCGGCATACCGGTGTCAAGGATGCTGCAAAGTGAACGGGAGAAACTGCTCCATATGGAGGAGGAGCTTCACAAACGCGTGGTGGGCCAGCATGAGGCCATTGCCGCTGTTTCTGATGCAGTGAGAAGGAGCCGCGCCGGACTTCAGGATGAAAAACGGCCTGTAGGTTCGTTTATCTTCCTGGGAACCACCGGGGTGGGGAAGACCGAACTGGCCAAGGCTCTGGCGGAATACCTGTTCGACGACGAACACCTGATTACCCGTATCGATATGTCCGAGTATCAGGAGAAGTTCTCTGTAACCCGCCTCATCGGCAGCCCTCCCGGATATGTGGGTTACGATGAGGGAGGACAACTGACCGAGGCGGTAAGGCATAAGCCCTATTCGGTGATCCTCTTCGATGAGATCGAAAAGGCGCACCCCGATGTCTTCAATGTGTTGCTGCAAGTGCTGGATGATGGCCGACTGACCGACAACAAAGGGCGTGTCGTGAATTTCAAGAATACGATCATCATCATGACTTCCAACCTGGGATCACACCTGATCCATGAAAAACTGGCCCATATCCGTGAAGATAATATGGGCGTGGTGATGGAAGAGACCCGTGAGGAGCTTATGGGCTTACTCCAGCGGACCATCCGGCCGGAGTTCCTGAACCGGGTAGACGATGTGATTGTATTCACCCCGCTGAGCAGGACGGACGTCCGGCAGATCGTGAAACTTCAGTTCGAACGGATCACGGAACGAATGAACCGGAACGAATTTGAGCTGAAGATCACCGAGGCCGCCATCGACTGGATTGCTGCAGTCGGTTTTGATCCGGCGTTCGGCGCAAGGCCGGTAAAGCGTTTGCTCCAGCGCTATGTCCTCAACGAATTGTCTAAAAAAATCTTGTCGGGCTCCCTCGAACCAGGCAAAACCATATGGGTCGACCTGGTTGATGAAGAACTTATTTTCCGGAACTGATATATTGATTTTCAGGATTTACCTGTTCATCAAAAAAGGCTGACCAATTGGTCAGCCTTTTTTTTAAAATTACCTGATTATGAGTGGCTTGCTTCGGGTTTCTCCTTCCGATAGCAGCACCACCATATACATTCCCGGGGATAAACCGGAAGTACGTATGTTGAGGTTATGAATTCCGTTACTCCGGTCATCCAGCTTTCTGGATTCGATAATAGATCCGCCGGAAGTAACAATTCTCATTTCCACATCGCGCGCCGTTCCGGTGGCATAGGTCACCGTAAAGTCACCAGCGCTGGGATTGGGATAGACCTTGATGAATTCGAACATATTCCCTGCCGGGGCCGGGGAATTGAGATCAATCGATGTAATGACCGTATCTGAACCGGCAACTTCTATCTCCCCGTTAAAGAGGATCCCTCCTTCATCATCAAACAGGGTACAGCCCAGTTTGGGTACTTTACTGGTGAACACCAGATTAAAGAATCCCATCGGTTCTCCGGCGGCCTTTGCCTCGCTTAGTTCGAAGAAGGCGTTGTTTTTACCCATATAGGCCGAAATGGTGGATGCCAGGCCTGCAGGATAGTCGTCGGCTGCATGGGCAGCTGCAGAGATGGCAAAGAATCCGTTCTTATCGTCTGCCGCCTCTTCTTCGCTGGCCAATCCGAAGGAGATGTATTTTACCTTTTCGTTTACCGGGGTATTGATCACCGGACTGATACTGACCGCTCTGAGCGCACTGGTCAGATTATCCTTGTCGACTGAGACATCCACATCGCCAACGATCAGCTTGTTCCACTTAAATTCGAAACAGCACCGGGTGCCGTCGCATTTGACCACACATACGGTGACCACTCCGCTGTAGCTGGTGCCGATGATGCTGAAATCAACGGTGTTAACGGCTGCAGGACTGAGGTTGCCGCTGGCCGGGATGCGGGTGGTGTTCCAGCTTTGTGCCGACGGATTTCCGTCAACGGTCAGACTGCCAATGGCAAAGGTGCCGGCAGGAGCTGGGGTGATTTCAATGTAACAGATCGGAACCGACGGATCGGCATTGAGGATACTGAAGGTCCCTACCTGATTCTTCCAGAAGGGCCATTTGGTCTTCAGTTTGAAGTCTGCCAGGGCACAGCAGGTACTTGACGGCTCTTCTGCCTTGCAATCCATTTCTATCCGTTTCTCGCAGACCTCGCCATTGCTGAAGTGGATCACGTAGCTGATGACCACAACACCGGTGGAGTCGGGTTTTACGCAGGTAACCAGGTCAACGGCACAGTTGTTGGCGTTGAAGGTGTAGCTGCTTTGTCCGATGTACCCCGAAGGTATGGTCCCGCAATTCCAGGATGCCGAGCTGAAGGTACCATTGTGGATGCTTACGTCGATGGCCTTAACCTCGCATTGGGTGACCAGCCTTGCACAACAGGCTTCATCCTGTGTCGGATCGGTGAATTTATCAATTTTGACCTCTTCACAGCATTTGACCTCTTCAGCTTTGCAATCCATTTCGATCCGCTTCTCGCAGACTTCGCCGTTGCTGAAATGGATCACGTAGCTGATGACCACGACACCGGTGGAGTCGGGTTTCACGCAGGTAACCAGGTCAACAGCGCAGTTGTTGGCGTTGAAGGTGTAGCTGCTTTGTCCGACGTACCCCGAAGGTATGGTCCCGCAATTCCATGATGCCGAGCTGAAGGTACCGTTGTGGATGCTCACATCAATGGCCTTAACTTCACATTTGGTAACCAGCCTTGCACAACACGCTTCATCCTGTGCCGGATCGGTGAATTTTTCAATTTTAACCTCATCGCAGCATTTGGGATCCTCAGCCTTGCAATCGAGTTCAATACGCTTGTCGCATATCTCGCCATTAGACATGTAGAGCTGGAAGGATATATAAACCGGGCCTGACTGCGCCGGATCCACACAAACGGTAACGGCCGGGATACAGCCTCCGGCGGCCCAGCTGAAACTGGTCTGTCCGGCATACCCTGAAGGCACCTGTCCGCAGGTGGAATTAATAGAAGTGATGGTACCATTGGAAACAAATACCTTTACTGAATCGACTTCGCAGGTAGCCGTGATTTTTGCACAGCAACCAATTACTCCATCGCCTCCGGGGACCCGCTCAATTTTAATGCTGTCGCAGCACGAAACGGAAACCAGCGTGGTGTCAACAGTAAGACAAACGACGGGCGAAGCGACAGGTGTGAGGGCCACTGCCTGCGGATTTCCGTTGAGGAGGAAATTGGCCGTGGCAATTGCTGCAAAATCGTTGCAAACCTGTTGTCCGTTCAGTACCGAATTAGGTATGCCCACATCAAAATCTTCCAGCAGGTTTACGTTGGGACCCAGACTGAAAAGGGTTCCGTATTCAGCCCGGATATTCCGGTCGGGCACCGCTCCCCAGGTGATGGTGGTACATCCGCCGCCAGTCACATAGGGCGGGAGGCAGATATTTTGTCCGGTTGCCCACGATAACTGGGGTGTAGGTGGGGTACCGGTCGGAGCCAGACTGGTGGAATGGTTTCCGGTATAGCTAATATCGAACTGGCTGCCCCTTGGAACGCTCCGGTTAAATATCAGCCAATCGTTTGATCCTGCATCCCTGCCAAGCAGGTCGATCATCTGAATGGAAGAAACCGGGACATTCGAAGTGTTCTTGTAATTTAGCCTGAACCGGGCGGTACTTCCGGGAGCAGCAGTGCCTGAAGCGGCAAAGTTGGCCCCTGCATCGGTGCTGATCAGCTTGTGGACCTCCTGTCCGAAGGAGGCGACCACCAAAATATTGACCGTATTGGATGTTACCGATGCCGGCAGGTTGCCTCCGGAGACCTGGAAATGGTTGGGGGTTACGCCGGGCAGGGCAAAGCTGTCGACCTGTGCATCGAATTCGATGTAATAATAAGGTATGCCCCAGGTGCCGTAATATCCGCAGTAAGTGGAGTAGAACAGCTGGCACTGGGAGGGAATATCGGGCAGTGTCCACGAGAGGTTATTCCCGCTGTGCGAAGGATTTACGCCTGTCCACGCGGTTGTTCCCGATGGAATACTGTTTCCGCTGCCGCACGATACGTTCCAGGTGTTGGCAACATAGTAGCTCTCATTACCCACATAGGTGAAGTTGCTGTGCAGCAAATCCTGAATGGATGAGCCGCTGATGTCTGCGCTGCCGATATTCTGCACCCGGAGCCTGAACCGGACGATATCTCCGGGATTATAGCTCTGCTGGGGTGAGCAAACATCCTTGATCACACAGGGTTTTGGCGTTCCGGCTTCCACGGTAAAGGATACACAGGCCGGATTGAGACTGAGGCTGTTCCCAAGCGGATCAACACTGGCGCAGTTGGTGACTACCGTACCGGTCGGGTTCGGGTTTACCGTAAAGTGTACCTGTATGTATATACAACCGCCCGGAGGCAATGAACCGGTCATCTGCATCTGCAGGTTGTTGACGGCAGTGCTTATGTTTCCGGAGTTGTAATAATTGGTAAGGTTACTGGCGTAGGGCGAATTATTGATGTTGAGGTTTACGGTGGTGGTGGCATTGGCGCCCCAGATGGTAATCTGGTTGACAGTCACCCCCGAAGGAATGGCATCGTTGATGTTGAAAGCCGAAAGTGCCGTATTTCCGTTGTTACAGAAATTGATGAAATAGATGCCCGCACATCCGGGTACCCGGTTGGCCAGGGATATCGATTTGCTGAAGGTGCCGCTCTGGACCGGCTGCATAACCGTTATGCAGGTCTGGTTGCTCGTGTGCGTATACTGCTGTAAACAACTGGTCCCTGTCAGGGTGGCCTGGTTCAGTATCTGCGTGGATACGGGGAAAGATCCGGATGGATAATAGACCTTGATGTCGGTCCAGTAGTAAGCCCATGGCACGGCGGCATCGAGCAGCTGCGTCGGGCAGTTTACGTTCCAGGTGATGGTACCCCCCGTACCGCCGGGATGGGTTACGCAGGGATTGGATCCGGGGACATACACCGCACCGGCTGGAAGTACATCGGTAACTACGGCATTGGTCATGTTCTGCTGCCCCAGGTTATTGCCATAATACGGATTGTCTTTGGTAACCACCAGGCGGTAGGTGACCGTATCGCCCGGGGCGATCATATACTGGCAGTTGCCTCCCTGAGGGTTGATCACAGCACCGGCAATAATCGACTTGGTTACTTTCCAGGGATTGACGGCTATGGCCGTTGTGCTTACGAAAGGTGTCGGCATCCACTTGTCGCCAACCAGAATTTCAGCCCGGTTCCTGGCCGTTTCACCGTTACAGGTCGTCCCCTCAGGAAATTTTACCACGATTGTGAAGGATCCTGATGGGGCGCAGTTGGCTGGCAGGGAGGAGAGGTTGTAGGTAACCAGGTTTCCGCTGATATTGGTAACAGGATTGACGCCACACACCGGCCCTGCAGCAGTGACGCTCACCACCTGAAGGGTTGAGGGGACCAGATCCTGAATCGAAATGGAAGGCACTCCGGCAGGCGCAGAAAATATAATGGTATAGCTGAAGTTCACCCCGCTTTGTATTGAGGTGTTGCTTACCACTTTTTTCAGGGAATAGCCATCCTCACTCCATAGTGCTTCATTAGGTGAGTTTTGCGCGTAGGCAGTAAAACCTGCCAACCACATGGCCAGGAAGAGTACCAGACAGATCAGGGAATTTCCTGTGGAAAGTGCAGGTTTATTATTCCCGGATACCGGGATGGGTGACGATAAAAATGGTGCACGGGGGGCACATAGAAGGTTAGTTCTTGTCTTCATACTGTTCATAATAATGGTTTTAAAGTGGGTGTAAAAACAGCGTATATAAAGGCAAGATACTATTAAATCCGATAAAATACAATGATTAGGGAGAGTTATTTATTAACCATAAAAAAGAAAATCTTTTTCAGATCAGAGGCTTTTCAGTTCTTTGATGGCCTGTTTGCAGAGTTGTTCAAACTCATCGATATATTCCGGGTAAGTTTCTGTTTTGTGTTGATTTTCAGCTAATAGCTGAAGCTCCTTAAGCTTAATGGCCAGCCCGTTCATTCCGAAAATGATGACGGATGATTTGGCCGTATGTGCTTCTTTGGCCAATCTTAGATATTCACCGGATTTCAAATACTTACGCATGTTTCCGGTGAATTTCGGAACCTGATGGATAAAAGTTTGAATTACTTCACTGATAAAATCGTCATCTCCGGAAGCGATTTCCTTCAGATAGGAAAGATCAGTAATACTGGTCATCATAAAATGTTTTAGCGGATTAAAATTAGTAAATTTGTGCCTGATTCTGATTAAAAAAATGAATGATTGTTTTTTGTGAGTTTTTTCAGCTCTTTTGATCAGGAAATAACCTTAATTTGCGCGAAAATTTCAGGAAAAAAGGAAACCTGTAATCATAAAATTTTAGCTATGAAGAAGACAGCATTCAATTTAATGCACAAAGCGGCTGGCGGGAAGATGGTTGAATTTGCCGGCTATGAGTTGCCGGTGGAATTCAGCGGGATTAAAGATGAACACATGACTGTTCGCAATGCCGCTGGCGTATTTGATGTCTCCCATATGGGAGAATTCTGGATAAAAGGTCCGAATGCCCTTGAATTGCTGAGAAAAGTGGGTTCCAATGCCCCGTCGCTGCTGATGCCCGGACAGGCTCAGTATTCCTGTTTCCCGAACGGACGGGGAGGTATCGTCGATGATTACATCCTTTATTGTTTCGACCAGGAGAAGTATATGATGGTGGTGAATGCCGCCAACATTGAAAAAGACTGGGAATGGATCAGCAGTCACAACTCCATGGGGGCTGAGCTTGAAAATTCTTCCGACAGGATCAGTCAACTTGCCATACAGGGCCCCAAGGCCCTCGAAATCCTGCAGAAAATTACTCCGGTGAACCTGTCGGAAATGAAATATTACACCTTTACGGTTGGTGAATTTGCCGGCGTGAAAGAGGTGATTATCTCCAATACCGGCTATACTGGTGCGGGAGGTTTTGAACTTTATATGTACAACGAAGACGCTGAGACCATCTGGAAGGCGGTTTTTGAAGCAGGTGAGGAATATGGTATCAAGCCAATTGGCCTGGGCGCGCGGGACACCTTGCGGCTCGAAATGGGCTATTGCCTGTATGGCAATGATATTGACGATACCACTTCACCGATGGAGGCCGGATTGGGTTGGATTACCAAGTTCAACGGAGACCGGAAATTTATCGACCGCGATTTCCTGGCTATGCAGCAAAAGGAGGGGGTTACCCGCAGACTGCGTGGCTTCATCATGAAGGACAGGGCTATTCCCCGTCAGGGCTATCCGCTTTTCAATGCCGAAGGAACACAGATCGGACAGGTCACTTCCGGAACCATGTCGCCGCTGCTGGGATATGGTATTGGAATGGGATATGTGTCCAAGGAATATGCTGCTTTTGGCAACACCATATATGTGGGTATCCGCGATAAAAAAGTACCTGCCGAAATCGTAAAGACACCATTTATCTGAGGTAAGTATAGCCCCGTTATAACGGCTGAAAGGCCACGAATGCGCCAATATTATTTATTCGTGCATTCGTGGCTTTTTTTATTGGGCTTATCCGGTTTCTGCCCGATCGGGTTTAATTTTTTCTGATATTTGTCATATCGGGAAGGTGATAAAAATCATCCCGAAAAGTGTTGAATTCATGCAGAGATTGATATTTCTCATCGGCAGGGCATTTTCTTTTCCCTTTCTTTGATGAATGCCAGCCAACGAAATAGAGTCTATAACAAATAAATTACTGATTATGAAAAAACACAATTTTTCTGCCGGACCTTCCATTCTTCCGGAATTTACGAAGGAAAAAACGGCTGAAGCGGTCATGAATTTTGCCGGAACAGGTTTGTCTGTCATGGAAGTTTCGCACCGCAGCAAGGAGTTTGTGGCAGTCATGGAGCAGGCCAGGCAACTGGTAAAGGAGCTGCTTAATGTGCCCGAAGGTTATTCCGTACTTTTCCTGCAGGGTGGGGCAAGCCTTCAGTTTCTGATGGCACCGATGAACTTCCTGGAAAAGAAGGCTGCCTACCTGAATACGGGGACCTGGGCCTCCAAAGCCCTCAAAGAGGCCAAAACCTATGTTGGTGAAGTGCTTGAGGTAGCTTCTTCCAAAGACATGAATTTCAATTACATCCCGAAAGGTTATGTTGTTCCGGATGATGTGGATTATTTCCACTACACCTCCAACAATACCATTTTTGGTACGGAAATCCATGAAGACCCGGAGGTGGCTGTCCCCATGATCTGTGACATGTCTTCGGATATTTTCAGCCGTCCGGTCGACGTGTCGAAGTATGACCTGATTTACGCTGGTGCCCAGAAAAACCTGGGACCCTCGGGTGCCACACTGGTGATTGTAAAGGATGCTGCCCTGGGCAAGGTAACCCGGCCGATCCCCACGATGCTGGATTACCGCATCCACATCCAGAACGATTCCATGTTCAATACCCCCGGGACTGTTCCGGTGTTCGGATGCCTGCAGACCCTTCTCTGGCTGAAGGAACTCGGAGGAGTGGAAGTCATTCAGAAGGTAAACCGGCAAAAGGCTGATCTGCTTTATGCCGAAATCGACCGTAACAAAATGTTCAGGTCGACAGTTCCAGATCCGGCCGACCGCTCGGTGATGAACGTTACTTTTGTTATGGCACCCGAATTTGCCGAAATGGAAAAGGCTTTTGGTGATTTTGCCTCGTCCAGGGGTATGGTCGGACTGAAAGGCCACCGTTCCGTGGGCGGATTCAGGGCTTCCATCTACAACGCCATGCCGCTGGAAAGCGTTCAGGCCCTCGTGGATGTGATGAAGGAATTTGAGCAGCAGAATTAGAGAAAACATTTCTGTTCCTGCCGGACAAGCATGCGGATGATTGGATTTACCTCCTTTTAATAGGTCCTTGACTGTGCAGGAACAGTTTTTTATTTATCAAAGAAAGGGAAAGATGAAGATACTGATAGCAACAGATAAACCTTTTGCTGAGGAAGCAAGGGAGAAGATACTGAAAGTTATCCGCAAGGGCGGACATGAGGCATTGCTTTTGGAAGGTTATAAGTCGAAGCAGGAATTGCTTTCAACTGTCGGGCAGGCCGATGCAATGATTGTCCGAAGCGATATTGTGGATGCTGAAGTGCTGGATGCGGCCGTCAACCTGAAGATTGTAGTGAGGGCCGGTGCCGGATACGATAATGTGGACTGCACCTATGCCCGCGACAAGGGGGTGGTGGTGATGAACACGCCGGGCCAGAATGCCAACGCGGTGGCAGAGTTAGCCATTGGATTGGCCATTTATGGTATCCGTGAATTCTATTCCGGAAAGGCCGGTCGTGAATTGCGGGGCCGCACCTTAGGGCTGCATGGGTTCGGTTATGTTGCCCGGAATGTTTTCCGCATCGCCAGGGCACTGGGGATGAAGGTCGTGGTGTACACCCGCTTTTCCAGGGAAGCGGCCGCGGCCATCGGCCTGAAGGTTACCCATTCTCTGGAAGACCTGTACAGTAAAAGCGACGTGGTGTCCATACATGTTCCCGCCAAAGGTGAACATATCCGGTCGGTAAGCTACCCGGTACTGAAGGAACTCCGGAAAGGTGCCCTGATCATCAATACCGCACGCAAGGAAGTGGTGAACGAGGCGGACCTGGTCCGTTTTATGGAGGAAAGGCCCGATGTGAAATACCTGACCGATATTGAACCCGACAACAAGGAGATCTTCAGGGAAAAATTTGCCGGCAGGTATTATGCCACGCCCAAAAAACTGGGTGCCCAGACTGCCGAGGCCAATACCAATGCTGGTGTGGCGGCAGCGGAACAGATCGTAGATTTTTTCCTGACAGGAGATACGACCTGTCAGGTCAATAAGTAATTGTAAACATGATAATTGAATTACATGGCAATAGTTAAACCATTTAAGGGGCTTAGGCCTCCGAGGGAGATCGTTGAGGAGCTGGCCTGTCTGCCCTATGATGTGATGAACAGCACTGAGGCTGCACAAATGGCAGATGGAAAGGAATGCTCCCTGCTCCGTATTACCCGGGCTGAAATCGAATGCCCACCCGGAACCGATATCCATGGCGATGAGGTATATGGCAAGGCGGTAGAAAATTTCAGGCTGTTCAGGGAAAAAGGTTGGCTGAAGGAAGACCCGGAGGCGCGGTATTACATTTATGCCCAGACCATGAACGGACGTACCCAGTACGGACTGGTGGGCTGCGCTGCCACCGCGGATTATGAAAACGGCATCATCCGTAAGCATGAACTTACGCGGCCCGATAAGGAGGAGGACCGGATGGTGCTGACCCGGTACCTGAATGCCAACATCGAACCGGTGTTTTTCTCCTACAAAGCCGTACCCGAAATCGATGAAATCGTCAGAAATATCGTGGAGAACGAAGCCCCGGAATATGATTTCGTGGCGGAAGATGGCTTCGGGCATCATTTCTGGCCGGTTTACGATGCCGGGACCAATCTCCGGATTGAGTCACTGTTCAGGGAGAAGGTACCCTTTACCTATGTGGCCGACGGGCATCACCGCACTGCCGCAGCAGCCCGGATCGGCGCAGAGAAACGGGCCCTGAATCCGAACCATACCGGCGACGAAGAGTATAACTTCTTTATGGCTGTGCATTTTCCCGATAATCAGCTCCAGATCATCGACTACAACCGCCTGGTCAAAGACCTGAACGGGATGGATGAAGACCTTTTCCTGAAGGCCCTGGGACAAAGCTTTGAGATAGAACTGGTTGGTGATCCCATATGGAAACCATCCCGGCTCCACGAATTTTCCATGTATCTGTCGGGTAAGTGGTATAAACTGACCGCCAAAGAGGGTACTTTCAATGATGATGACCCTATCGGCGTACTGGATGTGACCATTCTTTCGGAACATATACTGAAACCATTACTGGGAATCGAAGACCTGCGTACTTCACAGCGCATCGATTTTGTGGGTGGTATCAGGGGGCTGGGCGAGCTGAAACGCCGTGTCGATTCAGGGGAAATGAAAGTGGCCTTTGCCCTTTATCCGGTCTCCATGGAACAGCTGATTCATATTGCCGATTCGGGGAATATCATGCCCCCGAAAACCACCTGGTTCGAACCTAAGCTGCGTTCCGGGCTGGTAATTCACAGCATATAAGGCATTTAAATTTTATTAACTGTTTTATTGTAAAAAATACAATAAAAAAGATTGTATTTTGTTTTCAGGTTATTTATTTTTGGGATTCGTTTTTTTTAGGGAAAGCGATATAATTATTTGTATTGTTTAACTATTTATTATCTGATGACAAATCCGAAGAGTAACCTGGGAACCAGACAGATGACATGGCTGGTCATTTTACGGGTCGCCATAGGCTGGCATTTTTTGTACGAAGGACTGGTCAAGGTTTTTAACCCTGCCTGGTCGCCGTTTGGATACCTGATGGATTCCAAGGGGATTATGGCGCCGCTGTTTCATGCCATGGCCTCCAACCCGACTGTCCTGAAGGCAGTGGACCATATGAACGAATGGGGCCTGGTGCTGATTGGCCTTGGTCTGGTCCTGGGTATTTTTACGCGTCTCTCCATTTATTCCGGCATGTTGCTGCTGGCTTTCTATTACCTGTCCCATCCTCCTTTTCCCGGGCTGAATTATGCCCTGCCGAGTGAGGGCAGTTATTTCATTGTCGACAAGGTGGTGATTGAGTTTATAGCGCTGGGGGTATTGTCTTTGTTTCCCACCGGAAGGGCTATCGGGCTTGACAGGCTCCTATTCAGGAATAAATAATCAGGAACCATAAAACAGGAAATACCATGCAGGAAAAAGATAAGCAGACCCCCCCGGGAGGGGGAAACCAGATAAACCGCCGCGATATACTGAAGGGGCTGGTAACTGTGCCGGTACTGGGGGCTGTAGCCTACGGCCTTTACCGGAAGAAAACACATGAACATTATTTGAAGAGCACCATCGCCCGTGAACTGAACATGTCACAGGGAGAACCGGTTCCTCCTCCCAGGTCGGAAGGCAGGGAGATCCGGATCGGGCTGATCGGCTTCGGTATCCGGGGTAAACAACTCGCCAAGGCTCTCGGTTTTGCCCATCCCGATCAGGTGGATGATTGGCGGAAGGCTGCGGAAAATAACAGTGCCGACACCCGCTACCTGGATTTCCGGGAGCAGGAAGACCTGAACATCCGGATAACTGCCGTATGTGATATTTTTGATCCCTATGGCCAAATGGCCGCCGAGTCCGCCGGGAATATCCTCAGGGAGCCCTCCGGAGGCAATACCGGTGAGCCGGTCAGGCGTTACCAAAACTACAAAGAAATGATTGCTTCGCCGGAAGTGGATGCGGTGGTTATCGCCACACCCGACCACTGGCATGGCCCGATGACGATTGAGGCTGCCAGGGCAGGGAAGCATGTCTACTGCGAAAAGCCGCTTACCTGGACGGTCGAAGAGACCTATGAGGTAAGGAAAGCAGTGAAGGAATCGGGGATTATATTTCAGTTAGGGCACCAGGGACGGCAGACCGACGCCTACCTCAAAGCCCGGGAAGCTATTGAAAAGAATGTGCTCGGACCGGTTACCCTGATTGAGGTAACCACCAACCGTAACGACCCCAACGGTGCCTGGGTTTATCCCATTCATGCGGATGCCAGTCCGCAAACCATCGACTGGGAGCAGTTCATAGGACCAGCTCCCTGGCACGATTTCAGCCTGGAGCGGTTTTTCAGGTGGCGCTGCTGGTGGGATTACAGTACCGGACTCTCCGGCGACCTGCTCACCCATGAATACGACGCCATCAATCAGATCATGGATCTGGGTATCCCGCATTCGGCAGTCTCCACCGGTGGCATATACTTCTTCAAGGATGGCCGGACCGTTCCGGATGTGCTGCACACCGTTTTTGAGTTTCCGCAGAAAAACCTCTCCATGCTCTATTCTGCTACGCTTGCGAGCCAGATGAACCGTGGCAAAAAGGTTATGGGGCACGACGCCTATATGGAGATGGGCAATACCCTGACCATCTATGCCGATCCGAGGTCGACCCGTTATGCCGAAAAGATAAAGTCCGGGATTATTAAGCCGGATATGCCGATTTACAGTTATGTGCCGGGCAAAGGTGCTGATACCATTACCTCGGCCACTGAACGATATTTTGCCGGCAGGGGGCTGCTGTATACCTACCGTGGCGGGCGCCGGGTAGATACCACCCACCTGCACATGAAGGAATGGATCGATGGTATCAGGAATGGCATTCAGCCTTCCTGTGATATCGACCAGGGCTTCGAAGAGGCTATGACCGCACACATGGGTACGCTGTCCTACCTGCACAAAAAGCAGGTATTCTGGGATCCGGATCAGGAACAGATTATCGTGTGATTTTTATTATTATTAACTTTTTTCTCACCTTACAGCAGCCTTTCGTTACAGAGAGGCTGCATTTTTTTTAAAACCCTATCTTTGCAGCACTTAAAAACATATCCATAATGAATATAGAAATTCTGCTTCAGGAAAAAATTACCATAGCCATTGAGGCGCTTTTCGGATTTACTCCGGAAAAAAGCATGGTTCAGCTTCAGCAAACCAGGAAAGAGTTCGCAGGGGACGTTACTTTTGTGGTGTTTCCGGTGGTCAGGTTTGCCAAAAAATCGCCTGAGGAAACCGGCAGGCTGATAGGGGAGTACCTGGTGGGCAACACCGAGGAGGTGGATCAGTTTAATGTCGTTAAGGGATTCCTGAACCTGACCATAAGTAACCATTGGTGGCTGGGTATCCTGGAGAAGGCATTTGCGAGCCCGTCATACGGACTGACACCAGCCAGTCAGGATGCAGAACTGGTCATGATCGAGTACTCTTCGCCGAATACCAATAAACCGCTGCACCTGGGCCATATCCGCAACAACCTGTTGGGTTATTCCCTGGCAGAAATTCTGAAAGGAAACGGGAAAAAAGTGGTGAAGACCAATATTGTGAACGACCGGGGCATCCATATCTGCAAGTCGATGTATGCCTGGCAGCAGTGGGGTGAAGGACGTACCCCCGAAAACACCGGCATTAAAGGGGATCACCTCGTGGGTGATTTTTACGTTATGTTCGACCAACAGTACAAAAAGGAAATCCGGCAGCTCATGGAGGAGGGGATGGCGCAGGAGGCGGCAGAGAATAATGCACCATCTATTCTGGCAGTGCGCGAAATGCTCCGGAAATGGGAGGCCCACGATGAAGAGACAGTCAGCCTCTGGAAAATGATGAACAGCTGGGTGTACGAAGGATTTGACGCCACTTACCGCGAGCTGGGCGTCGATTTTGACAAGATATATTACGAGTCAGAGACATACCTTTCGGGGAAGGATGAGGTTCTCAGGGGTCTTAAAGAGGGCGTTTTTTACCAGAAGCCAGATTCTTCGGTTTGGGCAGACCTGACTCCGGAAGGACTGGACCACAAATTATTGCTCCGCAGTGACGGGACTTCGGTATACATGACCCAGGATATCGGGACCGCGAAAATGCGTTTTGCTGATTATCCGATCGGCAAAATGGTGTATGTGGTCGGAAACGAGCAGAATTACCATTTCCAGGTGTTGGCGATCCTTCTTGACATGCTCGGATATGAATGGGGACGGGATTTGTTCCATTTCTCTTACGGCATGGTTGAGCTTCCTTCGGGAAAGATGAAATCGAGGGAAGGTACCGTGGTGGATGCCGATGATCTGATGGCTGACATGGAAAAAGTAGCCCGGAAAATGGGTGAAGAACTGGGTAAGCTTGAAGGTCTTTCGGAGGAAGAGGCCACCAGGACGTATAAAATGATCGCCAAGGGTGCCCTGAAATACTTTATCCTGAAGGTGGATCCCCGGAAAAACATGACTTTCAATCCGGAAGAGTCGATCGATTTTAATGGCAATACCGGCCCGTTTATCCAGTATACCCATGCGAGGATCCGTTCGGTGCTGCGTAAGGCTGAAGAGACGGGGCTTTCTGTTGCAGTGCCGTTTGCAGGCATATCCCTTGAGGAAAAGGAGCGCGAACTGCTTAAGACCATATCGCTTTACCCGGAAATCGTTGAGGAAGCCGCCAGGGAATATTCGCCAGCCGTTCTGGCCAACTACTGCTACGAGATCACCCGGCAGTTTAACCAGTTTTACCATGATCACTCGATCCTGAACGAAACCGACCCCGTAAAACGCAACTTCAGGCTGGCACTGTCGGAGGTGGTGGTGAATATCCTGAAAAGCGGGATGGGAATGTTGGGAATTGAAATGCCGGAGCGGATGTGATGTGGTTGAAAAGAATAATTGAGTTAGGGGGTATATAAAAAAAGAAAGGAGACCTCTGTCTCCTTTCGTTGGGATTTAAAAATTGCAATTCAAGTATAAGGGACTAAATAAACTTGAATAAGTCCTTGCAAATATAGAGCAACTGATTCAATAAAACAATAGGTCGGAATAATTTAGAATGATTTTGCATAAGGATTTGTACATGTCATCATTAAATGGATGGCCGGATTTCCATGAGGTGACGCTGATTAGTTAATGGAACCAGTATAAAACACAAATGGGAACCATCATCGCTGATCGTTCCCATTTCACTGCATTCTACCGGAGTATCCTGCAATGTCAGGCTACTGTTATTGTGTCCGGCTTTCTTCCCTGGTATCCGGACTTGCGTCCATTTAACAGAAAAGTCTGCCCTGATCCTTCTGGCTCGGTCTGTTACAACCAGGCTTTCAGGATGTCCGCCGGAATATTCATCCGGAATCGCTTCCTTCAGAAATTCTTCACGGACGAAGCACCCTTCAGACATTCGTACGGTCAGCATTGCTGCCTTCCTTCGATTGTAAAACGTTTCGGGCTTGCACCCTAATTAGTCTCCTGAAAGTTTTCAGAAGCCGAAGCTTCCTGATTATCTTTCAGCCGTTAGGCTCAACCTTCCAAAGAACACCTTGCGGTGGCTGGCGTTTGTCGGTTTCCGCAGGTTTGACCCTGTTTTCCGCCGGCTCCGGCTCTTCCGATCAGCGGGTTGCCCCGTTCGGTCTGATTGGCAGCCCACTTAAGTTCTGCTTTTCTTTCCCTGTTCTTCCGAGCTGACTTTTATCGCTCACCTGATAGAACAAATATACAACAAGAAATCATTCATGTCAAGTATTTTGTGTTATTTTGTGTTAACGCAATATCAACCGGAGTTATTAACAATTGTTGATAAAGGCGTTGCGCTTTACGGCAAAATGTAATGTTTGTGGGCCTATATTCATTCTGATTGTCTTAATTTTGACAAAATCCCGGCACGGCTGTTATGCGTTTGCCGGAGCTTCGGATCTTGCATTAAAAATGAGTTCGATTGTTTTTGTATGGCAGATGTGGTTTATATTCAGAAAAAGCTCTACATCAGGGAAAAAATCCGGATCAGGAATATGATTTGTGACTGTTGCCTGAATATGGTCAGAATTCTCTTTGAATCCAATCAGGTCATCGTTGAAAAGCTTGTACCCGGTGAGGCTGAAGTCCTCTATAATCCCGAACTGACCAGCCTGGACGCTCTGGATCTGCTACTGCAAGAATATGGCATGGGTATTATTAAATCCCGTGATGAGCAGATCGTTGATGATATCCGCAATGCTGTGATTGACCTGGTCCACAGAATGAATAATGTGAACTCTATCGTCCGGAAATCGGAATATCTGGTCGAAAAAACCGGAATGAGTTACCAGGCCTTGTCGAAGATTTTTTCGCGAAACCAGTCCATGACCCTCGAAAAATTCATTATCCTGAACAAAATTGAGCGGATAAAGGAGCTGATCGACCAGGGTGAATTTTCACTCAGCGAGATCGCTTATATGATGGATTACAGCAGTGTGGCCTACCTTTCGGCACAATTCAGAAAGTACACCGGTTATTCGGTTTCTGATTATAAGGCTGGAAAAGGCGGGAAAATTCCACTCAACAGAATTTCATAAATTAATTATGAAATAGCATAACACATTTTGGCTGGGAGATTCGTTAATTTGTATGGTCCATCAATGGATGAAATTGTAAATGTCAAATATGGAAGTTATGAGAATCAAGCCGACCATTGCCATCAACGATAATGGTTTTCTTTTCGATCCCAACACGGGTGAATCCTATACCACCAACCCTGTAGCCAGGGAAATCATTTTCATGATGAAACAAAACCTGCCTGAATCGGACATCCGGAAGGCAATTATTTCCCGATATGATGTGGATGAGGTCACCCTGGAAAAAAACCTGATCGATTTTATGGCCATGTTGCGCCATTATAACCTCTGTGAGGAACCAGGACAATGAATAAGCCAATCCATATTGCCGTTACCGGCCTGAACAACACCGACAATCCGGGGCCGGGGGTACCTGTAATAAGGGGAATCCGCGAATCATCAGATCTGGATGTAAGGATTATCGGACTGGCCTACGAAAACCTGGAGCCGGGGATATACATGCCCGGAATCACGGACATTACCTACCTGATCCCATACCCGTCGGCCGGAACAAGGGTCTTCCTCAACCGGATCCTGGAAATTCATGAAAGGGAGAGGATCGACCTGATTATCCCCAACTTCGATGCCGAACTGTTTACTTTTATTAAAAGTGAAAAATTGTTGGCTCAGCATGGAATCCGGACTTTCCTCCCATCGCTTGCCCAGCTTGAAGAACGGAGCAAAGCCAATCTTCCTGCCTTCGGGGCAAAATACGGGGTGAAAGTCCCTAAATCAAAGGAAATCACCAGTCTGAACGATATTCCCTCTCTGCGTGAAGATTTCGACTATCCGTTATTGGTGAAAGGTAAATTTTACGATGCATACCTGGCCTATAATTCTGAGCAGGTGATTACCCATTTCAATAAAATTGCCGCCAAATGGGGGCTGCCGGTTATTATTCAGGAGTTTATCAAAGGGACGGAGGTTAATGTAGTTGCCCTGGGAGATGGGACAGGCCGGACCGTCGGTGCCGTTTCCATGCGGAAACAGTACATCACCGACAAGGGCAAGGCCTGGGGGGGCATCACCATTGATGACCCTAAGATGATGAACATCACCAGGGACCTTATTTCCCAGACCGGATGGAAAGGCGGAATGGAGCTGGAGATGATCAAAACGGCATCCGGAGATTACTTCCTGATCGAAATCAATCCCAGAATCCCGGCATGGGTATATCTTGCTGTTGGCGCCGGACAGAATATTCCGGAAGCTCTTGTGAAACTTGCCATGGGGCAGGAGACCCCGGGATTTTTAAATTACCAGGTGGGCAAAATGTTCATCCGCTATTCCTGGGATATGTTAGGCGATATCAGCCAGTTTGAGAAAATTTCTATGGAAGGGGAACTTTCCACAGGTTCCCTGTAACTTTTATACTTTCAGATCATGCAAACCAGATTCCTTTTTACCCTGATTTTTCTGTTGTGTATATCTTCGGCCGGCGCACAGTTTGCCCTGGAGAGAACATATGACCACTCCCTTACGGTGACCCGGATCAGTGCAACTGAGTATAAGTATTACCTGATGGATGTGGCTAAAAGCGAATGCCGCATTTATAACCTGGACCATACCCTGTGGAAAACCATTCCCATATCCCTGCCTGCTGATTATTATCTTCAGGATATCAAGTTTGTGACCCGGAACCTGTTTAACTCCGACAGCAACATGGAATTGTGGTACACTGCCTATAACTGGGTGACGGTTGGGGAAAGCGGGTATTACCGTTACGATTCGAAAGTGATCGACGAAAAAGGTAAAGAGCTGGCATCCATTCCCAACGGGGCTTATGCCTATCTTGCCCAGACGGGAGAAAACCAGTATAAAATGACGGTTTATGCCTACGACAATTCATTTTGGCCCGGGGCTGTTAAAACCTATATTTTTTCGATTCCAGGAACAGAAACTGCCGTATACCACGCCATGTCGGTACTGGATGATCCTTATCCGAATCCGGCCGGACAAATCATCAATCTGCCGCTTTCCGGAGAAAAAAGTGCCGGAAGGTTGCAAGTTTTTTCGGTTACAGGACATCTGATGTTTGAGGATTTACTTTCCGGACAGAGGGTATATCAACTGAGTACTTCCCAATGGGCTCCCGGGACTTATACTTACCGGATAGTAAGCGGGGAAGGTGTTAGTGAAAGTAAGAGATTTACCATCAGATAGATAAACAAAAAGTACAGGTATGACAGAAAAACAGAGATATGAGCGGCCGGTCATCAACCGGATTCAGAGCGGCCTTCCCGATAAGTTCGGGGCTAAATTCAGGATGGAGTCCAGAACGGAAATTGAAGGCCATCCGGTTAAGGAACTGATCGCTGATTACGGTTCACCGTTATTTGTTTTGTCGGAGAACACGATCCGTTCAACTTACCGGGAGCTGCTCCAGGCGTTTTCTACCCGTTACCCGAAAGTACAGATGGCCTGGTCATACAAGACCAATTACCTGGATGCTGTTTGCAGAATCTACCATCAGGAGGGTGCATGGGCTGAGGTGGTATCCTGGTTTGAATATGAAAAGGCGATCAACAACGGAGTGGACCCACGCAATATCCTTTTCAACGGTCCGTACAAATCTGCAGAGGAACTCCGGATTTCCCTTAAAAATGGTTCTCTGGTCCACATTGACCATTTTGATGAACTGTACCAGATTATTCATATATCGGAAGATTTACCGGTCAAGGCGAAAGTCGCCATCCGGATCAATATGGATACCGGCATTTACCCTCAGTGGGAGCGGTTTGGTTTTAATTATGAGAACGGAGAGGCCTGGACCGCCGTCAACCGCATCATGAACAGTCCAAACCTGGAGCTGGTGGGTTTACATACCCATATCGGCACCTATATTATGAGTATATCGGCCTATGCGACTGCCTCGTATAAACTGGCGGAGCTGGCTGTCAGGACTGAACGTAAGTTCGGTCATAAGGTGAAATATATTGATATGGGCGGTGGCTTTGCTACCCGGAATACCCTGAAAGGGGCTTATCTTCCGGGAACTGATACCTGTCCGTCGTTCGATGATTACGCTGATGCGATTACCGGTGCCCTCCTGAATTCTGAAATCCGTCCGGAGGATATGCCGATGCTGATCCTGGAGACTGGCAGGGCCCTTGTCGACGATGCAGGGTTTCTGTTAGGGACAGTGGTGGCCAATAAGCGAATGGCCAGCGGGCGCCGTGGGATGATCACCGATATCGGGGTGAACCATCTTTTTACCTCATTCTGGTACGAACATACCCTGCTGCCAGGGGTTCCGGTTAATGCGGGTTCGGAAGATACGCAAATCTGCGGCCCGCTTTGCATGAACATCGACGTGATCCGCCAGGCGGTCAGGTTTCCGCTGCTACAGCCCGGCGATCCTGTAGTGGTCGAACGGATAGGTGCCTACAACATGACCCAGTGGCTGCAGTTTATTACTTACCGGCCAAAGATTGTGCTTTTGGCAGAAGATGGCGGGGTTTACGTAATCAGGGAAAACGAAAATTTAGATACCTTTAAGGCGCTGGAGCGTGTTCCTGATTTTTTGCAAAACCGATGATCCGGCTGGGGCCCGATACCCTGCGGTTGCATTTTACCGGTCTTCTATCCGGGAATATAACCAGGCCCGGTACCCTAAAAAGATTTCATCCTGAAACCGCCGCTTATGAAGCAATTCAAGCCACATGTCGCCTGTCAGGCCGAAGGTTTCCTGAACAGCTATGCCCAGGTTTTTTTCTCGGATAACCGGATTTTTGCCTGGTTTTTACTGATTGTCAGCCTGATTGATTTCAGGGCTGGAACGGCTGGTGTAATTGCCGTGCTGGTAAGCAACCTGACTGCCCGGTCGCTGGGATTCAGCAACTGGTTCATACGCAAGGGCTTTTACGGGTATAACAGTCTGCTGGTCGGACTGGGCTTCGGACTTGCGTTTCAGTCAGGGCTCACATTTTATATTTTACTTATTGTGGCTGCCATGCTGACATTCCTGTTCACCGTTGCCATTCAGGGGGTGTTTTATAAGTACGGGCTCCCTTTTCTGAGTGTCCCGTTCTTGATGGGCATCTGGCTGGTCATGATGGCCTCCAGTGAGTTTTCGGCACTGGGATTAAGTACCAGGGGAGTTTATGTTCATAATGAGCTGTTTGCTATCGGCGGCAATTGGTTGATCGACGGTGTGGAGTGGTTTAACCAATTCATCCGGAACCCGTTCATCCGCACTTACCTGTTCTCAATGGGGGCCATATTTTTTCAGTATAACCTGCTGGCAGGCGTTTTCATTGCGGCCGGCTTACTGATTTACTCCCGGATAGCCTTTACTCTATCCCTGTACGGCTTTGCCCTGGCCTGGCTGTTTTATTCTATAACCGGTGCAGATATCAATGTGTTGGGTTATAGTTATATAGGATTTAATTACCTATTGACCAGTATTGCAGTGGGCGGTTTGTTTCTCATCCCCTCACGCTGGTCATACCTCTGGCTGATTGTGCTTCTTCCGATGGTCATTCTCGTCACTCTAAGCCTGCAAAAGCTATTTGCCCTGTTTCAGCTGGGATTATACGCCCTGCCGTTTAATGTGGTGGTCATTACATTTCTTTATGTATTGAAATTAAGGTTGAAACCGGGACACCGTCTGGTCGAAACCCCTGTTCAGCAGTTCAGTCCGGAGAAAAACCTGTATCAGCTCAAGACCAATGCCGATCGTTTCCATTCGCCTGATTACCTGCCGGTAAGCCTTCCGGTTATCGGTGAATGGACTGTCAGTCAGGCCTACGATGGCGAGCATACCCACCGTGGGGAGTGGCGGCATGCCATCGACCTGATTATGGTGGGCAACAGCGGAAAACAGTTCCGGGGCGAGGGAATTATTCCCAGGGAATATTATTGCTATGATAAGCCTGTAGTAGCCCCGGCCGATGGAATTGTGGCAGACCTGACGGATGGCATTCCCGATAATGCGGTAGGGGATAATAATATACAAAGGAACTGGGGTAACAGTGTGGTCATCAAACACAGTGAATACCTCTATTCCCAGGTAAGCCACCTTAAACCGGGTTCCATTAAGGTTAAAAAGGGCGAATCAGTTAGAAAGGACGATGTGATAGGACTTTGCGGAAACTCAGGCCGTTCACCATATCCGCATCTCCATTTTCAGTTACAGTCAACACCCCATATAGGCAGTAAAACCATACACTATCCCTTGTCGGATTACCTCGTCGAACGCAACGGAAAACAAGTGCTTGAAACCCATTCAGTTCCCCGGAAAGACGAAAAAGTTACCGCCATCCGGAACCATCCGCTGTTCGAGGAAGCTTTTCATTTTCTTCCGGGGAAAAAACTGGTTTTTGAAGTTGCCGGTTCGAATGCAGTGTGGTTGAATGGACGGCATTTGTTTGAGGTAAAAACCGATGAATACAACAACAGCTATGTAGAATGTGCCTCAACCGGGGCTACTGCCTGGTTTTACAATAATGGCCATATTCATTATTTTCTGAACTACCAGGGGACCCGCAGGTCATTGCTTTATTACTTCTATCTCTGTTTTTACAAGGTACTCACGGGATATTACAAAGAGCTGACCATCACCGACCAGCTGCCCCCCGATAAGGTGTTCAACAGGACAAGCCTGTTCTGGCAGGATTTTATAGCACCTTTTTACATTTACCTGAAACCTGAATATGAAGTTTCCTATGATGACCTGAAGGAGGATTTCTATGCTTCTTCTGCCAGGCTTACTTCCACGGTCAGGATTACCAGTAAACAAAATATGCGGTTTGAGGTACTGCTGGCAAACCAAGGTATCAAAGAGTTTTCTTTTCAGAATGATAAAATGGAATTTAAGGCATTATGTACAGAATCATCCTGATTGCGCTGACGGCTTTTCTGTGGGCAGGCTCACTTAAGGGGCAGCCTGCCTGGCAAAAAACAGATTCAGTTACGTACAGTCTTTATCTGGCAAAGGACTGGAAGGGACTGCTGGCTGAGGCAGACCGTTCTCTGAGGGAGGGGGTTGATTTCTTTTATCTCCGGGTAAGGGCAGGCATTGCAGCCTACGAAAGGAAGAATTACCGGCTTGCTGCGGCACATCTGGCGAAGGCATATGAATGGAACAGTTCGGATGAATTTGTAAGCTACTGGTATTATTATGCATTGCTTTCGGGCAGCCGGCAGGATGAAGCCAGGGTACTGGCATCGGGGTTCAGCCAGGATTTTACAGACCAGATGAAGATCAGGCCGGTGAAAGGTGTGCATTCGGTTATGACCGAGTCGATGCTCTCTTTCAATGCCGGCTATAAAAGGCTGCTGGGTGAAAACATTGCCGCAGATAACAGTTACCTGGGCTACCGGAATGTTTTAAAGCGGCAGGTATATAAAGGGGTTGGTTTGGATCACCGGATAACAGACCGGCTGTTTGCCTTTCATGGCCTTAGTCATCTGGGGATCGACCGCATTCAGATGTTCAGGTATATTCCCGGCCTTGCCGACGGGCAGGTGGGGAGCAGGACGAATCAGTACCAGTATTATCTGCAGGGCAGGTATATTGCCGGAAATGGATTGAGCTTTTCGGCTTCTGTCACATGGTTGACCGGAGAGTCGGTTTCCAATTACATGACCATAAATACGGCTGGCGTATCTTTCCTGAACAGGAATGTATACGACATCTCTGACCGGGTGTTCACGGCCGGAATTGCCCGAGAGTATAAACTGCTCCGGCCGTCAGCCTCCTTTGTATGGGGAAATGTAAATCATAACCGCCAGCTTCAGGCCCGCGGACAGTTGGTGTTTTATCCGGCCGGGAATCCGGATATCTATTTGATTTCGGGCATTTCGGCACATAATGATGAAGGAGAGGAGCATATAAGGTATGTTACTGACCATAAACTGGGTTTCAGGACCGGCCCGGTATGGCTGACCGGTCATGCGGCTCTTGGCAGGATCAGAAATTTTGCGGCAGCGGAAGGTTATGTGGTCTACAATATGCCGGAAACGGTAAATGGTCTGTACGGGATATCAGCACTGCTTCCCTTGTTCAGCAACCGACTGGAACTTAGCCTGCGTTATCAGCTGATGAAAAAAGAGGGCATGACTTTTGAGTATGCCACCCCTGTTGAATATCAGGTTATACCATATAGGTTCAATGAAAATAGCTTATTGATCAGTTTAAATTGGTATCTATGAGATTCGTGCTGTTGATACTTGTTTTTTTATATGCTCTCCCGGTTTCTGCGCAATATGGTGACCGGGCACTTAAAGCCTTTGAACAGAGCTATGTGCTGGAGAAGGCAGGTGATTTCAGGAAAGCGTCAGCCCTACTGCGGGAGGTGTATCAGGAAGATTCCTATGAATTTAACCTCAGGCTGGGCTGGTTATATTACCAGGCGGGTTCTTTTGACGAGTCAAAGACTTACTACCGGAGAGCGTTGAACCTGCTTCCTTACAGTGAAGAAGCCAGGTTTGGACTGATCCTGCCGCTGGCAGCAAGGGGGGAGTGGAACGAGGTGATAACCGTCTATAACCAGATCCTGGCCAATAATCCGGGGAATACCATTGCCCTGTACCGGCTTGGATTGATCCATTACGAAAGAAAGGAGTACAGTCAGGCGGCCAGGTTCTTTCAGAAGGTGATTGACCTTTATCCGTTCGGATATGATGGAATGCTCATGATGGCCTGGACCAATCTCCGGTTAGGGAAGTCGCGAGAAGCACATGTGCTTTTCAACAAGGTATTGTTATGGTCTCCGGGTGACCCTTCTGCACAGGAAGGTTTAAAATTGCTGAAGTAAGCGATTGGTATTGAGCTACATTGAATATTCTGTATTGAGGATGCTCTGAAATCAGCGTAACAGACCGACTGGAGCCGGGGTAAAAGCAGGTTATCAGGATGATTGGATATCGGGTTGTCTACGTTCCATAACGGGGAGGGTAAAATAGAAAAGGCTTCCCTCTCCGGCAATTCCGGAACTTTCGACTCCGACTTCTCCGCCAAGTTTGTCAATAATCCGGCCGACTATAGACAGGCCCAGCCCGGTGCCTTTAACCCTTTCCGGGTTCAGTCGGGAGAATTTTTTAAAAAGTAGTTCCTTTTCCTCTTCACCGATACCTTTGCCATTGTCTTTAATCCAATAACGCACATGGCCGTTTGTGGTATGCTCACCACCGATCTTCAGTACGGCAGGATTTCCGCCGTATTTAATTCCGTTCGACAAATAGTTAAACCATACTTCCTCCAACCATGGTGCATAACCAACTGAGACCGGCAGAATTTCTTCAGTTTCCAGCGAATAAATGCCTGGATTTACAGTGGTGTTTATCCTTTTTACGGCAGCCCTGATAATTTCGTTCATATCCAAAGGCTCAGCACAGATTTTATCCTGCCCCATCGTGGCCAATGTAAGTAACTCCCTGGTGATGTGCAGGGTATTTAATGAAGATTCCCTGATTAACCCGCTGATCTCTTCTGCGGCTTCATATTCTCCCGAGCGAAGCAGGTCCCGGAGCAGGTCTTGTCCGGTGACGATTGCTGCGAGGTTTCCTTTAATATCATGGGCAACGGTATGCGCAAAGGAATCAAGGTCATCGATCAGTTTTTCCCTTACCTCGATCTCCCGGCTCAGTTTCTCATTGGCAGCAATAAGGTTCTTTTCGAACATTTTACGACGGGTTATATCGTGTAAAAGAATCAGATTTCCTGAATAAGTCTTATTGGCGGAAGTAAGCGGTGATATAATGAGCTCGTAAATCCTCAGTTCGTTATTTACGATGATTTCTTCCTCAAATCTGTGCCTGGCTTCCCGGTTAATCTTGTCAAACCACTCAGGCCTGTGAGTAACAACCTCATCAATATGTTTTCCGATACGCAGTTTTTCAGGATTAATCAGGAAAGATCTGGCTGCGGGATTAAAATCCTCTACAATCATTTTACTGTTGACGACGATAATTCCGTCAGACAAGATATCGGCTAAAGTATTCCTGGCAATGGGAATGATTTCAAACAGCCTGAGGTGTATAATCCCGGCAGATATCAGGACTCCGGCAATACTGAAAGCAATGGGCGTAAGGTCATATCCGGGGGCGAGGTTGACTCCGAAGACGTACATCAGATTGGCCAGGACCGGAAGTAATGCACTGATTATGATGAATATCACATGAGTCATATAGGCACGTGGAAACCTTACCAGTGCAAAGAACAGATTTCCCAGGCCAAATACAATGGCCATCTGTGTGAATACATAATATACTGTAAATGCTATACCATGATGGTATTCAACCAGTGTGGTGTCTTTATAGTAGGTTACTTCGGTCCAGAACAGATGGTGGTACTCATTGGTGAAGGAGAAAATGATGGTCAGGATGGGAATTACAGAGAGCCAAATCAGTTTTTTGCGGGTCAGTTTCAGCCGGCTTTGAGAAAAGTTGACAGCAAATATGGCGAAAACGAGTGGCAGGAATGCTCCGCCAAGGTAGGACATTTTACCCCAGAAGACTTTGATGTTGAATGAGTCCGTAAGAAGTTCACAAATGTATGCTAAAGAATAGATTATAGCCAGGACCATCAGGAGGATAAGGCTCCTGACCCCCGGATAATCCCTGTGTCGCCAGAGCAGGACAATCACAACGGTGACTGATAATACAACAAGTGACGCAATAAGAGATATCAGTTTAGTATCAAAGTTCAGGTGTCCTAAAATCATGCTTCAAAAGAAAAGTTTCGAAAAGTGAAGATAGCAAAAAAACATCTGATTGATTAGCATAACAAAGGAAATTAACAGAAGATAGAAGAGAATATTAAATGTACTAAAAGTATTCATGTCCAAATATATTAACCTAAGTTATGGCGATATATGGTTTTGTCTGGTATGAACTGAAAAAAAAAAGCACTGAATATCAGTGCTTTTTTTATTTTAGTTGAATGGTGAAAAAGTGGAGCTGGCGGGAGTCGAACCCGCGTCCAAACGAGGAAGCCATATGGTTTCTACATGTTTAGTCCCGACTTGGTTTTCGGGTAATGGCTGGATCAGGACCACCGACCATTACCTTATCTCCTGAATTTCATCTGCAATCCGGAGCGTTCTGCAGACTATCCTTCAATTGCTGCGCCACTGAACCCGGACGGCTGAAGGCGTGACCTCCGGAGTGACGTCTCGTTCCAGCACCTGGTACCGGAAAAGGCCTAACTTACTGTTATTCGGTTAAGCGGCGAGAGCGTAATTATTTTCGCCAGTTGTGTTTTGAGCGCCATGGATAACGGGCTGTGCGATCAACGCCCGACATGCTTGCATACCTCTTCTGCCCGCTGTCAAAACCGGTCAGCCCCAGTATGTATTTAAAACTGAATACAAAGAACTTGATAAGGAATTTATAAATGCTGGGTAACAAACTGGTAACAATTGTGACTAATTTGTACACTATTAATATCCTTAGCGTTTGCAAAGATACATAAATTTTGCTTTCAATGTCTTTGTTTGTTCTACAAACGGATGCAAACAAGCAACGACAAATATGTTATTAATTCAACATTCGACTAAGCTGACAAGACTTAATTAACACAGAGGTTAATAAAGAAATTTTGAAACAGGGCTTAGTAACAATAATCGGGAAAGCCAAAATTTCAAAAAATATAGTGACTAATGATATTTACTTTGATTTGCAAAAAAAAAAAGTTGGAGTTGGCAAAGTGGAAAGTTTAAGGTAGATTGTTAATAATTATTTAAAAATTTGAATTTTTTATTTTACCTATAAGTAAAATTTATACATTTACACCACGTTAATGAACTTTAAAATTGTACAACTATCACAATCCTCTGGTTATCATGCAGTAATATATTCTATTTACTTAGAAAATGAACAACAAACACTGTTTTAACGTTTCATAAAAGAGAACTCTAATTCATTTAAAAGTGAAATATTTGATATAAATAAACGATTAAGAGCAATAAACCATGCAACAGGAGCACGAAAGCAATATTTCAAGCACGACGAAGGTAAGCCCGGTGATGGGATTTGCGCACTGTTCGACCTGCCAGACAGCAATTTAAGGCTTTATTGTATAAGGTTTGGCAATTCACTATTAATACTTGGCGGCGGTGGCCATAAACCGAAGAATCTTAGAGCATTTCAGGAAGACGACAAACTAACAGAAGAGAATTATTTACTAAGGGAAATATCAGAACAAATCTCAAAACGTATAAGGAACAAAGAAATTCAGTTTTCGGAAGACGGAACAGAAATTTTTGGCAACCTTGAATTTAACGATTATGAATAAAAAAGCAGACCAATACACCAGCGATATTTTAAGTGAAATATTCGCAGGAATTACCCCACGAGAACAAAGGAGAACCGACAACCGAATGTTACTTGCCGCAAAAATTAAAGACGGCATGAATGCAAAAGGCTGGCGTAACAAGGAGTTGGCGGAAGCATTGGAGCAAAATCCATCTGTTATTACGAAGTGGTTAAGCGGAACACATAATTTTACTTCCGACACGTTAAGCGACATTGAAGAAGTTTTAGGTATTTCATTGCTTAATATTCAGTCGAAAAAAGAACCACAGATTGTACATTACCATGTTCAGATTCCTTCTGTGATTGTTAGCACTAAGCTTGACGATTGCATCCCCTCGACAACTATAAACAATCCATCTTTTTCAGTTAAGGGAACAAAACAAGCATATTGTTAGATTAGTAAGAATGGCACACCAAACTATAAATTTTCAACTTAGAGGGATTGAGATTGCTGAAATAAGCATCAAACATCCTGAAAAACAATTGCCAGTTGAATGTAAATTCAACATGGATATAAACCTTCAGCAAAGGATAATTGGAAAGGAGAATACCATTATTGTCACACCTGCGATTACTGTCAAGCTTGATGATGATAATTTTATATGTAGCACAGTAAAAGTGAACTTCATTTTTTTGGTGGAAAATCTAGATGAATTTCGGAAAAGAGATTCAGAAGAATTTGAAATACCAGAGTTCTTTAATACCACTATTAACTCTGTATCGTTATCCACTATCAGAGGAATAATGTATTCGCATTATAAAGGAACCTTTCTGCACAATACCATATTACCGATTGTAAATCCTGGTGATTTTAAAAAGGAAAAGAGTTAATTCGGATTTGTAACAATTGCCAAATTCGCTCGATTTTTTAGCATGCTGTGGGATATATTCGGGTTGTTTTATTCACCCCCGACAGGGTTCAAAACCCTGTCGGGGGTAGGGGTGGGTAGGTGGTCAGAGTTTTACGCTTTTCTTCAAAGTTCCGGCTTTCCGGGAGGTGTATTCGATCTGAAGGGTGCCTTTTCCCTCTATGAGGAACTCATATTCTTCTTTGCCGAACCCGGGAACGGTCAGGAACTGCAGCTCCGGCTTATGCTCCTTGTAGGTAACCCTGTCGAAATGGAGGTTGGTAATCTTACCCCCGGCCACCACTTTCAGTCCGGAGACTGTCAGCATATCTCTGGGATAGAGCTTCATGCCGGCTGCATTGGCGGTCATCGAAGGCATCGCTTTATTGTTGCTCAGCCTGACCCTGACACGGTTCAGGTTTCTGCCAATTTCCTTCACCTCAAATATTTCCATGCTGATTTCCGGTGTTTGCTCTGCGGCAAACATGACAACCGCTGCGTTTCTGTGGACCAGCTCGGGCAACATGAACGGCTGCGGCAACCTGCTGGAAATCTTCACCCAACCGCCGATCTCAATCTCACCGTACTGCGGATGGTTATAGGCGGTCCAGGGTTTGTACATTTCACCAAGCCCCAGATGGTCGTTGAATTTCAAACGCTCCCTGCCTGTCGCGTTGGGATCTTCGAGAGGTTTGGTGATATCTTTACGGTAGGTTTCCTGACTGCTCATAAATAGTTCGCCAATAAAAGAGTATGCCCCTAACAGGTTATAAGTGAACTCTCCGAAATCACCGAAGGTGGGATAAAGTTGCCAGCTGGGCATATAGCGGTATCCGGGGGTCATTTTTTCGGCATTCTCTCCCAGATAATCATAAAGGGCCACATCCCTGGGGTCGAGTGATTCATCCTGGGTGGCCGGGCCGCGAAGCCACATCCCACCCATATTGTGAAAGGCAAAGACCATGATGATGTTCGGTTTGGCCAACATCCATTCGGCCAATGCTTTCAGTCCAACTCCGGAAAAGGGGTAATAACCGGCTCCCCGTTCAACATACCGCGGGTACCACCGGTAACCCCAGTTGCGGTTGGGGTCGACATAGCCCTCGGCATCTTCGTTCACCCGGCCATCTCCGTCGTTGTCGATCCCCTCATAGCCCAGCAGCGTCCATTCGCCCTGCTCACCGGGCTTCACCCTGACCATCAGCCTCGGGTCTTCCGGATCGCTGCGGTACATGCCGAACGGATCCCTGATCCGCATCTGGCAGATGTTGCCGTCGCCGTCGAGGTCCTCGTAGCCGTCTTCGTCAAATAAACCGTCGCGGTCGTCATCTTTCGGAATCCGGATGGTCCGGTTGGTACTGGGCGTATTGGCTTCACTCATAAAAGCTGCACGGCCGTCGACATTAACCACGGGAACGATATAATGTACATTTTTATCCAAAAGTTGGGTAATCCGCTCATTTTCTCCGTATTTGGTCAGCAGCAGATTGGCATAATACAGGCATACCTCGCCAGCCTGGATCTCATTGCCGTGGATGTTGCCGTCGACATATACCCCGGGTTTGGTCAGTTCTGCACCTTTGTCGGGATTGTGTATGGTCAGTATCATAATGTCGCGGCCTTCCTCACTTTTCCCGGCAGATTCCAGTCGGGTAAGCTTCGGGTAGGCTTTATGGAGGGCCTCCAGGGCCTGGTTCATCTCCTCCAGGGTATAGTAAAAGTCAAATCTCAGCGGTACCTGTATCTTGTTCTGTGCGTTGGTCAGCAGGCCTGCCAGTACCAGCAAAACGGCCAGTTTTAAATGTATCCTTGATATCATGGTCATACGGATTTTGTGGTATAATAAATGGTTCAGTTGCCGATCCGAATGGAGCGGGTTTGATTCCTGATCGCCGGACTTTCCAGTTTTGCTTTAAGGTCACCGGGTTTAGCAGCATGCACAACAAAGCTGACTTTACTGGTTTGATTGCCTCCAATGGCGGTTACCGGAGTACGGGCCTGTCCTTCAATCAGGGTGATGCCGTTGCCGTCGAGGCTCAGAATGACAGGTGCGGGTTGCTGGTTCCTGAGTCCCATGTCGGTAGGATAGGGAAGGGTACTTTTATTCTCTATGAACAGTTCCACGCGGTAAACTCCGGCTCCTAATGCGGTTACCTCCTCTCCGGTGATCCCGATATCGGGAATCGAATGAGCCAGAGAGGCCACGAACGGGATTTGTCCTTTCAGCCATTTTTCAGCTTCTCCGGCTGGTGGCGTATTGGCAGAAAAGGGAATGAATCCGCCTATCTCCACTTCTCCTAATTGGGGGTGCATAAAGGATTGCCAGCCGGCAAATCCGTCGATCCCTTTCCGGTTAAAATAATCGAGCAATTGCTTTTCTGCCGATGGCTTTTTCTCCTGACTGGCACTGCCCGGACGCACTGGTGCTGAGGAAGGAGCGGCGGCTGTAGTGGTATCTTTCTGTATTTCAGGCTCCCAGAGACTAAGTGCTACAGAAGGTACCCCTAAATGGAAATAGCTCCAGAGTTCAAACGATCCGTTCGCTGGTTTTTCGGGCGCCATCAGGCTAACCGGCAGACCGGCATTTTTCAGGGCTTCCTTGTATGATTTGGAGAGCGACTCATAAAATACCAGGTCGTTCTTCCGGAAACTTCTTTCCGGACCAGTGGAAAGTTGTCCTAAAACCATGTTTTCTGTGACTTCAGCATCCGGGAAACGGGCCGACAAGGCCTGGATCAGTTGTTCCATGGTGTAGGTCTGGGCAGGTGATAATCCGGTTTGCCTGGCCAGACGCTCCGGAATTCTGATCCGTGTGGGGTCAAAATCGGATTTTCCCTCCTGCGGAAGGTCCATCAGCAGGTTGGACTCACCAAAAGTTATGGTCATGGCAATCTCCGGATGATCATAAATGAACTTCATCACGCCATAAGTTTCGGGGGCCTGGCCCGGATACAAACCGGCCTCTTTGACAAAATGCCTGAATTCATGCGGAAAATTGATCCCCGGATTGACGCCGCCCGGTTCATCTTCATTGTACAGGCCGTCACCGTCGTTATCGATTCCTTCAGTATATAACTTATAGATACCCTTCTCACTTTTCGCCGGATCGGCTTTCACCAGCAGCCGGGGGTCTTCGTCCGAGATCCGGTACTCACCATCCGGGGCTTTTTTCCGCATCATGGTGATGAAACCGTCTCCGTTGAGGTCCTCATATCCATCCTCGTTGGCCTGGTCATCGGTATCCAGGTTGACCTCCATGGCGTTAAGCCTGCTTTGTAAACGTGGCTTTGCGAAAAAATTGACGGCTGCATCAGGGTTACCGTAAGGCAGGATATACCAACGGACATTGGTCCGGAATTCCGGGTTATCCATCAGGTATCGGGCCAGATGAAGAGCCCCCTCGGTAGCCAGCGGGGTAATCCCGTCAAAATTGGCACCAACAAAGATGGCTGGACCATCGGATTGGTCCCGGCCGATTTCGATAACGGTAACTTCTTTTCCGCCAGGCGATACTGCGATTTTGTGCAGGGCAACCACGGCAGGGTTTGCAGACTGGAGGGTCTTCAGATTGGATTGTACCTCCTGGAAATTCCGGTATTTCCAATCTCCTGTGGACGACTGCGCCCTTGCTCCTGAAACGGGCATAAACAGGCCAATAAACAGGATAGCTTGTATAAATATTTGATTCATATCTGTTTAATTAACTGAAAAGTATGTTAATTTTGAAGTGTAATATTAATAATAATATTTCTTGAATTGTCTTTCATTTTGAAAGTAATACAGGGTTTTTAATTTACAATTATTATATGTACCAGCGTGATTACATCCTGCGGATGATCGAAATGATGGGTGATTTCATTGCAGCCATTCTTAAAATGCTCAAAAAGGATCAATTTCCGGAGGTATCCCGGATGATTGAGAATGCTTATTTTGAATTTCTGAAGGAAGATGCAGCCTTTTTCAGGGGGATTCCCGGGGAGAATCTGACCCGCGAACTGATGGAAATACATAATTATTCACACGGTCATCTGGAGATATTAGGTGAACTTTTTTATGCAGAGGCCGAATTAGGATATCATTCAGGAAAATTGAACGAGAGCCTTGGTTATTATAAAAAGTCGAAGCTTTTACTGGAATTCCTGTTGCAGGAATCCGATACCTATTCCCTTAACAAGGAGGCCCGCATGGCCGAAATTCAGAAGAAAATTCTCACCCTTGAAGGTAAGTCCTGATCGGGATCAGGTGCCAAAAAATGTCAGTTCCGGGTAGTTGACCGGTTTCATGATTTCCGGGACATTACGGTTGTTGCGCACCTGATTGACCGCCATGGAAATGGTGTAGGCCTCCATGTCCGCTTCATCGTAAGGCCTTATCAGCTCCCTGACTTCCTGCATGGAAAGTCCTGACGAGATCCATGATTTTTCATTTTCCCTGCTGATAATCAGCGGCATCCTTTTCTTCGTGTTGTGGATGGTTTCCATCAGAGGGTTTGCGGGAGTGGTCAGCACACTGAAGGTGTGGAACAACTCACCGGTATTTCGGTCGGTCCAGAGGTCGTAAATGCAACCTAATGAAAAGATTTCACTGCTTTTTACCGTCACCAGGTAAGGGTATTTCGATTTGTTGAACTGTCTCCATTCATAGAAGCCGTTTATTCCCAGCAGGCAGCGCTGAGATACAATGCTTTTTCTGAAGGAAGGTTTTTCAAAGACGGTTTCCCCGACGGCATTATGGGTTTTTGTCCGGATTTGCGCCGCGTTCTCATGGTCTTTTGCCCAATTGGGGATCAATCCCCATGATGAGAAGTTAATTCCAGTGCCGGTAATTAGCGGAAGTACGGGGAAATCGAAGCCGCTCGCAAAATAGTACTGCGGAAGATCCGGTTTATCCTGAATGGCCGCCAGAAACCCGGGAGGCTGGGTGTCTTTATAGCGTTCGGCATATTTCTCCAGCCTTTTGGTCAGGAAAGCGATATTGTAACACATTATACCAACTAATAAATCTGTTGTTTTTCACTCTTCTCCCATTTCCGGTACAATTCATCCATCTCCCGTTTGTGTTTTTCCATGAGCTCCTGCCATTCCTGCATGATTTTTTCGTCTGAGAAGCGGTCGAACCGGCGATCAGGATGCCCGAAAAAAGGTGCAAATTCATCAGGAAATTCCCCAAAATCTTTGAGCAGGTCACGGAGGCTGTTCATATTGGGCATAATAAAACCAGGGGGAAGTATAAAGGTGGAGTCGGGGCCAATGAAAAGGGTAGAGTCCCATTGGAAAGAAAAATTCTGGAATAAGGATGAATCCGGAAAGCTGAATGCACCGAACCATTCCGGGCTATCGAAGAACCGGCCGGGCAGATCCCGGAACAGGGGCATACCTGACCAGAGGCTGTCTGAAGGAAAGGTTCCCTGAAATAAATCCAGGAAGGGCGATTGCCGGTTAAAAATATCATTCCAGCCCCCAAAGTCAGGGAACTGGAATGTAGTATCGTTATGCCACCGGAAAATATAGGATGAATCGTACCGCAAAAGATTGCCCCGTTCATCATATTCACGGTTTACCCGGATCTCCTCATCGGGTGATTTGGAATTCTCCCGTTGGTTTTGTGCAGACGCAGCAAGTTGAAGAAATACTGCTGCAATGAAAATCGAAAGGTATCTCATAGCTACAGTTTTTCTGCAAAATTAAGGATGAGAGGGTTTAAAATGTTTTAAAATCCCTCAATTTTTTTTAAAAATTAATCATAGCGATGATCCTCCGGATCGTGGTCTTCCCCGCAGTCGCAGTCGCAGCCTAATCCTTTTTCATATTGGGTCAGTGCCTTGAGACTCATGCCCATACTGGAGAATCCTCCGTCGTGGAACAGGTTCTGCATGGTGATCTTTCTGGTCAGGTCGGAGAACAGGGTAATGCAATAGTCTGCACACTCGTCGCCGGTGGCATTTCCAAGCGGTGACATGCGGTCGGCGAAGTCCAGCAGTCTGTCGAAGCCTTTTACACCGCTTCCGGCGGTGGTGATGGTCGGTGACTGTGAAATGGTATTGATCCTGACCCGCCGTTCGCGGCCATAAATGTAACCGAAGCTGCGGGCTATGGATTCCAGCAGTGCCTTGGCGTCGGCCATGTCGTTGTACCCATAGAAGGTACGCTGGGCAGCCACGTAACTCAGGGCAACCACGGATCCCCATTCGTTGATGGCATCCAGTTTCCTGGCTACCTGGAGTACTTTATGGAAGGAGACCGCCGAAATATCAAGCGTCTTTTCCAGCATGTTGTAGTCAAGGTCGCTGTAATGCCTGCCTTTTCTGACGTTGGGAGACATACCGATGGAGTGGAGCACAAAATCGACTTTTCCGCCAAGGTGTTCCATCGATTTTTCGAAGAGTACCTTTAAATCCTCTGTTTTGGTGGCATCAGCCTCGATGGCCACGGTGTTGCATTTCTCCGCCAATTTGGCGGTATCGCCCATACGCAGGGCTACAGCGGTATTGGTAAGCGTGAATGTGGCGCCTTCTTCATAAGCTCTTTCTGCAACTTTCCAGGCAATGGAGTCGGCATTCAGTGCACCAAATATGATCCCTTTTTTTCCTTTAAGCAGTTGATGTGACATTTTTTTATCTTCTTAAGTATTTTGACGTGCAAAGTTAACTTATGTTTCATGATAAAAAGACAAAAAGGACTTAAAAAATGGAATCTTAACCGGAATTGCGGATAAGCGGATTAAACATTGTTTCTTGTTGTTCGAAAATTGGAACAAATGAGTAGTCTGCTATTGAATTTTAAAATGTACCCGGACACGCTTCAGATACCCGGAAATTCAGCCAAAAATCTTAAAAATAAGTCTGGATCAGATCCTGACGGCACATGAATCAGGCATCCAGCCCTTGTTCCCGTCGGGAATCCTGATTTCTTTCCAATTGTTGAGGCTATCGGTGATTTCAACTTTCAATCCTTCATGGATGAGAAACAGGTCGGTGCCGGATGACGAAGGTGAGCTTTTCACGGTAACCCGCGGACAAAAAATGATGGCATATTTTCTTTCGTTGAGCGCTTTTTTCTGGCGATTGGCGAAAGAGAAGCTGAAAGCTGAGAAGACCAGCAGGAAAAGCCCTGTCCAGAAGGTAGTCCGCTTAACCCAGCTGTACCTTGAAAAGAAAAACATCCCGGCCAGAACGAGGAATACAAGGAAAGTGATGATGCTCAGTCTGGCCCATGTGTCGGCGGATGCCATATTGACGACGGAACTCCTCCAGCGCAGGAAGAATGGCTGCGGCAGGGCAGTAATATTATCAACAATGAACTGACTGGCAATCCTTATATTGAAATCGATATCCTCGTTTGCGGGGGCAAGGAGTTTTGCCCTCTCGAAATTCAGCAGCGCCCTTGCCGGATCGTTTAACTTGTAATAGGCGTTACCAAGGTTAAAATAAACCTGTACCGAGGTTTTTCCGGAACTTAGGATCTGCTCATATAGTCCGGCGGCCTTCTGGTATTCCTGGTTGATATAGAGTTGGTTGGCCTGTTCGAGCATTTCTTCCGGCTTCAGGTCTGCAGGTTGTGAATAATCAACAGGAGGTTGCGGAACTTCCAGGGTCAGATTTTCCTGAGCTTTCAGGAAAAGCGGTAAAATGAACAAAAGAATGAGAATATGCCGTTTCATGATGATTACCTTTTGATTTGTTTTTCCATTTTGCTGATCACTTTTTCGGCAGAATGATAGACATCCTGCATGGCCTGGTTACCGCCAGAGGGGGCAAACCTGGCGAATTCGCACTGGTCTACAACCGACAGGAGTTCATTGATCAGGGTTTCTTCCACTTCATATTTCCTGAGTCCTTCAATGGCGGTTTCCCGCTTCAAATTGGCGACGGGTATTCCTAACTTATCGCTGAGATATCCCCAGAAAGCTTTCAGTACCGACTCGTAGAAGGCATTTTCCTGATTGGTTTTCAGGTTTGCGGCCGCAACCCGAAGGTGACGCCTTGCCACCCGGTTGGCTTTTTTATTGCGCACCAGGGCAACGTTGGCATTTTCCCGCAATTTCTTGCGGTAAACCAGGAAGAATATCAGGAAACCCAGAATTCCGGCTAAATAGAGTCCATAGAACAGGTTGCTTCCGAAGAAGGTCTGTCCGGCAACCCTCAATGGCACCGGCTTTTGCCAGATAAAACGGATATCCTGACCGATCAGCTGGAGGTCCTGCCGGCGAACGGTCCGCATTACTCCTGAAGATGAGCGGTCTTCGTCACCTTTGCTTACCTGCAGGGAATATTCCGGTGTCGAACGCCTTTCATATTGGCCGGTGGCCGGATTGAAAAAGGCAAAATGTATGGAAGGGATGGTATAATTTCCCTCGAATCTCGGCTGAAAAAGGTATTCCACGGTCCGGCTCCCGCTCATGCCTCCGTCGCTAACCCGGATATTGTCGGTGGTCCTGGGGTCGTAAAGGTCGAAATCGGACGCCAATTCGAGTTTGGGCGTTTGCAGAAGGCGAAGGTTTCCGGTTCCGTTGATGGTTAACTTCAGCGTTACTGCGTCGTTCGTGGTGACCTCTGTGTCACTGATTTCAGAACTGATGGTAAAATTACCAACCCCTCCGTAGTAGTCTGCAGGCGCAGCAGGTAAATCCCTGATACTTAGGGTAACAGGATCTGAGGTCAGCTTAGCCCGCGCAGTCTGCAGTCCGCTGAAAAAATCATCGAAGAAACTGCGTTGTCTGACCCGCTGTTGTACCAATACCGTGATGTTGAACGGCCGTATGGTAATATTTCCGGATTGCTGTGGAAAAAGCACCGTTTTTTTGAGTACCCCGACCTGGTATATCTTGTCGTTGTATACTTCGCGGGTGAAGTTGATCTGTTGGGGGATATCGATATCCTGGGTAAAGAATCCTTCATAGGTGGGCAGGGTGACTTCTTCGAAACCGGTCAGGGGCAGGTTTGGATTTGCATACAGCTTTACCGTGGCAATGATTTGTTCTCCCTTATAGACATTTCGCTTATTCAGTTCAAGTCTGAGGAACAGGTCCTCCCTGCTGATGGTTCCCGATTGGGTTTCAGACTGTACCTGGCTGTCGCCCTGTTGCTGCGGCTGCTGTGATTGCTGTGATTGCTGCGGCCTGCCGGTCACCACCTGAATGGTAAGCGGATTGGATTGGATTACCCTGCCTTCGACTTCGATGGATCCCGGACGGATATTGAAGGTACCCTGTTCCTTTGCCCTGAGTATGTAGGTGTAGGAAAAGGTCTGGCTTTGGGAGGTCCTTCCGTTGATCATCTGTATGCTGGTGGAAGAGGAGGTGCTCGGCCCCATCAGCACGTCAAAGCTGCTGAGGTCGGGCAGTTTAAGGTTTTCCCCACGGGCATTCACACTGAAGGTCAGCCTGAACTGGTCCCCAACGGAAACTGCATTGGGCGCGGACATTTCCAGCCGCGGATCTTCGGCCGAAACTGCCAGTACGATCAGAATTAATCCTGTGAATATCAATATTTTTCTAAGCATTGTCATTGCTTTTTATTCGTGTCGGTGAAATACAAAGTTACCAGTCTTTTTCAACCCTTGCGGGTTTGGATTCCTGTGCCTGCTGTTTTTTTACCTTCTCCTGGATATCGCGTTCGGCATTCTGCAGGGCCTGGAGCAACTGCTCGGCATTTTGCTGCGAAATTTTGGGTGGAGGCTGTTGTTGCTGCTGCGGGTTCTGGTCCTGCTGCTGGTCCTGATTTTGATTTTGTTGCTGCTGGTCCTGGTTCTGCTGCTGATTCTGATTTTGCTGCTGGTCCTGGTTCTGCTGCTGGTTTTTGAGCATCTGGGCGTAAGCCAGGTTATACTTGGTATCCAGGTCGGCGGGGTTATTGCGAAGTGCTTCCTTGTAGGCTTCTATGCTTTCATCGATTTTCTGCTGAAAGAGCAGGCTGTTGCCCAGGTTATGCAGGGCACGTGCCTTCTCAACAGGTGCTTCAGCCTGGTCGGCCAACTGCTGAAAGGCGGCTGCCGACTCTTCAAACTGCATCTGCTTGTAGCGCGCAGTATTCAGGTTGAAATTCCAGAATGGATCGTGCGGTCTTTTCTCAAGGGCTTTACGGTATTCCGCTTCGGCTTTTGCGAACCTGACCGTATCGAGTTGGGTAGTATCTTTTATCGCCTCCAGATAATAACGGTTTCCCTGGCGTACAAACCGGCGTTCGTTCTGGGCATTGGCCAGAACCGTCAGTGAAAGCATAACCAGCAGTATCAATAATCTCTTCATGGCTGCACAAAATTAATTAAACAGTTTAATCCGTCGCAGATATTTATTCTTCCGTTCCATAATGAAGAACTCCAGCAGCAGAAGAATCAGCCCTGCTGCAAAAAAGTACTGGAACAGGTCTTCATATTCAGAGAACACCTGGGTTTCTATTTCTGTTTTCTGCATTTTATTGATCTCGTCCAGTAGGTCGTCCAGTCCGACGTTTGCCGTACTGGCCCTCAGGTATATCCCGTTTCCTGCGGCGGCAATTTTTTCGAGCATGACCTCATCCAGTCGGGTGATGACGATATTGCCTTCGCGGTCGCGGCGGTAATCGGTCTGTCCGCCCCTGTTCACCGGAATCGGTGCCCCCTGCGGGAGTCCCATACCGATGGTATGTACCACAAATCCCTGCCTGACTGCTTCGGTTGCTGCGCCGATGGCGTCGTCTTCGTGGTTTTCGCCGTCGGTGATGACAATAATGGCCTTGCTGCTTTCGGGGTTCGGGGTAAACGACCTCATAGCCAGGTTGATGGCTGCACCGATGGCGGTTCCCTGTCTGGGGACGATCTCCGGACTTACCGAGGTAAGAAAAAGCTGGGCGGAGTTGTAGTCCGAAGTAATGGGCAACTGCGTGTAGGCTTCGCCGGCAAACACGATCAGTCCGATCTTGTCGTCCTTCAGCCTGCTGATCAGGCGGTCGATGGCCCGCTTGGCCCGTTCAATCCGGTTGGGCTTAATGTCTTCGGCTAACATACTGTTGGATACATCCAGCGCGATCATAATCTCTACTCCTTCACGCTTTACCGACTGAAGACGTGACCCAAACTGAGGACGTGCCGCTCCAAGGATAAATGCCGAAAGGGCCAGCATCAGCATGAAAAATTTAAATGCCGGACGGAACCCGGAGGCTGAAGGCATCAGGTGCGACAGGATTTCCAGATCCCCGAATTTTTTCAATGCCCTTCTCCTCAGTATCCGTGACAATATGAAAAAGGCAGTCAGGGCCGGGATCAGCCAAAATCCCCAAAAATACTCCGGATGTGCAAATCTGAACATTTCCATAACTTTCAATTTTTCAGGGGATGTTTCTGAACAAGGTTACCCGCAGCGCCAGCGAGGCTAACAGGAACAGGAGTCCTGCCAGTGCAAATGGCATAAACTCTTCGGCGCGCTTACTGAATTCTTTGGTCTCAATTTTGGATTTTTCCAACTGATCGATCTCCTGGTAGATTTCTGCCAGTTTCAGGTTGTTTGTTGCCCTGAAATACTGGCCTCCCGTGATGGAAGCGATCTGCCGGAGCATATCTTCGTCGATTTTCACTTCCATGTCGCGGATCTGGGTGCCGAACGGGGTCTGAACCGGAAAGGGTGCGGTACCAATGGATCCGACCCCAACGGTATACACCCTGATGCCGAATGTTCTGGCAATTTCTGCCGCCGTAATCGGGGCGACTTCCCCACGGTTGTTTTCACCGTCCGACAACAGGATGACCACCCTGCTGATGGCATCGCTGTCCTTGAGCCTGGCTACTGCAGTGGCCAGCCCGTTACCGATGGCGGTACCGTCTTCGATAAGACCAGTCTTTATCCCGCTGAACAGGTTCAGCAGCACGGCACGGTCGGTAGTCAGCGGACACTGGGTAAAGGCTTCACCGGCAAAAACCACCAGTCCCATGCGGTCGTGTTCCCTTCCGGAGATAAATTCCATGGCTACTTTTTTGGCGGCCTCCAGGCGGTTGGGCTGGAAATCCATGGCCAGCATACTGGTGGAAATATCGAGCGAAATCATGATGTCGATCCCTTCGGTGGTGGTATTTTCCCAGCGGGTAGACGACTGGGGCCTTGCCAGCACCACTACAAACAGGGCCATAGCCCCCAACTGGAGCACAAAGGGGAGGTGGCGCAGAATGTGCCTGGCCGTAACCGGGGCCTTCAGCACCGGAGCCGTGCTCGAAACCTGAATACTGGCGGTATTCCGCCGGTAACGGAAAATGTACCATGCCGCCATCGGGATAAGTCCCAGCAGCAGGTAAAATAATTCCGGATTCTTATAGGTATATTCTCCAAACATGGTCCTTTATTTTAAAATCACCTCTTCGCCCTGATCGTCATTTTCTTGATCAGGTTTTTCAGGTTGTTTCACCTCTGCAGGTTTGGTGTCGTTCACAAAAAAGTAGGCATTGATCAGGGTAAGGCTGTGGTCGTCGGGCAGCGGTTGGTACTTGGCAAATTTTACCAGGTCGGCCAAGGGCAGGATCTGCCCCAGGTTTGACCTGGATTTTTCGCTGAGCAGGTCTTTTGAAGCCGCCATGGCCCGCATGATCTCATCCGTGGTATATTCCATCGCCGGAATACCGAAACGTTCTTCGATGTACGTGCGCAGTATATCGGTAACCTGACTGTAATACTCCTTGATCTTGTCCTTCTGCCAGATTTTCTCATCCCTGATCTTGTCGAGCCCACGCAAGGCCACCACATGGGGCGGATCTTTCGGCCTGACGGGCAGGGTGAATACCGGCAGGTTCCTTTTTCTCCTGCTGATGTAATAGAATATAAAGAAAATGATGCCCGCCAGAAGAATGATGCCCAATATCCAGGGGGTAACCTCTTTCAGGGTTAAGGGGGCATCATACGGCATTTTGATGTCGGTCGGACCACGGGTAGTGTCTATCTCCATGGTGAATACCCGGATAAAAAGCTCGTTGCTGGGTATCGAATCCATCCGGTCATCCATATGCAATTTAAACCAGAATGGCGGAATCCGGTGCTCCCCGCTGTCGAAACTGGTAATCAGGAAATTTTGTGTGAGCCTGATGACGTTGTTTTCAATGAAAACGGTATCCACCGGAGATTGCCTCAGAATTTCGATGTATTCTGAAATATTATCTGCGAGGACAGGGAAATCAATCCGGATGTTTTCCGGTTTTTCGAGCTCCAGGGTCAGGTTGACCTGGTCACCGATCAGGATATGGGTGGAATCCAGGCTTGCCGTGGCCTTAATCCGCTGTGCTTCCGAAAATTTCGGAAACATCAGGAAAACTGAAACACACAGGATGATGCGGCAGGTATATAATGCAGGTTTCACCTTCGGGCCTCCCTTCTTTTAAACAGGTTCATTAATGATTTGACGTAATCCTCCCGGGTGTTGATGAGGGTGGAATCCACACCGCACCGCATGAAGATCCCGCGGAGCCGTTCGCTCTGACCGTACCACCACTTGCTGTACATCTCCCGCGTGCGCCGGTCACTGCTGTTCACCCAAACGTAACGCCCGGTTTCGGCATCCTTCATTTTCAGCATCCCGATGGGTGGCAATTCCTGCTCGCGTTCGTCATAAATCCGGATGGCCACCACATCGTGCTTGCTGTTGGCCACCGACAGGGCTTTCTCCAGGTCGGGGTGCTGGTCGATAAAATCGGAAATAACGAAAGCAGTACATTTTTTCTTGATGGCGTTGGTCAGATAACGCAGGGCTTCAGGTATATCGGTACCTTTTTTTTCCGGCTGAAAATCGATCATCTCGCGGATGATCCTCAGGATATGCGAACGCCCTTTCTTAGGCGGGATGAATTTCTCGATGGTTTCGGAAAAGAAGATGACCCCGATTTTGTCGTTGTTCTGAATGGCGGAAAACGCCAGGATGGCGGCAATTTCGGTGATTACGTTCTTTTTGAATTTCTGGAATGACCCGAATTCCCTTGAACCGCTGACATCGATCAGCAACATGACCGTCAGTTCGCGCTCCTCCTCGAAAATCTTCACATAAGGGTGATTATAGCGTGCGGTTACGTTCCAGTCGATATTGCGGATATCATCGCCGAACTGGTATTCGCGCACTTCGGCAAAGGCCATCCCGCGACCCTTAAAGGCACTGTGGTACTCCCCCGCAAAAATATTGCGGGATAAACCACGGGTCTTTATTTCTATTTGTCGGACCCGTTTGAGTAAGTCACTGGTTTCCATGAAGGGAATCTTGAGTATTAGAATATTAGAGTATTAGAATATCAGAGTATCAGAGTATCAGAATCTTGAATATTAGAATATCAGGATGTAGGAATGGACACTTTTGGATGGATTGGTGTCGCTGGTATTACGGATGCTGTAAATCAGCATGATGAAAACCCGATGCCTGAGGTCCACTTCTGTCCGATTCCGCCAAGAGACGCTGCCGATTCACTATGGTACTTCCACCGTATTGAGGATATCGGTGATGATTTCCTCGGAGGTGATGTTGTTGGCTTCGGCTTCGTAGCTCAGTCCGATGCGGTGTCGCATGACATCCGGACAAACAGCCCTGACATCCTCGGGAACGACATAGCCCCGGCGTTTGATGAAGGCATATGCCTTGGCGGCCTGGGCAAGACTGATACTGGCACGAGGTGAGGAGCCATAGCTGATCATATCCTTGTATTTGGCTAATTTGTTATCTTCCGGCTCGCGGGTCGCGAACACAATGTCTACGATATATTTCTGGATCTTTTCATCCATGTAGACATCCTTCACCACATTCCGTGCCCTGATGATATCGGCCGGCTTCAGTATTTTGCCGGTTTCAGGAAATACCTTAAGCAGGTTTTGCTGAATAATCAGTTTTTCTTCCTCCTTTTTCGGGTAATTGATCACCACCTTAAGCATAAAACGGTCGATCTGGGCTTCAGGCAGCGGATAGGTACCCTCCTGTTCGATCGGGTTCTGGGTAGCCATCACCAGAAAAGGTTCATCCAGCTTATAGGTATGTTCCCCGATGGTGATCTGGCGTTCCTGCATGGCTTCCAGCAAAGCCGACTGCACTTTTGCGGGTGCGCGGTTGATTTCGTCAGCCAGAATAAAGTTGGCGAAGATGGGCCCCTTTTTTACTGAAAACTCTTCCCGCTTCTGACTGTAAATCATGGTACCTAATAAGTCGGCAGGCAACAGGTCGGGCGTAAACTGGATCCTGGCGAATTTGGCATCAATAGTGTTTGCCAGCGATTTGATGGCCAGGGTTTTGGCCAGACCGGGAACCCCTTCTAAAAGGATATGGCCATTGGATAAGAGCCCGATCAGGAGACTTTCGACCAGATGCTTTTGTCCAACTATTACTTTGTTCATCTCTATAGAAATGAGATCAACAAATGAGCTTTCCTGCTGTATGCGTTCGTTCAGCTCGCGTATATCAATTGCCTGATTCATTTGTTAAAGTATTTCTGATTATTACGTTAAAATTTTTAAAGGCACGAAAATAGCGTAACAATATTATAAATAGGATGTTTTTTTGTTAAAAATGTTAAAGCATTGGCAGCTACAAAAAAAATACCACAAAGCTTAAAGTTTCTACGGCAGTGTTTCTTCGCCTGGTCTGCCTGCCAGAAGCGGTAATTGGCTGGCTGTGACTTTAAACTTTGTGGCAATCATTTCAGTTTACCGGATCAGGGTTTATGAAATGGTTATTTCCCTGGCTGGTTTTGGCTTAACTTCCTCCTTCTTCGGAAGATGGATGCACAAAAGTCCGTCGCAGTATTTTGCGGAGATCTGATCTCCCTCTACCAGGTTTTCAGGAATGGTAAAACTCCTCTGGAACGACTGGTAGCTGAATTCGCGGCGGGTGTACTGCCCTTTTTCCTCTTTCTTCCGCTCTTCTTTCTTTTCTGAAGAAATGGTAAGGACATTGTTTTCAAGGTTGACTTTAAAGTCTTCCTTGTTCATTCCCGGAGCGGCCACTTCGATTTCGAAGGCGTCGTCGCTCTCTTTTACGTTGACTGCCGGAAGGGTGGTGTCGGTGCTTGAAAAGTTCGACATTCCCCAGTCCATCAGGTCCTTCGAGAAGAAATTGTCCCAAAAGGACGGCAGATACGAGTTAGATCTTCTTACAAGTGTCATGGCTTAATCCTCCTTTTTTTAAGTTAGACAATTTTATGTTTTCTGTTGACGGTGATGGTGACGCAAAATTGTTGCCAGTTTTCATTTGAGGGATTGTATTATTGTTTATAAAGTAAAGTTAATCAATGATATATATCAGTTATATGTGGTAATGATAGAGGTGTCTGGATTATGAAAAGGTGTCATGTTGTCCTGAAAAAATGTAAATGGTTTGACAAATTTTCAGTTTTTGGATGAAGTGAAGGGATGAAAAAATGAGAGGCTTGCCAAATGGGTCAAGCCTCTCTTGAGAGTGAAAGAAGAACCGTACTCAGTTGATACGGTTTATAAAAAGGGTACACGAAGCGGTTTTCCCGCCATCATCGGTAGTAACCGTTATGGTACATTGTAGTTGAGCGGAAGAATTGGTGACAACCTGGACCACTCCGTTCTGGTCGACAGTAGCCAGACTGGGATCACTTGAACTCCAGGTCACTTTCTTGTTGACAGCGCTGGTTGGTGAGATGGTTGCAATCAGTTGTTCTGAACCCGGATACATGGGGTACCAGTATGGGGAATACAAGTCCATGACCGTTTTGTTGAGCGTTACTCCCGTAACCCTGTCGCCGACATAGAGGGTATAAGAAGCGGAGAAGCCGCCGTCGTTGGTGGTTGCGGTGATTGAGCAGGTGCCTGATATGTAAGAGGTTAGATTTCCTGTTTGGGTAACCCTGGCTATCAATTCATTGCTGGAAGACCAGGTTACTGAGGGATCGGTGGCGTTAGACGGAAGAACGGTTGCGGTGACTGGTGGCGATATGGTTGTTTTGCCGGCAGCCATATAGTGGACCTCTTTATCCAGGGTAATTCCGGTTACGGAAACATACTGGGAGACAGTGCAGGTTGCCGTAAAGCCTCCATCCTCGGTGGTTGCCGTAATAATGGCTCCACCGACTGGTCTTGCCGACATGGTAACCAGTCCGTTTTGATCTACTGAAATATAACGTGAATTGTTGGATGACCAGGTTACATTTTTATTGGATGCGTTTTGCGGTTCCACAGTTGCGGTAAGCTGTCCGCTTTCTCCCGGTTTGAGTACGAGGGTGGTGGGGGTTACGGTAATTCCGGTTACTGCGACAGGTTTTTCGGTAACATTAACCGCACAGGTTGCCTTGAAGGAGCCGTCTGATGTGGTGGCGGTTATTGTGGCAGATCCTACGGCTACTGCATATACAAGGCCGGTTGCGTTCACCGTGGCTACTTTAGTGTTGCTGCTGCTCCAGGTAACGATCTTGTTGGTGGCATCGGTTGGGGATACGGTCGCGGTTATCTGGGCTTCATCGCCGTCCATAATGGTTAGTTTCGTCGGGTTGACGGTTATCCCGGTTACCCTGACAATTACCTTGACACTGCAGGTATCGGTAAATCCACCCTCTTCTGTAGTGGCATAAATGATCGCAGAGCCTCCGTTAAGTGCAGTTACAAGTCCTTTTTCATTAACCGTAGCTACCTGGGTGTTGTAACTGTTCCAGGTTACCTTTTTATTGGTAGCGTTGGTCGGCAGCACATTGGCGGTTAGCTGCGATGTAGCTCCTTTTTCCAGCTCAAGTGCCTCCGGAGTAATAACCACACCGGTAACGGGCACCGGAGCTGCGGTGACGGCCACTACGCAGGTGGCGGTTTTGGCGCCGTCGGCGGTAGTAACGGTAATGGTAGCCGTGCCAGCGACCTTGGCTTCTACCAGTCCGGTGGTATTAACAGTAGCCACATTGGTGTTGCTGCTGCTCCAGGTGACGTTCTTGTTGGAGGCATCGGTCGGAGCAACGGTGGCGGTAAGCTGCGATTCATTGCCTTCCATGATGGAAAGGGTAGTGGGGTTGACGGTGACGCCGGTAACGGGCACATTAACAGTGACGACGCAGGTAGCGGTGAACCCGCCATCCTGGGTGGTGGCGGTAATGGTAGCCTGTCCACCGTTCATTCCGGAAACTTCGCCCTTTTCATTAACCATGGCCACCTGGGTGTTATTGCTGGTCCAGGTGACGGTTTTATTGGTGGCGTTGGACGGCTGAACGTTGGCGGTGATTTGTCCGGTAGCGCCCTTATTGACGGTCAGGGTGGT
>JAUWAB010000018.1 GCA_030602265.1 Prolixibacteraceae bacterium | reverse complement strand
GTAGTGGAATACATCAGTCCATCTTTGTCGAAATCCACCGGATACATCACCAGTCGTCTCTCCCACCCCACATTGACGGCCAGTGCCATCGACCCGAAGTGCCAGAAGCTGCCACCGGGTCCTTGCACGATGCTCCCGTGCCCGGCGCCGTTAGCATAGCCTCCCGGTTTATAAATTACCGGATTGTTAGGTGCATAAGTATAGGGCCCCAATGGAGAATCACTTGTATAAACGCCATCACCGTACACATTGAATTCTGTTCCGGGTGCAGCGTACTGCATATAGTAACGGTTATTGTGCTTTGTCAGCCAGGGCCCTTCAATATAGCCGCCCAGTACCGTATCGGAATGGTTCTCGCCGAACCGTTCCCAGCCGTGTTTCTTCCCGTCGAGGTTGAAGAGTTCGTATGTCTCCTCCGATGGCCGGAACCTTTTCGAACGGTCGAGTTTTTTTGCCCTGATGGGGTAAACATTGGAAGATCCCCAGAAAACGTAAGCCTGACCGTCGTCATCGATAAAAAGTGCAGGATCCTGGAGATTATGAAGGATGGCCGGAGTAGCCTTCCAGTTGCCTCTGCGCGGATCGTCGGTGTACAGTACGCTCATAGAACCTGAAGGATCGCCCATTACATACAGCACCGAATCTTTGTAGTTGAATGCAGCCGGGGCGTTACTGCCCTGAAAATACCATTTTTCAGGCTCAATGAAGCGCCAGTTCAGCAGATCTGTGGAATGCCAGTATCCCATCGACCGGGTGACGAACATATAATACTCCCCTCTGAATTCCACCACCGCGGGATCGGCACCCGACCTGTACGACAGGTCATTGTGGGCGTTATAGATCATGTAGGTATAATCGATGTTCAGCGGGTTGCAGTAGGTGCTTGTCCGCATGGACTGCGACACGGCTTCGGAAGCTGACAAAATCAGCAGAATTGCAGCCGTCAACACTCTGAATATGGTAAACTTGCTCATTGTTCTGGTTTATACTTTATTACACTAAACTGACAGTCTTTCTTTTCGCGATCATGGCCTCTGAACCGACAATTTCGTCCTAAACAGAGCATCCCCGCTTTTAAGTTCCACGATATAAAGACCATTCTTCAGGTGGTTAATATCCAGGGATACCCGGTTTCCTGCCGAATGAATCCTGGTTGCAGATAACTGTTTGCCATCCATGGAATATATCAGCAACTCCGACGGATAATCCGACGCAAACGGAACAGGATCAATAAAAATCCTGTCTGATGCAGGATTCGGGTATATTTTCAAATCACCGGCCAACTGCCGGATTCCTGCTCTGGTGGGTACCTCAAACTGGAACCCCAGCTTCGCCAATCCTGCCTGCAGGTCGGGATCCTTCATGGTAGCTTTCCATAGAAGTCCGGTCCGGTAATTTTCAATCATCACCACAATGGGCCCCTGATCGATCCCGATATATGCCTCTTGCACCCAGTTCAGCTGGTCGTTAAACGCATCGTAAGGGCCATACAAGCCGAAAAGTTGCTGACCCCGCTCGCGGTAGAAATACTTAAACGCTTGCATGGATTCCTGCGGTGTGTAGGGGATGCTGGCTAATGCTGCCGTAGGGCTGATGGTTCCGTTATCATTGTTCATGGGCTCATGTGCCGTATAGCCATACGGATCATCACTTGCCGTCAGGCCCCAGTTTTTTGCGCTGTAATTCAGAAAACCTTTGGGATTCGCCACGGCATAGGCATGATGGATCTTTGCGGTATGGACATGTTCCTGCCAGTAATCGGCATATTTATCTTTCAATCCTTTCGGATTTATACCCAGGTGGGAATAGTGTATCCAGAAAAGCGGTCCGCCCCAGTTTGGGGAAAGGCTGATATCATATCCGTAAAAATTTCTGCGGGATACCATCTGCCCGTTTCTGGCCCAGCCCTGGTCATAAACCGCCAGCGGAACGGAATGGGTAGGCGACGAAGCAGCCATGACATAGGTAACCAAAGATTCATTCCAGCCGGTAACCTTCATATTCATGACAAAGCCCTTGTCAGGTGACCAATGCCAGAAGAGCACATTCTGTCCGCCATTGCGGTACCAGTTCCAGTCGATGCCCCGCCATAACAGGTCAGCCTTTGCCCTGATGGCTGTCGACTTCTGGTCCGGACCATCAAAGTAGTTTTTCAGGGCGAGAAGCCCCTGGGCAACAAAAGAGGTTTCGACAATATCGCCGCCGTTATCATTGGTTGAAAAAGGCTGGGTCCGGAAGGTATCACCATTGTACCAGTGAGACCACGCACCATGGTGGCGGTCGCAATTTTCAAGGAAATTCAGGATTTTGAGAATCCGGTCCTTAATTTCTTCCCTGGGTTCGAATTCCCTTTCGTGGGCCACGATCATGGCCATGAGTCCCATGCCCGTGGCACCTGAAGCCACTGTCCGCCCGTTCCCGTTGGTCCGCTCAAGCGCCATTCCGCTTGCCTGGTGTGCACCTTCCCAGAAATACCGGAAGGTATAGCGCTGGTACATGTCCAGCAGCTCATCATCCGTAAAATCGCGGATTGTGGCTGTCGCCTCCGCATATGCTGATTCTCGCCCCTGAACAACGGTGCTTATCCGGTAGTGTACCGTGCTGTTTTTCCCTTCGGACGGAACAAAATCGAGATGATAATTCCTGTTGGTTTCAGCCCGTTGGGTAAATGTAGCGCCACCATCGAAAGATGCCCGGATGCGGTATGTGACCCCGGGCACCGGGGCATTCCACCTGAGTTCCGCGTGACTGTCATAACCGGTGGCTGTCAGGCCGGTGACCGGTGGAACAACATCCAGGCTTTTGAATGCGACAATTTCATCGACGAGAATGAGCCGGGAGACACCGTTCTTTTCCGACTGACTGAAAATTACGCCTTTCACGGCAGAAAAATTGAGTTGACTGTTGCCACTGTCACCTGTGAGTACGCTCAAAGGAAAACTGACCCTGGTCCATTGCTTTGCCGGGATATCGACGTTGTAATCCGACAACTTGTACAAAACGGAGGAGACATCCCCAGATCCTGATTTATTTACGGCTATAAGCCCGATCAGGGGGTATGCCGATTTGGGGAATGGCTGATCAGAATATACATAAAAGGAGATTGAATCGAGCCCGGAAATATCGGCAGCTGCCCAACCCTGCCGGAAAATGGTTGCCCTCCAGTTGCCTGTTTCAGACGAAGTATAGTTGAACTTCAGGGAAGTAGCCCCATTGTAGGCTGTCGTTGAGCAGGGCACCTTGTCGTTCCACTGCGGTCCGCCGGGCGGATGCGTATGCTCAAAAAAACTGGGTGCCATGGTGCCCACATTGACAATACCCTGGTCGTAAAAGGTATTATCCGTGCCTTCCCTGAAAAAATAAACTTCCTGAGATCCGGCTGCCAGTGCCATGAATACCCAAATTACTGTCCAATTTATCCTTCCCTCCATTATTATCTAAGATGCGGACTGTCGAAACCCAGTTTCTTCAGTCCCTGTTGAACATCAATATTCCTCATGAAAAGGTTCCATAGTAATCCCGACCGGTGATTCTCAATCATTACGGGAATGGGACCCTGGTCAATCGCCAGATACCTTTTGGGATACCATTCATATGTTTCACTGAAGGCATCATACGGACCATATTTTCCCCAGATGCTGTCGCCAAGGTTTTCGTAGAAGTGCCGGAGCACAGGCATTACCTCTTCCGGAGCATAAGGATAGGACGAGAGAGCAGCGGTGGGTGTTATCACGCCCAGATCAAATGTTGGCCGGTGCCCGGCATAACTTGTCTGAAGGGAATTTCCGGATTGTGGTTTCTCCTGAGACTGTCCATGAAAAAATGCCGCAGCCCCGGGAACCGAATAACTGGAAGTAAGTCCCCAGCAGTTTTCTCCATAACCTTTATATCCATTCGGATTATTGATGCCATGCTGCCTGTTGATCAGCGTATGTGAAATATTGAGCTCCATATAATCGGCATACTGGTCGGTTAAGCCGCGGGGGTCCATTCCAAGGTATGAATAATGTGCCCAGAATAGCGGGCCTCCGTTTATGGAATCAGTATGATGTTTTAGCCGAAGCCGGTGGCCGTAGGTGGTGATGTCTGCTGCAATCGCGCCACCAAGCGCCCAGCCCTGTTCGTAAGTCTCCCTGTCTATCGGGAATGTCGGTGAGGCGGCTGCCAGGATATAGGTGATCAGGCATTCATTATATCCGGTTATTTTGTGGTTCATCTGCCATCCGACATTGGGTGACCAGTGCCAGTAGAGGACTTTTTCGCCCTCCCGGGTATGCCAGTTCCATTCCACTTCCCGCCACAGGCGGTCGATCCGGGCCGCCAGTTCTTTTTCCTGGTCGCTTCCGTCGCGAAAGTACTCCATCACCGTAATCAGCCCCTGAACCAGGAATGCGGTTTCGACCAGGTCACCGCCGTCGTCATACCGGCTGAAAGGCTGCACCTTCCCGGTTTCTCCGTTAAGCCAGTGCGGCCAGACTCCATGGAACCGGTCGGCCTTTTCCAGAAAACCGACAATTTGCACGAACCTTCCGAAACCTTGCTCACGGGTGATGAAACCACGTTCTATTCCGGTCAGGATGGCCATCAGTCCAAATCCCCCGCCACCGGTAGTTACAATGTGTTTGTCATTCTGCGGATAAATGCCATCAACATGGTACCGCTCACGGGCCAGTCCGGAATTGGGTTCCGCACCATCCCAGAAATACTGAAAAGTGTAGTATTGGATGGTATCCAGAAGCTGTTCATCGGTAAGCCTGACTGCGGCCTCCTGCGGCCGGTTTGAGAACGTACAACCGGCATACACCAGGGTTACGACGAGCAGATAAAAGAAAGTATGTCTCATGCGGATCAGAATTTTTGTTTAATAAAATGCCTCAGGCCAATCAGGGAAAAGCCTTAGGGCGGAAATCCGGCTGCCGGTTAAGTTTCCGGCAGCCGGCAAAATGAATATAATCCGGTTTGAATATCAAAGATACAGCTAACGCGATTACTTTTCTGCATTCATGATATTCCTGACTTCCTGCTGGGTGAGAGCTTTATTGAAAATCCTCAGTTCATCCATCAGGCTATGGTCAGAAAAGTGGTTCCATCCGGTAAAGCGTGGTGTTCCCGACATAATGGTAAGAATGTCGCAGCCCGTCCAGTCTATTCCACTGAACGCGCCCTGTTTGACCACCTCACCGTTAATATAAACCACCGCCTCATCGCCTCCGAAAGTAAATGCCATGTGCACCCAGTTGCCGGTTGTGTGATCGACATCTGCAGCCGCCAGGCCGTCAAACCAGGTATCTGCGGTCCCGTTGCCCGTGTTGAGTTTAAACCGCTGTTTACCGGCAGCATTTTCACGGAAGAACCTGAATCCGTTCTTCCGGTTGTTCATGGCAGTAGGATTAGCGGGATCAGGAGGTCCCATAACCAGAATGCCTGCCCTGTCGGGTATTGCATTAATTTTCATCCAGAATACCGCGCTCATCGCGCTCCCGGTAAGCCCGGCCGACGGGAACTGCAGGTATGAATCCACCGCTCCTGAATAGGCCTGGCCCTTTTTCCCTGCCGCGAACCCGGGATTTCCGACAACGGTAGCACTGGCATTGGTGATCTGCTCCCTGTAATTTCCTTCGAAGGGCAAATAGAAAATTTCACCACTATATTTGGGGATATATGGCGAATCATCAAAAATGATCTGCTGAATTTCATCCCGGGTAAGCTCCTTGTTGAAAAACCTCAGCTCATCAATGAAACTGTGATCCGAGAAATGGTCCCAATAACTGAAAGTCGGACCACCGGATCCGATCACCAGGTTTTCGCATCCTGTCCAGTCGATCATGTTTGTCAAGGTGGCTGTTCTTATCTCAGCCCCGTTAAAATAAATTACTGATTTGGTTGGAGAAATGGTAAAAGCGATGTGCACCCATTCTCCTGCAGCAGGATTGATGGCCCCGCCGTCGTTCCACGATTCACCGGCTCCTGTTCCCACATTGAGCTTGATGGTCTGGCTTGTATTCCCTCCTTCCCTGAAAAGCCTGAAACCCTGATTGCGGTTATCGGCCGTAGCACCTACGGTCAGGATACCACTGCGGCTTGGGTTCGCATTGACCTTATACCAGAAAGCACCGCTGAATGAGTTGTTTTTCAGCCCGGCGACAGGAAAGGTCAGATAGGCATCCTTGGCACCCTTGTAGGCATTCTCTCCAACAACGCCCTGTCCGGCAAAACCGGGATTGCCCACTTTGGCAGCCGAATTGAAACTGATCATTTCCATATAATCGCCGTCAAACGGCATATAAAATATCTCACCATCATATTTTTTGTTGTATGGGGATACTTTTTCAAAGTTTCTTTTAACAGTGGTGGATTTCCCTTCCAGGTCGGTGGCGGTAATTTCAATTACGTGGGCACCGATGACCACATTATTAAATACGACCTGGTTAACCAACCGCCGGTAATCCTTAAATTCATTAAAGGTTCCAATTACCGCACCATTGATTTTTACGACTACCGTTCCGAGTTCAATATCGTCGGTGACTTCAAAATCGATGGTAATTGAAGACACCAGATCCGGAACCTTGATCTGATAGCCTTCCGCCGGCGATATGATTTTAATCACAGGTGCCGTAAGGTCTGCTCCGGGTTCAACCCTTGAAATGGGATCAATTCCTTCGTAACAGGAAACTGCGACGAAGACAGCTATAAATCCCAGCAATATATATCTTGTCAATTTCATCTGCTTTATTTTTAATGTTTTTAATGGTCAAATTCGTTCTGCCGGACCATGACTATAAATTTCACCGTGGCAGTAAAATGTTATTCCGATGATTAATCGTCCAAGGCCCATAACAGATAAATTTATTTTTTTTCTTTCAGTGCAGGTATCTGGTCAACCTGTGCCTGTGGATAGGGCAGGTAAATAAGGTCTGCATTAAAGGTCCGGCCTTCATAGCTCAGGTCGGAATACCTCTCCAGACGTACCATGTCGTAGAAACGGATCCCCCATTCCATGGCCAGTTCAGCATATTTCTCATCCATGACCTGGGCGCTGGTCACATTGTTTAGAGGAGTCAGTCCGGCCCTTGCCCTGACAAGATTCACTGCGGCATCGGCCGTCATGGCACTGCTGCTTGCGCCGCGGGTGAGCGCTTCAGCATGCATCAGCAGGATTTCTGCATAGCGGATGACAATGTAGTTTTTGTTTGTTCCGTAGTCGGTGCGGCCCGGCGTTAATTCCTCCGATGGAAGGTAATGCTTGCCGCTGGCAAACAATGCCCTCGGATAATCATTGATCCGGTCGCCGGAGCGTGTCGTATTACTCACAAACGTCGGAAGCGTAGCATATTTGGAATCCTTTTGGATCTCGGCAATACCCCGGTTGGTAAACAGTACGCTGGTTTCCAGCCTGACGGTTTCATTCCGGTCAAGCATGAATTTGATGTACTTCAGGCTGGGTTCGAAGAATCCCCATCCGCTGCCCGACTGTGCAACCTTGGGTGTCCAGTTCTGCGGACCGTAAAAGGCGAACAGATGGCTGATATTGTCCCCGGTGCCTTTGCCAAAATCAGAATACTGAATCTCCAGAATGTTTTCATTACTCAGTTTTCCGTGGATCTTGAACAGCTTGTAGAAATCCGGTTCAAGGGAAAACTTCTGGGATGAAATAATCTGTGAAGTGGCATCTGCAACTCCCTGATAGTTTTTCAGCTCAAGATTGGCGATGGCCTTGACGGCCAGGGCAGTATACCTGGTCACTCCACCCCTGATATCGGATCGCTGTTTCGGATGAAGATCCGGCAGATTGGGAATCGCCTCATCCATCTGGGCAATAATATGCTCCATTACCTGCTGCTTGGTATACAAGGTATTATCAACAGGTCCGGAAAAAGCCGGGATAAAAACACTTCCCCAAACCCTTGAAAGTTGTAAAAGAAGAAATCCCCGCAGCACTTTTGCTTCTGAAATATACTGGTCTGCCAGCGATTTATTGGCTGCATATTGCTTGTACTGTTCAATCTGTCCGATGGCAGAATTGATCCCAACCACGTCGGAATAAAGTCCGAGCCAGGCAGAGTTGTACATCCAGTAGTCCTTATTGTATTTGAATTTATCGGTCTCAGCGTAATCCTGCTGGTCTCCCAGACCACCTGCGTTTACATCGTCACCCCTGACGGCGATCAGCGGTATGTCTTCCCACCCTCTCGACTGGAAGTCGGCGTAAGCACCGATCAGCGGCATGATCATATTCTGTGTGTCTGTATAGTCGATATCCCTGGTATAGATCAGATTCTCCTGTGGTTCATTGAGATAATCATTGCAAGACGAAACCAGTAAAAGCATCGCAAACAACACCAGATATTTGTTGAGTTTCAATATTGTTGTCATATGATAGAGTTTTATGATTTAAAATTTAACGTTTAATCCCACTGTATAAACTGCAGGGATCGGATAGGTCTGCCTGTCTATACCATTCGCGACTTCCGGATTAAATCCGTTGTATTTGAACATGGTCAGCGGACGCTCTGCCGTAAAGGAGATCCTGGAATCCGGTAATTTAACACCGGTTAGGGTTACATTCTTCAGGTTATAGGCCAGTTGCACATTCTGTATCCTGAAAAATGAACCATCTTCCACAAAATAGTCGCTCATTTTCTGGTTCCAGCCTTTCCTGAGACCGGCAGAGGAGGGATATTTGTTTGAAGTACCTTCACCGTGCCATCTGTTTTTAGCCAGGTCGGCATCCATATTCAGGTCGTTGGTCCAGATGATTTCCCCGCGTTTACGGTTCAAGATTTTGTTTCCCATCTGACCGAATGTTGATACGGAAAGTTCGAAATTCTTATAGGTCAGTCCTCCGTTAAATCCATAGGTAAAATCCGGGAAATAGGAACCGAGGACCACCCTGTCGTCATCATCGATTTTCTGGTCATTGTTCTGGTCCTTATACCTGAAATCCCCGGGAACGAGGTTATTTGCCTTTGCGATGGGATCGGCGTCAATTTCAGCCTGGTTTTGGTAGACACCCAAGGTTTCATAACCAAAGAATGCCAAAAGCGAGCTACCCACTATGGTTCTTTGCCTGAACTCAGCCTGTCCGCCATCCAGATAAGGCTGTCCGTACAGGTCGCGCACCTCATTCTTCAGTGTGGCGATATTGGCGCCAAGGGAATAGCCAAGGCCATTGGCCAGGTTATCGGTCCAGTTGAGTGCCAGTTCAAATCCTGAATTACGGAATACGCCGGCATTCCTCATTACGGTAATCCTGGTAAAAGGAATGGCTACCCCGATGACGGCATTTTTGGTATCCCTGATATAATAATCGGCATCTACGGACAAACGGCTTTTTGCCATGCGTGCCGTAATCCCGACGTTGGTCTCTTCGGTCATCTCCCACTTAAGCCAGGAGAAACTGTCTTCCGTTTTATGCCCAGCAATCCGTTCATCATCAATGGCGGTATATACCACGCTGGTTGTAGAAGCACCGTCGCTTGCCGGTAGTTTGTCGTTACCCAGCTGGCCCCAGCTGGCCCGAAGCTTCAGATAATCGAAGAGTTTGGAATCGCGCATAAAATTCTCTTCAGAAAGCACCCAACCCAGGCCAACGGTTGGGAAATAACCCCACTTTTCCTGATACTTTGAGCTGCCATCGGCACGGAAAGTGGCATAGGCCAGATAGCGGTCATTATAACTATAGGAGATCCTTCCCAGATAAGAGAAGCCATATTGTCTCATACCACCGTCACCAACTCCGTCTTCAGGTTTGGTGACAGCCTGCCCGATATACCAGCTTTCCTCATTCTGCCAAGGGAAATCGATACCAGATGCCCACAGTCCTTCATAGGCATCATCTCTGAAAGAGGTACCTGCCATCACCGTATACCGGTGCCTGTCGGCTGTATTGGAAAAGGTCAGGATGTTATCCCAGCTCTGTTCAGAATAGACCGACATAGACTTGTTGATGGTAGCAAGGGGCCTGCCTGAAAGATCATCGATGGTATAGGGCAAACCGACATTCCTCTCATTCAGTGCTGAAAAACTGTGGTTGTAGGTACTCTTGAAATCGAGCTTTTTGGGAATAATATCAATCTGCGCATAAACATTGGCAATTAATTTCCTGTTTTTCAGTCTGTTAAAATTATAATCCATGGTAGGCATCGGGTTCTGCGACCCACGGTATCCCATATTCTTTGCTGATGCATACCTTACCGGAGTGGCTGCAATATTTTCTTCATCATAAACCGGCAGAATGGGTACGGCAAAATAGGCTTGTTCCCAGGCACTGTTCTGGGCCCCATAATTCATGGCATTACTGAAAATCATGTTCCCGCCAATGGTGAGCCAGTCATTGGCTTTAAAATCAACTTTCGAACGAATATTAAAACGTTCGTATTCATTCTTCATATCCAGGATACCCTCCTGCCCGAAATAGTTGACCCCAATGGAATAGGTAGCCGTTTCGCTTCCTCCGGAGAAGGACAGTCCGTGATTCTGAATGCTGGCCGGCCTGAGGATCTCCTTGTACCAGTCGGTATTTACATCCGGAACATTGGGATTGACCCTGCTCCTTCCGTAACGCTGCATGGCGTTAAGGATGTAACTGGCATCGGCAGCGGAGCCAGATTCCAGGGCCATGTTGGTGTATTGTTCGGCATTGGCCATTTTCAGCACATTCTGAGCAATCTGCATACCATAGTACCCTTCGTACATAATTTCGGATTTCTGGTTATAGCTGCCCGACTTGGTCTCAATAAGGATGACCCCGTTGGCAGCCCGGACACCGTAGATGGCGGCAGCTGATGCATCTTTCAGTACAGAAATGGTGGCAATATCAGAAGGGTTGATAAAGTCGATGCTGTTGAAAAACATGCCGTCTACCACATATAAGGGAGATTCGGCATTCCTGCCGGGATATGAACCTATCCCCCGGACACGAACCGTAGGGGAAGCCCCCGGAGCACCGCTGCTGACCACCTGAAGCCCTGCGACCTTACCCTGTAAGGCCTGCATAGCCTGGCCAGAAGGCGTTTTGACCAGCTCCTCATTCTTTACCGTTGTAATGGAAGAAGTCAGGTCCTTGACCGTCAGCGTACCGTAACCTACAACAATTACTTCGTCCAGGTCAAGGGTAGTTTCCTGAAGGACAATGTTTATCACCGACCGTCCGGCAATTTCCTGTTCGACCGACTGGAACCCTACAAAACTGAATACAAGCGTAGCCTGAGGCGAAACCTGTAATGAATAATTTCCGTCAAAATCGGTAATTGTTCCGTTTTGGGTTCCTTTTTCGAGGATGGTTACACCCGGAAGTCCCAGGTTCGATTTGTCCGTTACCTTGCCAGAAACAGCTGTTCGCTGCTGGGCACTTATTATGGTAACCGACAAAATAAAAGAGAATAGAAAAAATAATTTTTTCATAGATCATGTTTTTATCAGTTCATGAACGAAATTACCCGATTGCCAAACCAAAAAAAAACTTTTTAGTACACTTCTGTTTCACCGTTAAAAATGAGAACATTCTGACACCTCACATTTACCTCACCATTTAACAATTAAGTGCATATATTAATCTCTTTTCCAATATTTTAGTAAAAGCTCGATTTAACAAACAAGATGATATACCTTCATCCTGCCAGTTATAGGTTTCAGGTATCCGATTGAAAGTCATTTGGACAGAAAACCAAAAAATGATTAATTTAGCGTTTACATAATGACATCTGCTATGGGCGATTTCCTTAAACAATTTTCAAGGATTCTGACAAGACTTTTAATATTGTTTGTCATACCCGGTTTTGCCGATGCCCGGGCAGTTAAAAATTTCCCCAAGAATGTTTATGGTGCCGCAAACCAGAACTGGTCAGCAGATACCGGCAGAAACGGCTTTATCTATTTTGCCAATCACAAGGGTTTGCTGGAATTCGACGGGGCAGGCTGGAAGTTAATGACCCTGCCCAATGAGACTATTCTCAGGGCAGTACTGGCTGATTCAGACACGATCATTTATACTGCCGGTTACCGCGAATTTGGTTTTTGGAAATCAGATGCCGCGAAGCAGCTTCATTATACATCCCTTAACTATTTAGCGGAGTCTCTTTTCTCAAAAAATGAAGAGTTCTGGAACATTGCCAAACTGGAGGATAAAATTTTCTTTCAGTCGTTCGCGAAAATTCTGGTTTACACCGGAAATCACATAAAACCGGTAGGTTTCCCGGGTTTTGTCAATACCATGAAGAAAGTCAATGACCAGATTCTGGTTGCTGTAAACGGACACGGGATTTACACCCTGAAAGATACTGTCCCTGAACCGTTGATCAGTGACCCGTTAATAAACCATTCCATCGTTCGGTTTATTTTGCCTTACGGTATAGACCAGGTACTTATCGGAACAGCATCCGACGGAATATATTTATGGAATGGCAATGACCTGCAAATCTGGCTCCCTGAATGGAACAGTTATTTCAGATCCAATGAAGTAAACCGTGCACACATAATGCCTTCCGGAGAAATTGTTATCGGCACCATAATAGATGGTATCACCATTTTCGACAGACAAGGCAACCTGACCGGCAAGTTCAATACCAGCAGCGGACTGCAAAACAACACCATTCTGGGAATAACCAATGACACATTCGGAAATATCTGGCTTTCACTTGACAACGGGATTGATTTTATTTCTTCCGACGGTAGCCATTCCGTCGAATTTGACCATATAGGCGACGCAGGCAGTGTATACGACGTAGCCTTCTCCGGCAACAACATTTATCTGGGTACCAATCAGGGACTTTTTTTCAGAGATATTTCCCATCCTGACCAGCCATTTGAACTATTGCCCCAAATCCAGGGACAGGTTTGGTTTTGCAGGGTAATCAACGGGATACTGTTAGCAGGATATAATGGGGGACTAATTGCACTTCGCGACAACCATACTGAAAAAGTATCAGACCAGGCAGGTGCATTTACCATTCGAGAAGATCCTTTGAAGATAGAGAGTTATGTGGTATCTACCTACAGCAACCTCATCCGGGTAAAGTTTGAAAACGGCAGATTCGTGCAGGATAAAGTAATCCATGGTTTTTTTGATCTGATACGGTATATCGAATTTGATCACCGCGGGAATCTTTGGGCGAGCCATATGCACCGTGGAATATACCGGTTGCAGTTTAATGCAGAAAGGGACAGCATAATTAAGCAGACCTATTACGGCGGAAATACTCCCTTCGGAAAAGATCACTCCATACATGTTTTCAAAATTGAAAACAGAATCGTTTTTACCACGGGGGATTCATTGTTCACCTACGATGATATAAGGGATTCAATTGTCCCGTACACTATGCTGAACAGAACCCTTGGCAAGTTCGCTGCTGCCAGCAGAATCACAGAAGTTGACGGCAATCACTACTGGTTAATTACCAAAAAGGATATTGGACTTTTCAGGATTCAGAACAACGTGGGTGAAATGGTCAGTTTTTTCCCAAGATCAGTTCTCGGACCCAATGCAATGATTGATGACTTTGAAAATATTTACCCGTTAGGCGATAACAAAGCCATTGTATGTCTTGAAAACGGAATAGCAACACTGAATCACATGGACATTTCCAACTCGCCCATCGGCGGTTTCAGGCCTTCCTTAAGGGAGATTATTCTTTCAGGCCCCAGGGTGGGTATGGCTGCCGGGTCTCCGGATGAGGGAATTCTTGAAGTGAGAAATAAATATCATACCATCAGGCTTAAATATTCCTTTCCCCATTACACCCATTTTCCGGTTAATTTCAGTGCCAGACTGGAAGGTATAGATAACGGTTGGTCTGAATCGAAAAATGAACCTGTCTTTACATTCGAAAGGTTGCCTGTAGGGACATACCAATTATGGGTAAAAGCCTCCGATCCGTGGGGTAATGAAAGCCAGCTGGAGACCATTACCCTGAAAATCCTGCCGCCGTGGTACCTGTCATCTACGATCAAAAAGGTATATTTCATCCTGATCCTGTTCCTGTTTTTCGGACTTCAGGCCTGGGGAATAAGGCGAACAAGGAAAAAAGCACAGCAACATCTCGAAAACCGTGAAAAAGAGCTGATACGCCTCAGGAATGAAAAGCTCCGGGATGAAGTGGAACATAAAAGCAAGGAACTGGTAAACCTGACCATGGCGATAGTAAAGAAGAATGAGTTTCTCATGGACCTGAAGGAGATATTTACCCGTCAGAAAGAACAGCTTGGGTCACGTTATCCGGACAAATACTACAACGACATCAACCGCAAGATCGATGAGAACATGTCCAGTCATGATGACTGGAACCTGTTCGAAACCAACTTTGAAAGGGCTCATGAGCAGTTCCTGCAGAAAGTGAAGCAAATGTTTCCGGAACTGACCCCCAAAGACCTGCGCTTATGTGCATTTCTCCGGATGAACCTTTCATCCAAGGAGATCGCACCCTTGTTAGGCATATCCGTAAGAGGTGTTGAGAACCACCGTTACAGGCTCCGGAAAAAGATGGGCCTCGACCACGATGACAACCTGATAGAAATGATCCTGAAATTATAACCAGGCTGGCATCCGAATGTATACTCCGGGCACAGAAACTGAAAATTTTCAGACTGTTCAGGTAATTTGGCTTCAGTATCGTGAACAAAGTTTTAACTTTTGTTGTATAACATAGTTAAACGTTTATAGGTAAACCTGATTACGAACAATTAACACCATTTTGCCATGAAAAACCTGATGCTGTTCCTTATTATTGCCTCCATGCTTGCTTTAACAAACTGTTCAAAAGACGACAGTGACGATCGCTATGAGCTGCTGACCAATCCGTCGTGGGCATCCGACAGCTTGTTGGTTAATGGATTTGATGCGAGCGGACCTGGGCAACAGCTGGAAAAATTCAAGGGTAGCGCTAAATTCAACAAGGATGGGTCGGGCACTTTTGGTGTATATAAAGGTACCTGGAGATTTCCGGACAAAACCCGCACTACGCTGGTGATCGTTACCGATTCTCTTCCATTTCCATTAACTACCAATATTGTCGAGCTAACGGATAAATCCCTGAAGATAACCACCCAGGTTCCGGACCTTACCGGAATGACCGGCGGCAATCTCAATATAAGGATGACCTTTAAGGCAAAATAATGCAACGGACCTTATCTATTCTCTTCCTGTTGCTGTATGGTATGGCGACATGGGCAGCCCCCGACGGAGTTATCCGTGGAAAAGTCACAGACCAGACCACCGGGACTGGCCTGAGTGGTGCCAATATCATACTCAGACGAAACCAGGGGACCATTTCCGGAGAAAACGGACTGTACCACATCTCTGTTCCGGCAGGCAATACAACCATCACCTTTCAGTATCTTGGGTACAAACCGGAGTCAAGGACTCTGTATGTTGCCCAGGGTGATTCCGTAGAACTGAATGTGGGCCTTACAACGGATATATCAGAGTTGGACCAGGTGGTGGTCAGTGCCAGCCGAATTGAACAAAAGATATCGGAACTGACCGTTTCACTCAGTCTTATCAAACCTGAATTTTTAGAGGCTGGTCACATTACCGATGCTCAGGAACTGATCAACAAAACGTCGGGTATTGAAGTCCTCGACGGCCAGGCCTCCATACGCGGGGGAAGCGGGTTCAGCTACGGTGCCGGAAGCAGGGTCCTGGCACTGCTTGACGGGCTGCCGGTCATGTCGCCCGATGCAGGTAATATCCGTTGGCAGTTTTTGCCCCTCGACCATATTGCCCAGGTGGAAATTATTAAAGGAGCTTCGTCGGTTGCCTATGGTTCTTCCGCTCTTAATGGCATTATCCATTTCAGGACCGCTGACGCCGGTATGGAACCTGTCACCCGGTTCCATGCAGAGACTGGTTTCTTTGATATTCCTGCCAACAAAGACTGGAAGTGGTGGTCGGAACCCCGGATCTTTTCGAACATTTCCCTGTCTCATCTCCAGAGAAAGGGCAACACGGACATCGGGGCCGGCCTTCACCTATCAGCCGACAATGGGTACCGCAAACTGAACGACGATAAATTAGGCAGAATGAATTTCAGGATCAGGCACCGGAACAGCGTGATAGAAGGATTGACATACGGAATCAACCTGAATGCCGGGATGACCCGTAAAACAGATTTCCTGTTATGGGAAAATGCCACCGATGGAGCCCTGAAAAACAGCGAATCTACAGCCATACTGCTCAACAGCTATTTTCTCACGCTCGATCCCTATATCTCCCTCCGGATGGAGGAGAAATACAAACACGAACTCCGGACGAGGATGCAACTATCTGAAAATAGTTTCCCTGCATCTGAACAAAACAACAGCCAGCCCTCAAATATTTACACCGAATACCAGTTCTGGAACAAAATTTCCGGGATTTTCACCCTTAATACAGGATTAACCGGCAACTTCAGCCGTGTCAATTCCAGATTTTACGGAGACCACACTTCCCGTAACCTGGGCACCTTCCTGCAGGTTGACATCAATCCGGCAGAAAGGCTCAAGATTGTTACCGGAGTGAGGCTCGAACACAACGCTTTAGACGGCGTGAACGACAAACTGGTACCCCTTTTCCGGACAGGATTGAACTACAGGGCAGCAGATTATACCTACCTCAGGACCTCCTTCGGGCAGGGATACCGGTATCCTTCCATTGCTGAGAAACATGCGTCCACAACCTTAGGGGCCATAAAAATTTATCCCAGTCCCTATATCGAACCTGAAAAAGGCTGGAATACAGAAATCGGGATCAAACAAGGCATCGGTTCCCGCTATTTCGAAGGCCAGCTCGACCTGGCATTTTTCTATTCAGAATATACCGACATGATCGAATACCTATTCGGAATATATCCTGATCAGGTTTCCGGGGAATTCGGCTACGGATTCAAGGCAACCAACATCGAGGCGGCCAGGGTAATGGGAGCTGAACTGGAATATGTCATTAACAAAACCATCGGCCGGGTTACCAACATCATCAATGGCGGTTATGTATTCATGTATCCTGCTGAATTCAATACCGTTACCGGCAAGAACAGCGGAGAAATGCTGAAATACAGGAGGAAACACTCAGCTACGCTAAATGTCACCAGTACGTACCGGAAACTGGACGCCGGAGTAAGTCTTTTCATAAAATCTAAAATGCTCAGGATTGACGATGTATTTCTGGCTGAAATGACCAGAGAAAGCCTGCTTCCTGGATTTTATGAATACTGGAACAGCCATAATACAGGTTATTTCCTTGCAGATCTCCGGATGGGATATCAGCTGACAGGCAGGTACAAACTTTCGTTTGTAGTCAAAAACCTGACCAACACCGAGTATATGGGAAGACCTGGCGACATCATGCCACACCGGAATTTCAGCCTGAGGTTCAGCGGTACGCTTTAATACCGCTTAAACAAAAGCGGGGTCATTGTTGTCTCTGTTCGGGCAGACCGTATTTCTCCAATACAAAATCGATATCCTTATCCCCTCTCCCGCTCAGGTTCACCAGTATCGACTGCTGATGGTTCTGTCGGGCCAACTTGAGAGCGTAGGCTACTGCATGTGAACTTTCCAGTGCAGGAATGATTCCTTCGAGACGGCTTAATTCATAGAAAGCGTCTATGGTTTCCTCGTCAGAGACCACGTCATACTTAACCCTGCCCAAATCCTTGAGCATGCTGTGTTCCGGTCCGACTCCCGGATAATCGAGCCCGCTGGCACAGGAATACACCGGGCTGGGTTCACCTTTCTCATCCTGCAGCAGATAGCATTTGAAACCGTGAATGATCCCCGGTGTTCCCAGGGTCATGGTAGCCGCATGGTCACCCAGGTTCATTGAACGGCCACCTGGTTCAACTCCATATAGCCTGGTTTCCTCATCCTCCAGGAAGGCGGAAAAGATGCCCATGGCATTGCTTCCACCGCCCACGCAGGCAACTACGTTGTCGGGAAGTTCCCCGGTCATTTCCAGAAACTGCTCACGGGCCTCAATGCCCACGACACGTTGAAATTCCCTGACTAACATCGGGAAAGGATGCGGACCAACAACCGACCCAATACAATAGATTGAATTCTCCGGATCCTCCAGGTATGCCAGAAAGGCCGAGTCAACCGCTTCCTTGAGGGTTTTCAGTCCATGGGACACCGGTACGACCTTTGCACCAAGAATTTTCATCCTGACCACATTCGGGTGCTCTTTAATAATATCCACCTCACCCATGTGAATTTCGCACTCCAGCCCGAAATACGCCGCTGCAGTCGCCAAAGCCACACCGTGTTGTCCTGCGCCGGTCTCCGCAATCAGTTTTTTCTTGCCCAGATATTTGGCTAACAATGCCTCTCCCATGCAGTGATTCAACTTATGGGCTCCGGTATGGTTCAGGTCTTCACGCTTCATGTAAATCCGTCCACCATACTTTTCGGAAAGCCTGTTGCAGAAATAGACCGGTGTGGGACGGCCCTGATAGTGCTTTCTGATACTCCGGAGTTCTGATATGAAGTTGTGGGATTTGCTTATGGAATAATAAGCTTCCGTAATCTTCTTCATTTCAGTTTCAAGCTGCGGAGGCAGGAAGGCGCCGCCAAACTGATCATAAAATCCCTCATGATCAGGATATTTTTTAAAGTAATTGACTGACATGTTTAAAGTTTAAAAAAATTTAGAATCTGTGATTTTTGTCTTTTATAGGCCTGCAATTTTTCACAAAAAACAGACTTATCAAAACAATTCATTGTTTTTTTGTATTTCTTCCTGAAAATATTAATTTCAGCGATCAGCAACCGGCAGGATTTCAGGATTAATTTTCAAACATTAAATGATCAGAGAATAGCCTGATCCTTCCTGTAGCAGTCAGAAGTGAATGAGGAAGACACTAATCTGAATAATTTAAGCCAATGAGTATTACAACAGAAAATATACTTTTAATCGGTTCATTATTATTGTTTTTCAGCATAATAGCGGGAAAGACATCATACCGCTTCGGGGTTCCCACCCTGATATTGTTCCTGGCAGTTGGAATGCTTGCCGGTTCAGAAGGTATCCTTGGCATTCATTTTAATGATCCGGCCCTGGCGCAGTTTATTGGGATTGTATCCCTGAACTTTATCCTCTTTTCGGGAGGTCTGGAAACCAGCTGGTCGACGATCAAACCTGTTCTCTGGCAGGGAATAACGCTCAGTACCGCCGGGGTCTTGCTTACGGCGGTTTCTCTGGGAGTATTCGTCTGGACGATCACCGACTTCACCCTGATGGAGGGACTGCTATTGGGAGCCATTGTATCGTCGACAGATGCGGCAGCGGTTTTTTCCATACTCCGCTCAAAAAAGCTCGGACTCAAATATAACCTGAGACCTACTCTGGAGCTTGAAAGCGGGAGTAACGACCCTATGGCTTATGTTTTGACCATTGCCTTTCTGGGTTTGGTTACCCATCCGGAAAAAAGTGCATGGTCAATTATCCCATTGTTTATCCAGCAGATGGCAGTTGGTGGTCTTACCGGATTCCTGATGGGCAAAGCAAGCAAACTGATCATAAACCGTATAAAACTAGATTTTGAAGGCTTATATCCGGTACTGGTCATTACCCTGATGTTCTTCACTTTTGCATCCGCCGACTTTTTAGGGGGAAACGGATTCCTTGCCGTATATCTCTGCGCGGTATACCTGGGTAACCACTCCCTGATCCACAAAAAGACCATTCTGAAAATGTATGACGGACTGTCCTGGCTGATGCAGATTATCCTGTTCCTCACGCTTGGTCTGCTTGTATTTCCGTCGCATATTATTCCCGTTATGGGAATCGGACTGCTGATCTCGGCATTTCTGATCCTGGTAGCCAGACCTTTCAGCGTTTTCCTGAGTATGGCATTTTTCAGGATGAATTTTTCCCGAAGGACTTTTATTTCCTGGGTAGGTTTAAGGGGCGCCGTTCCGATCGTATTTGCCACCTATCCTTTGCTGGCAGGGATTGACAAGGCCGATATGATCTTCAATATCGTATTTTTTATCTCTGTCTCATCCGTTTTACTTCAGGGAACAACCTTCTCTGTACTGGCAAGGTGGCTCAAACTCTCCCTTCCTGAAGAGGAAAAGCCATTGGATCCCGTGGAGATTCTCCTTGCTGATTTTGAAAGGTCGGGCCTGTCTGAAATATTTATTCCTGAAAAAAGTTATGCCTGCGGCAAGAAGATTGTCGACCTTAAGTTTCCTGAAGAGAGCATTATCGCCATGATCAAACGCGGTGAAAAATATGTCACCCCAAACGGGTTCACGGTAATCGAACCGTCGGATATCCTAATTGTGTTGTCAGACTCAGCCGAAGGCATTGAGAAGGTTCATGATCTTCTTCACCTGCAAATACCGGGAAAAGCTTTGATAACAGCTGACGATAATCCAAATCAATAATTAATTTTGTTCTCAAATCATTTCATTAAACCTTTATATTATGACCAGATTATTTATATCGATGTTTAGAAAACCAGCCGTCCTGGCTGCGTTAATCTTTATTTTGTCAACGTTATCAGTCGGTTCTGCCAATCCACCGGCAAATTCCCCATCGGTAAAAGGGAAGAAAGTGCTCCTGGTCTGGGGAGGATGGGACGGACATAAACCAAAGGAATTCAAAGACATTGTAGCTCCATGGCTGAAGGAGCAGGGTGCCGAACTCATTATCTCCGATTCGCTGGGAGTTTACACCAACAAAGAGCTGATGGGCTCACTGGACCTGATTATTCAGATGTGGACTATGGGAAAGATCAGCAGGGAACAGGAAAAAGGACTGCTGGATGCCGTCAAGGGGGGAGTCGGTTTGGCCGGTATACACGGCGGATTAGGTGATTCTTTCAGGGATAACACGGAATACCAGTATATGGTGGGCGGCCAGTGGGTTGCCCATCCCGGAGGGGTTATTGATTACTCGGTACAGATAACCAACCACGAAGATCCTGTAACCAAAGGGGTAAATGACTTTAAAATTAAGTCCGAACAGTATTACATGCATGTCGATCCTAACGTTAAGGTACTGGCAACCACAACTTTCAGTGGCGACCATGATGCCTGGATCAAAGGTTCAGTCATGCCCGTAGTCTGGAAAAAATATTACGGAAAAGGAAGGATATTTTATTTTTCCATTGGACACGACCCGGAAGAATTGCGTATTCCGGATGCCTGGCAGATATGGACCAGAGGGGTAAACTGGGCAGCTGAAAGCAAATACGAACCGGCTGAAAAATGGGTTTCTCCAGTTTATCCGGGGAAATAAAACTTCCTGTTAAAAAGAAAATCCGGAGGTCAACAAATACCTCCGGATTTTTTTATTTTACCCAGCAACGGGCGACAACCGAGTTAATAATTCCAGTTATCCGGCCAGTTTTTCAGGCAGGAAACCGTTAAAGGTAGCCCCAGGCTTTCATGGCAGCGAAATTGGCTTCCATACATTCCATAGGAGTTTTTCCCTGATAGGATTCCTGTTCGATGATAAACAATTTGGTTCCTGAATCACGCGCGAGGTCAGCGATTTCCTTCATGGGAAGAAGTCCGCTGCCCACGATGGTACTTTCAAAACTATTGCCGTCGGCTGTTCTGACCATGTCCTTGATGTGAATATTGTCATATCTTCCGGGATACTTTTCGAGCAGGTCCTTGGCAAGAGCCCCGGCGACATACATATTTCCGGTATCCAGCTGCATGACCACCTTATCGGCATCGGTATTGTTCATCATGATGTCCCACAAGGTCATGTCGTTCAGTTTTTCGCTGAACTCGAAATCGTGGTTATGGTATCCGAAACGCATACCTGACTGCTTGCACAACTCTCCGCACTTGTTGAAAATCTCCATGAAACGGACCAGGTCGTCGTAAGTCTGGCGTAAAGCTCCATCGAGCCAAGGGCTGACCACATATTCCTGTCCCATGTAGGCAGCATCTTCCACAAGCTTTTTCCATTCAGCGGTAAAATCACCGGTCTGTTCGTCCCAGTGGTTTTTGCCTAAAACGGTATGTCCTGAAGGCATTGTCATCCCCAGGTCATCGAGTACCTTTTTGAACTCCTGGGGAGTCCAACCGTAAAACTTACCATTTACGTAATTGGCATGTTCCACAACGGTATACCCCATCTGTCTCAGTTTGGTAAGGGTATCCAGCGGATCCTGCCTCATTTCATCCCTGACGGAATAGAGTTGCAGTCCGGTTACAAGTCCGGGACCACCGGACTGGCTTTTCGCTGCCGGATTGCATGCCCATGCGGGCAGCAGAATAGCCCCACCAACGGCGAGTGACCCGGCTCTCAGAAAATCTCTTCTTGAAGTTGTCATATCCAATATTCTTTTAGAGTTGTATAGAAATTTAAAAAATCGCTCCTTAGCTATAGGCTTCGTCCCTGTTCAATCCGGCGACCTCCTTCAGCATGGCTGCTATCTGACGGGTTACATAGGTAAAGTACTTCTCACCCTTTTCGGCAGTGGCGTACCGCGGATTTCCCACTCCGGTATCCCTGGTAACCTTGCTCCACTCCCGTTCGGTCCAGGCCCATTTTTGCTGAAATGCACTTATATTAATACTTTTTGAAGCGCCATCCCCGGCTTCGCTCAATGGCAGAACAAGATCCGGGAAAAGGTACAACATCAGACTGGTTTCCATCTCGCCGGCATGGTCATCCGGTTCATCAAACAATTTTTCTTCCAGGGGAATCTGGTAGAAATTAGCCTGAAAAAGCCACATATCCGGATATTTCAGCCCAAGCTCCCTTAGCATCTGTCTGAAATCATTTCCGCCATGTGCATTCAGGACCAGCAGTTTATAAATCCCATGACGCAGCAGGCCAGCAATAACATCATCCAGGATCAGCAATTGAGTTGACGGATTCAGGTTAATATCAAGTTTTATATCATGCTGGCCCGTATTAACGCCAAACGGGATTACAGGTAAAACCACCGTCCTGGCCCCCATTTCATTTGCCAGTCTGGCAGATTCGGCGGATATGGCTTCCGCTTCAAACACATCCGTTCCATAGGGGAGATGGAAATTGTGGGCTTCGGTGGCACCCCACGGAAGAATAGCCAGGTCGTAAATGGCATCTTTAACATATCTCCAATGATTCCTGGACAATAAAGGCGAAGTTACCATGCTTTCTTTTTTACGAGGTAAAAATAGTGAAATAACCAGTAAAAACAGGAATTTATGACGAATCATTTTGAGGTTAATCCACCGAATTGATGATTTTTTCTAACTTTGGAGGATGCGATTTGCCGGAAATAGGCAATCCGACATCAGATGGCTATTGCATAAAAAATGAAGACCATTAAAAAACAACATATCATGAACGACCGCAGGACTTTCATCAGAAATGCCACATTGGCAACGGCGGGGACGGCAGTGTTCCCCTATATTGTACATGCAGGAAATGTATCTGCAAATGATAAAATTACCGTTGGGCTGATTGGCTGCAAGGGCCAGGGCTGGGCCAACCTCAGGGCATTCCTGGGCCAACCCGGAGTTGTATGTGCCGCACTGTGTGACGTAGACCAGAATGTTCTCAATGAACGTGCTGCTGAAGTTGAGAAACTGGCCGGATACAAACCTAAGCTCTATGGCGATTTCCGGAAGTTACTGGAACAGAAGGATATTGATGCAGTAATAGTGGCCACTCCCGACCATTGGCATTGTCTCCCAATGGTGTATGCCTGTGAAGCAGGCAAAGATGTTTTCGTAGAAAAGCCTTTGGGCAATACCATACAGGAATGCAACATCATGGTAAAGGCTACCCACCGATATAACAGGGTGGTACAGGTAGCCCAGTGGCAAAGAAGCGATCCCCACTGGAAAAATGCGGTCGAATATGTCCACAGCGGAAAACTGGGCAGGGTCAGGTCGGTCAGGTCCTGGTCGTATGTAGGTTGGAAAGGCTCGATCCCTGTTGAACCCGATTCTCCGGTGCCTGCAGGAGTGGATTACGACATGTGGCTGGGGCCAGCCCCCAAAAGGCCATTTAATATAAACCGGTTCCATTTTACCTTCAGGTGGTACTGGGATTATGCCGGCGGGCTTATGACCGACTGGGGTGTTCACCTGCTCGATTATGCCCTTTACGGCATGAACCAGTATGTGCCCAAATCGGTAATGGCAACAGGAGGTAAATATGCTTATCCCGATGATGCCATGGAAACGCCCGACACCCTGATGGCCATGTACGATTTTGGAGATTTCGGATTACTTTGGGATCATACCATAGGCATTTATGGTGCCAATTTTGGCCGGGGACATGGAGTGGCTTTTGTCGGCGAATACGGAACCCTCGTGGTTGACCGGAGCGGATGGGAAGTTATACCGGAAACCCGCAGCGTAAGTGCCAATAAAGATTTCGAAGCGGTCCCACTTCAAAAATCCACCGGAAAAGGTCTTGAGTTGCATGTCAAAAACTTCCTTGACTGTATGAAAACCAGGGAGAAACCAGTATGTGACATAGAAACGGGTGCCCATATTGCCCGGATTGCCCATCTTGGCAACATTTCCTACCGCCTGGGAAGGAAAGTTTTCTGGGACCATGAAAAGCAGTTATTTATCAACGACAAGGAAGCCAATTACCTGGTGGAGGCCCACTACAGGAAACCCTGGAAGCTTCCTGTGGTCTGATCCGTATTAAATCTTACCTGCAGCCTCGGCATCCAGGTACCATGTCAGCTTCCCGTGCAAGGGAACAATATGACTGACAGGCAGATCAGCTGCCTGTTCCAGGTTGTTCATAATTTCAGAAATCCGGTCAGCCTTTCCTGATCCTGTTACCATTATGAAAATCTGGTTGGCATTATTGATTACCTGTCCTGTAAGGGTGATCCTTTTCTGACCAGTCCGGGGATGTAAGGCAACCGCGCAAATCCTGTCGCTTTTGGTCAGATCGGGCCTGTCAGGAAAAATGGATGCAGTGTGCCCGTCATCTCCCATCCCAAGCAAAACCAGGTCGAAAACCGGCCAATCCCCCCGGTGGTTTAAACAGGTCCAGATTTCTGATTCATATCTCAATACCTCACTCTCCGGGTCATCTTCCCCTTTAATCCTGTGGATATTTTCAAGAGGTATCGTCACCCTTGAAATCAGCCGGTCATAAGCCATTCTATAATTGCTTTCTTCTGAACCGGGTTCCACACAACGCTCATCACCCCACCACAAATGAACCCGCTGCCATTCAGGAAGATCAGGAAATTTTCCGGCCAGCCGGTCGAAGAGAATAGCCGGTGTCGAACCTCCTGATAATGCTATATCAAATCGGCTCTGTCCACTGTCCTGCAACATCCTGCGTATCGCTTTCGCTACCCTTTTGGCCAGTTTTTCCGGTGAATCGGTAATATTGACTTCAATATTCATTCCCATAATAATATGATATAAAGGATAGAAATATACTTTATAATTATCAAATTACATACGATCCGCCCGAAAAAAATGTATTTTTGCGGTTAAAGATTCGCAGCATCTTATTACAAAGGTATTGAATAAGGGAAGTTGTAATGGATGGCCGTGCAGTTTTTACAGGAAACATCAACTAAAATACATGATTAGCCCATGTTGCCAAAAAAAGGGCACCGGTTATCCATGATGACATCGTATACCTTAACTAAATTCAGATATTTTTGAAGTCAGTCACTTTTACATTTTTGTGTATCGTATTGCTGTTCGGCAATCTTTCTCTCTCTGGTAATCCTGTTGGCATACCGGTCAAAATCCATGTTCAGGGTATCGGAAGCTACATGGCTGAGGTTGTTGAAGACTCCCGGACCGGCACTTTTCTGATAGAACCCGGAGGACTTCTGAATTTTCTCCGGATAGAACATACGGTTTCCATTACCGGAGACACCATCCGGGGGGTTTTTACAGATAAAAAGAAAACCTTCCTGATTGATGCAAAAAGAAGCCAGATATTATCCGAAGGCACCCGGATTCCGGTACAAAGGACGAAAATCATAAAAAAAGATTCATTGATTTTCATGGCCACCGACCTGTACAAGGAATTATTCGGACTCTATCTGTCGGTTAACCGGCTCACCCAAACCACCGAAATGAAAAGCTATTCCGACAATCTGATATTCAAACAACTGGCTGAAAAGGAAATAAAACAATCGCTTCATTATATCGGAAAGGCCAGCCTTTCAGATTCTGTTATAAAAAGAGCGTACCATTTGTTCCGGCCCGGCGCCATCGACTGGACATTACGCTCCGTTCAGACCATAAGAAAGCCCGTGACTGTTGAAGCAGACCTGGGGGCGGGCATTGAATTCCTCGGAGGTGAAGCTACTGCATTGCTGAACTATTCAAACCTTAACGGTTTCAGGGAAGAAAATCAGCATTACCACTGGCGTTGGGTCAACAACGATATCCGTTTTATCAGCCAGATTTGGGCAGGAAAGGTCAACACCGGATCACTCATGGAAATCAGCCGGCCCACACATGGATTCCTGATTTCCAACGCCGGAACCCGTTTCGAACAGATTCCGGGAACTTACCGGATTACCGGTTACACTCAGCCGGGGTGGACAGTCAGGCTATTTTTAAACAATGTCCTTGTAGCTTCCGCAGTTGCCGATGCTGCGGGGTTCTATTATTTCGACGTACCCAAAGTATACGGGTCGTCCGTTGTTAAACTGAGATTTTTCGGTCCATACGGTGAGGAAAGGCTCAGGGAAAAATCCTCCGCAGCTCCTTTCACTATGGTAAAACCGGGAAAATTAGAATATCAGTTAGCGGGCGGTGTATCCGACTTCAACAGTCTGGCTGGTTTCGGAAGGGGTTTAGTTCAACTGGGATTATTCCCTTTCCTAACCCTCGGGGGAGGATTTGAGTACATATTTGATCCAGAGACAAGTCATCAGGTGCCCCTGGTTCAGGGCACCTTTCATCCTGCACGAGGTCTATTTTTCAGTGCGAACTATGACCATGAGGTAAGGACCCGTGGACAACTGTTATATCAACTGCCCAAATCCCAGGCAATAGAAGTTCAGTATACGGGATTTGAATCCGGACAGAAAGTAATCCCTGCAGAGATCAGGGAAGAATTAACCTTCAGCGTTTCTTCACCGGTATCACTATTCGGGAAAACAGGATTTACGGCAGGCTCATACCGATGGACCAACACTCCGTCGGGAGATAAAAATCTGGCTGAACTGACCTATTCAACCACCGGAAGAAAGTTCAGTCCTCACCTGGCTGCTCATGTTTCCTGGGAAGAAAACAAAGATCCGTTATTGTCGGCATTCGTGGCAGCCGGCATTAAGCTGGGAAGTTCGACACTCCTGAGGCCTGCTTTATTCGTTGACATAACCAACAGGGAAGCATTGCACCTCAGAGCTGAGCTGGAGCACCGGATTCTCAAGTCAGGATACCTCTCCCTGTTCGCCGGGAGAGATGTTAAATTGAATAAAAACATTCTGCAGTTTGAGCTGAGGTATGATATTCCGTTTGCAAGGGCAGGATTTTCCGCAAGAACATATGAACAGGTTACTGAAGTATCCCAGAGCCTTGGAGGCAGTTTCATAACCGGTTCAGGAAAAACAATTGCCGGAACCGGAATGATGGCGGGCAAGTCTGGTTTGATCATTATCCCATTCATCGATCTCAACCAGAACGGCATCTTTGACGAATCCGAGCCTTTAAGCGATGAATTGAACATCAGGATTAACAATGGCCTTATCCAAAAAAAGCCGGATGATGCGGCCATATATATCAGCGGTCTCGAATCACATTCCATTTGCTATATTGAATTGGAGGCTTCAGCATCAGAAAAGGGAAGCCTCAGGCCCGTTATAAACCATTTGACGGTCGAAACTGACCCAAACCAGTTAAAAAGGATCTATATAGCCATGATCAGGGAAGGTCAGTTTATCCCTGAAGTGCCATTTACAGAACTCAGCAAAAGTAAATTGAAGATTATTGTGCCCGTAACGGAAGTGTCTTTGGACACAGACAGCCTGCTGGCTAAATTGGAAGAGGGCATAAATTTAGTACCTCAAGAACCGGTAATCAGGGAAATTGAGATAATTAAACCGCAAAACCGGGAAAAGTTATCGGACATGTACTTTTTGCAAACCGGGGCTTATTTTCGTGAAGAACCAGCACTTGAACAGGCTTTGTACGTCCGGGAGGAATCAGAAATCAATACCAGACTGATATTCAGGGATAACCTTTATAAAGTCTATGCAGGTCCATTTGGCACACTGAAAGAGGCACTTGATGCACAGAAGCGACTTAAGGCGAAAACTATTGACTCCTTTATCATTCGTCCCGGTTCAGTTTCAGAAGCAGATTCTGAATAACCCGTTACAATTCGCAGTAAGATCCGTCATCCGTAAGATTTTTACAGGGATAGCGCCATTTTCCGTTAAGGATCAGCGAATCGCTTATCTCCGGCCCCCAGGTTCCGGCAGGATATCCATAAACCGGTATATTCCCGGACGACTGCCATGCATCTAAAACAGGCTGAATAAATTTCCATGCCTCCTCAACGGCATCACCACGGGTATAAAGGGTTGCATCTCCCTGCATACAATCCAGCAGCAGCCGTTCATAGGCTGAGGGCAGGTGAATGTCGGCAAGGCTACTGTAATGAAAGTCCATATTGACCGTCCTGACACGAAATCCAGCTCCAGGAATTTTCATCCCAATCTTAAGCAACAGGCCTTCATCTGGTTGAATCCTGATGATAAGCTGATTCTCTATTGGTGTATAATCGGGTGAGGCACTGAACAAATGATGCGGCACCTGTTTGAAATGCACCACCACTTCAGTCACCCTGGTAGGAAGCTTCTTACCGGTACGGATATAGAAAGGAACTCCGGCCCAACGCCAGTTGTCGATATAGAACCTGATGGCAGCAAACGTTTCGGTCCGGGAATCCTCAGGCACTCCTTTTTCCTGTCTGTAACCGGGAACTTTCCCGCCCTTTATGGTAGATGAAATATATTGTCCACGGATGGTGCACCGTTCCACGTCCTCTTCCCGGATAGGACGAAGAGCCTGAAAAACCTTCAGGGTCTCATTCCGGATAGCGTCGGCTTCAAGAACGGCCGGAGGTTCCATGGCAATGAATCCAACCAGCTGAAGCAGATGGTTCTGGACCATGTCCCTGAGGGCACCGGACTGGTCGTAATAACCGCCTCTTCCCTCCACACCAAGACTTTCAGCAGAAGTGATCTCCACATGATGGATAAAATTATGGTTCCAGAGTGGTTCAAATATACCATTGCTGAATCGGGTCACGAGCATATTCTGGACGGTCTCTTTTCCCAGATAATGGTCAATGCGGAAAATCTGACTCTCTTCAAAATATTGTAACAAACCCACATTCAGATTCCGGGCGCTTTCCAGGCTGGTTCCGAAGGGCTTTTCAACAATCAGGCGCCGGAAACCCTGTTCACTCTTAGCGAGTCCGGCCCTAAAAAGGTATTCAGGGATTATCTCATAGAGAGAAGGAGGCGTAGACAAATAAAAAATAAAATTGCCTCCAGTCTCTAAACTTTGGTCAAGCTTTCCTAATCGCTCGCTTAAACCGATATAGGCATCAGAATCTGATGTCTCCATCGCATGGTAATATAACATGGAAAGGAACTGCTCCTTTTTGCCGTCGCCGGGCAGGTTCCCGCCCAGCCTTGAACGGAACTCTTCATCATCCATAGAAGTCCTGCTGACACCGAGCACACCGAAATTTCCAGGGAGCAGATTTTTGACAAAAAGGTCATAAAGAGACGGCACTAACTTCCTTCTGGTCAGGTCGCCCGATGCTCCAAAAATTACTATTATCTGATTAACCGGTTTATTCATACCCAACAACATTTCAATCATTTACAACACCCCAAACCACTGCATTGTTTTCCACGAAATCAATTCGCAGTTTTACCGAAACAGGAGAACCCCCTTTCAGAAAAAGAGCCTTAATCCCGAAGTCCGGGACAGGAGTGAAGGGTAAAACTTTAATATGTCTGGCAAAATCCACCTCAGCGGCACCCATTAACTTATAAACCGCTTCCTTGACACACCAGCAAACCAATCTGACGAGTCTGACCTCCTTCATCGCAGAGGTCCATTCAAGCTCTTCCTTAGATAGAAACCGCTCAGAGATCCTTTCGGTGTTACGGGTCAATTCTTCTACATCCACACCACAAGGCTTGTCAGAAACCACAAGAGCAGCCAATGACGGAGAATGTGAAACCGACACAAAAAAACCAGAACCCTTCAGTTCAGGTTTTCCCGATGGATCGTACGAGAGCCCACAGGCTCCTGCCGGCAAATTCTGAAGAAGATGCCTTACAGCCAAAAACTCTTTCTTTCTGCGGTCATTAGAAAAACCCTTATATCTGATTAACTCATCGTGCGACAGGACAGTGCCTTTCAGCAAATCATCTGCAGATTCTGTGATCAGCCAGAATAGCGCTGAAGAATTTCCTATTGATATGGTTTTAATCAGAGGCATGGAATCAATATTAAAGGATACCCTGTACCTAAATTTCCGTAAGCGGCATTAATCCTCATTCCATTCAAGAGTTTCAATTAAATGAATTACATCGGGAACCAGAAAATCAATAACCGGTTTCAATGAATCGATATTGGGCACGTTCCTGATATAGAGTGCCCCTCTCAAAAAGTGCCGTGTACTGTCGGTCATATAGAACTGAACCGGAGATGCGGCATTACCGCTGATCAGGTATATGGTACCATATACTCCGGAAGAGGGATTCATGAAGATGTGTTCCTCAATCGCACTTGCCTTCTGGGTATGTTTGTAGGTCAGGTCACGCGACTCTTCGGTATAAACAAACAGATTTCCCTTCACCTCCTTATAACTGATGTGGATTTCAGCCTTATTCGCAGGAAAGTGAATATTAATCCAGCCGGGCTCTGCCAATGGAGAGGGATCCCTGAGCACCTCCGAGTACACCGGTATCTCGAACAGATATGGAAAACCCTGCTGCAAAGGGACATACTCCTTTTCCGGAAAATCGATCCTGAAATATCCCCTTGGTTTGGGTGTATATTTTCCATCACATCCGGAAAGGATCATGACAGAAACGAGAAAGTAAAAAGCGATCCGCATGTTAACCATTTTCATGAAAGCCGTTTTAAGCCATTCCTAACCATTAACGACCTCGACCCTGATTTGTTTTATCCTTCTTTTGGTTATAGCTTCGATAGTAAAATTAAAATGCTTGCAGCGGAATTTTTCATTCTGAACGGGAAACTCACCTTTGAGTTCAAGAATAAGTCCGGCTAAGGTATCGGCATCCCCTTTAACTTCATCAAAGATCGCCTCGTCGGTGTCGGTAACCTTGCAGAAATCAATAAGAGAGGTTTTTCCGTCGAATAAAAATGTATTATCGCCCAAGCGGGAATAGAAGTGTTCGTCTTCATCGAACTCATCGGCAATATCCCCAACAATTTCTTCAAGCACATCCTCGAGGGTCACAATACCTGAAGAACCTCCGTACTCATCAACCACGACCGCCATATGAACCTTATTCTTCTGAAAATCTTCGAGCAGAGATTTAATTTTTCGCGTTTCCGGTACATAAAACGGTGGCCTCAGCAGATTTTGCCAGATAAAGTCAGCTCCTTTCTCAGTATATGGCAGTAAATCCTTAATAAAAAGGATTCCTTTCACATGATCGAATGATTCTGAATAAACAGGTAACCGCGAATAACCTGTCTGAACGATTACATCCAGCACTTCACTGAATCCAGTCCGGATATCAAGAGACACCACATCCACCCTGGGCCTCATAATTTCGGCAACGCTTTTATTGCCAAACCTGACAATACCCTCCAGTATTTCCTTTTCATCAGAAATTTCATTTCCTGAGGTCAGGACTAATGCCTGGGAGATCTCATCCATGGAGATATCATTTTTCTGTTTTTTCCGAAGTCTCTTGTTTACAAAATTGGTGGAGTGGATCAAAATGGCATTAAGCGGACTGAAAACCCGGGCTAAGGTATCGAGGGGATAAGCCATAAAACGGGCAAAAGAGAGGGGATAATGTGTAGCGTAAACCTTAGGAAGAATTTCGCCGAACAGCAGAAGCAGGAATGTGATCAGAACTGCCTGGACGACAAACTCGAGAACCGGGGAACTGCTGAAATCAAAGAGCATAGAGGTAACGAATGCCCCTAAAATAACTATGCCAACATTAACAAAATTATTGGAAACCAAAATAGTAGCCAGTAGTTTCTCAGGATTCCTGAGGTTACTTTGCACCTTCAGGTCACGTCGGGAACCGGAAAGCTTTTGTTTGTCACCCGAACCGAGTGAAAAATAAGCTACTTCTGAGCCACTGATCAAAGCTGACAGCAGCAACAGGAGAATGATAACCACTATTCCGGCAACTGCGGCACCTGTAAGGGGGTAAAACTGAAAGCCCCGGATAAGGGGCTCACTCACTGGTATTATTCCGGTTTCCAATATTCAGTATATAAAGTTAAAATGGTAAATCATCATCAGAATGGTTGCCATAATCGGGGGTATCAACCTGACCGGAAGACTGAGTTTCCCTGGGGAAGTTGGTATCACCGGAGCCCTCCGAAGCTGAGGAATCACGAGAACCGAGAAGCCTTACAACATCTCCGTATATCTCGGTGACATAACGTTTCTGTCCGTCTTTATCATCATAGGACCTGGTCCGGATACGACCTTCAACATAGATTTGCCTGCCCTTGCGTATATACTTTTCAGCCAGATCGGCTAAACCACGCCACAGAACAATATTGTGCCATTCGGTGGTGGTAACTTTTTCACCGTTTTTGGCAACATAGGTTTCAGAGGTGGCAAGCCTCAGGTTGGCGACGGCCACATTGTTGTCGAGGTGCCTTACTTCCGGGTCGGCTCCGACATTTCCTACTAAAATTACTTTGTTAATCGACATGTTTTAAAATTTAATTGGTTAACTGGTTCCGGTATCCTTCATCGTCAGACTGATATTAAAGCCATTCATGTTCAGCCAAATAATTTTTGATCAAAACCGGAAAGGCAAATTTACTAATTTCTTCCTTATTAACCTGAATATAATTTCGCCAATACGTGGACAAAACGGGGCATTTTATGTGGACAAAACGTGCTACGATAGTACGGTGAGTGAGTATATGGGTATGTGGTCTGCTGATCTTCAGGAGTTGACTGCCGGGTGTGCCCAACAGCTCTGTTACCCCGCGAAGCAGCATTACCTCTTCTTCTGCCGGAAGGGTGTCTGTTTCGATCAGCGGCAACTGGTATAGACTCCTCCATATTCCTTTTCCTTTTCTTTGCTCAATCAGAACAGAGTGGTTACTTTCAACAAGGAGAAATGTATAATATACCGAACTCCTGGTCGGTTTTTTCTTTCTGACAGGCAGCTTCTCCACCTCATTGTTCAGGAAGGCAAAACAGGAAGATTTTACCGGACAAACAGGGCATCCGGGCTTTCTCGGTTTACAAAGCAGTGCTCCGAATTCCATTAAGGCCTGGTTGTGCGATCCGGGATCATTTCTGTCAAGAATCTCATTGGCCAGATCTCCGAACACCTTTCTTCCTTCCTGAGTATCAAAGGGTAACCTGATACCGAAATATCTTGACAGCACCCTGATCACATTTCCATCTACGGCAGCATAGGGAAGTCCGTAGGCTATCGAAGCCACAGCAGACGCAGTATAATCACCCACGCCCTTCAGCTGGCGAATCGATTCATAGGTTTCCGGGAAATTCCCTTCATAATTAATTAATATTGAACGGGCAGCCTGGTGAAGGTTTCTGGCACGGGAATAATAACCAAGTCCTTCCCATAATTTGAACAGCTCATCCTCAGGCGATTCAGCCAGCGTCCGCACATCAGGAAACCTTTCCGTAATCCTCAGGTAATATGGTAGTCCCTGGCTGACCCTGGTCTGCTGCAGAATGGCCTCTGAAATCCAGATCAGATAGGGATCACGGGTGGTCCTCCAGGGCAAATGCCTGAAGTTTTGTGAATACCAGGTATAAACCGGACGGGTAAATTGGTCCATCAAGAATCTTTCAACACTTTAATCCGACAAAAATAGCCATTTGAAATTAACAAATCCATCATTTGCCAAAAACAAGAGACTCAGGAAAACCCTTAATTACCAAAGGGCGGCGCCAATTTTGTCAGAACCTGGGACTTGCCGGATAACCGGGCAGATATACTTTAATGCTATTATTTTGAATAATTTAAGCTAAAAGGTTTTTATTTTTTAAATAATTTATATTTTTGCACACCGGTTTAATCCGATTAATTTGTTGAAAACTAAATATTTTAAGAAATGACAAAGGCAGATATCGTTAATGAAGTTTCGAAGAACACAGGAATTGAAAAAGTAACTGTGCAAAAAGCTGTTGAAGCTTTCATGGAAACAGTAAAAGATTGTTTGGTAGATGGAAAAAACGTTTACCTCAGAGGTTTTGGTAGTTTTGTCGTTAAGAAAAGAGCAGAAAAAACTGCCCGTAACATATCCAAAAACACCACAATCATCATCCCGGAGCATAACATCCCTTCTTTCAAGCCTGCAAAATCTTTCGTATCCAAAGTTAAAAACCACGTAAAGTAAAAAGTTATGCCCAGCGGAAAGAAAAGAAAAAGACATAAGATGGCTACGCACAAGCGTAAAAAAAGACTTCGTAAAAACAGGCACAAGAAGAAGAAATAGTGTTTATTACAGTTATTTACGAATCCTGGATTAAACCTAAAGTAACAAATATACTTTAGGTTTAATCTGTTTATAGGATTTTGTTTCTTCAACCAACGTTCTTTTCCTGTTAAACAGGTACTGTTTGCAGCTTCCCGGTTTATTCAGCCGTGGGATACTGCAATAACCGGGATTAACCCGGAATTCCGATCCGTTTAAAACGGATATTATTTTACCATTTAAATCAATTTGTTTTGAGTAGCGATTTAATCATTGATGTCTCTCCATCCGAAATTGTCATCGCCTTACTCGAAAACAAAAGACTGGCAGAACTTAGCCGTGAAAAAAGCGGTGCCAAGTTTGCAGTCGGAGACATTTACCTGGGCAAGGTCAAAAAAATCATGCCCAGCCTGAATGCCGCATTCATTGATGTCGGATATGAAAAAGATGCCTTCCTTCATTATCTCGACTTAGGGCCGCAGTTCTCAACCATGAATAAATTCCTGCGGATGTCGTCGGCGAAAAACAGTAAAATCACCTCCATCAACCGCATCCAATCCGAACCGGATATCGACAAGGAGGGAAAGATCAACGATGTTCTCAAGGCAGGGCAAAAAATTCTGGTACAGATCGCCAAAGAACCCATCTCTTCCAAAGGTCCGCGACTGACCTCCGAAATTTCACTTGCAGGCAGGAATATGGTTCTGCTCCCTTTCAGCGATAAGGTATCTGTTTCCCAGAAGATCAGGTCCAATGAAGAAAAGATCCGGCTCAAGAAACTTGTTCAGAGCATCAGGCCAAGAAATTACGGTGTTATTGTCAGAACGGCTGCCGAGGATAAAAAAGTAGCCGAGCTCGACCAGGAAATCAGACGTTTGGTAGAAAGATGGGACTCATCCATTGCCAAGCTGAAGAGGCTAAACGGACCGGCACTTGTCATGGGGGAAATGGACCGTACAACAGCCTTTCTGCGTGACATTTACCACACTCAGTTCAACAGTATTATCGTCAATGACACAGCGATGGCCGATGAAATCGCCGATTACCTGGAATCTATCGATCCGGATAAACGTAAACTTGTAAAGATTTACAAAGGCCGAGCTCCGATCTTTGAGTATTACGGCGTAGAGAAACAGATCAAGGCTTCATTTGGGAAAACGGTATCGTTCAGGAACGGCGCCTACCTGATAATCGAACATACCGAAGCTTTTCATGTCATAGACGTAAATAGCGGTAACCGGGCAAAGACCGGCCTTGATCAGGAAAACAGCGCGCTTGAGGTCAATTTAGCTGCTTGTGAGGAGATCGCACGGCAGTTGAGGCTGCGTGATATGGGCGGGATTATCGTCATCGACTTCATCGACATGCACCAGGCCGGAAACCGCCATAAGGTCTACGAGTACATGAAGGAGCTGATGGGTGCCGACCGGACCAAACACAACATTCTGCCGCTCAGTAAATTTTGCCTGATGCAGATTACCAGGCAAAGAGTCAGGCCCGAAGAACATATCGAAACAGCCGAGGTTTGCCCGATGTGCAAGGGGAGCGGAAAGGTTACGCCTACCATTCTGTTCGCCGATGAACTCGACACAAAAGTGTTGTACGTATTTAAAGACCTCAATAAGAATAAGCTGACCCTTAAGGTTCATCCTTTTGTTGAGGCTTATCTTACCAAAGGATTCCCATCCATCCGGATGAAATGGTTTATGAAGTACTACAAATGGGTAAAGGTCGAATCGAATCCGGCTTTCTCCCTGACTGAATATAACCTGCTGGATGAAAACAAAGAGCTGATCATTATTTAATAAAAAGCCGCCACCATCCCGGGCGGCTTTTTTTCACATTTTCAGAAGTATCTGTAATGTTGAATCCATAAATCAGGTAAATGGTCAAACTTTTTTCTGTTTATTTGTTATTATTCGAAAAGGATATTTTTGAGTTTAATTTTTTGACCGATATGAGAAAAATATTTTTTATTCTGGCATTCATTGTATCATCGGGCCTGACCGCCCAGGTAATTGAACCTATCAAATGGAGTTTTGAACACAGACAAAACGGAACAGAAGCCGAACTGGTGTTCACGGCCACCATGGATGAAGGCTGGCACCTGTATGATACCTATTTGCCGGAGGGAGGACCCATACCAACCGAATTTGTATATGCAGATTCCACTTTATTTGAGTTTGTGGGTGAATTACAGAAGAATCCTGAGCCTGTTGAAAAGTTTGACAACATTTTCATGCTTAACCTCAGGTTTTACAGTAATGTTGCCGTTTTTACCCAAAAAATCAGGTTAACTTCCGACAAACCGGTTACCATCAGCGGATATGTAACCTTTATGGGCTGTGACGACGAAATGTGCCTACCTCCGAATGAAGCGGAATTTTCATTTCCCATGTCGGGTACAGGCGACTCATCAGGAAAATCAACCATTGCCACTCCAGCCGGACCGGCAGGCAGCACCGGGGCTACCGGACAAACCCTCTGGCTGTTTATTATCATATCATTCCTTGCCGGTTTGGCGGCCATACTGACCCCATGTGTGTTCCCGATGATCCCTATGACGGTTTCCTTCTTCATGAGAGGGAGCCAGAACAGAGGCAAGGCTATCCGCACGGCTTTGTTTTTCGGCTTGTCGATCCTGTTTATTTTCACCCTTCTGGGAGCTCTGTTCTCCTTTGGGATTTTTGGACCTAACGTTGGTGCACTGCTGAGTACACACTGGATACCCAATCTGTTGTTTTTCGTGCTGTTTTTTATTTTTGCACTCTCCTTTTTCGGTATGTTCGAAATTGTCCTGCCTGGCAGCCTGGTGAACAAGACCGACGCCAGAGCCGACCAGGGTGGTTTTGCAGGGGCATTTTTCATGGCCCTGACTACCGTAATTGTTTCTTTCTCCTGCACCGGGCCTTTTATTGGTGCCTTAATCATCGAAGCTGTGCAGGGTGGCGGTATGCGTCCGCTGACCGGTATGTTCTTCTTCGGACTTGCCTTCGCAACGCCCTTCACCCTGTTAGCCATTTTCCCGTCGGCACTGAGCAAACTGCCCAAATCGGGGGGCTGGCTCAACTCCATCAAGGTTGTTTTTGCCTTTATACTGTTAGCCTTCGGAATGAAATTCCTGAGCAACATTGACCAGGTATACGGCTTTAACATATTCAGCAGGGATATTTATCTGGCTATCTGGATAGTACTTTTTTCACTGCTGGGTTTCTATTTTCTGGGCAAGATCAGGTTTTCCCACGACAGTGAACAACCATTTGTAAGTGTAGGCAGACTGATGCTCGCCATTGCGACCTTCACTTTTGTGGTATATTTATACACCGGACTTCACGGGGCGCCGCTGACTACCATTTCATCACTGCTGCCTCCCCCATCGGTTAGTCACACAACTACCGTTCCATTTGCCGGTCAGCCTGCCGGACAGGCAGTGGCGCAATGCGGACCAGCGAAATACGCAGATAAGCTTCATCTCCCGCACGGGTTGCAGGGGTATTTCGATTACAAACAGGGAATGGCTTGTGCCGAAGAGCAGAATAAGCCAGTTTTTCTGGTATTTAAAGGACATGCCTGTGCCAACTGCAAGAAGATGGAAAACAGTGTTTGGACAGACCCTGAAGTGCTGAGGATGCTTTCTGAGGATTATGTAATCATCGCATTGTATACCGACGACCGGTCGGCGCTTGCCACAGAGGACTGGGTTACCTCAGAACTTGACGGAAAAACCATCAAAACCATGGGTAAGGCTAACCTGGATTTTCAGATTGCCCGATACAATACCAACACTATTCCGTATCATGTCGTCATTCGACCAGACGGCACACAGCATGAACTGGCGGTTACATTTGACAACGGCGAATTCAGGGATTTTCTGAAAATGGGATTATAATCCGGCTGACCGCCCCAGTTCCTGAAGATACCTTTTTTCGATCAGATCACAACGCTTAATTTGGCCCCGCAGCCATTTTAGCATAATCTCGTCCCTTTCCTGAGCGGAGAGTTTCCAGTCGAGAGCTGAATTCCGGAGTTTCCGGGTCAGCTGGTACAGAATGGTGGCTGCTGATACAGAAATATTCAGGCTTTCCGTAAATCCTACCATAGGGATGGTTACAAACTCATCCGCGAGGGATTCCACCTGTGAGGAAATACCTGGTTTTTCCGAACCGAAAACCAAAGCGGTTTTACCCGCATTCAGATCAAACTCATCAAGCGGAACCGCTTCCGGATCGGGAAGGGTGGCCACAATGCGGTAACCCCGCATCTTCAGCTTAATGAGCGCATCACGGGTATTGTCCTGTTCAGCATTATACCTGTAAAGATTTATCCATTTGGAAGAACCGTGGGTAACCCTTGCATTTACTTTGAACGGATTATAGTTTTCAATGATATGAATATCCTGAAGGCCGAAACACTCACAGGTTCGCAATACAGCGCTTGCATTCTGGGTCTGGTATATATCCTCCAGGACCACCGTAATATAGCGGGTCCTGTTTTCAAGGACCTGGTTAAACAATCGCAACCGATCTTCACCGACAAACCTGAACAGGTAACGGTTCAATTCAGCAAAATCAGGATTGTTGCGTTCAGACTGAATCATATTATAAAACAATAGCCATCCGGCAGATTATACACCGTAAAAAAGGGAGCCTAAAGCCCCCTTTGTGTTTTTGAATACGTTTTCTGATCAGGATTATACCTGCAGTTCTGCACCCGGTTTGAATTTGACAACCTTTTTGGCAGCGATGGTAATTTCTTTTCCGGTCTGAGGATTTCTTCCTGTGCGTGCACTGCGTTCTGATACTGAGAATGACCCGAATCCGACGAGAGCGACCCTGTCACCAGCCTGTAAAGCTTCGGTTACTGCTTCAATAGCAGCATCAAGCGCTTTCTTGGAATCAGCTTTGGTAAGACCTGACTTTCCGGCAATTGCGTCAATAAGTTGTGCTTTGTTCATACGTTAAAGTTTTAAATAAGTGATTAAGTATCTGATTATCAAATCTCTAATATCAAAAGGGTTAATTTGGCCCGGTTAGTGCTGAAGTGGTAAAACTATGAAACTATCTTCAAAATCAAGTATTTCAGAGAACGCCAATTCAACCTTACTAAATTCTGAAATACTTTTTAAAAAAGCAACGATTATCAGGTTTTTTTTTTGACAATATTATTTTGAAAAAAAGATTTTTGCAGAATGGAAAATTGTTCTACTTTTGTGCCGCCGTCAGGGTTATGCTGATTGACCAAAACAAAACATGGCATAAGCACTCCGGCAAAAAACGTTCTTACAGGTTATTTGGAGAGATGGCAGAGTGGTCGATTGCGGCGGTCTTGAAAACCGTTGAACTGAGAGGTTCCGGGGGTTCGAATCCCTCTCTCTCCGCACATAAAAATCAGGAGTTCTTTAACAGAATATGATCAGCAAGGGAGAAACTCCCTTCAATATTCAATTTTCGGGAAATTTCCTTATTTTTGTAACATATCCACACACGGGTGTAGCTCAGTTGGTAGAGCATCGGTCTCCAAAACCGAGTGTCGGGCGTTCGAGTCGCTCCTCCCGTGCAAAAAGCCGCAACATTGCGGCTTTTTTTTTGCTATTTTTACATAAAGCATTCTATATGACCGCAGACCTTTTCATTCCCTGCTTTATTGACCAGTTTTATCCCCAGACCGCACACAGTGTGGTCAGGATCCTTGAATATGCCGGGGTAACGGTAAGGTATAACCCGGAGCAAACCTGCTGCGGTCAGCCGGCCTTCAACAGCGGCCACTGGAGAGAGGCACGGGGTCTTGCGCTTAAGTTCCTGCACGACTTCAGTGATGCAGATACCATTGTCAGTCCTTCTGCATCGTGTACGGCCTACATCCGGAATTATTACCATCGTCTGACTGACCATGACCAAAAACTGCAGGAAAAATTCAGTACACTGAAGAATTCCATATATGAACTGTCCGACTTTCTGGTAAATATCCTTGAGAAAGATGATTTCGGGGCAGAATTTCCCTATCGTGTCACCTGGCATGATGCCTGTTCAGCTTTAAGAGAATACGGAATCAGGGAAGAACCCCGGATACTCCTGCGGAAGGTCCGCAGGCTTACCCTTGCTGAAATGGCGGACACGGAGACCTGCTGCGGATTTGGAGGTACTTTTGCTGCAAAATTCCATCATATTTCCGGTGCCATGACCGAACAGAAAGTAGAAAATGCACTGGCAACCGGTGCTGAATATATTGCCTCTACCGAGGCTTCCTGCCTGATGAATATGGAGAGTTACATCCGCAGGAAGGGTCTACCTCTGAAAACCATACATCTGGCCGATATTCTTGCTCAAAACATCTGAAGCTGATGGAGCCTTGTATAACGGCCGTTGAGTTCCAGAAGTTCATCATGCGTACCCTGCTCAACTATCTCTCCCTTATGTAACACGCAGATAAAAGTCGCGTTTTTGATGGTCGACAGCCGATGCGCAATCACCAGCGATGTACGGTTTTTCATCAGTTTCTCCAGAGCATCCTGTACAAGCTTCTCCGATTCGGTATCGAGGGCGGAGGTAGCTTCATCCAAAATAAGTATTGGCGGATTCTTGAGTATAGCACGGGCTATACTGAGCCGTTGCCGCTGGCCTCCCGATAATTTGCTCCCCCGGTCACCGATTATGGTCTGATAACCGTTTTCGCTCTCCATAATGAAATCATGGGCATTGGCAACCCTGGCAGCCGCAATGACTTCCTCTTCCGTTGGATTCTCCACCCCGAAAGCGATATTGTTATAAATGGTATCATTAAAGAGAATGGCTTCCTGGTTCACATTGCCCATCAGGTTTCTCAAATCATGGAGTTTCAGATCTCGGATATCGGTTCCGTCAATCAATATCTGGCCCTCCTGAACATCGTAAAACCTTGGAAGCAGATCGACAAAGGTTGTCTTTCCGCTGCCCGACTGCCCCACAAGGGCCACGGTACTGCCTTTGGGGATGGTTACGGATACACTCTTCAGTACTGGCTTATCATTGTATGCGAACGAGACATTACGGTATTCAACTTCCTGCTTCAGGGAATCTACCGGTAAGGCACCTTCTTTTTCGCGAATGGTGACATCGGCCATCAGGATCAGGTCGATCCTGTCCATGGCAGCCATTCCCTTCTGAATGCTGTATAGCGCATTGGTGAATGCCTTGGCCGGATTGATGATCTGGTAAAAAACCCCCAGGTAGGCAATAAACTCGGGCCCGGTCAATTCACTGCTCTGGCTCAGGATGAGCTTGCCACCAAACCAGACCACGACAACCACCAGGATGGTTCCCAGAAACTCACTCATCGGATGAGCCAGTTCCCTTCGCCACATCAGCCGGTTCATAATACCGCGGTACTGACCCAGCTCCTGATCAAAACGCGCCTGCATCTTAGCCTCGGCATTAAATGCCTTGATAATACGCAATCCGCCTAAGGTTTCCTCAATTATGGTGAGAATTGAACCCATTTTATCCTGTCCCTCCCTGGAAACTTTTTTCAGGGTCTTCCCTACCCTGCCTATTATTGTTCCGGCTATCGGCAACACAACAAAAATAAACAGGGTGAGTGTGGGACTCATGATCAGCATCGAGACCAGAAACACGACTATCAGGACCGGGTTTTTCAGGAACATGTCGAGCGAGGACATGATGGAATTCTCCACTTCAGCCACATCGCCCGAAATACGCGCCATAATATCTCCCTTCCGCTCCTCAGAAAAAAACGGCAGGGCAAGCCTTAAAATTTTACTGAAAATCTGGTGCCTGATATCCCTTACCACCCCATTCCGGATAAAAACAGCCTCATAGGCCCCCAGATAGGCAAAACCCACCTTAAGCAATGTGGCCACAATGACAAAAAATCCGACCAGCAGAAGAGACAGATCGGGCCCGTAATTATTCTTTACCAGGGTAAGATAATAATACAGGTTGTTTGAAACCGCGCGGAGTGTAAACTCCCAGGGTACCAGGGTATTGACATCCTGTGCCATTCCGAAGATGATCTCCAGGATCGGGATCATCATTCCCACTGAAAATACGGCGAATACCGCTGAAAGGAAATTATAAAAAAAGTTGAGGACCAGACTGGTCTTATAGGGAGGGATATACCTTTTGAGTACTTGTATGAAATCCTTCATCAGTTGGTAAATTAACCGCGGTTCATCAGAAAATACCCGTATAATTGAGTGGAGTGATCTTTTTAAGCTCTTCCTTCACATCGGTGGAGACATCCAGTGAATCGATAAAAGCTATCAGGGTTTCCTGAGTAATCCGCTTATTGCTTCGTGTCAGTTCTTTCAGTGCCTCATACGGATTGGGATAGTTTTCGCGGCGCAATACCGTTTGAACGGCTTCGCCGACTACCGCCCAATTGTCTTCAAGATCAGAAAGGATAGCATCGGTGTTGAGCAACAGTTTGCCGAGTCCGCGGATGGTAGACCTGATGGCGATCAGGGTATGGGCAAATGGCACACCGATATTGCGGGTAACCGTCGAATCAGTAAGATCACGCTGAAGCCTCGAAACCGGCAGCTTTCCGGATAAGTGTTCAAATGATGCATTGGCAATCCCGATATTTCCTTCGGCATTTTCAAAATCAATCGGATTAACCTTGTGCGGCATGGTACTCGATCCAACCTCACCCTTACTGATCTTTTGCCTGAAATAGTTCATGGAAATGTAGGTCCACATATCCCGGTCAAGGTCAAGAATGATGGTATTGATCCTTTTCATGGCGTCAAAAATGGCCGAATAGTTGTCGTAGTGTGCAATCTGGGTGGTGTACATCGACCGTTTCAATCCCAGTTTCTCCTGTACAAAACGATCGGCAAATCCATTCCAGTCAACCGAAGGATAGGCCACCACATGGGCATTAAAATTTCCGGTAGCACCGCCAAACTTTGCGAAAGCCACAATTCCCCGGAGCATATCCAGCTGAACGTTAATCCTTTCAATAAAAACCCTTATTTCCTTGCCTAATTTGGTTGGTGAAGCCGGTTGACCATGTGTATGGGCCAGCAGGGGAACATCCTTCCACTCAGCCGCCAATTCTTCCAGCCTGGCCAGGAGTTCATTTACAGCAGGGTAATAATCCTGGTTGAGGGCATCATGAATAGCCATAGGCATGGCTGTATTATTGATATCCTGTGAGGTAAGCCCGAAATGAATAAATTCCTTGTATTCACCCAGTTCCAAGCCGTCAAATTTCTCCTTCAGAAAATATTCAACTGCCTTAACGTCATGATTGGCAACCTTTTCAATCTCCTTGACACGAAGGGCATCCTCAACGGAAAACTGTGCAGCGATATCCCTGAGCCTCAGGAAATCCGACTCAGGGAAACCGGCCAGCTGAGGAAGGGGAATCTCACACAGTGCAATGAAATACTCAATCTCGATGACCGTACGGTACCTGATCAGGGCATATTCACTAAAGAATTCTCCGAGATGCCCGACTTTATCCCGGTAGCGGCCATCTACCGGCGAAATCGCTGTTAATGAGTTCAATACCATGTCTGCTATTTTAACGAGCAGCAAAGGTATAAAATTAGCCGGACATGCAGGTTTTAAAGTTACTGATCCGCTTTTTTTAAGCCTTCAGGAAGATTATTATTCTTAAATTCGCAGATAAATATTAAGAAATGATTTCGATGAAAAAAGTACTGATATCCCTGATCATGCCGGTTATTCTGCTCATGGCCGTGTCAGCAGGGGCCGACAACCAGCCGCTGGTTTACAAACTGAACATCAAGGAAGAAATAGCCCCGGGCATATGGCGGCAAACCCAAAGGGCATTTGAAGCAGCCGATTCTTTAGGGGCCGACCTGTTCCTGATCCACATGAACACTTATGGCGGAACGGTTGTCGACGCCGACTCTATCAGGACAAAAATCATGCAGAGCAAAATTCCGGTGGTGGTATTTGTAGATAACAATGCCGCCTCGGCAGGTGCATTGATTTCCATTGCCGCCGACAGTATTTATATGCGTCCGGGAGGCAGTATTGGCGCTGCCACGGTGGTAAATCAGACCGGTTCGGCCATGCCCGACAAATACCAGTCGTACTTCCGTTCCATCATGCGGGCCACTGCCGAATCGCACGGGAAGATATCTGTTATTGAAAATGGTGACACCATCTATAAATGGCGTCGTGATCCGCTGATAGCCGAAGCCATGGTTGATCCGTCTGTTTATATTCAGGGAATTATCGACACCGGAAAGGTACTGACATTCACCCCTTCGGAGGCCATTCGGTATGGCTTCAGTGAAGGTACCGCCGAAAGTGTCGAAGAGGTACTTAAAAAAGTGGGCATGGAGAATGCCACCATCGTTGAATATATGCCTACCTGGATAGAGAAGATCATTGGTTTCCTGATCCATCCGGTGGTTTCGGGAATACTGATTATGGCGATTATTGGCGGCATTTATTTTGAAATGCAGACGCCGGGGATCGGATTCCCCATCGGAGTAGCCATTCTTGCCGCGGTTGCCTATTTTGCGCCACTGTATCTCGAAGGCCTTGCCGAACACTGGGAAATCCTGGTCTTCCTGGCGGGGATAATACTGATTCTCGTTGAAATATTTGTAGTCCCCGGATTCGGATTTTCCGGGGTGATCGGGATAATTTTAGCTTTCACAGGACTTACCCTCAGCCTGATCGACAATATAGTTTTTGATTTCGGACATGTTGACCTGAGCAGGATCGGAACTGCCGTACTGACCGTTGTGGCAGGTGTTTCCGGTGGTTTCTTGCTTTCTCTTTGGGCAGGCAGCAGGGTATTCGGTGCTCATCGCGGACCTTTCAAAAACCTGGCTCTTCAAACCGTTCAGAACGTTGATGAGGGTTTTGTAAGCATAGACAACTCTTTGCTTCAGCTAAAAGGGAGGAAAGGAACTTCCAAAACTGTTCTCAGGCCCGGCGGCAAGGTGGAAATCGAGGGAGAAGTATATGATGCGGTAACTTCAGGTGAATTTATCGACAGGGGCAGGTGCATTGTTGTCATCAAGGTGGAAGCTACCCAGTTGTATGTCGAAGCTAGTCCGGGCGACCTTCAGGCATGATTAACCTGAACCCTGGCCTGGACTGTACACCCCGGTTATAGCCTTCCAGGGCTGCAGCCCTTGTTTTCCAATGTTTTCAGAATTGAAGGCATACCGGTGCCGGAATGCGTATTTCATTCCCTGAATATACGGGGATGCCATCACGAAGCTGAAAAACCGCAATATTGTGACTGCGTTGATTGGCCACCAGCATATAGGTTCCTGTAGGTTCGATGACAAAATTCCGTGGCCAGTCACCCTGGACATTCACATGGGTTTCAACCGTAAGGGTGCCGTCCTGGTTTCTCCTGAATACGCCAATGCTCTGGTGGCCGCGGTTCGAAACATAAACAAACCTGCCATCCGGCGAAAGATGTATATCCGCACAGAAACTGGTTCCCCGGTAACCGGCAGGCAAAGCAGAAACCGTCTGCACAACTGTCCAGTTCCCGTTGTCCTTTTTAAGTACCGATACGGTTGAATTCAATTCATTGGCCACATAGCAGAAAAGTTCGTCTGCTGAAAAGCGGAAGTGACGAGGACCTGACCCCGGAGGCAGTTTTACAAACGGCTGTTGTGCCGGAGAGAGCATTCCTGTGGCAGGATCGAGACGGTAAATAAAAAGCTGGTCGGTACCCAGATCAGCGGCGTACAGCAGACTGCCATCTTTCGAGAACCAGACGGAGTGGGCATATGGAGCCTTCTGGCGTGTAGGGTGAGGTCCTGATCCCCGGTGCTTTATCAGGCTGGTCGACGGTAACAGTCCGCCATCCTGGCCAACCGGAAAAATAGCCACGGAACCTCCTCCATAATTGGCGATTGCCACCCATTTGCCATCGGGGGAGACCGTTACATGACAAGGATCATTGCCCAATGATGATTGCTTATTGATAAATTCCAGGGTACCCCTGGACCCGATCCGGTACGCTGAGACAGAGCCTCCGGCAGGATCCACGGCACCCGGGGAACGATTAACTACATACATATAATGTCCGTCAGGAGAACGGCTTAGAAAATTGGGGTTGTCGACTCCCTTAAAAACACGGTCAAGGGTAATTTCACCAGATTCCTGCACAAACCGGCAGAGATAGATCCCTTCTGCCCCTTCGGAGGTAAACGTACCTACATAAAAAGGGATTCCGGAAGGCCTCTGTGACCATACAGATGCAGTACCAATCAGAAAAGCAAGTGCCAGCCAAATTCTTACCATAATGAAGAGTTTACGAAATTCATAAAAAAACCATCCACGAATTTAACCTTTATGATTGAAATTACGTTATACTAACAATCGATTTCACTAACCATATATTTGCTATGGAAAAACCAATAATTTTCGACAAGAAGCCGGTCATGATGACCCTGGAGCCGGGAAGTTATTACTGGTGTGCATGTGGCCGCAGCAGCAATCAGCCATTTTGCGACGGATCTCACCGCGGAACCGGAATAACCCCTGTACAGTTCAAAATGGAAGAAAAAAAGGATGTATGGCTTTGCCTGTGTAAAAATTCATCCAACAAACCCTTCTGCGACGGTACGCACCGAACGCTCTGACTTTTGAGGATTGAAAAGAAAAAAGAGGCTATCTCAAAAATCAGTGATAACCTCTTTTTTTTATTCATATACCTGTCAGAAAATCCATTCAAAAAGTTAACCCTCAGGAAGATACAGTCACATTTAAGACGACCTCCTAATCAGATCAGCCCATGGGTTTGAAGTAATCTTTTCCTGCATTACAGATCGGGCACCTGTAATCCTCCGGCAATTCGCTGAAAGGGGTTCCCGGAGGAATTCCCGCGGCCAGGTCACCATCATCAGGCCGGTATACGTAACCACAGATGGCACAGATGTATTCCTCCTCATCATCAGGGTCTGCCGAAGCCATACCAGTCTGGTCGGGCTGAGGTGCAGACGGTTTTGCGGAAGGCTCCTCAGTCAGTTTATCCTTTTCGATATAGGTCGGGGCATTACGGGGAGCCAGCATCTTGTATTTCTCGCGGTAATATTCGTATGTAAGCGGCTCATCATCAGACAATAACTGACTTTCGGCCACCTCTCCCACAAAGAGGGTATGCGATCCCACGTCGAGCGTCTGTACAACCCGGCAGTCAAACCAGGCCAATGAAGAATCGAGTACGACCGGAGCCCCGGTAGAATGTACTTCGGTCTTCACCTTGGCGAACTTATCCATCTCACTGCTCGCCATAAAACCAAATTCACCAATCAATGAGGTACTTGCCTCCTTTTTTAAGACAGAAAGGGAAAATACACCGCTCTTCAGAATAATTCCGTGAGTATCATTGTTTTTATGACAACTAATGGCAATCTGAGGTGGTGATGAAGTAACCTGGAATGCAGTGTTTCCAATATATCCAGACCTGGTGCCTTCAAATTCTGAAGCAATGATATAAAGCCCGTAGGACAACTTATGAAATGCCTTGTAGTTCATACCGGATTTTTTTTCCGAAGATAAATAAAACAGGGCAATTTATACAATTATCCCAGTAACATCCTTTCAAAATCCTGATAGTCCACGATTACTGAAAAGCCCGCCGGAATAGCGGGATTATGAAGCTTTAACTGCAATCCCGAAATAAATACTTTTTTATTCCGGAAGATTGCACCCAGCTCCTGAAGATAATTCTCAAGTTCTTCCTTTTCGATCGAGTTGATAAACGCTGTAAATACCGATCCGATTTTGTCCATATCGGCCATTCTCTTCAAGTCGCTCATCGGTACGTTCTGGCCAAGGTAATAAACCTGTATGCCATTCCGTTTGGCCAGATAACTATAATACAGAAGACTCAATTCATGCATTTCATCTTCATGCAGAAAAAACAGCATGATATTGGTGTCTGGCAAACCATTTCCGAGCTTGTCAATCTCAACAATTATTTTCTCACGGAAAAGGTTGGAAATAAAGTGTTCCTGGGCCGGAAAAATTGATCCAACCTGCCAGAAGATACCGATTTTTTCAAAAAACGGAAAGAAGACCCTGCGGGTAGCTTCATCAAATCCATATTCGGAAATGATGTCGTCAGTAAGCCTGTGGAAAGCTCCACCGTCGAAGTTGATCATATGCACGACAAGCCTTTCCAGATAGGTTTGCACATCAGGATTTTTCTGCTGATGGCCGATAATCGCCTCTGTTATCTTTTTTTCATCCCAGCTGCATACCCTGGAAATTTTATATCCGTGATTCACCAGAAAAGCCACATTCAGCAGTTTTCTCAGATCGTTGTCTGTATACATTCTGATATTGGTATCAGTACGATCGGGCTCAAGAAGATTATATCTCTTTTCCCATATGCGGATGGTATGTGCCTTTATTCCGGACAATACCTCAAGATCTTTTATAGAATAAATCCGTTCCTTCATGAAACTAAATTTTTAAACCAATTACATTCGAAAATCGTCCAATTCAATTTTGTACATTTAACAACGAAAATAAGAATTTGTTTATTTTTAAACTGATTAATATTAAACAAATATTGGATTTGTATTAATTTTGAAAATAAAATATATTATGAGTTTTCTGGGAAATTTGATCTGGCTGGTTTTTGGTGGTTTCCTGATTTTTATTGAATATGTAATCGGGGGAATTGCACTGTGTCTCACCATCATAGGCATCCCTTTCGGGTTGCAGATTTTCAAGCTGGCAGAACTGGCCCTATGGCCTTTCAACAAAACCATTCAACTCAGGGACTGGGCCCCGGGGTGCCTTTCTACGGTAATGAACATCATCTGGATCATCGTTGCGGGTTTCTGGATAGTCCTGACCCATCTGTTGTTCGGGATATTGCTGGGAATTACCATTATCGGGATACCATGGGCAAAACAGCATTTCAAGCTGATGTCGCTTGCCCTGACTCCCTTCGGCCGGAAGCTGGTGAATAAATAAGAGTGTTCGTTTTCAGTCCTTTCTGAAGATGTCATCCTTGTTCCGGGGCCTCAAGGCGTCTTTCCAGTCGAAGCCCGGCAACCGGCGTTCCTCATCCGACAGTTGCGGGATCGGGGTCATTTTTCCTTCAGGCATGGTATGGAACGAAATCCGGTGTATCTTTCCTTCGCTGAAGGTAAGTGATATCTTGCTGCTTTCGGCCCGGTTCAGGCCTATAATATTACTCTTGTCGCGTGCATAGTATATGGTTTGTCCATTTCCGTCGACATCTATCCGTTGCAGCTGATTCTCCACAATATAGCCAATCATATTCTTTCCCTTAACCTGGTCGAACATCACACTGTCCTGCCTCGATATGATAAAGGAATTGTTGGAGAGGTGCAATTCGTCAGGGGCATCGGAACGGGTCCGCATTTCAATAAGATCGGCTACAAGCTGATGAACTTCAGACCAAAGCACGGGATTCCGGTGCATTTGCACGGTGGAATCGCGGGTAAAATAGATCAGTGAATCACATTTACCCTGAAGATCATCCCTGAAAAAGCGTACTCCGTAGTATGCCTTGATAATCTTTTCATCCTTAAGGGTGTCAGGAATCGTTTTCAGGGTATCGGCATGAAGAAAAAGAGAATCCTCCTTGTTAATCAGAATAAAGACAGCTGAATCAGTCATATAGGCGATTTCTTTCTCCTCATCGAACCAGGCATTCATGCCTTTTACGATGATATTGTTTTCATAATCGATGATCTCAACAAAGCCGGAGGCCTTTCCATATCCGTAATTCCGGTTGTAATCAATGAAATTCCCCCTCATTTGCTGGGTTTCATTATAAACCAGGGGATTTTTCAGTAACTGGGCTTCTCCCGATCGGGAATCATACCAGCCGTCTTCGGCATAGATGGTATTCAGGGAATCGCGTATATGGGTAGGCCCCTGAATGTAAAATATTCCGGATACGGTATTGTACCTGACGGTATCGCTGGTGAGGACATAATCCTCATTCCGGCCTTCGACATTCTGGTAAAACCATACGATATCCTCATTGACGAAGTACCTGGCTATTTGACTGGTTAGCACATTGGTACTGTCGACAATCTTCCCGGAATCATCATAATAGCCAATATTACCGGCTAAGTCGTAATCCACTGTATCGGAATACAAGGTTGTCGTTTTATTGACGAGCCTTACATTCCCGATGGCTCTTGCAAAACTGCGGTCGCCGTCGTATTTGACCATATTGGCATAAAGGTGAAGCGTATCGCCCTGGTTGATATGGACATTGCCAAATGCGTCGACCCTGTTCGTCCCGGTATAGGCATATGCACTATCGCACCACATCAGGATTTCGTTGTGCCTTATGCGTACATTTCCGAGCAGCCGCTGAGCATTGGCAACGATTTTCTCGTTGGTTTCCAGGCTCTCAGCTTCTTCGATATCGATGCGTTTCCTCTCCTGTGCCGACAATGAAGCCACAGACCCGGCCAGCAAAACCAAAACCACGATTGCCGGCAGACGGCGCAGAAGCGCAAAACTTACGCTTAAAATCCCCATTTAGAGCAATTTACTGATGATCTCATCAATGCTGATATTCTCAGCCTCTGCTTTATAGTTTTTAATAATCCTGTGACGCAGAATGGCAGCCGCAACAGCCTGTACATCTTCAATATCGGGAGAATACTTACCATGAAGAGCGGCATGGGTTTTAGCACCTAATACCAGGTATTGTGACGCACGAGGGCCGGCACCCCATTTCAGGTACTTTCCGGCAACATCCGCGGCATGTTCAGTCCCTGGGCGTGTTTTGGCAGCCAGTTTAACGGCATATTGGATCACGTTATCGTTGATGGGCACCTTCCTGATCAATTCCTGAAAAAATTGAATCTCTGCTCCCGTAATGACGGGACGGAGATCAAACTCCAGGTTGGAGGTGGTATTCTTCACAATAAGCAATTCATCCTTAAATGACGGATAATCAAGCCATACTGAGAACATAAACCGGTCTAACTGAGCTTCAGGGAGCGGATAGGTACCTTCCTGTTCAATCGGGTTCTGTGTGGCTAATACAAAAAATGGCCTGTCGAGCTCAAAATGTTCACCCGCAGCGGTCACCGCACGTTCCTGCATGGCCTCAAGCAGAGCAGACTGCGTTTTCGGAGGAGTACGGTTGATCTCATCAGCGAGAATCACATTGGCAAAAATCGGCCCGCGTACGAATTTGAACTGTCTGTCTTTATCCAGAATTTCCGTTCCGATAATATCCGAAGGCATCAGGTCGGGGGTAAACTGAATCCGGTTGAATTTCAATCCGAGCACCTTGGATATGGTGGTTACCAGCAGTGTCTTGGCTAATCCGGGCACCCCGATAAGCAGGCAATGGCCACGACTGAACAAGGTATTCAGCACCTGGGAGACAATCTGGTCCTGGCCGTAAATTACCCTGGTAATTTCACCGGTAAGCTCTTTATATTTCTCGCGGAGCGCATCAAGCGCCTCAACATCATTCTTAAACTTTGGTAAATCCATTATTCTGTTCAAAAGTAAAATTACTTAATCCAGTTTTCAAACTGGTAGTTACAGTTTGCATAGGTATTGTCGATCCGGATATAGGTCCTGGCTTGCTGCGTTGATATCCATTTTTCAAGTACATCTTTTCTTTTCTTATCCAGATAAAGTTCAGCCAGATGCTGATAATCGCTTTGCAGATTAGCTTTATGGCCATTGGTTTTACTCACCAGCCGGATTACCTTGTAGACCGTCTGCCGGGTTGTGGGATCAATGGTCTGGAACGGATCAGAAATCTCGTTGATTTTCAAAGAGGTTATAATTTTACTGATATCAGGATCGAGCTCTTCGGCGCTGAATTTCGACGAAAGGGTTTGTGGATTAATCGCCAGCCCGCCGTTGTTTCGGGTGGTTTTATCCTGTGAGAACAACATAGCAGCGTTTTCGAAGGTCAGATCATTTTTTCTGATGATATTGGCAAGGCTGTCGAGCCGGTTTTTCGCAAGTTCAAGGGCTTCGGGTGCTACCTTCGGCCTCATAAGAATATGCCGGGTGTTGATCCTCTCCCCTTTCCTGTCTATCAGCTGAATTATATGAAATCCAAACTCACTTTTCACCACATTGGAAACCCGGTTATCGCGAAGGTTGAAAGCCGCTGCTGCATAGGCTGGATCGAGCTGGGCACGTCCAAGGTAACCAATCTCCCCGCCAAACCTTGATTCCGGCGCTTCAGAATACATTACCGCCAGGGTGGCAAAACTGGAGCCATCCTCTTCTACCCGCCGTTTTAAATCCCTCAGCTGAGCCTTTACCCGGTTTTCCTCTTCGAGCTCGATTTCAGGAATCAGCGTGATCTGCTGATATTCATACTGCGGAGGAATAAACGGAATTTCATCCTCGGAAAGATTGCGGTAGAAAAAGCGCACTTCCGAAGGCGTTACCGTAACATTCTCGACAATCTTGCTTTTCATCTGGTTACTCAGCAGCATGTTGCGCATTACATCCCTCAACTCGGCCTTTATTTCCGGAATACTTTTCTTGAAAAAGTTTTCGACCTCTTTCTCCGATCCAAAATGGGCAACATACTGCTGCAACCGGTTGTCCATCTGCTGGTTGATCTGATTATCGGTCACCACAATATTGGTATCCAGCAATGCCTCAGCAATAAGGAGTTTATCGACCAGAAAATCCTCCAGGATTTCACACTTCATATCACCCAGACTGGTAATTCCCTGTGCCTGTTGCTGAATAAACATCTCCTCAACTTCAGATTTGAGGATGATATTATTTCCCACAACCGCAATGATCTGATCCACGACCTTATCCTGGGCATTTGCCCGGTATGCCGGCAACAACAGTATAAGAAGCAATGCGGAGGCAAGTATACTTTTAATCGTTCGCTTCGGGTTCATAACTGTACAGTTTAAATTTATTGTTTCTGATTCCTTCCAAATAAACGTCATCTTCTATTTTCTTTAAAAAATCAATTCTTCTTCTGTTAATGACCAGGTTCCTGATGTTGCCCTCCACATATTCAATGGGGGCAATATTTCCCGCCAGCCTGTAATCGTTCACACACAGTACATAATAGAACTCACTGTCCCTGAATTCCAGAATGTTGTTACGCCTGAGTGCCTTCTCCGGATCGGAAAGTTGCTCCGGCAAATTTTGTGCAATTCGTTCAAATTCGACCCAATTATCGATAAAAATATCATACGTTATGGCAAATTTCAGGCAAAACTCCTGCAGTTCACGGATACTGTCGTCTGAAACCTGCTCACAGAAAACCTTCACCTGTTCCGGTCTGCTGACTTCTGCCGGTATTTTAATGAAAATTGCCTTGACAATATCCCTGCCCAAAATAAAATTATCCTTGTTCTGATCGTAGTAGGATTTCATTTCCCGTTCATCGACGAGGGTATCCAGTTTCTGGAACATCAGCTCCATTTTGTAACGGTAAGTCAGCATCGAATTACGGTATTCCATCAGTTCCTTGGCCATATCCTTCTGCGAAGGCGAGAGATTCTCCTCAGCCTTTTTTACCAGAAGCTCGTTCATGACCCATTTTTTGATATAATCCTCTGCCATCATAATACTGTCGTCATACGACAAACCGGAAGGCAGCACAGAGCGAAGGTCATCGAGATAAAGCGTTTTATCCCCGACTTTGGCCAATGGTATCTTGTCCCTGTCGAAACCGATATTACAGGAAGCAGCAACCAACAGGGTGATCACCATGATATATACCTTTAGGTTTTTATCCATTCCCTATTTTTTTCAGTACTTTTTTGTTGATTTTGACCGGATATTTCGCTCTGAGCTCCTTAATCCAGTTATCCTCCAAAAACTGCTGATAATCACTGATATGGTATCCCCTGGCCTCTTCAAGTAATTTGGGCTCGGGTCCTGTGAGCTGTCCTTTTACAAATCCCCTTGCGCTGTCCCAGCCTTGAGGTTGCGGACCATTCCATGCATAAAAGTCGATTACAGGATTTTCCCCTTTACTCCACGCGCCTTCCTGAACAGAGACCAGGTTTTCATCAACCGATATCATATCCAGGATCTCTTCAAGAGGAATCTCCTGATCCAGTTTGTCTTCGATCTCCTCCTTGAGTTCGGGAGTTTCACACCTCACGATCATTCCCCTGAAGCGTTCGCCCCATCTATATTTATCCCTGTTGATATCATAAAAAGCCAGAAGTCCGGTAGTATCCTCTGAAGCCTTCTTCCAGATTTCTTTTTCTGAAACGGCAAACAGCAGTAATCCGTCGTGATATTCCCTTACCAGTGACCTGAATTCAGGATGTTTGCTTTCCAGCCTGCTGTCTTCATATTTCAGGATGGCATACTCCTCCCAGGCATCATACTGGCTTCGGATGGTCGCGGCAGGGTCGCCGTTCTCATTAATCCGGGCAGATTTCAGGTATCCGAACCAGTCGCCGGCAGTAAATTCCTTTCCATCCAGGACAAAGAGTACTTCATTGCCGGTATGGCCATCAGGAATGGAAAGCACACCATCGGTAAACCAGCCTGTGAGTTTACCTGATTGCTTATCAACTGTCTCCTGGTTTCTACTGAATCTGTACTGATCTTTCAGTCTGGACAGAAATATTTCCCTGCTTTGGGTACTGCGTTCAGGATCCCTGCGGATACGATCCTCCAATTCGCGTTTTACCTTCTCAAATTCCGGAACCGGTTGCAAATCGATCCGTTTAATAATATGAAATCCATAATCGGTTTCAATGGGTGCCGTGAAATCGCCATCCTTTTCGAGTGCGAACGTCGGATCAGAAAATTCGGGGATCATACGGCTACGCGCAAAATAAGGCAGTTCACCCCCATTGGCCGCACTCCGCTGATCATCGGAATGCACCCTGGCCAATGAAGCAAATTCAACACCTTTTTTAGCCTGTACATATACGCTGTCGATGGATTTTTTCAGTCTCTCCCTGGTTTCAGGGGTCATTTCAGGCGGAAACATTTTCATGATATGCGCGACCTTGATCTCTCCCATAGCCCTGCGTTGTCCGTTGACCTTCAGAAGATGGTATCCGAAACGGGTGCGCACCGGCAGGGAGACCTCACCTTCGGGCGTTGAATAGGCTGCATCTTCGAAAGGCGTAACCATCTGGAACACGGTAAACCAGCCCAGGCTTCCCATATTCTGCCGGGCGGAAGGGTCTTCGGAATATTTGAAGGCTGCATCGTTGAAATCCAGTCCGTTGAGAATTTCATTCCTGATCTCCAGAATCCTGTTCCAGGCTTTCATGGTATCTTCAGGAGCAGCATTCTGCGGGACAGTAACCAGCAGGTGACTGGCATTCACCTCAAGGGTTAACCGGCGATAGGTTTCATCGAGCAGTTTTTCGTTATAGCTGATATCGGTCAGGTATGGCGCGGCAAGTTCGGCACGGTAACCAGCCAGTTCTTCCCTGAAGGAGGTTAGGGTGTCCATTCCCATTGCTTTGGCTTCCAGTACCTTCAGCTTGAAATTTATAAACAGGTCGAGGTATTCGCCTGGCGTTTTACGCTCTGCGGGGTCTGTTATGTTTCCGTTGTTCCGTTCGTAAATTGTCCTGAATTCTTCGGCAGATACCGTTTCATTGCCAATGGTGACCACGATATCCTGCTTTTTCTGTGCATGAACAGAAAAAACGGTAAAGGCAACCAACAATATTGAATAAAATAGTCTCTTCATTACAAACAAGAATTAACCTGATCAGATAAACAATTTTCAACCCATGGTAAACGGGGAAAAACCCGGAAGTATTGCAGTACCCTCACTCAGGATCACGATTGCCTGCTACTGTAGTTGGGCGCTTCCCTTGTAATGGCCACATCGTGCGGATGGCTCTCCTGGATGCCGGCGTTGGAAATCCTGGTAAACCGGGCATCCCAAAGCATATTTATATTTCTGGCCCCGCAGTAGCCCATACCGGCACGGAGTCCGCCCATCATCTGGTAAAGCACCTCATCGAGAGTTCCTTTAAAAGGAACTCTTGCGGCAATACCTTCGGGCACCAGTTTCTTGATATCTTCCTCCATATCCTGGAAGTACCGGTCTTTAGAACCTTTCTGCATGGCCTCGAGAGAGCCCATACCGCGGTATGCCTTGAATTTCCGTCCCTGATAAAGAATTGTTTCACCGGGAGACTCTTCCACTCCGGCAAACAGACCGCCGGCCATGATTGAATAAGCACCGGCAGCTAATGCCTTGACGATATCCCCGGAATAACGTATACCGCCATCCGCAATAACCGGCACGCCGGTTTCTCGGATAGCCTTCGCCACGTTGTAAATAGCCGATAGCTGCGGCATTCCGACACCGGCAATCACCCGTGTTGTACAGATGGAACCCGGTCCTATCCCGACCTTCACGGCATCGGCGCCAGCCCTGACCAGGTCAGTGGCTGCCTCGGCGGTAGCAATGTTTCCGGCAACAAATTCCATTTCAGGGTATTTGGCCTTTGCCCTCTGCAGCATTTCCAGGACACCTCTGGTATGGCCGTGTGCCGTGTCAATCACAATGGCATCCACCTGGGCTTTTACCAGCTCGTCGATGCGGTCCATAGAGTCGCCGGATATCCCCACCGCGGCGGCTACACGCAACCGGCCACGGTCATCCTTACAGGCGAACGGCTTGTCTTTTGCCTTTGTAATATCCTTGTATGTGACCAATCCGATCAGTTTTCCGTTCTTATCGATAACGGGAAGTTTCTCAATTTTATGGCTTTGCAGAATTTCCGAGGCTTTTTCAAGGTTTGTGGACTCAGTAGTGGTCACCAGGTTTTCGCGGGTCATCACCTCGGCAATCGGACGTTCCATGTTTTTCTCAAACCTGAGGTCTCGGTTGGTAACGATACCGACCAGATATCCGCTCCCGTCGACCACCGGGATCCCGCCGATCTTGTAATTGGCCATAAGCATCAATGCATCGGCAACTTTTTTCTCCCTTTCAATGGTAATCGGGTCGAAAATCATTCCGTTCTCTGCACGTTTTACACTGATCACCTGCCTGGCCTGTTCTTCAACATCCATGTTCTTGTGGATCACACCAATCCCGCCTTCCCTGGCAATGGCAATAGCCAGTTTGTACTCTGTTACGGTATCCATGGCTGCAGATACAACCGGGGTATTCAGGAGGATGTTACGAGTAAAACGGGTCTGAAGGTCGACCTCCCTTGGAAGTACTTCGGAAAAAGATGGAATCAGCAGGACATCATCGAAGGTCAGGCCTTCGGAAACTACTTTATCTTCAATAAAAGACATCGGTCACAATTTTAATTTCAACAATGCGCAAAACTACAAATTTTAGCGTACTTCACTGAATTTATTTTGATTCCGCGAGGGTTTACCGATTAAAAATTGTTAAAGCGGAATTCCTCCGGAAGAGGTTTACATGCACATTTTCATAAATTTGTATTCCGTCGCAACCGGCAGAAACCGTTTAAAAGGCAAAATGGGCAGCGATTTTACGAAAATATTACAGCAATACTGGGGGTACTCCGGATTCAGGACCATGCAGCTGGAGATCATTGAATCCGTTGCGCGGAAGCAGGATACCCTCGGCCTCTTGCCCACAGGTGGTGGCAAATCGGTTATTTTTCAGGTTTACGGACTCTCGCAGGAGGGGATCTGCCTGGTCGTCACGCCGCTTATTGCCCTTATGAAAGACCAGGTAGAAAACCTGAAGAACCGGGGGATCAAAGCCATCAGCCTTCACAGCGGCATGAGCCCCTCGGAGATCAGGATAGCCCTCGATAACGCCAAATGGGGCGATTACAAATTCCTCTACGTTTCACCGGAAAGACTTGCCTCCGAAAGGTTCATTGAGAACCTGAACGCCATGAAAATCAACCTGATTACGGTTGACGAAGCCCATTGCATCTCACAATGGGGTTATGATTTCAGGCCGAGTTACCTTAGAATTGCCGATATCAGGCCGTTGTTCCCGGGGGTGCCGGTTTTGGCCCTTACCGCCACAGCTACCCCGCGTGTCGTCGACGATATACAGGAAAAGCTGAAATTTTCTGAAAAGAACGTGCTGAGTATGTCCTTTTCACGATCCAATCTGGCGTATATGGTCAGGCAAAAGGAAGACAAGACCGGCTACCTGGTCAGGACCATACAGAAAGCAAAAGGAACAGGCGTGGTATATGTGAGGAACAGAAGGGCGACCCGGGAAATCAGTGACCTGCTGAGAAAGAACGGGATATCGGCCGACTATTATCATGCCGGACTGAATGCCGACATCCGGAGCAAGAAACAGGATGACTGGAAAAGCGACAAAACCAGGGTTATCGTGGCAACCAACGCCTTTGGCATGGGAATCGACAAACCGGATGTACGGTTTGTAATCCATATCGACCCGGCAGACTCACTGGAAGCTTATTTCCAGGAAGCGGGAAGGGCAGGACGCGACGGGAAGAAGGCGGTGGCGGTTTTGCTATACAACAACGCAGACAAACTGAAGTTAAAGAAACAATTGTCAATTACATTCCCTGAAATACCGCATATCAGGAAAGTCTATGACGCTTTGTGCAACTTCCTTCAGGTAGCGGTAGGTTTCGGAAAGGGCCAGATCTTCGATTTTCCCCTTTCAGTCTTTACCGAAACCTTCAAACTGCAGCTCGCCCCGGCATTTCACAGCCTGAAACTTCTTCAGAGACAGGGCTATATAGAATTCACCGAAGAGGTGGAAACCCCGTCAAGAGTTTATTTTACCGTAAACCGTGACGAACTTTATAAGTTTCAGGTAGCCAACGAATCGTTCGACAATTTTATCAAACTTTTGTTACGCTCATATACCGGACTCTTTACCGGATATGTTCCCGTGGATGAGGAGCTGCTCGCCAAAAGGGCCGCTGCCGGGAAGGAGGTAATTATCACTTATCTGAAAACCTTGCGGTCCCATAAAATCATCGACTACATTCCGCAAAAACGTACTCCCTACATCCTGTTTACCAGGGAGCGGGTCGAAAGCAGCAGGCTGTTCTTCACCAAAGAAAATTATGACCACAGAAAGCGGGATTTTAAAGAACGGATAGATGCAGTGATTCATTACGCCTCAACGACTTCGGAATGCCGGTCACAGATGCTCCTCTCCTATTTCGGGGAAAACAAAGCAGAACGATGTGGAATGTGTGATGTCTGTCTTTCAAAGAACCAGCTGGGAATGAGCAAATTTGAATTTGACATCATCTCCGGAAAAATCAGGGAAGCCCTGAATACCCCGAAAAGGGCGGAGGAAATCCTTTTCCCTGCCGGAAATGAGGAGGAAAAATTCAGGTTGGTATTGCGCTGGCTGATAGATAACGATACGATTGTTACCCGAATTGATAATCTTCTGGAATGGAAAAACAGGTAAAGCAAGCTAATTTGTTATTTTTGTGCAGCATTTGATCAAAAATATATGAACGGGCCTAATGAATTAATTTACTCAAAGAATGTGGTTGAATTTGTGGCGGTTGCCAATGAGTTCTGTGAACTTGTTGAAAACAGTGCCCGCTACCAGACCCCGCAATTGCTCGACATTACCAGGAAGCTGCTTCCGCTGCTCTATTTCAAGGCCTCGCTGTTGCCTGAAACGGAGAGCATCCTGGATGAAGAACTTGAAAAATATGTCTCTGAACTGGATTACAACGTACTTCAGCAGAAATGGCTCCAGAAACTGGGCGAACATGATCTTTACCATGAGGTGATCGATCCGGATCTTCAGTTTGGCAGTGAAAATGTAACTGCCAGTATTTCAGAGCACATCCTCGACATCTACCAGGATGTTAAGGAGTTTGTTTCCTCCTACAATTTTGGCAATGAGGAGGTAATGCACGATGCCATTGTGGAATGCACCCTGCATTTCAGGGAATTCTGGGGCCAGCGGCTGGTGAATGTCTTAAGGGCATTGCATCTGCTGGTATTTTCGGATATCGACTGGAGCAGCCCCGACCTGTCCAACTACAAACCAGATGACGAAGATGCCGGACCTTCCAAATGGGTCGACCGCTTCTTCAGTCATGATTCTGAATAATTATATCGTATGTTCAAAGAGAGTATAAGTGTTGAAGAGCTGGTAGAATTACCCTTAAAATCATTCGACGGGGATATTGTACTGGTGGAGACGATGCAAATGGTAAGGGTGGCGGTGAAATATCTCAGCCAGTTCAGGGTTTTGGGATTCGACACAGAGACAAAGCCTTCTTTTCAGAAAGGTCAGATCCATAAGGTAGCCCTGTTGCAGCTGGCAACCGATGAAAGGGCCTTCCTGTTCAGGACCCAGAAAATCGGTATTCCGGATGAACTCCGGCAGATCTTCAGCAATCACGCAATCCTAAAAGCAGGAGTCGCCATTCGCGATGACATCAAAGGGCTTCAGAAACTGGCACCCTTCAGGCCTGCCGGATTTGTCGAACTGCAGAATCACGCACAGGATGCAGGGATTCAGAATATCGGCCTTAAAAAACTGTGTGCGATTGTCTGTGGTTTCAGAATATCTAAGTCCCAGCAGCTCTCCAACTGGGAAGCAGAGGAATTAACGGACCAGCAAATGATATACGCCGCAACCGATGCCTATGTATCCCTCAAAATCTATCAAAAACTTATTGGTCCGGAATTATGAGCAACCCGTATAAAGACATCTTTTTAAAACCCGGCAAAGAGCAGTCGCTGAACCGGTTTCATCCCTGGGTGTTCTCCGGGGCACTGAAATTTGTTCCTTCGGGACTCAACGAGGGAGACCTGGTTACGGTGCGCACGGCCGCCGGAGAGTTTCTGGGTACCGGCCATTACCAGATCGGATCGATTGCGGTCAGGATCCTGACATTCAGCGATGAAGCCATCGACCTTCCTTTCTGGGAAAGGAAAATAAGAAACGCCTGGGAGGTGAGGAAATCCTCAGGCCTTGTTTCTGATCACGAAACCAACGTTTACCGCCTGGTACATGGAGAAGGTGACGGTATACCCGGGCTGATTGCAGATTATTACAACGGTGTGGTGGTTATGCAGGCGCACTCTGTGGGAGTATTCCTGCAGAGACGGGACATTGCCGAAGCCATTAAGAATGTTTTAGGCAGTTCATTGACGGCCATTTACGATAAAAGTGCCAAAACCGTTCCGTTCAAGGCCGGATTGACGCCGGAAGATGGATATCTGTGGGGGCAGGCCATTGCAGGCCATGAGGTGATGGAATACGGACTTCGGTTCAGGGTAGATTGGGAGGAAGGACAGAAAACCGGCTTTTTTATTGACCAACGTGAAAACCGCAGCCTGGTTTTGAAGTTATCTGCCGGAAGGGACGTGCTGAACATGTTCTGTTATACCGGGGGATTCAGTTTTGCCGCGATGAAGGGCGGCGCCCGACTGGTGCACTCTGTTGACTCTTCAGTCAAAGCCATAGAACTGACCAATCAGAACGTGGAGCTCAATTTCCCGGAGGATCCCAGGCACGAAGCCTTTGCGACCGATGCCTTCACTTACCTGAAAGATATCAAAGACCAATACGATCTGATTATTTTGGATCCGCCGGCCTTCGCCAAGCACAGGGATGCCCTGAAGCAGGCGCTCCTGGGATATAAACGTTTAAACTCCAGGGCTTTTGAACAAATTCGCCCGGGAGGACTCCTGTTTACCTTTTCCTGTTCACAGATAGTTTCCAGGGAAAAATTCAGGGAAGCCGTGTTTTCAGCAGCGGCCATTTCGGGCAGAAATGTGAGGATTCTATACCAGCTATCACAGCCGTCGGATCATCCGGTGAATATTTACCATCCTGAAGGGGAATACCTGAAAGGTCTGGTGTTGTACGTTGAATAGCGCAGGGGCAACCCTGTGTGGTTTCGTTGAATAGTGTAGGGGTAACCCTGTGTGGTTACCCTGTTCGGTAGAAGGTAATTAGTAAAAGGTAAACGGTAATCGGTAAACGGTAATCGGTAAACGGTAAGACAATGCCTAAAAAATGTTGACTAGTTTTTACTTTTATTTTTATTCTCCATTCTTAGTTCTGATAATGATGATAAACTGTTGACAACGGGCAATAACTCGCAGAGTTATTCTCGTTGTCAACAGTTCGACACATAG
>JAUWAB010000070.1 GCA_030602265.1 Prolixibacteraceae bacterium | reverse complement strand
GGATGGATTGACAGACCCAGAGTGGATGTGGGGAAGAAGACCCCGGAGGGGTCACATGTTTATAGAGATATGCGATCCATCAAAGGGTACGACCCCGGCCGGGGTCGAATGTTCTTTTCACGACCATATGGCTATAAACATGCAATCCCTCCGGGATTGAAGGCAAAGATGTAACAATCTGATTATAAATTACTAAGATATAATATATTCAAGTGAAAACTAAACTTATCCGCTCTAGTATTCTGTTTGTGAGTTGGTTTGCCATGATGGCCTTGGTGCCGTCCAGTCAGCAAGCCAGCAAGCCGATTTACCTCAATACTGCCTATTCATTCAAAGAGAGGGCTGTCGACCTGGTATCGCGAATGACCCTTGAAGAGAAAATCAGCCAGATAGGCAATACCATGCCACCCATCCCACGTCTGGGCATCAACCATTATGATGTGTGGGGCGAAGCTCTGCACGGCATCATGGGGCGTAACAACAACAGCGGGATGACAGCCACATCTTTTCCCAACAGTGTAGCGGTGGGGGCTACCTGGGATCCCGAACTGATTAAGCGTGAAGCATCGGTTATTGCCGATGAAGCCCGCGGGTTTAACCACGATCTGATTTTTACACTTACCTACTGGTCGCCGGTAATTGAACCTGCCCGCGACCCGCGATGGGGCCGTACTGCCGAAACCTTTGGCGAGGACCCCTTCCTCGTTACCGAAATAGGGAAGGGATTTATTCAGGGAATGATGGGCGACGACCCTAAATATCTGAAAACCGTGCCTTGCGGCAAACATTTCCTGGCCAACAATACCGAGTTTAACCGCCATTCCGGCAGTTCCGATATGGACGACAGGGATATGCGCGAATATTACCTTGCCCCTTACCGGACCCTTATCCGGGATTATAAGCTTCCGTCCATCATGACCGCCTACAATGCGGTAAACGGAATTCCCGTTTCGGCCAGCCGGTTTCTGGTGGATTCCATTGCCCGGAAAACGTATGGGCTGGAGGGCTATGTCACCGGCGATTGCGGCGCTATCGACGATATAGTCAGGGGACATAACTATGTGAAAACCCTAGATGAAGCCACAGCATTGGGTCTTAAATCGGGTGTCGATTCCGACTGCGGCGGGGCATATCAATCGCACGCAAAGGCAGCATTGGAAAAAGGCCTGATCACCGAAGGCGATATCGATAAGGCCCTGGTAAATATTTTTACCATCAGGATGAGGATCGGGGAGTTTGATCCCAGGGAGATTGTACCGTATGCCGGAATAAAACCCGGCGTAGTAAACGACCCTTCGCACAACGACCTGGCTGTTGAAATTGCCACAAAAACCCCTGTATTGCTGAAGAACGAGGTAAGGGAAAAAACCGGGCAAAAAGCGCTGCCCATTAATTTGAACAACATCAAAAAAATTGCGATGCTGGGTCCACAAGCCGATAAAGTTGAGTTAGGCGACTATTCGGGTCCCGTTGAGCCCCATCTCAGCATCTCTCACCTGAAAGGAATTCAGAACTACATCAGGGCAAATAACTATACTACTGAAGTTGTTTCACGCACGAGTGGGAATACCGACCGCAAAACCGATTTCTTTAGCATGATTGGGTTTTCTACCGTATCGAACGGAAAAGTTTTAATGGAATATGATGCCACCCAATATGATGGTTCATCGCCTGGTCTGATTACTTCAGCCCGGTTTGGACAGGCCTCGGTGCGGGGTATTAAAGATGGCGACTGGACCATGTACCATGGCGTTGATATTACCCATGTGGATTCAATCCGCTTCAACATGACTGTTTCGGGCGAAGGCGGAACCCTCGAAGTAAGGGTGAGCTCTGCTACCGGCAATGTGCTGGCTTCCGAAGTTATTAAACCTGTTCAGACTGCTGGTCCCGGCGGCCCCCGGGGTTTTGGAAGGTCGAGAACCGTCCCGGTTAAGATCAACACCTTGGGGATTACCGGTCCGCAGACCCTTGTATTGGTGTACCGCGAGGCAGAAAGCCCCGGTACCGACCAGGAAACCCTCGATATGGCAGCTTCGGCCGATCTGGTGCTTGTGTTTGTGGGAACCGACCAATCAACCGGTCGCGAAGAATCCGACCGCTTTGCCATTACCCTTCCCGGCAATCAGAACGAACTTATCAAATCTGTTTCGGCCGTTAATCCGAATACCATTGTGGTCATGCAAACCATGGGGATGGTCGAGGTGGAGCAGTTCAGGCATTCTCCCAACATACCTGGGATTATCTGGACCGGCTACAACGGTCAGGCTCAGGGAACTGCCATGGCCAGAATACTCTTTGGCGATGTTAATCCGGGTGGAAAGCTTAATGTGACCTGGCACAAATCGCTAAACGACCTGCCCGGGTTTAACGACTATTCATTACGCGGTTACGATGCCGAAGGTCGTACTTATTGGTATTTCGACAAGGATGTATCGTACGAATTTGGTTTTGGATTGTCGTACACCACTTTTGAGTACAGCAATTTCTCCATCAGCAGGAACCATATTACACCAAATGACAAGGTTACGGTTAAAGCGGATGTAAAGAATACGGGAATGGTTGACGGCGACGAAGTGGTACAAATCTATGTCAGGACACCCGACAGCCCCTCGTCATTCGAAAGGCCCGTCAAACGCCTGAAAGGTTTTAAACGCGTAACCATTCCTGCCGGTCAGATAAAAACCGTCTCTATCGACATCGATTGCAAAGACCTTTGGTTCTGGGATGCTGAAAACGGCCGGATTACCTTCGACCAGGGGAAATATGTTTTTGAAATCGGGGCCTCATCAAAAGATATAAAAGGGAGTGTTGAGGCTATAATGAACGGTGCATACAAACCTGTTTTGACCACAGTGGTTACCGAAAACGACAAGGTGATCCTCAGGCCGGGCGATTGGGTTCAAAGCAACGTAACGGCCTCCATGAGCGACGATAGTTTTTACGACCTTACCAGGGCAAAAGTGGTTTACAAAAGCAACAACCCTTTGGTGGCCACAGTCGATAATCAGGGGAAAGTTACTGCTGCGGGAGTGGGCGTTGCCCTTATTATTGCCGATGTAACGGTTGATGGGGTAACCGTTTCGAACAGTTACCCGGTAAAAGTGATGCCCGATCTTACTCCTGCATCCATTACAGTAGATGGTAAACCCATTAAGGGTTTCGATAAAAATATAAAAGCGTACAGCTACCTGTTGAACAGCCATTCGAAAATCCCGGTGGTAAAAGCTTCGGCTAAAGGTTCGGGGATAACGGTTGATGTGGCGCAGGCCAAAACCATACCCGGAACCGCTTTGGTAAGGATTATCGACAACATCACCCTTGAAACCAATACCTACTATCTGAATTTTGACGGACCTTCGCAAAGCGATGAATTCAATAACGGTAAAATGGGCAGCCAGTGGGAGTGGATAAGGGAAAATCCTGCAACTCACAGTCTTGTAAAAAAGCCGGGCTCACTTACCATGACAAGCGAACCGGGAGATGTGTCGGAAGGGACCAACAATGCCAGAAACCTGTTGTTGCAGAGTGCCAACAACGATTGGGTGATCGAAACAAAACTCACGGGGTCGAGGGTTCCTTCGCAACCCGAAAACGCCGGAATCATTGCCTGTCAGGATGATCAAAACTTTGTAAAACTGATGTTCAGGGCGGGTATTAAAACAAGCAGGGGTGGAGACCGGACCGCACCCGAAACCCAACCCGGTACCATCGATCTGATTATGGAAGAAAACGACATTACCAAATCCATGGGCTCTTTCAACCTCAGGGAAGAAATCACCGGCGACAATCCCATATACCTTAAACTGGAGAAAAAAGGAAGCCGGTACACGGCATATTATTCCCTGGATGGTCAGGATTTTAAAACCCTCGGAACTGCCGGTATACTTTTAAAGGATATCAAGGCCGGGTTGGTCGTCTGCGACGGTATTGTCACACAGAATATGAAAAGCACCTTCTATTTCAATTCCGATACCACCAAACCCGATACGCCGTTTGAGGTGTCGTTTGATTATTTCCGAATTGAGAATTCAGGATTATGATGAACTTAAACAGTGTTTCTGTTCATTCTTCTCCGAAATATCTGAAATTGATAATGAATTACCGGAATTTTGAACCTCAACAATACAAATGAGGTATTTTTATGGAGAATATAATGAACATGATGCTGCTATGCTCATCGCTGAAAATCAACAATGTCAGTCTGGTTACAGGAGGGGGCCATACCTGGATGAACGCCCGGCTATACCTGACCGAAACATTGCAGAGAATATTTAAATAAGATAATATGGCAAAACAGATGAAATTATTATTCCTGATTAGTGTACTGATGATGACCGGCTCTCCCGGTTTTGGTGCCGTAAAAGGCGGAAAGCATAAACTCTGGTACGATAAGCCCGCGAAAGTGTGGAACGAGGCCTTGCCTGTCGGTAACGGGCGCCTGGGGGCCATGATTTACGGCGATCCGGCGAATGAGAAGATCCAGTTGAATGAGGAAACCTTCTGGTCGGGCGGTCCTTCGCGCAACGATAATCCGAATGCCCTGAAAGCACTGCCCGAAATCAGACAGCTTATCTTCGACGGCAAATTGCGCGAGGCTGAAAAGCTGGTCAACGAGAATATGCTGACCGAATTGCATGGTTCAAAGTATCAGGTGGTTGGGAATCTGAACCTGATGTTCGGCGGACATGAGAGTTACACCAATTATTACCGTGAACTCGATATTGAGCATGCTCAATTTACCACTACCTATGAGGTGGACGGGGTAACTTACCGGCGGGAGGTTTTCGCTTCTCAACCCGATCAGGTGATTGTGGTCAGGCTGACCGCCAGCCAACCCGGTAAGCTCTCTTTTACCGCCTCCATGGACGGCGCCCTGCAAAAATCGGTGAGGACATTGGATAACAAAACCATCGAACTGACAGGTTTGTCGGGCAATCACGAGGGCGTTACCGGGCAGGTCAGGTTCAACGCCTTATCCCGTTTGGTAAACCGTGGAGGGAATACCGTGGCTGACGGTGACAAAATAAAGGTCACCGATGCCAGTGAAGTCGTGATTTTTATTTCGATTGCCACCAATTTTGTCGATTATAAAACCCTGACCGCCGATGAGGCCGAAAAAGCGAAGGCCTTTCTTTCAAAAGCTGAAACCAAATCTTACGAGACCCTGAAGGGCAGTCATACAGCTGCCTATCAGAAATATTACAACCGGGTAAGTCTCGATCTGGGGACCTCTCCGGCGGCGCAACAACCCACCGATGTGCGCATCAGGGATTTTGCAAAAGGCCATGACCCGGAGCTGGTTTCCATGTATTTCCAGTTCGGGCGGTATTTGCTGATTTCCAGTTCACAGCCGGGCGGACAACCAGCCAACCTGCAGGGCATCTGGAATGAAAGTACCAGTCCGGCGTGGGACAGCAAATACACCATCAACATCAACACCGAGATGAATTACTGGCCTGCCGAAAAGTGCAACCTTTCCGAAATGCATGAGCCATTGTTCAGGATGGTGAAGGAACTGTCAGAATCGGGCAGGGAAACGGCTAAAACCATGTATGGCGCCCGGGGCTGGGTGGTTCATCATAATACCGATATCTGGCGTATCTCAGGGGTGGTCGACGGCGCTTTCTGGGGCATGTGGCCCATGGGTGGCGCCTGGTTGTCGCAGCACCTGTGGGAACGTTTCCTGTACAGCGGTGACCTTGAATTCCTTGCCTCGGTTTATCCGGTTTTCAGATCGGCATGCGAGTTCTACCAGGATTTTCTGATCGAGGAACCCACCCATAAATGGCTGGTGGTAAGTCCCTCCATTTCTCCTGAAAATGCTCCCGCCGGCCGGCCGTCGGTTTGTGCCGGGGCTACCATGGACAACCAGATCCTGTTCGACCTGTTTACGCATACCATCAGGGCGGCCCGGTTGCTGAACAAAGACCAGGTCTTTGCCGGCGATGTTCAGAAACTGCTCGACCGCCTGCCGCCCATGCAGATCGGGCAGCACGGACAATTGCAGGAATGGATGGAAGACCTGGACAGTCCGGATGACAAGCACCGTCACGTTTCGCATCTGTACGGACTTCATCCGTCAAACCAGATCTCGGCCTACTCCTCACCTGAATTGTTCGATGCCGCAAAAACCACTCTGATTCACAGGGGTGACGTTTCAACCGGCTGGTCGATGGGATGGAAAGTCAATTTCTGGGCCCGACTGTTAGACGGTAACCACGCCATGAAGCTGATCAGGGACCAGTTGACACTGGTTAATCCGGTACGATCAGGCAATAATGGGGGAACGTATCCGAACTTCTTCGACGCACACCCGCCGTTTCAGATCGATGGCAACTTTGGTTGTACAGCCGGTATTGCCGAAATGCTGATGCAGGCGCACGACGGGGCCATTCATTTTCTGCCTGCCCTGCCGGATGAATGGGGCGATGGTAAAATCACCGGCCTGCGTACACCCGGGGGCTTTGAAGTAAGTTTCGAATGGAAGAACCATAAAGTAAGCACTGTGGAAATTAAATCGAATCTCGGTGGTAACTGCCGGATCAGGGTTCCCAATGAACTGAAATTGAAGGATGGTAAATCGATGGCGGCAGCTTCAGGCAAAAATCCCAATCCGTTTTTCGATACCCCGGATATTAAGAAACCAATCATTTCAGAATCGGCAACGCTCAATCCGGTTGTCCTGAATCCCTCAGTAATGTTTGACTTTCCAACCGAGGCAGGTAAAACGTACACATTGTCAATAAATTAACAGAATCAAATTATAATCAAAAACGAACATTGATGAAGAATTTTGAATCCAGAACGCCATGGTTAAGGTTAAACGGGATTGTTATGACAATAACCCTTGCCCTGCTGTTTTCCTGGTCAGGAACATCCGGAAAGAGTAATCCCACGGAGAATCCCTCCAAAAACGGCCCGGTATTTTCGAATTTTGTTTACGAGGGCAACGATAAAGTGTATAATGACCATCCGCTGAAGACGGATGAATTCTATACGCCTATCCTTCAGGGTTGTTATCCCGATCCTGCCATTACACGCAAAGGCGACGACTACTTTCTGGTGGCTTCCTCGTTTGCGATGTTTCCCGGAGTTCCGATTTTTCATTCAAAGGACCTGGTAAACTGGAAGCAAATCGGCCATGTATTAGACAGAAAATCACAGCTTAAGGTCCACGATACCGGAATCGCAGCCGGTATTTATGCCCCGGCCATCAAATACAATCCGTATAATGACACATTCTACATGATTACCACACAGTTTGCCGGAAACATTGGCAACATGGTAGTGAAGACGAAGGACCCGTTTCAGGGATGGAGCGATCCGTACAAGCAAAACTTCAATGGTATTGACCCATCGCTTTTCTTTGACGATGACGGCAAAGCCTATGTGGTGCACAACGATGCCCCGGATAAGGGCAAGGAACTGTATAATGGTCACCGGGTAATCAAGATTTGGAACTATGACCTCGAAAAGGACCAGGTAATCGAAGGTACCGACCTGATCATCGTGGATGGCGGGGTTGATCTGAGCAAAAAGCCGATCTGGATTGAAATGCCTCACATTTACAAGAGATATGGCCTTTACTATCTGATGTGTGCCGAAGGCGGAACCGGAGGCTGGCACAGCGAGGTGGTTTTTGTGAGCGACAATCCCCGGGGACCCTACGTACCTGCACCCAATAACCCGATACTTTCGCAGCGTTATCTGAATCCCGACAGGGCCAACAAGGTGGAGTGGGCCGGTCATGCCGACCTGGTTGAAACGCCTGAAGGTGACTTGTACGGCGTCTTCCTGGCCATCCGTCCGAATGATAAGAACAGGGTGAATACCGGGCGCGAAACGTTTATCCTGCCGGTCGACTGGAGCGGAAAATGGCCGGTCTTCGAAAACGGCCTGATCCCCATGGAGCCCAAACTGAAGATGCCCAAAGGGGTGGTCAATAAAACCGGTACCGAAGGCTATTTCCCCAATGGCAATTTTACCTTTACCGAGAATTTTACATCAGAAAAACTGGATTACCGCTGGATCGGGATGCGCGGACCACGTGAGGATTTCATGACCGTATCAAATAACAGCGTAACCATACAGCCTTTCGATAAGAACATTAAGGCGGTTGCCCCGGTTTCCTCGCTGTTTAAGCGGCAGATGCACAAAACCTTCACGGCCACCACTACCATCCGGTACACTCCGGGTTCGGAGAAAGACCTTGCGGGAATGGTTTGTTACCAGAGTGAAAGATTCAATTATGTGTTTGGGATCACCAAAAAAGGGAATGATTATTATCTCCTGTTAGAGAGGACCAACCGGAGCAGGTCTGAAATTGTGGCCAGTACCAAAATTGATGTGAGTAAACCAATTCAACTGCAGATTAAGGCTGATAACGACGACTATAGTTTTAATTACGCCATCGGCGGCGGTGAATTCAAAAGCCTGGGCGGTGTGGTTTCGGGCGATATCTTGTCGACCAACGTGGCAGGCGGTTTTACCGGCAATCTGATCGGATTGTATGCCACTTCGGCCAATGATGCGATCCCCGAGTAAATAAAGATTTTCAGCCTGATGACCATTAAAGAACAAAACATATTATTCAAATGATACACCGTTTTTTCATTGTAACCGTAACTTTACTCCTTCTGAACGGAGGTATGATGCCTGTCAGCGGACAGGCAGTAAATCCCATTATTCATGCCGATGTCCCCGATATGTCCATGATCCGGGTTGGTGACACATACTATATGAGCAGCACGACCATGCACATGGCCCCCGGGGTTCCCATCATGAAATCGAAGGACCTGGTCAACTGGGAGCTGGTCAGTTATGCATACGACACGTTAGGCGATACCGATGCCCTCAATCTCGTTAACGGAAAAAGCTGTTACGGGCGTGGCTCTTGGGCCAGCTGCATCAGGTATCACAACAACACCTTCTATGTTTCCACATTTTCCAGCACGACCAACAAAACCTATATATTTTCCACCCGGGATATTGAAAACGGTCCGTGGGAGGCAAAGACATTTTCTCCGTCTTACCATGATCATACCCTGTTTTTCGATGATGACGGCAAAACCTATCTGATCTGGGGAGTCAGCCGCTTGATGATGATAGAACTGAAGGAAGATCTTACCGGAGTGAAGGAGGGCACCGAGCGGGTCCTGATTGAAAACGCCAGTGCTCCTGCCGGTACAAATATTATGTTAGGGGCTGAGGGATCGCAGCTGTTCAAGGTGAATGGCAAATACTACATGTTTAACATCACCTGGCCCCGGGGGGGAATGCGGACGGTACTGGTACACCGCGCCGATAAAATCACCGGTCCTTATGAAGGCAGGCTGGCCTTGCAGGACAAAGGTGTTGCTCAGGGCGGACTGATTGATACGCCTTCAGGCAAATGGTTTGCCTATCTTTTTCAGGATTGCGGATCGGTAGGGCGGATTCCATTCCTGGTTCCGGTAAAATGGGAAGATGAATGGCCTGTACTGGGAGTCGATGGCAAAGTGCCGGATGTGCTGAACCTTCCTGTAAGCAGGGGACTTATTCCCGGCATTGTGGCCCCCGATGAGTTCGACCGCAAGCCGGGTGACAGGGATTTGCCCCTGGTGTGGCAGTGGAACCATAATCCCGATAACAGCCTGTGGTCGCTTACCGAACGTAAAGGTTTCCTCCGGCTCAAAACCGGGCGCATCGACACGTCGTTTGTCAAATCCAGAAATACATTGACTCAAAGAACTTTCGGGCCGGTAAGTTCAGGCTTTGCAAAACTGGATGTTTCAAATCTGAAAGAGGGCGATTTTGCCGGACTGTGTGCCTTACAGCGTAAATTCGGCCAGGTGGGGGTGAAAAAAGTCAATGGCGCAAATTATATATTCATGGTCAGCGCCGAAACCAACAAACCCGTTGAGCTGCAATCTATCCCCTTGTTACAGAACCAGGTTTACCTGAAGATTTCCTGCGATTTCAGAAACCGGACCGACGTAGCCAGGTTTTGGTACAGCCTCGACGGCGAAACCTGGAACGAAATCGGCGGCCCTCTGAAGATGGAGTACACACTGATGGAACATTTCATGGGATACCGTTTCGGGCTTTTCAACTATGCCACCCAGGAAACCGGCGGGTATGCCGATTTTGACTGGTTCCGGATTAAGCCAGAACTGTAAAAGGATCAGAGCTCTCTGTCGACCAGTTTTTCCCCGTCGGCATTGAGCACTTCCAGCCTCAGGGTATTTCCCTTTTTCTCAAGGATCATCACGGTGCCTTGTGGCTCTCTGTTGCTTCCCCCGATGATAACCGGGAAATTATTCCTGTCTTCGCCCTTTTCGATCACCCGATGGCGGTGTGTATGGGCATTCAGGGAAACGCTGAAAGGAGCCTTTTCCAAAACCGGAATCCAGAGATCGGAACAGGGTGAGAAACTTCCCGGGTTTCTGCCGAAAATGGGAATATGATGGATCAGGATTCGTTTTTTCGCCTTTTTAAACGGTTTGGACTTCAGTTCGGATTTCAGGAATTCGGCCTGATCGATTCTGTGCCGGGTGAAATCGTTCATGTCGTAATAAACCCAGTGATCATCCGGCTTATCTTCACCGCAGTCGAGCAGCACAAAACGGGTGTCGCCCAGCGAAAAGGCGCTGTACGACCGTCCGTCCATTCTTCCCAGATAATCCCAAAGGTATAGCGAATATTCACCACGGGTTTCGTGATTTCCCCTTATGTAGATAGACGGCACTTCATCGCTCCTGATCCTGGAATTATAAGTCTGCAACCGGTTGATGATGTCACTTTCCCTTTCCACGTCATCAAAGCAATCGCCGTTAAAGATCACCAGGTCGTAGGGTTTGTCGTCGACCATGGAGTGCAGCCGGTTAAACATCTGCATGTTGCTGTGGAGGTCGTTGTACACGATCACCCTGAAATCCCTGATGTTGTCGCTCCAGGTGGTAAACGACCTGAGTTCAGACCTGACCGTATCGCCAAATGCTTTGTAATAACTCGAATAACGGGTAATCTCCTGTGAAACAACCCTGTAATAGTACTTAGTCCCAGGTTCCAGTCCGGTCAGCCGGATTCTGTTGATTTTATTATTGGCCACCATCACCCCTTCCAGATAAGCACGGGCGCGGGTCAGATTGCCCGGATCGGTTCCATACTCAACCCAGCTCCGGGCAGGCACATGGGTGAGCCACATAACCGTCATCTCATGTGTTCCGGGATTCTGGAGGTAAGGAGTGGTGCGCATCACTCCGGATGCCGGTGTCTTCAGCCTGATATCGGCAAACAGGGGCTTGTGATCTGAAGCAACCTTCTCTTCGATGACCTGTGCCTGGTATTTTGCATAAGTCTCGCCCCGGGTTTTGTATCCCAGAATATAATCCAGGGTTACCCTTGGCTCTTCTGAAGGAAAGGTCTTGACTTCCGGATTGGAGAGAATTTCCCAATCCTTTTTCAGGATCTCAATAGGTTTTGATTCCGGGGTGGCATTTAAATCGCCCATCAGGAAAACGGCTTTATCGTAATCCCTGACCGCTTCGGTGATGATTCTCACTGACTCCACTCTTTCATCTTCGTTGAGCGACAGGTGTGTGTTGACCACCACATAACGCTCAAGTTCAACCAACAAGGCCGTGCGGGCTTCAGCAGCACCCGGGAGGGCAATTTTTTTCACCGAAAGCGGCTTTTCACGGGTCAGGATACCATTGCCATACTTTCCGCCGTCATGGAAAATGGAATAACCGAAGGTTGCATGCATGCCGGTTTGTTCTGACAGCAACTTCATGATGTCGATCTGGCCGTTTCTCCCGGTTACACTGTCAACCTCCTGAAGGCCTATAACTTCTGGATTAACATTCGTGATTATCCTGCCAATCCGCGCGATATCGACTATTTTATCCATGCCCTGTCCGTGGCGGATATTATAACTCATCAGTCGATGGGTATTTTCCCTTTGCGGGAAGTTCTGAGCTTCAGAACCGGATATCCATACAATACATATTGTCAGAATGAGTAAAAATCTGTTCACTGGTTGATATTTTAAATTAAACATTCATTTACTGGACGTTACAATTTTCTGTTTTATCCCGGATGGATTGCTGATGGCTATCAAAAAAAACATGGAGAACAAACGGCTCCGGCAGGATTTGAATCCAATGCTGAAACTTTTTTTCTGCCAGCATTCGTCCCGGGGTCCGTTTCAAAGAATCCAATAAGGATCCCTCCATCCTTCCAAATATAGAGATTATCCCGGTTTATTCAACCTTCAGCTAATTTGTTGTGGCTGAAAAACGGGATAAACAGGATGATTCACCACCATGCCGCTGAAAAATCATTCCGAAAAATCACAAGGCCATTCCAATACTCACACCGACGGGTACAAATACGATATCCTCCGTTTCTAAACCTGAGAATGGCATCTGGACAAATATTCTGAAGATGATTTTATCAGAGCCCCGGGACATAAAACGATAACCGATAATCGGGTATACAAAATAGTTTTGCTCTGTATCGCCAAACAGGTAGGTGCCTCCAAGTCCGGTTTCAACAAAATGCCTGTTTTTTCCATAGACTGCGGTAATATGGTGCGGAAGGGTGACATAGCTTCTTTTTGGGCCGCACGAACCGAACAGGCACAATTGGAATTCCTCATTATAACCCACTCCCAGTTTACCGCTTATCAACCATGAAGGGTTTACCGGAAAAAGTCTTTCAAAATGCAGAGATATAATCGAGGCATCACCCAGGAAATTCAGGTTTATACTGTTTAACGGCCTGGTGTTCCCCGGTCCGTAATTATCCTGGCCGGAAGCGGTCATCCCGGCAGATAATGAAATCAGGATGGCAAGAATTAAAGCTTTCATTTTCGGGATAATTTTAATGAACGATAACTTATACTTGATTGCGGGATTAACTGCATATTGCCATTACCTTAGTTATGAATAAAAGTTATGAATAATTTTTGAGATTTACACTATTCATTTTAATTTGCAGTCTCTCAATTTAAACCATAAATTAATCCATGATGATGAGGTCTTTAAAAACATTGTTAGCCGGGCTGTTTCTGTTATATATCCTTTCAGTGAAACTTCAGGCACAGGAAAAACTCTATTTTGACACCTTCCCGCTTGGGGATGTGGAGTTGCTGGACGGACCCTTCAAACATGCCCGTGATTTGAATATCAGGACCTTGCTTCAATATGATGTTGACCGTCTGCTGGCTCCTTACCGGAAAGAGGCCGGACTGCCTCAAAAGGCAAAGGGATTTCCCAACTGGGAAGGGCTCGACGGACATGTGGGCGGGCATTATTTGTCGGCCATGGCCATGAATTATGCTGCCACCGGTAACAAGGAGTGCAAGAAGCGTATGGATTATATGATTGCCGAGCTTAAAGCTTGTCAGGAGGCCAATGCCCTGAAGTATCCCGGCTGGGGCGTCGGATATGTGGGGGGCGTTCCTGGCAGTGAGGCGTTGTGGCCCAGAATTAAGGCCGGCGAAACCGGTGCTATATGGAGGTACTGGGTCCCCTGGTACAATGTGCACAAGATGTTTGCCGGTTTGCGGGATGCCTGGCTGTACGCAGGGAATGACGAAGCCCGGGTTATGTTCCTTAAATTTTGCGATTGGGCCATTGATGTAACCTCCGGATTTTCAGATGAAGAGATGGAAAGGATGCTCGACCAGGAACACGGCGGGATGAACGAGGTGCTGGCAGACGCCTACCAGATGACCGGGGAGGAGAAGTACCTGACGGCTGCGAAGCGTTTTTCACATAAAATGTTGCTGGATGCCATGGCTTCGGGTCGGGATAACCTTGATAACAAACACGCCAATACCCAGGTACCCAAAGCCATCGGCTTTCAGCGGGTGGCCGAGGTCTCCGGTGATAAGCACTATGCCGATGCGGCTGGCTTTTTCTGGGAGTCGGTAGCCCAAAACCGTTCGCTTGCCTTCGGGGGTAACAGCCGGCGGGAGTTTTTCCCCTCTTCCACGGCCTGCGACGACTACGTGATCGATGTGGAAGGCCCCGAGTCGTGCAATACCTACAACATGCTCAAACTTACCGAAGACCTTTTCCGGGTTAACCCGGTGGCGCAGTATGCTGGTTTTTACGAACGGGCACTGTTCAACCATATCCTCTCCACCCAGCATCCCCATCATGGAGGGTATGTCTATTTCACCCCGGCAAGGCCCCGCCACTACAGGGTGTATTCTTCGCCCAACCAGGGCATGTGGTGCTGCGTGGGCAGCGGTATGGAGAACCATGGCAAGTACAACCAGTTTATTTATACAAGGCATGACCATTCGTTGTATGTTAACCTTTTTATTGCATCCGAACTGAACTGGAGTGACCGGAAAATCAGGATCAGGCAGGAAACCGGTTTTCCCTATGAGGACAAAACCAGGCTGAAGATTACCAAAGGCACAGGGAAGTTCAGCCTTATGATCCGCCACCCGGAATGGGTAAAGAAGGGAGCCATGAAAATCAAAGTAAACGGGAGTGAGGTCCCTGTCACGGTTGCTGAATCGGGTTATATAGCGATCGAAAGAAACTGGAAGAAGGGTGACGTAACAGAGGTTCACCTGCCCATGCACACCTGGTATGAGCCTATGCCCAATGTCCCCGACTATATAGCCTTATTGCACGGCCCGGTTTTATTAGCTGCCAAAACCGGAACCGAGGAACTGTCAGGACTGAGAGCCGGCGACGGCCGTTGGGAACATATTGCGCATGGCCGTCAGCTGCCGGTCGATCAGGCCCCTATACTGCTTGCCGATGACCTCTCCTCGATCCCCGGAAAGCTGCAGCCGATTCCAGGCGAACCCATGCATTTCAGGGCGCCCGGACTAAAAATGGTTAATCAGGCGGATGTGGTTTTCGAGCCTTTCTCAGGGGTGCACGATGCCCGGTATATGATTTACTGGATGGCACTGACAGAAGACCGGTATGAAAGCTATCTCGATTCGCTCGCACAGGTGGAAAAGGCCAGGATTGAGCTGCAGAACCGCACCGTCGACTTTGTCGCGCCAGGGGAGCAACAGCCTGAAGCCGACCATTATATGGAGGCTGAGCGTTCTTCCAACGGGAACCACTGGAACGAATTCTGGTGGGATGCAGGCAATAACGGCCATTTCAGCTATCGCTTATCAACCGGCGGGAACACCGGATTAAGCCTGATGGTGCGATACTGGGGAGCTGAATGGGGTACACGGAAGTTTGACATTTATATCGATGAGCATAAACTGATTACGGAAGATAACACAGGGAGGTGGAACCAGTCGAAGTTTCATAACCTGGAGTATCCGATTCCAGATGAATGGGTGACAGGAAAGCAGCATATCCGGGTGAAATTCCAGTCCCTTCCGGGAGGATCTGCCGGTCCGGTTTATTACATCAGAATGTTGAGCAACTCCGGTCGGTAAAATTCACATGTTTTTTAACTTTCCGTTTGAAAACTACCTGGAAATTCCGTAACTTACCTATGGCTATTTGATTTAAGCATGATCCTTGTCTTAAGTCAATCAAGATGTTGTATATGAAGGCAACAAGGCATGTTTTCTTGCCGGTATCTTCATGTATTAAAGCATTCGCTCGATATTGTTTGTACCGGTCAGGTTCAGTTACAACCGTTCCTGGTATACCTTCATGCGTCCTTGATGATCAATCTGATGTCTATCCCCCATGGATTTTGAAAAAAAACATCTGCCTGTCAGGTTCGCTGATAGCAAACCCTTACCAAACTGATGTTCCCGGACTGAGAGTTAAGATCAATCCAGCAAGAAAAATGGTATGTTTTGAGAATTCTCTGAACGTAAATCTTGTATTTTCTTTTGGGTTGACTGCGATGACAGGACACGTAGGGGTCCTGGAGGAAAGAACTTATTCACCGGAAAGATAGCTGTAAGAAGTTATTTTCCGGGCACTTGATTGCTCCGGATTTTACCCCCGGATTTGAATGTGGAAAGGTTAACAACATCTTTGAATTTTTAGTTATGAAGAAGATTTCCATAATCATTGCACTTTGTATTGCTTCCATAACACTCATGGCCCAGGTTCCTGCCGGATTCAGCTATCAGGCTGTGGTCCGCAACAACTCGGGCGAAGTGGTGGTTAACAGGAACGTAAACTTCAGGTTCAGTATTTTGCAGAACAGCACTACGGGTACTACCGTGTATGTAGAAACCCAGTCGAAGCAGACCAACGAATTCGGGCTGGCCAACCTTATCGTGGGGGCTGGTACCAAAGTCAGCGGCAATTTCGATCCTTCGGGTTGGGGAAGCAACGCCCATTTTCTGAAGGTAGAACTCGATCCTGACAATGGGAGTGCTTTCAGTCACCTGGGGACCATGCAGCTGATGGCTGTTCCCTACGCGTTTCATGCCAAAACGGTGGAAACCATCCCGGATAATTCGGTAAGCTCTGCAAAGATTGTTGATGGTGCCGTATCTACCGCCGATATTGCCAACAGTGCGGTCACTTCGGCCAAAATTGCTGATGGGACTATTGTGTCTGCCGACCTGGCCGCCGGTTCCGTAACTGCGGACAAAGTTGCCGCAAACGCCATCACGGCTGAAAAACTGGCCGCAAATGCAGTTACCGCAGAAAAAGTTGCGGTCAATGCCATTACTGAAGTTAAAATAGCCTCCGGTGCGGTAACTGAATCCAAGCTTGCTTCAGGTGCCGTCACCGGGGCCAAAAT
>JAUWAB010000093.1 GCA_030602265.1 Prolixibacteraceae bacterium | reverse complement strand
TACCCATATGTGATCCCTGCGGGATCTTTTTATGGGCGACGTTGGTACTCCGCGATACAATCGCGAAGCAGCGTTGTGATACAATCGCGAAGCAGCGTTGCATTGCATGGCTACCCGTATGTGATCCCTACGGGATCTTTTACCGGTGTGCGGATGCGTTGCTACCCAAATTTGATCCCTGCGGGATCTTCTTCCGGTGTGCGGATGCGTTGCTACCCATATGCGATCCCTGCGGGATCTTCTTCCGGTGTGCGGATGCGTTGCTACCCATATGCGATCCCTACGGGATCTTCTTTGATGTGATCCTGGTGCTACGCGATACAATCGCGAAGCACCAGTGTGTTGCTTTGCTACCCATATGTGATCCCTACGGGATCTTCTTCCAGATTCTACAAGTATAAGGAATTATTTTAAAAGTAAAAGATACTTTTATGGAAATTATGAGATTTTTATACAAAAGCTATCGAAGGATTCCGGATTCTTGTCATGGACGGAAAACACGGTACATAATTTTATTCCTTCCGGGGCTGGACTGGATTCCGGAGCAATCAGAAATATTTTGCCCTGACATAGCTCCGGCCGTAGAAGTCGACCGAGTAGCTGAGTGTAAATTCGTAGGTGCCGTTTTGCTGCCGGTAGATTTCGGTGAACGTGATGTCCATGGCATAGCCGATGCGGATGTTGTTATCGAAAATCCATTGTGCCACAAAGCAGAGGGCATCGCCGGTGCGCACCATGGCGCCTAACCAGAGTTTCTCATTGAGCAGGAAGTTGGCCGAAAAATCGATCTGCACCGGTGCCCCGATTACCGCCCGGGCCATCATGGTGGGCTTGAATTTCAGGTCGGGTTTCAGGTCAAATACATATCCCCCGGAAAGATAGGCATGCCGCACCTCAGCTAATGTTGAGTAGTTGTTCCGGTTTTCGACGAAATCGTTTTTGACCAGCTTGGGAATGGAAAAGCTCACATAAAAATTTTCGCCGTAGTAAAACGCCCCGATCCCGAAGTTGGGCAGAAATTTCAGGTCGATATCCTCCTGGAATGCCGGGTCGAAAATGCCATCGGGGTAAAGTTTGTAGCGGGTTAGCGGGTTTTGGTAGTTCATGAAGCCGAATTTCATCCCTAATCTCAGTCTGTTTTCCGGCGTGATCAGCAATTCGTAGGCATAATCGGCGAAAACACTGAGCCGTTCTTCGTAGGCAAACCGGTCGTTGATGACGTTGAGTCCGACGCCCACATACTCGTTTCGCATCGGACTGTGAAAGGACACCATCTGGGTAAAGGGTGATTTATCGATCCCTAACCACTGTTTGCGTACCAGGGAGATAAAACCGGTTTTCTCCCACATTCCGGCGTAGGCAGGGTTTACCGCCTGATTGTTAAACATATACTGCGTAAAAATGGGGTCTTGTTGTCCTGAAGCCGACAAAGCCGTGATCAGGGCAATAAAAAAGGTATATATATATATTCTCAGGTTGTTCACGTAATGTTTATGCCGGTAAATATAACACGGATAATCTACGAATATTTTTTGAAATGACAAGCATTTTTAGTAGGACACCATGACGGTACCTTTAAAGGTCTTCCCGTTACCCAGTTCAAGGATATAGAGATAATTGCCTACAGGTACCCTGCCACCGCCAACGTTCCAGCGGCTGTCTGAGTAACCGTCCCACCATGCATCTGCATGTGATCCCCAATAGTTCAGGTTGCCATAATGCTCTTTTTCAAATAGTTTGTTCCCCCAACGGTTGAAGATATACATTTTTGCATCCGGGAATTTCTCAATACCCACTATCTGGAAATAGTCGTGCACGCCATCGTTATTTGGCGAGAAACCTTCAGGGATGAACAGTACATCTTCACCCTCATCCTCTTCTCCGTCACAATTCTTATCCTCGAATATGATGAAGACTACCGTTGCCGTATCGCACATCGATGGGAATCCGTCATCGCAAATTTCATAGACCACGATATCCGTACCAACAAATCCAGGCGTCGGGAAATAAGTAAACGAACCGTTCGGATTAAGATCCAGTCTGCCGTATGTGGGTTGTTTCAGCAGATAAGGACTCAGTTCAATACGGTCGCCGTCCGGATCAATGTCATTTAGCAGAATATTTCCATTGATTGGCAGACAGCCCAGGCGGAAGGTATCGTTCACGGCAATTGGCGGATTATTGCCTTCCACCACGGTAATCCTTACCACTGCTGTATCGCACATTACCTCACAGTAATTACCGTCGTCGCAGATGGAATAGGTGAATGCGTCGTTACCGAGGTAATTCTCGTCCGGACGGTAAGATACAGATCCTGTCCGCGAATCAACGACCAGGCTTCCATGTTGTGGCGGAGTGATTATGGTGAAGGTTGCCGGATTGAGACGGCCATTCGGGTCAAAATCGTTGGTAAGCGGGATAATCAGCATTGTCTGGTTAACCGGGACTATGGCACGATCGTCGTTGGCCACCGGCGGCACGTTGCCGATAATGTTCACAATGGCTGTACAGCTGTCGATATTTCCGGCTGGATCCCATACATAGAGGGTAACCTGGTTGGAACCTACGTGTGAACAATCGAAAGTTGCAGGGATGACATCCATACGTTCGATACCGCACTCTTCGTCATAGCTGCCGCCATCGACCATGGTAGGCGACAGGGTTACCCGTCCGCCCGGACCGAGATACAGGTCGATACTCCGGCAGATGGCCACCGGTGGCTGGTCGTCGATTACGGTAACGATGGCAGTGCAGGAATCTATATTGCCTGAAGCATCCCTGACAAACAGGGTAACCGTATTGTCGCCCAGGTCACGGCAGCCGAAGGTTGTCTTGCTCAGCCACATTTCATCAATGCCACAGTTGTCGAACGATCCGTTGTCAATATCTGATAGCCTGATTACTGCCACGCCGTTTCCGTTGAGATATACCGTGACGTCCTGACACAAAGCGGTGGGTGCCAGTTTGTCCAGCACGGTGATAATTGATTCGCATACCGTTTCATTCCCGGCTTCATCGATTACCCGGATTTCCACTTTGACCTGCTGGCCCAGATGGCTGCAGTCGAGTACAGGCGGAACGGCTGTAATCACCAGTTTATCGTATGGGGTGCAGTTGTCGCTGGCTCCTGAAAGTACATCGTCGCGCGTTACCACATACTGACCGTTTTCATCCAGATAGACGGTAATATTGCGGCAGTTGACCACCGGCGGAATGATATCCGTGAGTTCGATCCGCTGGGTGCAGGAGATTTCCTTACCACATATATCTGAAATATAATAGGTGTAATTTATTGAAATCCTGTTTTGTGTTACGGTTTTTGAGCTGTCGGTCCTGAAGCTGGTCAGGTCGGCTGAGTGGATATTTCCGATCCATCCATTATCAACAAAGTCCTGCAGTGTGAGTGGCTCCGGTGCATCGCGCAGACATTCTGTCTGTATATCACCAGGGCATCTCAGGCTTATGGGATCAATATCAATCAGTACAATCCGGATCAGATTGGATCTGGCCGAAGCGTTACTGACACAAAGTTCGGAGGAGATCACTTCGACCCTGACCTGGTCACCGTCAGCTGGTATATAGGTATAGGTATCACCATTTTCACCCGGAACCAGTATGCCGTTGACAAACCAATGGTAGATCGGATTGGATCCTTCATTTTCCGCTTCAGCAGTTAAGGTAATCAGTGCCCCGCTGCATATATTGGATCCGCTGGCTGTAAGCGTTACTGATACAACGGCTTTTGGATTTACCCTTGCCGTAACAATATTGGACAGAGCTATTGGGTTAAGCACACACGGATCGTTGGAAACCATCCTGACCCTGATCTGATCATTATCTTTCGGCACATAGGTATAGGTATCCCCAGACTGTCCCGGTATTAGGGTACCATTAACGGTCCATTGGTATACCGGATTGTCACCACCGTTATCAGGAAGGGCAATCAGGGTAACCGCTGTACCTTCGCAGACTTCTTCCGGATCTATGGTAAGAACAACTGCCGGAACGAGTTCTGTAGTAACACGGATTACTATTTTGTTGGAAGTAACTGTTTTGTTTTCCACGCATATTTCCGAAGAGGTCATCTCTGCATGGATTTCATCCTGGTCGGACGGAACGTAAGTAAAGGTCACCCCGGTTTCCCCTGCCATAACCACGCCGTTGACGAACCATCTGTATGCCGGACTGCTGCCTCCGTTAACAGGTGTTGCAGTAAAGGTTACGGGAGTGCCGTCGCATACTTCGGTGTCGTTGGCTTCTATGTTCACTGCGGCTTCCAGTTTCCTGGCCGTAATTATAGTACCGTTAATACTGGCTGTATTGCCACAAACATCCACTGCAGTGAAGTTGACTGTAATGGTCTGACCACCTTCACCGTCAATCATTGCTGGATCAAAGTTGTCCGTAATGAATACGCTTCCGCAGTTGTCCCTGGCAGAAACCTCGTCCAGCCATTTCCTGATCTGGTCAAGTACATCCCCATCGAGGCATCCGGTTATCAGAACCGGTATAGGATCAAACACCGGCGGATCATTGTCGATAACAGTTATCGTGCTGGCGGCGGTAGCGGTATTCCCGCAGTCATCGGTAGCCGTGAAGTTTACTGTAAGCGGAACTCCGCACAGGTTGTTCATCGATACAAAGTCGTGGGTAATATCCGGGTCACTGCAGTTATCAGTTGCCTTAACCGAATTCAGCCAGTTATTGATCTGGTCGTCGATATTGCCTGCTGAACAGTCAACGATCAGCGGGGAGATCGGGTTGAATTTCGGTGGCTCGTTATCGGTTACGGTGATGGTACTGACAGCCGTCGCTGTTAATCCGCAATCGTCGGTAGCGGTGAATGTAACGGTCAGCGGAACACCGCACCGATTTTCCATCGAGGTATAATCGTGGGTAATTACCGGGTCACTGCAGTTATCCCTGGCCGATACCGAATTGATCCAGTTACGGATCTGGCTGTCAATGGGCCCGGCAGCGCAATCAATAACCAATGGGCTGATCGGATTGAATACCGGCGGATCATTGTCGATAACGGTTATGGTACTGGAGCGGGTTACACTGTTGCCACACTGGTCGGTAGCCGTAAATATCACGGTTACCGGTGAGCCACAGAGATTGGTCATCGAAGTAAAATTATGGGTAACCGTGGCCGTTCCGCAGTTGTCTATGGCATCCACCCGGTTAAGCCAGTTCTGGATCTGTGTCTGTACATTGCCAGCAGAACAGTCGATTACCAACGGATAGAACTGCACGCTCCAGACAGGTCCGGTATTGTCAATGACGGTAATTGAGCTGGTCAGGGTAGTCTTATTGCCACACCGGTCGGTAGCTGTGAAGGTAACGGTTACCGGTGCCCCACAATTTCCGGTAACTCCCTTGAAGTCGTTGGTGATGACCGGTGTGCTGCAGTTGTCGGTAGCCTTAACAGAATTCAGCCAGGCGTTGATCTGGTTATTAATGGTTCCTGAAGCACAGTCGATAACCAGCGGGTTCACCGGTTCAAAGACTGGTGCTATGGTATCGGTGATCGTTATGGTACTGTTCCTGGTGGATGTATTCCCGCAATCATCCGTAGCGGTAAAGGTAACCGTTAACGGAGTTCCGCAGAAGTTGGTAATACCTGTATAATTATGCGTGATAACCGCCGTGCCGCAACTTTCTGTAGCCCTGACATTATTCAGCCAGGCTGTGATCTTAGCTTGCCTATCCATATCGGCACAGTCAAGAGTCAACGGAGTTATGGAGGCAATTACCGGCGGCCTGGTGTCGGTAATAGTAATGGTACTGGTTATCTGAACGGTAAGCCCGCAATGATCAGTCGCCGTGAAGGTTACTGTCTGAGGTACTCCACACCGGCTTGTAAGGGTGGTGAAATTATGGGTGACTACCGGAATGCTACAGTTATCGGTTGCTGTTACACTGGCAAGCCATTCGCTAATTCGGTTGTTGAGGTTCGGGGTTGAACAATCGAGTACCAGCGGAGTCACTGGGTTGAATACCGGAGGTTCTTCATCAATAATGGTGATGGTGCTGGAAGTGGTCGATTGGTTACCACAGGCATCCGTTGCCGTAAAGATCACTGTGATGGGTGAACCGCAGCGGTTGGGCAGAGCATTGAAGTTATTGGTGATGCTTTCAATTTTGCAATTATCGGTAGCGGTGGCACTGTTGAGCCAGTCGGCAATGAGGTTTCCTACATTGCCCTGAGTACAATCCACGGTTATGGGGGCAATGGGTTGGATTACCGGTTTAACTTCATCGATAACGGTAATGGTCTGGATGAATTGCGTGACATTGCCGCAGGCATCGGCGATGGCATAGGTACGACGAACTGTTTTCGGGCAGCCATTAGTAAGCACCTGCTCGCTGGTAAGTGTAATGGATCCGAGTCCACAGTTGTCGGATACCATTCCTCCCGCATTCCTGAATTCCTGAATGGTAGCATAGGGCGCCGGAAGTTCACAATCTACCCTTAGCGTTACTGGTCCGGAAACTGTCGGAGCAGTCCGGTCTTCGATATAGTAAGGTATTGTAAATACAGTAGAGTTGTTGCACCGGTCGGCAATAGAGTACCTCCTGATAATGGTATCCCTGCAGTCATTGTTAGTCTTCCGTTCATCGCCTAACCAGCGGATGGTATAGTGAGCAGGATTATTCGGCTCTGAGCAATTGTCAGATACCTGACCACCTATACTTATGAAGGCTCCCACTGCAGTCAGTGGCCGGTGGTTCGTGTAGAAATCAGCGATACACTGAATCCGGAAGAAGGCTGGCGGTGCCGGAACCGGTGGTTCATAATCTTCCAGTATGATTTGCTGTTCGCAGAAAGTAGTATTTCCGCAGTTATCTGAAATTACATAGGTTCTGGTTACGGTCTGCGGACAGGTATTATTATCACTCCTTTCGCGGATCATGCGGAAACTGGCTTCATTGATGCCTGTCGGGCAGTTATAATCGACTGATCCGCCGGCATTCCGGTAGGCTGTGAAATTCGCATAAACCGGTGGCAGGTTTCCGAATGCACAAATTTTGATTGGTGGCGGACAAGTCATAATCAGTTGCGGATCCGGTTCAATAAGGGTAAAGGAAGCCGTCTGCTGACATCCATTGGCATCCGTTACGATGACCGTATAATCGCCCGGGCGCAGATTGGTCAGTGCTGCCGTAGCGGCCGTAAATCCATCCGGTCCGGTCCATACATAAGTATAACCGACACCAGGCAGCGGAGTGCCGCCTGAAACCGTGAGGGTTATGGTTCCGTTATTGGCCTGGTAAGCCGTGATGTGGGTATAATCCGAACGGATTACCATTCTTGCCGGTTCGGTAACCTCATAGGTAGCGGTTGCTTCACATCCGTTCTGATCGGTAACTTTCACCGTGTAGAAACCAAAGGCCAATCCGGAAATGGAGGCAGTTGTCTGCCCGGTATTCCATTCATAGCTGTATGGAGGTTTGCCGCCGGTTGCCGATACGGTGACTGCTCCGTCGCTTCCACCGTAGCAAAGTACCGGGGTAATGACCCTGCTGATGCTGATTTCCTCTACTTCAGGAATGGTGAATTCGCTGGAAGATAGACAATCAGGACCTGTAAACACATACATGGTATAATCGCCGGGCAACAGACCCGCGAACCTGGTTGCTGCAGTGAAATTAATACCGTCAATACTGTATAAGTATTCCTTTCCGAGCGGAGAGAGGACCGTCACGGTGCCGAACGGTACCTTGCAGGTCGGTACTTCTATGGAGACTTCCGGTTCATCAGGTAAAACAGGTATTGGCAGAATGGTTGCTTCCACAGATTGTTCACATCCATCGCTGTTTCTGACCGTAATGGTATAGTCTCCCGGTTCAAGTTCATCAAAATAGAATTCTGTTCCGAAGTCGGTGCCATTAAGGCTGTAAAGCAGGCCATCTCCCTTGGGACTTATGATTTCAATAAAGCCATATTCCACAATGCAGGTAGGATGAATGATCTGAACCACTGGAATTTCCGGGTTCAGGGTAGTGTTCACAATAACTTCAGCGCTTTCAGAACAGCCGTTTTGATCGGTTACGGTTACCGTATAAGAGCCCGGCGCCAGATTATTCAGGTTTGCACTGTTCGAAGTGAAGCCTCCGGGACCGGTCCAGCTGTAGCTGTAAGGCGTTGTGCCTCCACTGACGGTCAGGGTGATCTTACCGTCATTTGCAGAACAAACTGCATCGGTTGCGATGGCATCCACGGTAAGCTCGTTATTGAGCTGATCCACGGTAAAGCTGGCAGTGACCGAACAGCCATTCTGGTCGGTAACGGTTACGTTATAGATTCCGGCACGCAGATTAACCGGGTTTTCCAGGCTGGAGACATATCCGCCAGGCCCGGTCCATCTGTAAATATATGCGGGTGTGCCACCCATAACCGAAACTGATATGGAACCGATCGCGGCGTTACAGATTGCGGGTGCTGTAATGCCGGTAATGGTCAGTTCCTGGATGATCTGTCCGAGGGTAATGGTTTCGCTGACAGAGCATCCGTTAATATCAGTAACGGTTATGAAATAGGCACCAGGGGCTAAATTGTTGATTTCTGCAGTTGAAGCGGTAAACCCGTCAGGTCCGCTCCATACATAGGTGTATTCAGGTGAGCCACCTATAACGGAAACAGATATTGAGCCATTTTTAGCGCTGCATATTGCGGGTTTGGCAGTCGCCGTTAATGTCAGCTCATTGTTGATCTGCCCGATGGTAATGGTCATGCTGGCAGTGCAACCGTTAATATCCGTAACCGTTATAAGGTAGTCTCCTGATGTAAGGTTGATAATATCTTCTGATGCAGAGGTAAATCCGGCCGGACCGCTCCAGACATAGGTATAAGGAGCGGTGCCTCCGGTGACGGTAATGTCTATAGCGCCGTTGTTGGCGGTGCAGATGGTGGCGGTAATGTCTTCGGTGATGGTCAGGGTGTTGTTTTCCTGAGTTACGGTGAATGAACCGGTAGCTTCACAGCCGTTGGCATCTGTTACAACGACAGTGTACAGACCTGCAGCCAGGTTACTGATGTCTTGGGTGGTTTGGCTGAATCCGGCCGGGCCGCTCCAAGCATAGGTGTAAGGTGCGGTACCACCGGCGACGGTAATATCGATGGCCCCGTTGTTGGCGGTGCAGATGGTGGCGGTGATGTCTTCAGTGATGGTCAGGGTGTTGTTTTCCTGAGTCACGGTGAAGGTAGCGGTAGCTTCGCAGCCGTTGGCATCGGTCACGATGACGGTGTAATCTCCGGCCGCCAGGTTGTCGATATCTTCAGTGGTTTCGCTGAAGCCTTCCGTATTGCTCCATGCATAGGTGTAAGGAGCGGTGCCGCCGGTAACGGTCAGGTCGATGGCGCCGTTGTTGGCGGTACAGATGTTGGCGGTGATGACTTCTTCCAGGGTCAGGTTTTGGGTATCCTGATCGACGGTATAGGTAGCGTTAGCCTCACAACCGTTTTCATCGGTTACTATGACGGTGTAATCCCCAGCAGCCAGACCGGTGATGTCTTCGGTGTCGGCGGTAAAGTTATCCGGGCCGCTCCATTCAAAGGTGTAGGTTCCGGTTCCACCGGAGACGGTCAGGTCGATGGCTCCGTTGTCAGCCGTGCATATGGTCAGGGTAATGTCTTCAGTTAAGTTCAGGGTTTGGGTATCCTGATCGACAGTATAGGTAGCGGTAGCCTCGCAGCCATTTTCATCGGTTACTATGACGGTGTAATCCCCTGCAGCCAGACCGGTGATATCTTCTGTATCAGCGCTAAAGTTTTCCGGTCCGCTCCATTCGAAGGTGTAGGTTCCGGTTCCACCGGAGACGGTCAGGTCGATGGCTCCGTTGTCAGCCGTGCATATGGTCAGGGTAATGTCTTCAGTTAAGTTCAGGGTTTGGGTAACCTGATCGACGGTATAGGTAGCGTTAGCCTCACAACCGTTTTCATCGGTAACGATGACGATGTATTCGCCAGCAGCCAGACCGGTGATGTCTTCGGTGTCGGCGGTAAAGTTATCCGGACCGCTCCACTCGAAGGTGTATGTACCGGATCCACCGGTGACGGTCAGGTCAATTGCGCCGTTGTTGGCGGTACAGATGTTGGCGGTGATTTCAGAGGAGAGGGTTATATCGGATTCTTCTGTATCCACAGTAATAGAAGCCGTTTGTGTGCAACCATTTATATCCGTTACTATAAGCGTATAGAGTCCGGCAGCCAAATTGACAATATCCTGTTCGTTAGATTCAAAATTATTCGGCCCAGTCCACTCGAATGAGTAAACCGGAGTGCCACCGGTAATTGCGGTAGTAATTGTACCTGCTTCAGCATCACAGATGGTGGGTGTCGGAGTCAGTTCAATCGCGATGACCGCCGGGACAAGTATAGTCTGTTCGCAGCTGTTTTCATTGCCACACATATCTGAGATGGCATAAACCCGGGTAATTAAATATACTTCCGGATATTCGCCGTCAATTTCTTCGGAAACCAGACGCCAGGAATCTTCATCCAGCTGGCATGCATCATACACATATCCGCCTGCATCCAGGAATTCCTGAAGCGTGGCGTAAGCTGGTATTTCCTCGACAGCACAAAGCGGAGTAATCTGCGGACAAACAATTTCCGGGAGTTCCTGATCTTTTCCTGAATAGGTAACTTGAACTTCACTTGCCATATTTCCGCATTCATCGCTAATGGTATAGGTATAGGTAACGCTCCAGTTACATTCATCAGCTGTCATGCTTACTGATTTGATTACCAACACGGAAGAACAAGCATCTTCGAATAAAGCTGCAATTTCCTCAACCGATGGTCCTTCAGGAGCGTCATCCAGACATAGATTCATATCTGTCTCACCGGTTGGGATCTCAGCACCTGAAATCAAAGTAGGAGCGGTTTTGTCACCGCCAGAGTAGGTGATCACTACATCGTCAGCAGCGTTTCCGCAGGCATCTTCAATGGTGTAGGTATAGGTAACACTCCAACTGCAATCGTCGCCGGTCTGACTTTCGGTCATGGTAACGACTACTGCTGAACATTCGTCTTCGAAGAGTGCGGCGATATCTTCAACCGACGGTCCTTCGGGCAGGTCAGCCAGACAAAGATCCATTCCGGTATCACCGGTTGGGATTTCAGCTCCGGAGATCAGGGTAGGCGCAGACTGGTCTCCTCCGGAATATATTATTATCACATCATCGGCAACATTTCCGCAGGCATCAGTTATGGTATACGTGTAGGTTACACTCCATGAACAATCATCAATATTTATGCTTGCAGACTTGGCTACGGTAACTTCAGAACACTT
>JAUWAB010000047.1 GCA_030602265.1 Prolixibacteraceae bacterium | reverse complement strand
GGGATAGAGCGGGCGGAGACCAGACCCGTCGGAATTTACGATCCAGGTTCGCTGCGGGGCCTTGCCGCCGGTTTCCCAGCAGAAAACGATTTGTCCGGGTACCCACGGATTACTCTGAATGTGCCCCACCTGAAACGGTACAGAAACCACATATTGGGTCTCGCCTGTCACGACATTCATCCCGGCAATACCGCCTGGACCGGCTCCCATTTTTCTGGGTCCGAATGACTCAGCCACGGGCATACCCTCGGGAAGGTGCGTTGCGGCTTCTCCCTTTCCCACCTTGATCCATACCCACTCTTCGCTGCCATCGAGGGCAATGTCACCGCTGGCGCCCCATTCCGGAGGTGTTGTTCCGCAGATCCGCTGATATACATGCTCCGGTTGCAGATTGCCCGATTCACTGTCGGCAAACAACCTGGCCAGGTCAACCTCCACCAGTTGGAGGGAGCCGCTACGGCGTTCATTTCCAGGCGGGAAACGCATAAAATAGAGCTTCATCGAATTCCGTGCGATATTCAGCATCCCGGTATAGCCACCCTCGGTCACCTGCACCAGAACACCCGTTTTCTCATGTACCGCCATGGCCTCGCCTTTTACCCGCCCCGACCTGAAAATCAACCACTCTCCGTCGGCCGTCCACTGATTATGGGTCTGATAAATCTTGGAATCCCCGGCCGGTGTGCTGGTCAGGAAGACCAGGTCAACCCCGGTGACCGGGTCCTTTATTACCTTTCTCTCCGACGGAAACCGGGTTCCGATCTGGGCAGTCAGTGACTGGATTATTAAAGCAAACAGCCCCAGAAATATAAAGCCAGAAATACAAAATTTTCTCATAACTATTGATTTAGTAAGTTTCATCGCCAACTAACGGCCATCCGTCATCGTCCCCATTCAATATAAATATCCTTAGTTTGGAGCGACCATTATCGGCAGCATCATACCCGTGAAACACCAGGTAATCCATGCCATCCAATGCCGTTCGCAAACAGGTAATACCTGCCGTCCTCACGGATCATAACCGGATCGTGTACGGAAATCCGGGATGGTTGCCCGCCAACGGCAGAAACCAAAAGCCAATACATGACAAAAAAACCAAATATTTTTCTCATAAGTCTTCTCAACAGGTCATCCGGATAAATGGTTTTGCTTTTAATGGACTACTTCCAGTCGGCCAGTTAATTTCTTCCTTCATCCCGGATAACAAAAGTTTACTGTATGGTGAATATGGGCGCATCGGTCTTGATCTCCTCCTCATAGAAAAGGATGGCGCTGTCGTTCATCTTCGGGAAGGCGTTTCCGAGGAGGGAGATCATTTCAGCGCCAGCCAGGAGAACCGGCCCGTAGCCATGTGCGGCATAGGGGCTCACCGGGCGATAATAGTAGAATGCCGGATCAAAGCCCATTCCGGTGCCCACGCAGGTGCCTTCGACCTGTCCCTGCGCATTGACCTTTGCGGCCACGGCATTCCAGGCCAGGCAAAGCATGGGACCGTATACTTTAGCATCGACATAGCCCCGGTTGACTGCCCGGGCGATCGAATAGACAAAAATGGCCGTCGCGGAGGTTTCCAGGAAGGAGTCGTTCCGGTCGATCAGCTGGTGCCAGTATCCTTGCGGCGACTGGTAATCAGCCAGTCCGCGGATATGGCGCCTCAGCAGGTCCAGGACCTTGTCCCTTCCGGGATAGTCTTCGGGCAGTACCTCTAACAGCTCCACGAGCGTCATCACCGCCCATCCGTTGGCACGGGCCCAGTGGAACTGCGGGTGTTCCTCCATATCCTGGATCCAGGCATGCATGAAAAGTCCCTTTTCATAGTTAAACATCCTTTGGGCGAACTGCAGTACCTGCCTTACGGCGTCATCGAAATAGACCGGATTCCCGGAATATTTACCCATCTGCGCCAGGGCCGGCACGCTCATGAAAAGGTCGTCGAGCCATACCGAATTGCGCATGGGACGGTTCCGGGCGAGGGTTCCGTCTTCGAGGCGAAACTCCCGGTTGCTGATATAATCGATGTAATTCACGATCATCGGGTCCAGGTCGGCCTCCAATCCGGCCTGCAGCGATTTGATCATGGCGGCGCACATGGCCCCGGCATCATCCAGGGCGTGCGGATGGAGGATAGAATAGATGGCCACGTGGTTAACCGGCTGCTCCCGGTCGATTTTCTGAAAATAGGGCCGGATTTCCGACAGAAACTTCATCCGGCTGAAGGTATAGGCGGCATATTTGGGATCTCCGGATGCCTCGCTGGCTAACAGCATGCCTGCGTAAGTAACGCCCCATTCGTAGCTAACCAGCCGGAAGTCCCCCTTCCTGAAAATGGTTCCGGAGTTAATCGTTTGGTAATCCTTTACCTCGTTGCCGGTTTCGCGGTCAATCAGGCTGGCCGGGGTAGTTTCGTCGAGGTAGGCATGAATCCGGCTGAGGACAGCGGTGATCTCCTCCTTTTGGGGAATAACATAGGGCGTGTCGTAATCGGGTTGCAGCAGGTGGAGCGGCGTGTTCGAGTCGGTAATGCGTGCCGTACCGTTTTCCGGCGGCGTTTGGCATTGCACCAGCAACATTACGCCGGCTAATCCCATGATTCTGAAAAACAGCTTGGTCATCGTCAGAAAATTTAGTAGGTTTCAAAGGCTACTCTCCCCGTGAAATTTACAGGGGTAAGAGTAATGGGGACAAAGTAATAAAAAAATCCAGCTAATTATTCCTGATGAAAACGAAGGTTTTACAAGACCAGAATATTTTGTCATAAGCCTGATGGGAAAAATGCTTAAATTAACGGCAATTTTATATCGGCACAACAATTCATTATATTCAGGGCCGAAAGTGGGGTGTTTTTGATTTAGTAAAGGGTAAATAATATGACCGATGTTCACGATAAAGCAACCAGAAGTTACAACATGAGCCGGATCAAAGGGAAGAATACCAAACCGGAAATCTTGCTCAGGAAATTTCTGTTCTCAAAAGGTTTCAGATACAGGTTAAATGACAAAAATCTTCCCGGCAAGCCGGATATTGTACTTCCAAAATACAAAACTGTTATATTTGTTAACGGATGCTTCTGGCATGGTCATGAGGGCTGTCGATACTTTGTTGTTCCCAAGACCAGAACAGATTGGTGGATGGAAAAAATACAAGGTAATAAACAGAAGGATAGTGAAAACTTTCTAAGGTTGACCCAACTCGGATGGAAAATTGTAACTATTTTTGAATGTGAATTAAAACGCGTTAAACTTAATATCACTCTAGACAAGTTATTGGATGAACTACATTGATTTATTTGCAGGAGCCGGTGGTTTATCTGAAGGTTTTATTCAGGCAGGTTATAAGCCAATTGCCCATGTCGAAGTCGACAAGGCAGCCTGCAATACCCTTAAAACAAGGGTTGCCTTTCATTATCTAAAATCAATAAATAAATCTGAGATATATTACTCTTACCTTAAAGGAGAGATTAACAGAACAGAATTATACAGAGTAATTCCAGAAAATATACTGAATAGTGTAATTAATCTCCCTATCGGGACAAAAACCAACGAAACCATATTTCGCATGATTTCAGAACAACTAAATGGAGAAGAAGTTGATCTGATAATTGGAGGCCCGCCCTGCCAGGCTTATTCATTGGTTGGTAGAGCTAGGTCTGCTGATGGGATGAAAAGTGATCCGAGAAATTTCCTTTATATACAGTATGCAGAGTTTCTGGAAAAATACAGCCCAAAATTATTTGTATTTGAAAATGTACTTGGGCTGAAATCTGCAAAGGAGGGTGCTTATCTAAATCTTATGAAGACTCTCTTCTTTGAAAAGGGTTACCGGATGAAACTGTATACTCTGGCGGCCAATAATTTTGGTGTTTTGCAAAACCGTAAGCGTGTCATCATCATTGGATTAAGGAAAGATTTAAATGTTGATTTTCCGGATTTAGAGTCAATACGAATTTCACAAGATTTCAAAGTTGAGCATATTTTAAATGACCTCCCTCCAATTAGTGCAGGGCAAGGAACAGATAAATATACGAGGTACATATCAGAAACCAACGAATATCTCAACCAGACTGCGTTAAGGAATGGCATGGACATTTTAACACAGCATGTCGCCAGACCACAATCTGAACAAGACAAGAGGATTTACAGGATTGCTGTACAGAAATGGAATAAGGAAAAACTTCGGCTTGATTACAATGACCTTCCAGAATATTTAAAGACACACAAAAACAGACACTCATTTTTTGATCGATTTAAGGTCGTTGCCAGTGATTTAACCTGTTCACAAACTGTTGTAGCCCATATATCCAGAGATGGTCATTATTATATCCATCCGGACATTGAACAGAATCGTTCCTTAAGTGTACGTGAAGCTGCAAGATTACAATCCTTCCCAGACAACTATTACTTTGAAGGAGTCAAAGAAGGCCAAAACAGGACAGCAGCATTTAAACAGATTGGGAATGCAGTACCGCCATTAATGGCGCAAAAAATTGCGGATTCAGTCAGAATTATTTTGGACTAAATATCAAATACGAATTCAAAACCAAAATATGAATATGTAAATTGCTACCATTAAAAATCATATAAAACACTAAACAAAAAAACGTAATAACTACATTCTAAAACCAAGTGTAGTTTTAAAAATTAACTTACCAAGACATATGATTGACATTTCTCAATATCAAACCACCCCTGCCATCCCAGAGGCGTCTTCCATGATAGAGACCTTCAGGGCGATTGGTTATAATATCGAAACCGCTGTAGCAGATATTATTGACAATTCTATTTCGGCCAATGCAAAAAATGTGTGGATAAATTTTGACTGGAAAGGATCGGAAACCTGGCTGTCAATTAAAGATGACGGATCAGGAATGGACAACGAGGAACTGATTCAGGCAATGCGTCCTGGAAGTAAAAATCCATTGGCTGACAGAAGTTCAAAAGATTTGGGGCGTTTCGGACTAGGACTTAAAACGGCATCCTTTTCACAAGCCAGAAAATTAACAGTTTTATCAAAGAAACTTGAATGTTCTCCCGCATATTGGACCTGGGACCTTGACTATGTAAATCAAACCGGAAAATGGAACTTAATCAGGTTTCTGCCCGAGAATTATGATGAATCTGTATTTGATGATGACAGTACAGGGACTCTGGTTATTTGGAATGATATTGATCGGATTGTAAAGCATTTTCGTCAAAGCGATAATAATGCCCTTGACAAATTTTTGCTTATCATGGAAATGGTTAAAAAACATCTTGCAATGGTTTTTCACAGGTTTATCGAGAGCAAAAAAATAAAAATCTTCTTTCAGGACTATGAAATAAAGCCATGGAATCCATTTTTAACTGGTGAACCTGCCACCCAATCATTCTCCGAAGAACAACTACACAATGGCAAAGTGATCATTAAGGGATATGTTTTACCACACAAATCAAAACTTAATGATGAATCCTTCAGGATTGCTGAAGGAACAAAAGGATGGAATGAGCATCAGGGGTTTTACATATACCGAAATGAAAGACTTTTGCTCGCTGGAGATTGGCTTGGATTATTCCGGAAAGAGGAGCATTACAAGTTGGTGAGAATACTGATAGACATTCCCAATTCACTTGACGCAGACTGGCAAATCGATATTAAAAAATCAGTAGCCCGTCCACCACTCATCTATAGAGATCAGATTAAAAATTATGCAACAAAAGTACGGACACAAGGAGTTGAAGTATATCGGCACAGGGGAAAAACAATAAAGCAATCAAACGGACAAAAATTTGTTCCACTTTGGATCGATCACAAAAGAGGAAATAAATGGTTTTACAAAGTAAACAGAGAGCATCCTTTGCTGGAACTGGTAAAATCTCAGGCGCAGAATGATCCGGAAATGGCAATTGAAACACTGGTGCGTTTTATCGAGGAAAATATCCCGTCAAAATCCATCTATATAAAGGCAGCCGAAGAGCCCGAAACTCAAGGCGATCCATTTGAAGCTGCAGACCAGGAACCGATTAGGAATACGATGGAGGTCATGTTTAATAGTCTGATCTCGAAGGGAAAAACCGCAGACGAAGCAAAAGCAATAATTGCCAACATAGACCCCTTTAACCAGTTCACTCACTTTTTAGAGTTCATAAATTAATATTGTTATGATACAACAAGCTATACGTACAATCAGAATCTTGCTGCCTGCCACCACTTCAGTAACCCAGCAACAAATTGAAGATGCAGTAACTCAGATATTACATATTCCAAGCTTTGCCTCGCTTGATAGAGCTACACTAATCCGGGAGGTTCAGGCTAATTATAATATCAGAATGGATGAATTCCGGATTATTGAAAAAGAAGAAAGCAGACTCCCATGGATAATGGAGAAAAAGACTTCAATTGAATGGAAGTTCTGGGACAGATATAGAAATTATCTTCAGGATGAAAAGAATTACCCGGAGGCCGTATTGAACCAATTGGATAAACTCACGGACAGAACCCTGGACGGTTTATTTAATCCGGATCAAAATGTGATAATCAGTAAATATGGTTTGGTCGTTGGTCAGGTCCAGTCAGGGAAAACCTCAAACTATACCGGTTTAATCTGTAAAGCTACAGATGCAGGCTTTAAGCTGATTATTGTATTAGCAGGGATTCATAATAATCTACGTAGTCAGACACAGCTTCGACTGGATGAAGGTTACCTTGGATTTGACACACAATTCCAGCGTGCTTTCAATACTGGTCAGCATACAATTGGGGTTGGAATAGGCGAAAGTGCACTTCCGGTTCACTCGGTTACATCAAGTGCCGACAATGGTGACTTCAGTGCCCGAACAACACAAACTTTTAATACAAATGAACCAATAGTTGCAGTTGTAAAAAAGAATACAAGAGTTCTCGAAAAACTGTATCAGTGGCTAAGTGCCCAGGCAGGGACAAATGAAAAAGGAGAGAAAAGAATTAACTCAAAATCTTTATTACTGATTGATGATGAGGCTGATAATGCATCAATTAACACAAACAAGGATGAGGATAAATCAACAAAAATAAATGAGCATATCCGAAATATTCTGAGATTATTTGACAAAAGCGGATATGTCGGTTATACCGCTACTCCTTTTGCCAATATTTTTATCCCTATTGAAGAAGATCAGTTATTTCCCAGAGATTTTATAATCAACATTCAGGCACCAACGAATTATATAGGCCCTGAAAAAGTATTCGGAATCAGAGTTCTTGAATACGATGAAGTTTCAGATGAGGTACTTCCAATTGTAAACAGAATAGATGATTATCAGAGTTTTGTACCCAATGGCCATAAAAGAGATACAGAATTACCGGCTACTGTTCCGGATTCTTTGCGCCTGGCGATAAAAAGTTTCATTATTACATGCGCGGTCAGGAGGCTGAGAGGACAGCAGTATTCCCACAACTCTATGTTGATTCATGTAAGCAGATTTGTCAGGTGGCAGGATCATATAAAAGAACTGGTTGAAAAAGAATTTGATTTTTACCGTAGAGGAATAGAGATGAAAATTCCCTCTATCATTGAAGAATTCCGCCATGTATTTGAAGTAGATTCAGGCACATATAAATCCTATAAAACTGTTTCACAACAAATTCTAAATACTGAACTCCGGAATATTGACAGTGCAGTACAGGTTCACTCATGGGCTGATGTTAAAAAACAACTTCCGGAAGCAGTTGCAAGAATCCAGGTTAGAAAAATTAATGGAGGATCTGCTGATGCACTGAATTACTATGATCATAAAAATGGGTTGTCGGTAATTGCTGTCGGAGGTGATAAACTTTCACGGGGACTTACCCTGGAAGGTTTATCGGTAAGTTATTACCTGAGGGCTTCACGAATGTATGATACACTTATGCAAATGGGCCGATGGTTTGGATATAGACCCGGATATGTTGACTTGTGTCGTCTCTTTACAAGCTGTGAATTAAACGAATGGTTCTGCCATATCACTCTCGCTTCAGAGGAGTTAAGAAATGAATTTGATTACATGTCAGATGTTGCTGGAAGTACACCGGAACAATATGCCATAAAAGTACGCACACATCCCGGAGTTTTACAGATTTCAGCATCCAATAAAATCCGCAGGGCGGTGAATGTCGACGTATCCTGGGCAGGCAGGTTGGTTGAATCATATCAGTTACAAAAGAATCCTGCTGTAATAAAGTCGAATTTGGATGCGACAGTTGAATTTATTTCAACCCTTAACGATTTATATGAAACCAACAGAAACAATTATCTTTGGAAGAATGTTTCAACAGATTTTATAAGACCATTCTTTCAAAAATTTAAGGTCCCTGATTCTTTGGTACGAGTAGATCCTGTCAACCTTTTGCAGTTTATAAACCTTCAAAATACCAATGGAGAATTGACAGAATGGAGTATTGGAGTTATGTCTAAAGCGGATACATCAGAACGTATCCAGATCGAAAAAAACGGGAAAACGATTGACATTGGTTGTTGGTATCGGCGTAATGCTGAAGAGAGATCGGATTCAACTACTTTTTTTATCAGGAAAAACCATATCATAAGTCCGAAAGATGAATTTATTGATCTCAGTGAGTCACTTAAATCTGAAGCACTTGCAAGGACAATTGAATTCCACAAAAAGAATAACAAGGATTACAAAAATGATTACCCCAATGGTGATATTGTCAGAAATGAGTTCCGGGATCCCAAAAATCCGTTGCTTTTGATTTATTTTCTTGAGCCGAAAAGTGCTGCTCTTCCATCAGGAAGTGATCCTTTGATTGGATTTGCAGTTAGTTTTCCCGGTAGTCGCTATAATTCCTCGGTCCAGTATGCAGTTCACCGGCAATTACTGCCATTATTTAATATTGATGATGAAATAGAAAATGATAATGAAGATGAAGATTAATCAGATTTGGGAAGAATTGGCAAATGATAGTTCTGTGAAAAATGGATTACTTCTAAGAAGATATTCCGGTGCTGTCTTGCCTGATGTTTACATCGCAATGCTGCAACCGGAAAAGATATTATGTATTGCCGCTGCAGTAAATGAAAGAATCAATATTAATGTTTCATCTTTTGATAAATTACAGGAAATTCAACTCGAGCTTTCCCCTGACCACAACATTAATGGGAAAAACATTTTACTTATTAAATTGATCAGTAATCAACACCAAGATATTTTCTCAGTTTTATGCGAAGACCTGATCGAAAGTATAAAATTGGAATCTGAAGAGAAACAATTTGTAAGGACTCTCCTTAACCGATTTGAAAAATGGAAATCATTGTTTTCCAGATTAAATTCTTGCGGACTGTCTCCGGAAGAACAAAGAGGCCTGTTTGGTGAGCTATACTTTCTCCGCAAATTTTTTCAAAACAGCAGCAATTTTCAACATATTCTGGACTCATGGGTTGGTCCCTCCGGTGAGATCCGGGATTTTCAGATGAATAACTGGGCACTGGAAGTAAAGACAACTCATGGAAATAATCATCAGAAGGTTCAGATCAGCAGTGAACGTCAGCTTGACAATACTCATCTTGACAAACTATTTCTATACCACATTTCTTTGGAGAAGGTTCAGGAAAGCGGTGAATCATTAAACACGATGGTTTCCTCATTATATGATATCCTTAACAAAGACATTATTGCATTAAACCGATTCAGATCCAAACTTTATGAAGTTGGCTATTTCGAACATCAGGCAAATTTATACAACGATACGGGATATTATATCAGGAAGGACAATTTCTATCGTGTAACCGACAATTTCCCCAGAATACAGGAAAACGAAATTAGAAGTGGTGTGGGCGATGTAAAATATTCGATTATCATGTCTGATTGCAAAGACTATGCAGAGTCGGAACATACTATATTTGATAACCTGACTATATAATGAGTACAGCCATAGAGAATCAAGAACTAAACAAGTTTTACACTGCATTAATGCAGGAAATTACTGCTATCCAATCAACAGATGAAGAGGGAGCAATCTCTGAACAGGTGTTTACCCAGCAGGCTGTTGATTTGCTGGCTGCTTCAGGAGAATCTGAAAATATTGTGGTCAAATATGATGAAAAGGCTTTGGGAACACCCAAACAGCACAAAATTAATGCCTATTCAATTTCGGAAAACTACGAAACAGTTGATTTGTTTATTACTATTTTTAATGGTACTGATGAGATTTCAAAAATATCAGGAACTGATATTGACACAGCCTCAAAGCGAATACTGAACTTCTTCAGAAAGGCAATATATTCCGGACACGATGAACGAAACAAATACTTCAGAAGTGATTATGTTGATGAAATTGAGGAATCATCAGAGATTTTTCAATTTGCCTACACACTTGCCCGTTCAGAAGAAATAAAAGAAAATCTGGTCAGAGTGAACGCATTCATACTGACAAACGGTATTTATAAAGGAGACTACCCTAAGAATACTACTATTTCCGGCTACAATTTTTATTATAAAGTATTTGATATTGAAAGCCTACATAATCTGAGTGAGAAATCCCATATCCCAATTGAGATAAATTTTAAAGCAGACGGTTTTTTCGTTCCTTGTATTCCTTCACCATCTGTTAATGAAGAATATCAATCCTACCTTGCAATCATTCCTGGTGAAGCTTTGGCTTCCATTTACGAAAGATTTGGGTCTAGATTACTTGAACAAAATGTCCGGTCATTCTTGCAATTCACTGGGAAAATAAATAAGGGTATAAGAACAACAATAATTAAGGAACCTGAAATGTTCCTTGCATTCAATAATGGATTAGCAGCTACTGCTGATGAAATTCTACTTGAAGACGGAGTAAATGGTTATGGCAAAATAATAGCTACTGTGAAGGACTTTCAAATTGTAAATGGGGGACAGACAACAGCTTCAATATATCATACTCAAAAAAAAGATAAAGCAGATATTTCAAATATATTCGTTCAGGTAAAAATTTCAGTAGTTAAAAACAAAGAAAAATTCAGCGAAATTGTTTCCAGAATTTCCGAGTATGCAAATACGCAGAACAAAGTTTCAGTCTCCGATCTGAGCAGCAACCGACCTTATCATATTGAACTTGAGAAGCTTTCCAGAAACATCTTTACCCCTATTACCGATAACAGGAATATACAAACGAAATGGTTCTATGAGAGAGCCAGAGGCCAATATAGAAACGCGATTCTTAAAGAAGGCTTTACTCCATCCAGGAAGAAGGCTTTTGATTTGAAAAATCCAAAGAATCAATTATTCACAAAAGAAGAACTCGCCAAATATGTTAACGCATATCAAGAGATAACTGAAGGAAAAAAAATATTGATTGGTCCGCATTTCGTGGTTCGAGGAAATCAGAAAAACTACGTTCAATTCATGAACTTCAATTTGGTAAACAAACTGACCAATGTATATTTTGAGGATACCATTGCTAAAGCAATTCTGTACAGGACAGCTGAGAAAGTATACGGAGTTAAGCCCAATTCGATCGGGGACATGCGCTATATCACAGTACCTTACACTATTACATTATTAAACTGTTTGACACAGAATCAGCTTGATCTTTACAGGATATGGAAGACCCAGGAAATTTCTGTATCCTTGAAGTCATTGTTGTACGTGATGATGACCAGGATCGAAGCTTATATAAAGGATACAGCTCCCGGTGGTTTATATGGTGAATGGGCAAAAAAGGAGGAATGCTGGATTAAATTGAGAGACAATAATTTCAAATTTGAATTGGATTCTATTCGACAAGATCTTATAGACAGAAAAAATCCGATAAAGAGAATAATTATCTCTGAAGATGATGTTGAAATCCAAAAGCGCAAGGAAGACCTTGATCTTATTAAATCAATTCCTTCAAAAGTATGGAATAAAATTGAAGAATGGGGCAGAGAAACAAATTATCTATCTACTGTCCAGAAAAATACTGCATGGAATTTAATGATAAAGCTGAAGAACAATTCAAATATATTACCAGGTGATGTTTCTACCGGAGTTACAATTATAGATATTGTCATTGCCAAATCACCTGATCTTCTTTTTGAAACGGATGATGATTCTGAATCAGATACTTCGAAAAATACAGATGACCCAGAAATTACTTTGGAACTAATCGATAGGATGGTAAGGTGGGACAAAATTCACAAAAGATTAAAGCCCCATTATTTCAGGATGATGCATGATATTGTAAATGGCAAACAAAGCCTGACACCACTTAACAAAAAGTATTGCTTAATGAATTTCCGTTTTATTTCCAAATGGGGTTTCAAATATTAATTGGGTGGGTATAAGTGAATTCATTCCTGAGGCCTTCCGCTGAAAAACTTGAGTCCCCTTCGTTCACCCGGAGCCTACTTCCACGCCATATTTCACTATCTCATATACCAACGGATTTGAAATATCAAAATCTTTTTCACGGAATAGATGTGGTTCAATCCGGCTGTCAATTTTCCTTCTCAACCGCATCAAATCCAGCCGGATGTCAATCAGGTTGCTGTAATCTTTTAAAATTACGGCAACATCTATATCGCTATCCTTGTGGCAATTACCTTTGGCATAAGATCCAAACAGGGAAATTTTCATTAATGTATACTTTGCCCTTACGGCTTGAGTGTATTTTTTAGCCATATCTAAAACTTCACTTTTATCCACATAATGCTATCAACTGAAAAAACGAATTGAGACCAGTTGAATAGTAAAATACAAAACTGCGGATTCTAATTCTGAATATTTTAAGTAGCTTTGATATTGGTTTACAGATAGACATATGATAAGTAGTAATTTAAAACCATTATCGATAATTAAAGAGACCGTAAGAAAAATTCTACCGGATTGCACTATTCTGCTTTTTGGTTCCCGGGCAAGAAAAGACAACACTGATGACAGTGACTATGATTTTCTGATAGTCACCAAAGAAACTATAGACATCCATGAGAAAAGAACCATTAAATCAACCATGAGAAAAGAACTGGCCAGGTTCAAAATTTCCGCAGATATTTTAATTCAAAGTGAAGACGAAGTGAACTTAAAAAAGGAAATTACAGGGCACATTATAAAACAAGTTGTATTAGAAGGGGTTGCTTTATGAATGAGGCTACGAAAGATTTCATAAAACAATGGTTACTCAAAGCAAATGAGGATTTGTTGGTTGTTAAGCGACTTTGGAGTTGATGTTCGTTACCCAGGCGATATGTTCATACCAGATGAGGCTGAAACTTTGTATTAGAAGAAGTTAGCCTTTGAAATAAAAGAATTTACAGAAAATAAAATTTATCCCATTTTAACTTCAAAATAAGGATGTTGCCTTTTATAAACTCTTAAGCTGTCAGTGCAAGATTTCAAACATATCATCCAAATGATAGTACACAATAAAATGACCCTTTTCAAATCATTCCTATATGAATTCAAATCTGATTAACACTTTTAAAAATGATAGATCCAATTCCTTTTTTCTATGACAGCATCAACCGCAATGCCATTGTGGTGAAGCCCAAAAAGCCGTTTTACGACTGGGTATATTATCTCTACCCCGAATCTCCGGTTACCAAAAAAGAAGAAGCCAACATTTACCTGGTCCGGGAGCGGGACAGCAACGAACAAACTGAAAACTGGCTGAAAAAGAACTTCGACAAGATCTTTCAGAACGAGTTGAATGACTGGCACACCGACACAAGCGACTGGCCACAAAAAAGAACCTTCAGGATTTTTAAGGAGTGGTTTGAATATGAAATTCACTCCATGATTTTAGACCTTGAAGAAACAGAAATAATTAAGGATTAAGAAGCGTTTAAGTACACAAAATACCCGGACGCTTAAACCGATACAGGATAATCTATTGCAAATCAAGCGTTTTCAGTTGTGCATCCAATAAACCTTGATACTTATCTTTCATCTTGTCAGACAAGAAACTGATCCCAATTAATTCTTTCCATAGGGGAACTGCCGTGGTAATGGTTTCCAGAACCTTATCGACACTTCTGGGGGTCAGTTCGCACCTTTCGAGCCCAAAGTATTCGACCAGCATCTTGCGGGTCAAATTCTTTTTCTTTCCCATGAGGGGTAAGGCAATTTCTTCATCAGGCTTTTTGTATTCAATGGTAGTGTTTACAAGGTCATAGCATGGCGACAGCCTGACCTGTCCGCCTTCAGTCACGACAGAATAATTCTTGAGATGCATGTCATCATTTCCAATCAGGTAATTGAACAAGACCATTTTGAACAGCTTAAACTTATCAATTGCGGGGAAGGTGCAGTAAGTGTCAATCAGGCCAACTACTTTCTCCATGCTGTAACTGTACTTTGTATCCCGGCTCCTTCCGGCTAACTGGGCAAAATCTTCCATGGCTACCTTGTCATTTTGCCCCTTCCTGTCGAACCGTTTAATGAAGTAAGTCAGCGTGTTGTCCTTTGACCAAATCAAACCGTGCAAGGGAATCTCCAGGCCAATTAATTTTGCAAGCCGCATGGTCAGGTCTTCGTTTTCGGGCAATTCAGGAAAGAATTGATGCTGCGGTTTCAGGATAAATCGCCCCCCCATATCGACAAGGTCGAATTTACCTTCCCTGATGTTCAATTTTGCACTCAGTTTCGGCTGAACCCCCTGAATTGAGATTTTTGAAGCGCGGTTAAAAGCCTCATTTCTTTGCTCTTCAGCAGAATATTCAAGGTCGTGAAGGGAGACCAATCTGGCGGATAAAAGCCGGAGTCCTGCCTCACTGTAGCGGAGATCCCCGCAAGGCTGATATGAAATCGGGCAACGGTTCATTCTGTCCATTCTTTAACGGTAACGGCACCGATCATGTCATTTCCAACCTCAATCAGTTGGGAGAAATAATCGTGCCTGTCGATCTTTTTGATTTTCAACAGCCCCTCAAGCTGAAAACCTTCGGGTAACAATCCGTCAAAGAAAGGAGGGAAGGTATCGAATTGGTATACCCTGATCCTGGCAGGCATGGTTCGTGATACCCCGGGACCCGAATATCCGTCGAGATATTCAAAAAGGTACTCCTTGCCCCGGATTACTTCGGTCAAAATACCGGCCTCTATACCTTTCACAAAAACTTTTGCCCTTTTCATACTTGTACGCATTCAAATTCATCCATCCGCCATTTTGTCTGTGCTCCTGGCCTGGTACCATTCACAAAAGTATTACCCTTAATCATGCCCGGATTCATTCAGATGATCAAGCAAAGGACTGACCAATATGATCTTAATATTCAACACCTTGAGGATTTTTCGCAGGGTGTTGTACTGAACCGATTCTTTCCCCTTCTCGATATCAAATATCACCGTTTTGCCCACTCCCGCCAGTTCCGCCAGGTGAACCCGACTGAGTTTGGCCGCCTTGCGATGCACCTTGATTACCTCTGCCAATTCCTGTGATTGCATTTTTTTGCCTTTATAGCGGTAAAAATAATGCTTTTGTATTAATTAACCAAGAAAATATTGATATTTTACCGCCATGACAGTAAAAAACACTAGTAACTTCTTACTGAGATAAAGAGATCCATCTTTTTTACTGCTATAGCGGCAATATCCTGCCACAGAAACCATGTTAACCAAAGATTCCACTGATGGTTACCCAAACCTACTGCCCCAAATCCACACACCTTAACTCCTGATCATTCCGGATGAAGACGTGCCGGTTGGCAAAGGCGGGGTGCGACCAGGTTACCCCGCGCGGAAGCTGCTCCCGGGTAGGTTCGATGATTTTAGTCCGGCTGATTTCCTCATAACCTTCAGGAGTCAGCCGGGTGATGATCAGCTCGCCATGTTCGTTGAACATCCAGGTGTTTTCGCCATGCTGAATGAAGTGGATATTGGCCCAGCGGTCCTTCTTCACGGCGGCAAGACTCTCCCACACCCGGTCGCCGGTCAGAAACTCCAGGCACCGCAGTTCGCCGTAGCTGTCCACGCCATAAATGTAGCCATCCATGATCACCGGGGTGTTCATCACGCAGTGCAGCGCGTCGGTCTGCCGCTCGCTCCTCCCCTCGCGCTGCCAAACCCGTTCAGCCGTATGGTAGTCGTCGCCCAGCCTGACCAGCAGCGACCCGTTGTAGAAAGCGCTCACGAACACATGGTCGTCATACAGGACCGGCGTCGAAATCCCCATCCCCATATTCAGTTTCCACGGAAATTTCCAATACACCTTACCATTCTCCGGCTCCAGGCCAGCTAAATGGTCTTCGGTCCAGACCACTAACACGCGCTTCCCGTTCTTTTCGAAAATCACGGGCGCCGAATAGGAGGCGACATCTTCGAGACTCTGCCAAATCTCCCGGCCGGTGTTCTTGTCCAGTGCCACCACACAGGCATTGTCCGATCCGCTAATCTGCAGAATGATTTTATCTCCGGAAACCAGTGGTGTGGCGGAAATTCCCCAGATGGGCATCCTGATCTGGTATTCCCTGCCCATGTCTTTCTTCCAGATGACCTCACCGGTGCTTGCATCGAGACAGTGCAGGTGCCCCATGGTTCCCAGGGCATAAGCCTTCCCCCCGGAAATCACCACAGAAGCCCGCGGGCCGGCGGGATAGCCCACTCCTTCGTACTCACACGCGTACCGGTACTCCCAGAGTTTTTTGCCGGTCTTTTCATCGAAACACAGGATACCTTCGGACTGGGACGGCTTTTCCAGCCGGTCGGTCAGGTATACACGACCATTAGCTACCGTCGGACCGGAGTAGCCCGGTCCAATGGGAACTGACCACTTCGCTTCCAGAGTTTCCACGGAAAATTTTAAGGGTACTCCGGTTTCATGCCATATACCGTCACGGTCCTTTCCCCGCCAGTCGGGCCAATCGAGCGTGATGTCTGCAGCTGTTCCATTAACTGGCTGTGCGGAAAGGTTGAATGCAGGCATCAGCAGCAAGAGGGCTGCTATAAATAAACAAAACAACCATCCCTTCGGTAAGGCCGGATGCATGGTTCTCTTGAAATATATGCTGAAGTTCTTCCGGGAAGTCAATAATGCCGAAATCCAAGATACCGGATGGAATCCCTGCTCCAGGGAATATTGCGGTGCCGATTGTCGGGAGAACTGCCATTTTTGATAAAAGGCCGTTTGATGAAGCATCAGGGATACTTTCAGAGATAATGCCTTCATCATGCCATATTTCTCATGAGATTTTGAAGTTATTTGGATATTAGCGGAGGGATGCTTCATGCTTACTTAGATTTTCGTCCAAAATAGCCAATTTCGGTTAATATTTAACGGGGTTAAACGATGGGCAGGAAATCTGACTGCAGATAATCCCTTCAGCAGGCATTATAAGCAACTGAGTGTGAAACAAAGTCACCATTTCTCACTAAGTGCATCAGAACACCAGCGCCCACAGCACCCCGGCAAGTCCCAGTGCGGCTAAGAAATAGACGATGGCAGACGGCATCCGGTCGTTGTTCTCCATGGTTTTTCCGAAGATCCAGAAAACGAAGGGATGCACGAGGAAAGGCATGGCGAATACAAAGGCAATCATTCCGGCGGCCTGGTCCCCGAACATTCCGCCCTGGATGGCGGCAAAGAGTCCGAAGTGCGAAATAGCCGATGAATTGGCCATCACGGCATCACTGAGGGGCATTCCGGAGAAGGTCAGGATGATAAATCCGCCGAAGACGGCCGTCAGCTGCCAGCCTAAGGAAAAGAGCATCAGCCCCCTGATCTCTTTGGCATCGTTGCCATTGGCCGATTTCAGGGTTCGCAGCGACCACGCGGTGAAGACAATTCCGGCCACCGCCACCATAAGTGCCCAGTGAAGGATCAGTCCGCCGGCATCGACACTGGCCGCTAAAATGGAGAAAACGAAGATATGTCCGATGAAGGGAATGTTGATCATGATCGGCGCTCTGGCCGCAGGTTCAATCCCGAAGTCACCTGCCGTACAGGCTCCGGTCAGCCCCGAATGGGAAAGTGCCCCGGCCATACCCGGCGCCAGGTTCCGGATGCTGTTCGCCCGCCCGAACCAGATCAGCAGCGCCAGTCCGCCGAACATCCAAAGCAGTTGTCCGAAGAAACCAAACGAGAGGACCGAAGTCATCCCTTCCAGCATAAACGCGTCGGCAATCCGCGATCCCCCCACCATGAAATTGGCGGCAAGCACTACCGGGATCCCGGCAAACAAAAGCGAACGGATGGTTGGTCCGAACCGCCAGTCGGAAAATATCATTCCGAGGACCACCGACAGAATCATGGCAAAAAATATTTCAGGAAGTGCAATAACAGGCCTGATCCACTGGGCAAGAAACCAGGCAACCAGCAGCACGGCTAAAATCACGGCAGTTTCAACGATCCCTTTCCTGATGTAAAGGCTTTTGTTGGTGATTTTGGCCCGGTAGTCTATCAGGATGATGGAGGCTACCAGTCCGATGTATCCCAGGATGGGGTAAAACCGGTCTAATGGATCCCCGGTGTTATGACCGGTAAGCGCCCGTTTGATCGATTCGATTCCGATCAGGATAAAGAAAGCCCTGATCAGAAACATGAACTGGGTAAATTTGGTACCGAGGAAGATCTCCTCGGTCGACTGGGTCACCAGATCTTCCTTGTTGATGATTTTGCGGCCGATGATTTTGCGGATTTCCTGGCCTCCGACAAAGAATGAGGCAGCCAGGGCGGTAATGGTTACCTTGCTGCCTAAGTCGATGATCGGGAACTCACGGAGGCCGGGGGATGCCATGCCGGTCCTGACCAGTATCATCCCCATGATGAGTCCGAATACCACGATGATCAGGATGGGTGAATAGCGTGTTCCGGCCACCAGGGTCCGTGATACCAGCACCATCGATACCACCATCAGGAAAGTCAGCCAGAACTGATTGAGGATGTGGGCGTTCTCCAGGTGGGATGTAAGTTGTTCCATGTTTTTCCGATTAGCAAATGTTTCCGAAGGCAAATATAAGGATTAGGGTTAAGACTGTCCACAGATTACACGGATTACACAGATTTTCGGTCTCCGTGTGCCGACCACCGGTCACCAATCGCTGATCTGCGGACAGGGTCAGTTGTGAGTCCTCGCTTTGCTACCCATATGGTGCTCCTAAAGGAGCCCAACGCCGATCAACGCCACCGATCAACGCCACCGATCAACACCACCGATCAACGCCACCGATCAACGATTACCGATCACCGATTACCGATCGACGCCACCGATCACCGATTACTGATTACCGATCACCGATTACCGGTCTCCGTGGGCAGTGACCATAATACAACGCCAATCTGGCCAGCGACGGATTCTACGTGCTACCCTGTTCGCTCTTCCGGTTTTAATCCCCCACCGCCTGCGGCGGCACCCCCTTTTCCAAAGGGGGACAAGCCTTGATCAGCGCTTTTTACCGATTACCGATCACCGATTACTGTTTACCGTTTACCGTTTACCGTTTACTGATTACCGTTTACCAACCACCGCCTCCAGCTTCCCGGCCAGTTCATCGACGAGCGCCGGCTGCTCCGCGGCCATGTTCACCCGTTCGCCAATATCGGTCCGGAGGTTATAAAGCTGCGGAATGGTATCGTGTCCCATTTCAATGTTCACATGGGCATTGTACCGGGCACCGCGCGACGGCCGGATGTACTTCCAGTCACCGCGGATGATGGCCTGCGTACCGGTCGACTGTATCACCACAAACTCACGTCCGGCTTCCGATTTACCGAGCCAGGTATCCAGTTCATTATGGGTATCCGGAGCAGCGCCCTCCGGAGCTGGCTGTCCGGTGAGCTGCGACATCACCCCGAACAGGTCGACCTGACTGACGGCGGCTTCCGATACTCCGGGCTTCACCTTTCCGGGCCATCTGACGACAAACGGCAATCTCGTACCGGCCTCGAATATGCTGTACTTACCGCCACGGAGCGGACCGGCAGGCTTATGATTGCCCAGGCGTGTTACCGCCTCATCGTGGTAACCGTCATCCACCACAGGGCCGTTGTCGCTCGACAGGATCACAATGGTGTTTTTTGCCAGTCCGAGCCGGTCGAGGGTTTCCAGAATCTGGCCCACTGACCAGTCGAATTGAACGATGCAGTCGCCTCTTGGCCCCATATCGGTGGCCCCGACAAACCGCGGGTGTGGTGTGCGCGGCACATGGATATCATGGGTTCCGAAGTACAGGAAAAACGGCTTTCCGGTGACCTTCGGATTATTCTTCTCAATAAACTGAACAGCCTTCACCGTGATGGAATCGGCAATGTCCTCATCCACCCATAATGCAGACTTACCACCCCGCATATAGCCTATCCGGCTGATGCCATTTACGATGGCCATATCATGCCCGTGACTCGGATGCATCTTCAGCAGTTCAGGATGGGTTCTGCCCAGAGGCTCTCCCTCAAAAGGTTGCTCATAGCTCACCTCCACCGGATCGTTGGGATCCAGTCCGACAATCCTGCCGTTTTCGATCAGCACACAGGGTGTGCGGTCGCCGGTAGCGGCCATGATATAGGAATATTCAAAGCCGATTTCCCGGGGCCCCGGAGTGATATGCCCGTTCCAGTCCTGGTTGTTGAATCCCCCTTCACCTAATCCAAGGTGCCACTTGCCAACCACGGCCGTACTGTATCCGGCATCCTGCATCAGACTAGCCACGGTGTACTGTTCTTTCCGGATGACCATGGGCGCATCACCGCGGGCGACGCCTGTATCATTCCTCCGGAAAGGATACTGTCCGGTGAGCATACCGTAGCGGGAAGGCGTACAGGTTGCCGCACAGGCGTATGCACTGGTAAAACGGATACCTTCGGCTGCCAGCCGGTCGGTGTGCGGTGTCTTTACCGCTGTGGCTCCATAGCAACTTAAGTCGCCATAACCGATATCATCGGCGTAAATAACGATTACGTTGGGGCGTTCAGGTTCTGCTTCCCCACAGGAGAAAAAGCCTGCAAAAAGTATGGGAGAAGTCAGTGTAAGGGCTGTCTTCAGATAGTTTGGCTTCATGTACTGAATCTTTATTTATTTACAATCTCTATATACCCGCGAATAATTATTCCTCATTTTCATCGAACCATTCATTCCGGGAATTACCGGCCGCTTCAACCTGGACCAGGTTTAATGATCAATTACAGATGCTCATCTGAAGAAAATGCGAACGTTTACGGCTCTGTTTCCGTCAATCCGTTTACTTCTTCACATGCGGCTGTATCCAGGCCATCTGTTTTCCCAAAACTACCCCGGAAAGCGGATCAACCTGGTCCTGGTCGGCGGTTATCCGTACCCTGACATACAGCTCATCTCCCGAAAAGGTATAGGACGGGGTCAGCGATGCATCCGTCGCCAGCACCATGCCGATTTCATCGCTGTAAGTCCTGGTGGTATTTTCTATTTCATTGCCTTCTGAATCAAGCGTTGGAACACTTCCCTGATCGAAACCCCGCAGCGTTCCGATAAATTCGGTCGTGTACTGCACACCTTCCTCTGGCTCAATATCTATACTGATTTTGCGGCCGTTGAATTGTACATCCCTGACCTTCACCCCGGTTGATGCATAAAAGTCACCCCGGTCGATGGCGTCAAGCAATTTTTCAGGGGTAAGGTCATTGCTCCTTACCATCACCCAGCCTTTTCCAGGACCGGCACCTCCTCCGTGGTAATTATGGGTATCGTCGGTGGCAAATCCGTAAAGAACCTCACCGCCTTCAGCCAACCGCCTGGCGAGGACAATATCCCAGATTCTCTCTGTGGATGCCCGGTGCTCATCGCCCTGGTTATTTACCAGCGGATGGCCGTTGTACACTTCAAAAAACCTGAGGTCCGGCGTATGGAGGATCATCTCGGCCGTTATGGCCCAGGTGAAATTGGGATGCGCCAGCACCGGCCAGGTGTTTATACCAGTCTCATTGCGGTATTGTTTAAGGTTGGCCACGGTCTCACGAATCATCTGCTCCCGGTCATCTGCAGTTCCCTGCACCGCCGGAATCACGCGGTCCTGATGCATGGCCACCAGGTGTACGGCATGCGGGTTGGAAATCTCATTCCCCATCATCAGCATAAATTCACCAGGTCGTTCGAACCGGTCCCTGAACTCTTCAAGAGCCTTCAGCCGCACTTTTACGATTCCTTCCTGGTCACCGGGCAGGGTTTCCACCCATTCTTTGCCAAAATTTTCTGCATATTTGGCCAAAACCGGGTGATCCACAGGAAAAGTGCGCCATTTTTCCCCTTCAAGAATGAGGTTATGGTCGGTCATTACCAGGAAATTATATCCATTTTCACTGTACCATTTCACCACACTTTCCGGGAAATCGTCACCGTCGCTCCAGAAGGTATGGGTATGGACGTTACCGCGTTGCCAGACCGGAACCTCCTGATTACAGGAAACAAACATCAGCAGAAACACCATCCAGAACAGGGTCAGCAAATTGGCACTGCCTCTTCCGGAACTTAATGTAATGGCTTTAATCAGGCTTATTGACTTCATATATACCGTTTTTCCGGATGCAATTTACAAAACCCTATCCGATAATCCTGATGGTTTATCACGAAAAATCAGAAGTCTATTCCTTTTAAAAGACGGATTGATGGCGTTTACCGCCTTTTTTGTCGCTCTAAAGCCGATTGGAGGTAAAACTGGGTAAGTTCATCGGTGTCGCCATACTGTTCCCTGAGTTCCCTGAGCCGCTGGTGCAGTTGTTCCTGAACCTCAGCGTAGGCCGGATCATTATACACGCTGTTCATTTCATCCGGATCGGCCTCGAGGTCATACATTTCCCATTCGTCGATATCGTAATAGAAGTGGATCAGTTTATAGCGGTTGGTCCGGACGCCATAATGCCGCTTTACCCCGTGTTCACCCGGAAATTCGTAGTAGTGGTAGAGCATGGCATCACGCCAGGGTACCTTTTCACCGGCCACCAGCTTCCGGAAGGATTCGCCCTGCATATCGGACGGCGTTTCAATTCCGGCGTAATCGAGGAAGGTCGGGGCAAAGTCGATGTTCACCACGATATCGTCGATCACGGTTCCGGGTTTAATCTCCTTCGGATAGCGCACCACGAGGGGCGTCCGGAGCGACTGCTCATACATGAAGCGCTTGTCGAACCAGCCGTGCTCACCCAGGTAAAAGCCCTGGTCGGAAGTGTACACGATGATGGTGTTGTCGGCTAATCCGTTTTTATCGAGATAGTCGAGGATCTCTCCCACCCCATCGTCGACCGACTGGATGGTCCGGAGGTAATCCTTGATATAACGGTTAAATTTCCAGAGGGCCAGCTCCTTCCCGGACAGCCGGGCTGCCAGAAAATCCTGATTATCCTGCTCGTAGGCGTCCATCCAGAGACCTCGCTGGTGGTCGTCCATGCGGGCGAGTGTCCGGTGATAGCCGGTACTGTCGCCGTCGGGTGTTACCAGCAGCTTGAAGTCCCAACCCCACTGGGCGTGGCCGTCGATCTCCATCTCCTGCTCGCGCGCAGCCCTTCCGCGCCCCTGGTAATCATCGAAGAAGTTGGCCGGTGGATCGAAAGTCTTGTCATCAAAAAGGTTAAGATATTGGGGGGAAGGTTGCCAGTTGCGGTGCGGCGCCTTCTGATGGTAGAGGAGAAGGAACGGCTTGTCCTGCTCGCGTTTATTCTCGAGCCAGTCGAGGGCAAACTCCGTGGTCAGCTCGGTACAGTAACCCTGGAAACGCTTTCGTTCACCCATTTCTATGAAATCGGGATTATAGTATTCACCTTGTCCGGGCAACACATTCCAGTAGTGAAACCCCTGGGGTGCGCCGTCGAGATGGATTTTGCCGATCAGGGCCGTCTGGTAACCCGCTGCCTGCATGTTTTTGGCAAAATTGGGCTGGTTCCAGTCGAACTCGTTGATATTGTCGATTTTCCCGTTGAGGTGGTTGTACTTTCCGGTGAGCATGGTCGCCCGGCTGGGCGCACATATCGAATTAGTCACGCAGGCAGCATTGAAAATCGCCCCCTCCCGGGCAATGCGGTCGATATTCGGGGTTTGGTTCAGTCCATGGCCATAGGCACTCAGTGCCTGATAGGCATGATCATCGCTCATGATGAAAATGATGTTCGGCCGCTGCGGGGCAGACTGTTTTTCCTGGTTACAGGCGACCAACCCGGCTCCCATGGTTGCCATCGCCAGTGATTTAATTAAGGTTGACTGCATCTCTCAATTTTCTATATGTATTACAAAAGACAAAATTAACGAAAACCGGGGAATATTTAAAATCCTTACGCTGCTTCGCGATTGTATCGCGGAGCGGCAAGGATTGAATAGCGGACAGCTGCACCAGAAATTCTTCCTTCAGGATTATGATTTATAAACAACAGCCTATCAGTATATCTCCAGAATCATCCACAATTCACACCCGAAATGGCCGCTGTTTCCCATGGGGCCGGTGAGATAAGTGAACCCGAAACGCTCATACACCTTGAGCGCCTGTTGCAGTTCCGGCATAGTTTCCAGGTATATCCTCCGGAAACCCAGCTCTCTGGCCGTTTCGATGCATTTTTCAATGATGGTGCGGCCCAGTCCGATTCCCCGGGCCTCGGGGAGCAGGTACATTTTCACCAGCTCGCAGGTATCTTCCGGGAGTCCATCGGTAGGGAAAATACCGCCGCCGCCCATGATCCGTTCATCTTTTAAAGCCACATAATAGGCCGATTTTGGTTTCAGGAACAGTTCGGACAAAGCATCAGTAGTTGGATCGTAATAAACGGTGCCGGGATGGTTGGCCCCGAATTCCGCCAGGGTATTACGGACAACCACCGCCAGTTCCGGGTTGTCGGCAGGTTGAATGGGGCGGATGGTAATAATATTGATTTCCTTCAATAACATACAAACAATTCAGTTGTAATTTTTTAAGCGTTAGCTAATGGTATCAGTAAGAAATTTCTCTATCTGAAGATTTTACATTTCCATATCCCCTATACTCTCAAGAAAATCATCTATGATTTCAAGATGATTGGCCATCCTGACCTTTGTTTTAGCCGGAAACAAAACCCGGTTGGCCATTTCCAGCAGAAGTGGATGCCTGATTTCAATAAACGCGGGCTGATGTTTAAGTTTCAGCAGCGCGTTGAGCAGTAAGGCAGGAAACTGGTCATAAACAGCTGGGATGCCATGAATAGTATCCAGTACCTGAGCGTCCAGCATAATACCATCCTTCTTGTCAGCTACCAGAAACAGCATTCCGAACCTCGCGGGTTCGCCCGGACCTTGAATGACCTGATTCAATAACGCCATATCCACCTGATAAACCGCGTTATTCTTTGGTAATCCGGCCACCTTACCCGGCAACGTCCTGGGCATATCAAATTTTAATTCCTTATCCGGATATTCAAGTGCCCAGACAGTATCCTTCCATTCTCCCTGACTTGCTTCGGTCTGCACCCTGACCATAAACTCATCATCGAGCATGGCATCATGATAAATTACCTCAGGATTATTCCTTGCCCGCTCAATAACATCTATGGATTGCTCCAGAATAATTTTCAGAGCTTCCATATCCGGTTCAGCTGGTTCAACCGGCATAAAACCCGGGATATATTTACGGAACATGGGACAGCTTCCCTCTTCCGAAAATTGAAATCCCAGCCCGGCATATTTCTCAATTTCTGCAGGTTCAAGCAGCTCTTCATCTTCAAAAGAAACCATGAGCTGCGGGATCAGCAGCAAATCACCCGCCCGCATCCAGGTATCCTCATCGCGCATCTCCAAAAAGGCATGAAGCGCTTCGACTCCGTCGTAAGCCGACAGGGCCCGGTGGACATTATCTGATCCCATGATGCTGATGAAATACTTGTGTCCGGTCACCGGCATCTGTACACCAAATGTGTCGCTTTCAAACATGAATTCCCAAGGTTTCATATCCCTGAGCCTGACTGCCAGTTCCAAATTTTGTTTCAGTAAATTCATTCTCGCTTTCCTCTTATATAGTTCTTTGCCATCTGGATTCCATTTCTGACATGGTCATCCCGGAAATCATTCATTTATTGTTTTATACATTAAAAAAGCAGCTTTCGTGAGTCCACGAATTTTCTGCATAAAGTTATTTACTCTTTTCCCTAAACAACCTAATCAAAGCGACTAAGATACATCAATTTATTTCACTCCTCCCCCAACGCTCTGAATCGCCAGCGCGGGTTCTCCGGAACGGTATGCTCCCGGGCAACAATTTCTTCAACCTTCTTGAGAAATTCAGGTTGTTGTCCGGCGATATTGTTGGTCTCTCCCGGATCGGCATCCAGGTCAAACACTTCCCACTGCAGGTTTCCCTTGTGCATATCCTTGCGCATGGCTTTCAGGGGACCAAGCGAGACCGCCATCTGGCCACCCGACTCAGGATATTCCCAGTACAGGAAAGCATGTTGTGGCTGTTCCTTTCCGGTAAGTGCGGGAACAAAACTGATCCCGTCACTGTCAAAATCACTTTCGGTTCCGGCAATTTCAGCCAGGGTAGGCATCACATCATAAAAAACCGAAGGATGATCCGTAACGGTTCCTTCCCGGATAACACCCGGCCACGAAGCGATCATGGGCATCCGGATGCCGCCTTCGTTCAGGTTTGCCTTTCCGAATCCCCGTTCACTCCGGAAAGGGCCGCCGCTGTCGAACCACGGCGAATCGGTGCCTCCGTTGAACGACGGGCCGTTGTCGCTCGTGAAAATAATGAGCGTATTCTCATAAATGCCAAGCTGTTTCAGTTGTTCCACCAGCATGCCCACCTGTTCGTCTAAATGGCTGACCATGGCAGCGTAAGTTGCACGGGGATAACGTTGCGGGAAGTAATCCCGGTCCCCAAGGTAAGGCTCCTCATCTCCGAATTTCTTCACATAATGGTCGATCCAACGCTGCGGTGCCTGCAGGGGAACATGCGGAACCGGAGTTGCCCAATAGAGGAAGAACGGCTTCTGATGGTTCTCCGAAATAAATCCTGAAAGCGCTTCAAACATCAGATCCGGGGCATAGTCGGTCAGCTGAAAATCGCGGTAGCTTCCGGGATCGTATGGATCTGCCCCTGCCGGAAGCCGGGTGTGGGGTGCAATGGTATCATTCCGGAGGCTGACTTTCCGGTCATTCTCCCAGAGATGCACGGGATAAAGCGTATGCGCCTGGCGCTGACAGTTATATCCGTAAAAATAGTCGAAGCCCATCTTATTGGGAACGCCTTCGGTATGCGGTGCGCCCAGTCCCCACTTGCCGACCACGGCAGTGGTGTATCCGGCCGACTGCAACAAGTTACCAATCGTTACGGTGCCGGCCGCCAGCGGCCTTTGCCCCTCAAGCGAAGAATCGGCGATCATTGCCCGGTAGTTCCATACATCGCCGCGGTCGGCCCACTCATCGTTACCCCGCACCTGCGACCTGCCGCTGTGTTGTCCGGTCAGCAGGACCGCCCGTGCCGGTGCACATACCGGCGAGCCGGTGTAGTGGCGGGTAAACATCACTCCCCGGGAAGCCAATGCATCGATGTTCGGTGTTTCGATCCTCGTCTGTCCGTAACACCCCAGATCTCCGTAGCCCAGGTCATCTGCCAGGATATAGATGATATTGGGCTTCACCGGAAGACCGCTGCCCGTTTTGGTATCTCCGGAGCATCCCGGCAATTGTGTAGCAACAGCCAATGCCCCCGCACAGAGAAGTCCTGTTTGTAAAAATCCGTTCATAAATCCGATTCTATGGGTTCAACTGATTCACTATTTTCATACAAAAAACGGAAAAATCAGAAAAGGAATTCACATTTCGGTACATTTTTTTGCATGGACTTTTGTCTGTTAATATTTTACAGGAACTGAAGTGTCTGCATTTTTGATAACTTTGTATTTCAACCATGATAATAATGGCACAAAATATCCTTTCCATAAGTGATTTATCCCCGCATCTGTTTTGGGATATTGATCCCGGATTACTGGATGCAGAGAATGACTTCCGGTTTGTGTTAGGCAGGGTGCTGCAATACGGTTTATTAAGTGACTGGCTCCTGATTTATAAACATTTCGGAATGGAAAGAATAGCATCCGAGGCAAAACAAATCCGGGACCTGGATGAGAGGTCAATTCATTTTATCGCGAAGTTGTCAGGTTCAAAACTAGAAGAATTCAAATGCTACACCTGGAAACAATTGACACCCCGACACTGGGACTTCTGAAGTCACTGATGCAAATACCGGAGTTCTCCGGATTATATCTGGTTGGAGGAACTGCACTTGCTCTTCAAACCGGGCACCGGAAATCCATCGATTTGGATTTGTTCGGGAAAATTATAATAGATGAATATGAATTAACAAATGCCCTGAAAATATTCGATTCTGTAACATTAATCAGCAGGACCGCCAACATTAAGACCTTTCTCATCAATCAGATTAAGGTTGATTTCGTAAATTATCCTTACCAATGGATCGAGCCATGTCTTACGATCGATGGTATTAGGTTGGCCGGCAAAAGGGATATTGCTGCCATGAAACTGGCTGCCATAACCGGTAGAGGAACAAAAAAAGACTTTATCGATCTCGCTACCTTACTGGATGAATTTACATTGGATAAAATGCTTCATTTTTATCAGCAGAAATTCCCTGATGGCTCGGAATTTTTGGTAATGAAAAGCCTGACTTACTTTGAAGATGCTGAAGCGGACCAATTGCCGGTAATGCTGAGAAAAACAGACTGGAACAAAGTGAAATTGAGGATAATTTCAGAAACAAAAAAGCTGATAGAGTCCAGGTAGTATGCCGGGTTGTACCGTTTATGGTATGCCGGGCAACCGCGAGGGTCGCCCCTACACCGTTTTTCATTGCCAGGTCCGGTTTCCGGTCTCCGTATACTCTAACCGGAACCAGGGCAAGCGCGAGGCTTGCCCCTACACGGTTTTTCATGGCGAGGTCTCTCCGATTACTGTTTACTGATTACTGATTACTGTACAATCCGCCCCGGCTCCCGCCGGTTTTTCCCCGGATGACCGGTCAGGTCATCGCCCAGGTCTTCCCTGGCTTCATCGGCCAGCTTATTTAATTTTTCAACCATTTCCGGATGAAATTCCAGCAGGTTGTATTGCTCCCCCGGATCGCGCCGGAGGTCAAACAGTCCGCCCACATGCTCAAAATTTTCCATCGCCCGGCCGGGCAGGCCGTCGGTTCCCGGCTGAAATCCCACGTATGTACGCCCGGGATGCGGGAACACCAGTTTCCAGTCGCCATGCCTCACAGCCTCCAGGTTATTCCGACGATAATAATAAAGGAATGTTTCCCGTGGATTGGCATCTGCTTCTCCCATCAACAGCGGAAGAAGACTGACCCCGTCGATTCTCTTTCCGGGCAGAGGAACTCCGGCAATCTCAGCCAGGGTGGGCAGGATGTCAATCGCTGATGCCAGATTGCTTAAAACCTTACCTTCGGGCAGCTTCCCCTTCCATCGCATCAGGCAGGGCACCCGCTGGCCACCCTCAAAGGTCGTCCCCTTTCCTTCGCGCAAACCACCCGCACTGCCGGCATGGTTTCCGTAATTCAGCCACGGCCCGTTGTCCGAGGTAAAAATTACCAAGGTATTCTCCGATAAACCCAGTTCATCCAGAACGTTCAGGATTTGTCCAACCCCCCAGTCGATCTCCATCATCACGTCGCCGTATAATCCCTGCTCCGACTTGCCCGCAAACTTTTCAGAAACAAACAGCGGCACGTGCGGCATCGGATGGGCCAGGTAAACGAAGAACGGATTATCCTGGTTGCGGCGGATGAAGTCGACCGTCCGCTCGGTAAACTGTGTGGTAAATTGGGCCTGGTCAGGATTGGTGGCCACCACCTCTTCTCCTTCTATCAGCGGCAAGGGCGGATAGTAATCCTTTCCCGTAGGATGAAACGGCCACATGTCGTTGGAATAGGGAATCCCGAAATATTCATCGAAGCCGTGGCGGAGTGGCAGAAATTCCGGAGTGTGCCCCAGGTGCCATTTTCCGAAAGCGGCGGTCCGGTAATTATTCTTCTTCAGGACTTCAGGAATGGTCTCCTCATCGGGATTGATCCCATACTTTGCCGTATGGTCGAGTGCCCCGCTGAAACCGACCCGGTTGGGATAACAGCCGGTGAGCAGTCCAATTCGCGAGGCACTGCAAACCGCCTGCGGGGAATAGAAGTGGGTAAAGAAAACACCCTCACGGGCCATCTTGTCAAGGTTAGGCGTCTTATAGCCCGTCGCCCCGGTAAGGCCCAGATCACCGTAGCCCATATCGTCGAGGTAGATTACCACAAAATTTACCGGCTTGGCAGCTTGTTCAGCGCAACCCGGAGTAAGAGCTGCCAGTGCAGCAAGTGGAAGAAGATTTTTCATACAAGTTCTGTTTTTTTTGCCACCAAGACACTGAGGCGCAAAAGAATAATAAGTTTTTTTTTGCCACGAAGGCCCTAAGACACAAAAAGAATAACCATTTATCGTATTGCCACCATGAATCCGACACCAAGTTATTTCACTTTATCAAAATAATAAATAATCAATCATCAATATTAAATCCAACACCAACTTATTTCACTCTATCAAAATAATAAATAATCAATCATCAATAATAAATCCGACACTAAGTTATTTCACTTTATCAAAATAATAAATAATCAATCATCAATAATAAATCCGACACCAAGTTATTTCACTTTATCAAAATAATAAATAATCAATCATCAATAATAAATCCAACACCAACCTCTTTCACCATACCCAAATAATAAATAATCAATAATAAATAATCAATGTCTATGGTTTGCTTTCATATGCTTCCATTCTTCCAGCAGCCAGATGTTTTCCTTTGCGGCAAATGCCCTGAAATCATCGGCTGCCGGATGCTCCGGATGAGGTACGTAGAAGTGCCCGAGGTCGCGGTTGCGCCAGACCATGGCATAGACGATCTGCCGTGTGGTTTCATTGGCATTGATGGCGGCGTACAATTTCTCCGTAAACCAGGTGGAATCCCGGATCCCGTCGGATCCGGTTTCGGTGAATGCAGCCACCTTGCCGGTTTTGTTGGCATAATTCACCACGATTTCCAGCTTACGGATCACATCGGCCAGTCCGTCGGGTGCCCTGAAATCCCAGTAATTGTCGACCCCGATAATATCTACCACATCATCCCCTGGGTACCAGGTGAGATATTCTTCTTCGGAATTGAAATTCCGGTCGGGGGAATAGGCCGACAACAGGTTGGCAATTCCCTTTTCATTCCGGAGGTACTCAATGGTGAAGCGGAAAAGCTGCTGCAGTTCAGCCGGTGTTGTGGTATCCTTGCCCCACCAGAACCAGCTGCCGTCCATTTCGTGCCAGGGCTGGAAAATAAAGGGTACCGGACGGCCATCCGCAGTTTTGAGGGACAGGAAGAAATCAGCCACCTTGTCGAGGTGGGATTTGAAGATATCATGGTGCGATCCGCCGGGCAGGATATGTCCGATAATGCGGGTGTCGTTGGTCCAGGAACTTTTGGAGGTATCGAGGGCAGAGTAAGGATGCCAGCTGAAGGTGTTCACGCCGCCGTTTTGGTGCACCCAGATGGCAAAATTGCGCATCCGGTCGAAAGGGACGCTGTCGAGGTTATGCGGATGACTCAGCTCGAGGGCACCCAGTTCCCAGCCGAACAGAGCGGGATAGTCACCGGCGGTCCGTTTGGTGTCTGATTCACCGTCGAGGTATTTCCAGCCAATTCCGTAGGCCAGGTCGTCCTGGTGACCGAAAAGCGTGCCCCTGCCCTTGGCGTCGTGCAGGAAGTGCAGCAGGATGGCCGCTTCCCTGCCATCCTTCTCCTTCGGTTTATGGGAAAGGTGGCAGGCAGTCAGGGCCATTAGGAAGGCGATGATGAACAGTAACGAGGATCTCATGTTTATTTGGCTTT
>JAUWAB010000088.1 GCA_030602265.1 Prolixibacteraceae bacterium | reverse complement strand
GATGGCGAATATCGTGGTTTCTCTGGTGAAAAGCCAGATCCCCGATAAGGTGCGCATTCCGGCGTTTATCGTGATCATCGCTACCTTTGTGACCATCGTTGAGCTGGTGATGCAGGCCTACCTGCCCTCGCTTTTCGAATCACTGGGCCTTTTTATCCCGCTGATCGTGGTGAACTGTATTGTCTTGGGAAGGGCTGAAGCTTTTGCCTCCAAGAACAACCTGGTCTCTTCCATAGTCGACGGGTTGGGCATGGGACTCGGCTTCTCGTTTGCACTGACTCTCCTGGGGGGTGTCAGGGAAATCCTGGGAAGCGGAAGGTTTTTCAACATGGCCATCTTCCCCGAAGATTATGTGATGCTGCTCTTTGTTCTCGCACCAGGCGCATTTATCGTGTTAGGTTACCTGATCGCCATCATTAACAAAATGAAAAAAGCTTAAGCCATGAACTATTTCGTCATTGTCATTTCCGCTATACTGGTCAACAACATCGTTCTGATGCAATTCCTGGGCATTTGTCCGTTCCTGGGCGTGTCCAAGCGGGTGTCGACCGCCGCCGGCATGGCCGGTGCCGTTACCTTTGTCATGGTACTGGCGACCATCGTTACTTACCTGATCCAGAAACTGATCCTTGATCCGTTGCAAATCGGGTTTATGCAGACCATTGCGTTTATCCTGGTCATTGCCTCTCTCGTCCAGCTGGTTGAAATCATCCTGAAGAAGGCCAGCCCTTCGCTTTATCAGGCCCTGGGGATTTTTCTCCCCTTGATTACCACCAACTGTGCTATTTTGGGGGTAGCCATCCTCACCATCCAGAAAGATTATAACCTGATGGAAGGCGTCGTCTTTGCGATTGCCAACGCAATCGGTTTTGGCATTGCCCTGGTGGCTTTCGCCGGTATTCGCGAACACCTCGACCTGGTGGATGTCCCCAAAGGTCTTCGCGGCACCCCCATCGCCCTGATCACGGCCGGTATTCTTGCCATGGCGTTTATGGGCTTCTCCGGATTGGTATAAAAAACCATCGGTTTCGGACCGACACGCTGATAAAAGAGAGGCTGTCCAATTCAATTGGACAGCCTCTCTTTTTATTATCCGGGCAAACAGGTCAAAACGGATTTTTCTTGTTCCACTTTCCGCCGCCGGCCAAAATGGTGTATAGCGCATCGTAATGCATGGTTTCGAAGATGGTCACATGCATTGGCCTGCATGACGTACCGGCTGATGGCCTTTGCCGGACTGCCGTTGATTTTCCATACCTGCGGATGATCGATGGAAATCTCGTCCGGGTCAACTTTGTCGCTCTTGAAGTATACCACGATTACGCGGTCCGAGGAAGTCCGGAATTCGGTCAGTACCGGAGCCGCATTGATGCAGAAACTTATTCCGGCGAAAAAAAGCATAAGAAAAAATGCAGTTTTTTTCATAGTCTGATCATATTTTGGTTTATCGTATCGCTGAGGCTTCGGTATAGCCTGTTGTGAAATTGTATTATTTACAAATATAAACCCTTTTGATAAAGAATCCTTCCGCAAGTTTAAAATGGATGGATTTTCCCCGGAAATTTTCTTTCTTTGATATCCTGCCGGAATTTTTTGCTTAAATCCGGTACTTAACCATTTATTATGAATTTTGCAGAAAAGGTCATCGCTTTCAACCGTTCCCTGGAGTTTCCATGGACCTTGCCCGACGGCATCAGGATTATGAATCCCTATGCGGAGAACCCGCAGGCACTGGAAACTTCCTCCCTGTTCTATAGGAAGTATTACGGCGATACCCATCCCCGGAAACTTATTTTAGGGATTAATCCGGGCCGCTTTGGTGCGGGGGTCACCGGTATTCCGTTTACCGATACGAAACGGCTTGAGGAGTATTGCGGGCTTTCGATCGGGGGACTCAGTACGTATGAACCTTCGTCGGTATTTGTTTACCGGGTGATTGACGCCTATGGCGGCGTGGAGGCTTTTTACCGTGATTATTACATCACGTCGGTAAGTCCGCTGGGATTCGTAAAGGTTAATGAAAAGGGCAGGGAGGTAAATTACAACTATTACGACAGCCGTGAACTTACCGCCGCGGCATTGCCCTTTATGGTGAAGTCGATCGAAACGCAACTGGCATTTGGCATCGACCGCACCACATGTTTTTGCCTTGGAAATAACCAGAACTTTAAATTTCTGAGCAGGCTGAACCGTGAAAAAGGCTATTTCGGGGAGATCGTACCGCTCGAACATCCGCGGTTTGTCATGCAGTACCGGTCGAAGTATATCGATGACTACATCCGGAAATTCATAAGGCTTTTAAAGCCATGATTCCTGGTTTCTGACTTCTTTTTACTGAAATACTGATTCTACGCCAGAAATCCCTGGTAATAGGTAAACGAAGCATTGCTTTTACCCGAAGCCTGCGAATCCGTGCCCAAAGGCTCTTCCGCTTCCGGTTTCAGACAGCCAGGAATCAATCCTGGTACAACGCTGCCCGCTGTTCCTTAAGTCTTTCATCGCTGAGGTAATCATCGAAGTCCATCAGCTTGTCGATCATGCCGTTCGGGCCGATTTCAATAATGCGGTTACAGACGGTCTGGATAAATGCATGGTCGTGCGAGGCCATCAGGATATTGCCTTTGAACCGGATCAGGGTGTTGTTGAAGGCCTGGATCGATTCCAGGTCGAGGTGGTTGGTCGGGGTATCCAGGATCATCACATTGGCATTCCGGATCATCATGCGGGCAATCATACAGCGCACTTTTTCACCACCCGACAGCACGTTGGCCTTTTTATAGATTTCCTCACCCGAGAAGAGCATCTTGCCGAGATATCCGCGCAGGTAAACCTCCGTGGTGTCTTCGGAGAACTGGGCTAACCAGTCGATCAGGGTAATGTCCGACTGGAACAGGTGGTCATATTCCAGGGGCAGGTTGGCTTTCATGATGGTCTGTCCCCATTTGTAAGAGCCGCTGTCGGGCTCAATATGCCCCTTGAGGATCTCAAAAAGGGTGGTCATTGCCCTGGAATCGCGCGACAGGAAAACGATCTTGTCGTCTTTCTGGACCGAAAAGCTGAGGTCATTGAAAAGCAGGTTTCCGCCGACTGATTTGCTTAATCCGGTGACTTCCAGGATCTGGTTTCCGGGTTCCCGGGCGGGGGTGAAGATAATACCGGGGTATTTCCGGGTGGAGGGTTCGATTTCCTCCACATTAAGTTTCTCCAGCATCTTCTTGCGGCTGGTGGTCTGCTTCGATTTGGAAGCATTGGCACTGAACCGTGCAATAAATTCCTGAAGTTCCTTTTTGCGTTCCTCGGCTTTTTTGTTGGCGGCCTGCTGCTGCCTCAGGGCTAACTGGCTCGATTCGTACCAGAAGGTGTAATTTCCGGGGAATAGCCTGATCCTTCCAAAGTCGATATCGACGACATGGGTACAGATGGCATCGAGGAAGTGGCGGTCGTGGGAAACGACCAGTACGGTGTTATCGAAATGGGAGAGATAGTTCTCGAGCCAGGTGACCGTCTCGATGTCGAGGTCGTTGGTGGGCTCGTCGAGGAGCAGGTTGTCGGGTTTTCCAAACAGGGCCTGGGCCAGCAGCACTTTCACTTTCTCCTTGCCGCTGAGCTCCCTGACCAGCAGGTGGTGTTTCTCTTCCTTAATGCCCAGTCCGCTGAGCAAACTGGCTGCATTGCTCTCGGCATTCCATCCGTCCATGTCGGCAAACAGCTCTTCCAGTTCTGAAGCACGGTGGCCGTCTTCTTCCGAGAAATCGGGTTTGGCATACAGGGCATCCTTCTCGTGCATAACCTCCCACATACGGGCATGCCCCATCAGTACGGCATTCATCACCGTAAAGTCGTCATATTCAGAGTGGTTTTGCCTCAGTACTGAGAGCCGCTCGCCCGGTCCCATGCTTACCGAGCCTTTGGTATATTCGATGTCGCCGCACAACATTTTCAGGAATGTGGATTTTCCGGCACCATTGGCACCGATGATCCCGTAACAGTTTCCGGGGGTGAATTTCATATTGACATCCTGAAACAGAATTCTTTTTCCGAATTGAATGCCAAGATTTGAAACAGTGATCATGATTACTGATATTAAATGAATGTATTTTCCGTTATGGAATGGGGTTGCAAAAGTACGTTATATTCCCGGCCTGATGGAAAGAATTCGGCTAAAGCGCTTATTTTTGCAGGTTTAATAATATTTATGACAGAAAAAGTTAAGAAAAGTGGTGCGGCAGGCCGGAAAAAATCCGGTGGCAGAAGAAGTTCCGGCAGGAAATTCCGGATTTGGGTTTTTTTACTGAAACTTTTTGTAGTCGGAGCCATCTTTCTTTTTCTGCTTTTCTTTTCCGTATACATTGGATTATTAGGGAAGGTTCCCTCTACGGATGAGCTGATCCGGATAAAAACGCCGAATGCGACCGAGGTTCTGTCGGCCGACGGCCGGCTGCTTGGCCGTTATTACGTGGAAAACCGCAGCAGTGCACGGTTCAGTGAGATTTCGCCGAACGTGATCAACGCGCTGGTGGCTACTGAAGATGCCCGGTTTTACGAGCACCGCGGGATCGACGAGATTGCCCTGATGCGGGTATTTTTTAAATCGATTTTGTTGCAGGACCGCCGGGCGGGCGGGGGGAGTACCCTGAGCCAGCAGATTGCCAAGAACCTTTATCCGCGGACGCCACTGGGATGGTTCACCCTGCCGGTGAGCAAGATCCGCGAGGGCATCATTGCCTATCGTTTGGAGCGGATTTATACCAAGGAGGAAATTCTTACCCTCTACCTTAATACGGTTCCTTTTGGTGAAAACATCTTCGGTATTGAAGTCGCCGCAGAGCGTTTCTTCAGTAAAAGCCCTGCCGAACTGACCATTCCCGAAGCTGCGGTATTAGTGGGCATCCTGAAGGCCAACAACCTGTTCAATCCGCGTCTGCATCCCGATAAATCGCTCCAGAGGCGCAATGTGGTCATCGACCAGATGGTCAGGCTGAATTATATTTCGCCGGAAGAGGCCGAAAAATATAAGGCTGTTCCCCTGGGACTGAATTACCGCCTGATCACCTATAATCAGGGTCCGGCGCCTTATCTGCTGGAGCACCTTCGGCCAACGCTGACCGAATGGTGCAGGGAGAATACCAAACCGAACGGGGAGCCTTATAACCTTTATACCGATGGGTTGAAAATCCATACCACGATCGACTACAACCTGCAGCTTTATGCCCGCCAGTCGGTCAATGAACATATGAAACAACTGCAGAAGGTGTTCGATGAGCACTGGAAGGGCCGGACTCCCTGGGGTAACAACCAGGCGGTAGTCGACAGGGCCATGCGGCGCACCGACCGATACAGGAAGTCCAAAGCAGCCGGCATGAGTGACGAGGAGATCAGGGCGGAATTTTCTCAACCCGTGGAGGCAACCCTCTTCACCTGGGAGGGCCTCAGGGCAGAGCAGACTACCCCTTTGGATTCGCTGAAGCATTACATGAAGATGCTCAACACCGGTTTTTTAGCTATGGAAGCCAACTCCGGACAGGTAAAAGCCTGGGTGGGGGGTATCGATTTCAGGTTTTTTAAATATGACTACGTTAAGGCGCCCAGGCAGGTGGGATCTACCTTTAAACCGGTGGTTTATCTGGCAGCCCTGGAGCAGGGGCTCAGTCCGCTCGATTATTATGCCAACGAACAGGTGGTGTATCACGATTACCAGGACTGGTCTCCTTCCAACTCCAATAATCAATACGGCGGATATTATTCCATGAAGGCCGCTTTGTCACAGTCGGTGAACACCATTTCAGCTGCACTGGTCATGAGGACGGGTATACAGAATGCCATCCGCACTGCCCGTCAGTTGGGCATGAAGGCCGATCTTCCGGAGGTGCCTTCACTGGCTTTGGGGGTGGCATCGGTCAGCCTTCAGGAGATGGTCACCACTTATGCGGCCATCCTCAATGGTGGAGTTCCTGTGGAACCGCAGATTCTGGTGAGGATTGAGGACAGCGACGGCGAGGTGCTGCAGGAGTTTGTGGAACCGGTCCCTGCTTATGGCACCATCGATCCGGAGAATTGCCGGCTGGTGGTGGAGATGCTCCGCGGGGTGATCGATGAGGGCACCGGCCGATCGATACGCAATGTTCACAAAGTTCCGGGAGATTTTGCCGGAAAAACGGGAACCACACAGGACCATGCCGACGGATGGTTTATCGGGTTCACGCCGACCATGGTGGCCGGCTGTTGGGTAGGTGCCGATGACCCTGCCGTCCATTTCAGGACCTTAACCTTTGGGCAGGGCGGCTATATGGCATTACCCGTGGTGGGGAAGTTTTTTGGCAAACTGTATTCCGATCCGAAATTTTCCTACATGAGGATTCAGCAGTTTGAGCGGCCCGATGAGGCACTCCTTGCGGAGATGCAGGCTATGGAACCCTGGGTCGAGAAACTTCGCCCGGCTTTCGACCTCCGGGAGATTTTCCGTGGTCGCGATGCCTGGGAAAGAAGGGGCGAAGACCGTCTGGATGAACGCAGGCAGCGCCAGGCCGATGAGGACAAGGAACCCATCTGGGAAAAAATCCGCCGGATTTTCAGGAAAAAGGATTAGTTGGCGATTGCCAGAGTATCAGGCTGATGGCATCGTGCACATAAACAGAATGAAAGGTTGTGAGGTGAATTGTGCTGGATCAGACTGCTTTGTTCCAGGGGGCGTTGGGCTGTGGACGGTGGCTCAGGTAATAAGCTACCTTGGAGATGGCTTTGTAGATGCTCTGGTTGATCGGGTTGTAGTCGGCAGCCATATGCGGATCGATCGCCATCAGCTGATAATAATATCCGGAAACAATTGGAGGATTCTCCAGTTGATTGATTTTTGAGGTAATACCGTTCCATTCATTTTCATGATTCTCCTTTTGTACCTTGCAGGAATACATGGAAATTTGTCCGTTCTTACTGTTACGGAGTGCGGCCGAGCCAAACAACCGGCAGATGGCCCCGCGGTGGGCGTAGAATCCGCATCCGGGAGCAGAACTATCGCTCCTTACGGTATTCAGTGAAATACAAACATTCTGGCCTGATTCAATTTTATCGAGGACAGCCTCATGCTGATGGGTTTTGACCAGGTGCCAGGCCAGAGGGAGGAACTCCAGGACGCTGGCCTCCAGATCGGGCTTCAGGCAGCAAAGGATACAACCTTCGGGGCATCCTACCCCGGTAACTTTTCTGAACCGGGAGAGATCCCTGTCCATTGCTTTGAAAATCTTCTCGACCTGCCTGACTTTCTGTTGCATATATGCGATAAAAAACCGGCGCAAATATAGAAAAAGGGCGGTTCGGTGGAATGGGGGCGGAAAAAAAAATCTCACGCAGGGGAATAATTTTCTCACGCAGGGCACGCGGAGGAGCGCAGAGAATTAATGATCTCGCGCAGGGCACGCGGAGGTTCGCAGAGGAATAATGATCTCGCGCAAGCCGCGAAAAAATCAGAGAGAATAACATGAATTAACAGCTCTTTATTAATGACGAGGTCGAATTGGCCTGGTCTGGCTACCCATATGATGATCCTGCGGATCATGTGCAACCAGTAAGGTTCATTACCGATCACCGATCACCGTTTACTGTTTACCGTTTACCTTTTAAATCTTCAGCCTGCCCTTAATCTCTCGGATGTCGTCCCGGATATTGAACAGGGTGCGGCCGATCATTTCCCCGGAAACGTTGCCTGATGGCATTTCGTTGCTGGTGTAGTTGACAAAGCGCCAGATCTCCCTGACTTCGGAGATGTTGACGAGGTAGGGTTCATACAGGGGATTCAGCGATATCAGTTTAAGGGTTCCGTCTGTTTTGATGTGGTTTTCCACAATCTTGAAAACGATCCCTTCGTCTAAGGTCAGCACGATGCAGGCTTCCCCGCCGGAGAGGGATAGCCAGTCCTGCACAAACTCCCCGGTAACCCAGGCTCCTTCGGGGATGGGCAGCATAGAATCGCCGCTCACCTGAAAGGTGCGGTATTTCCGGTCGGCAGGCAGGAAGGGCAGCTGGTAGCGGGGCAGTTCACTGATGTACTCCGGATCGAAAAAGCCCCGCGTATAACCCGCCTTGGCCTTCTCCGGCACCAGCTCGATGTTCTCCCGGTTGGTGCTGTCGACGGTTGTGGCTAACACCCGCAATTTGCCGCCCTTCAGAAAAACATCTTCGCCATGCTCGAGCATGTAGAGCTGGTGGCCGGTGAGGGTCTGCAGGTCAATCTTGATCAGGGTGTCGACCGACATGTTGTAGTACTTCGAAAACAGAATCAGCGCCGGAACCGAGGGCATGGCCACCTCGTTCTCGTATCCGCTGAGTGTCGAACGCTTCATGCCCAGTGCCTCGGATACCTCATCCTGTGTCCGGTTTTTACGTTTTCGTAAAAATTTAATGTTCGATGCGAATACCATATCCATATTTTGATTATATTAATGTCAAATATAATGATTAAAATATGATCAAAGGTAGGAATTTTTTTAAAAGTATCAAGTATCAGGGCAAAAAAAATCAGACTGAAAGACGTCAGACGTCAGACATCAGACCGGAGGCCGGAATCCCTGGTGTAAAGGTTGTAGCGCATGGCGATAATTCTTAATTGCCTCCGGGCATTACAAGGAGGCCGCCAGTAAAGGTTGTAGAGCATGGCGATAATTCGGGCCATGTTCTGCGCCCATCAATGTACAAACAGAGTACCAGGCATCTGGCATCACCGTAAAAAGGCTTTGTGAACCTCCGTGATTTCTTAGTGTCCTCCGTGGTAAATATTTAATACACAGAGGAATCATAGAGAAAACACAAATCCACAGAGCTATTGTCTATTGTCTATTGTCTAATGTCTATTGTCTATTGTCTAATGTCTATTGTCTATTGTCTAATGTCTAATGTCTAATGTCTATTGTCTATTGTCTATTGTCTTTAAAAACTACCAGGGTGCTTTCGTAGCAAAACATAGCTAACATGGAACGTAGTATAATACATATGGACCTCGACACCTTTTTCGTATCGGTGGAGCGTTTAGGCAACAGCGACCTGGCGGGGAAGCCTGTGATCATCGGGGGGTTGTCGGACCGGGGGGTGGTTGCCAGCTGCAGCTATGAGGCACGCCGTTACGGCGTCCACTCGGCCATGCCCGTCAAACTGGCTCGGCAGCTGTGCAGCGAGGCGGTCTTTATACGGGGCGACATGGAGCGGTACAGCAAATATTCGAACCTGGTCACCGACATCATCGCCGATGCTGCCCCCGTATACGAAAAGGCGTCGATCGATGAGCACTATATCGACATCACCGGGCTCGACCGCTTTTTCGGCTGCCTGCAGTGGAGCCATGAACTGCGGCAGCGGATCATCCGGGAAACCGGACTGCCGATATCCTTAGGCCTGTCGGTCAATAAAACCGTGTCGAAGATCGCCACCGGGGAGGCTAAGCCCAACGGACTGCGGGATGTGCCGGCGCCGGTCGTGCAGCCGTTCCTTAACCCGCTTTCCATCAGCAAAATCCCGATGATCGGCCCGCAAACCTTTAAACTGCTGCGTTCCATGGGTATTGTTACCATCGAAACATTGAGCCAGATACCCATGGACATGATGGAGCGGGTGCTGGGACAAAACGGCATTACCATCTGGAAGAAGGCCAACGGCATCGACACAACGCCTGTACAGCCCTGGAGCGAACAAAAATCGATGAGCTCCGAACGGACTTTCGAACAGGATACCACCGACATACAGCAGTTAGAGAGTACCCTGCTCCGCATGACCGAAGCACTGGCCTTCGAACTGAGGCAAAAACAAAAAATGACCGCCTGCGTGACCGTCAAAATCCGGTATTCCGATTTCGACACCTACACCCTGCAGAAACGGATTCCCTACACCTCCTTCGACCATGTGCTGAAGGAGGTGGTCAAAGGCCTGTTCCACCAGCTCTACAACCGGCGCCTGCTGATCAGGCTGGTGGGAGTGAGGCTCAGCCAGCTGATCAGCGGTACCTATCAGATGAACCTTTTCGAGGATTCCCCGGAGATGGTACGCCTCTACCAGAGCCTCGACACCATCCGGAAAAGGTACGGAAAACACGCGATCCATTCGGCATCTGCCTTTGTTGCCTCCCGGAAGCAGGAGATGGCCAGGGAGCCGGGATAGTTCGTTATTTTTTTTACTTTTGCTCCATACTTCAGTTTTATGAACCTGACTTGTACCCACTATTTGCATTGCGACCCTGAGGGGTTTACGACCTATTCGACCGACGGCAATCTGGAGTTTGTCCGTTGCAGTAACTGTGGCCTTATCTGGCGGTCGCCTGAGTCGGCGGATATCTCCCGGGAATATGAGGAGCACTATTTCTCCTCCAAAAATTATCTCCGGAACCGCAACCATAAGATTGAAAAATCGGGCTGGTTTATCGATATGGCGCTTCAGCACTTTCCCACCGCAGGAAGCCTCCTGGAAATCGGCTGCTCCGTGGGCAATACCCTCGAGGCGGCCCGGCTGAGGAAGCTCAGTCACCTGGGGACCGACGTGAGCACATATGCCGTCGAATACTGCCGCAGTTGCGGACTGAATGCCGAAGTAAAGTCTCTTGAATCGCTCGTGGAGGAACGGCATCCATTCGACATCGTGTACATGCAGCACGTACTCGAACATTTCAGGGATCCGTTCCTGACGGTGCGCCAGTGTTACCAGCTCCTGAACCCCGGAGGTGTCCTCATTATTATTGTCCCCAACTCCGGTTATGCCAGGGCTGAGAAACAGCGCGGCCGGCACCGGTTTTACAGTATGAAAGGGGTAGGACCGGAGCACTATGTCTATTTTAATTACCAATCGCTCGAAAAAGTCCTTGAAAAAGAAGGATTCGAAGTGGTGCAAAAGAATTATCCGTTCCGGGTTAAAAACAATCCGTCCCCTTCGTTCTTCCTGAACCGTATTTTCAGAAAGTCTCTGCGCCTTTTTGGCGCCGATCAGGAGATTGTCGTACTGGCCAGGAAGAAATCTGCATAAACGGCTCTCCCTGCGGCTGCTTCCCTGATAAGTTATCTGTACCTTCCGAAGAAATTGTTCAGCCTGCCGGTAAGTTGTTCATATATAGGGCGGGTAAATTCGGTGAAAAGCACCTGAGGTGGTGGAGGCTGTACCATTTTCTGCTTGGTGAGCTTGAGCTGCTCTGCAGTCAGTGCCTTTTCGTCGCCGGCGAAAATGGCGTACTGGTTCATCCATACAAATTCCCCCGGAATCCGGTCGTTGACCAGCAGCTTTTCCGACGGCCACTCCATAATCTTCAGATCGACTACGCCACCCGAAGCCACCTGGTCGGTGTAGGTTTTCAGTTTTGCCTTGTAGGTAATGGTTTCATTACTCAGGGTATCCTTCGGATTCTTCTTTTCAGTCCGGGTAACCTCTTTCTCCGACTCACCCTGCTTCATGGCGCCCACCACAAAATCATAAAACTCAAGCTGAAGGACCATGTCAGGATTACCGATGTCTGATCTTTCAAACTCTTCCGGACTGTAGAAATTGACAAAACTTTGCCGCGGGAATCTTTTGTTCAGGTACTCGAATACCTGGTTGTAGAAGAAGCCGGCCGACAGCTCAAACATTTTCGAATAGACGGGGATCGGTTCAACCACCACATGTGTGGTAGCCCTGAATTTGGCCTCCCTGATCAGTCCGGGCGTATCCTTGTACCCGGGCACAAATTCACTGCTCCTGGTGAACAGCGAATGGGCCTGCCGGGCTGCCGCCTTTTCGGGCTGCTGCATCATCCTCAGTCCGGCCTGATAAGTCTCCTCTGCCGCTCTTTCGAGGGCCATGTTCATCTCAGTAGTATAGGTTTTGGGAGAGGGGACGATAGCCAGGGCGGCCGGACTGCGCCTGATTTCCGAAGCAAGATGGTTTACACGCTGCATTACGCCTACCGTTTTTTCCCATTTCAGCGGATCGTTGCCCGATAAGGTGAGGTCGATCTCCTGCTGAGCCCATTGAAGGGCTTGAGGATAACTTGTCTGGAGCACCTGCTGTGACTTCTTGTGCCCCGGATTGGAACGGAGCCGCTCCACCGCCGTCTGAACGGCTCCGAAGTAATCGCCACGCTGAAAGGCCTGTTTGCCGCTGGAACAACCCAACAGAACCAGTAAAATCAAGGGAAGTATATGTTTTATCTTCATACGGGTATTAATTATGGGTTCAAATATATTATCAATATCAGCCTGTTTTATCTTTAATGTCTCTTATGTAACTGTTTTTTTTACCGCAAAGGACACTGAGATAACGCAAAGGACCACAAAGATTTTCTGTCTTG
>JAUWAB010000097.1 GCA_030602265.1 Prolixibacteraceae bacterium | reverse complement strand
TACAGAAAAACCGCATAGTGCGTTGGGGAAATTAACCCCAGCTATGTGTCGAACTGTTGACAACGAGAATAACTCTGCGAGTTATTGCCCGTTGTCAACAGTTTATCATCATTATCAGAACTAAGAATGGAGAATAAAAATAAAAGTAAAAACTAGTCAACATTTTTTAGGCATTGTCTTTACCGATACCGATTACCGATTACCGGTTACCGATTACTGTTTACTGTTTACTGTTCACCGTTTACCGTGGGGTCATGGCGACCGCACAGGCAGGGCAACCGTACAGGCAGGGCAACCGCGAGGGTTGCCCCTACGCTGTTTTTCATGGCCAGGTCCGGTGTCCGGTGTCCGGTCCCTGGTCTCCGGTGTCCGGTCTCCGGTCCCCGGTCCACGGGGTTGCACCCCGGGTTATTGTAGGGCCGCCCTTACAGGGCGTAGGTTCTTAGGAGAGGTAATCTGATCCTGCCTGGCTACCGATATGTTGATCTTAGGGGTCATTTTCAGCCAGTTACGTTGCATGGCCGATCACCGATTACCGGTTACCGGTCCCCGGTCCACGGGGTTGCACCCCGGGTTATTGTAGGGCCGCCCTTACAGGGCGTAGGTCCTTAGGAGAGGTATTCTGATCCTGCCTGGCTACCGATATGTTGATCTTAGGGATCATTTTCAGTCAGTTGCGTTTGTTCAACCGATTATCGATCACCGATTACCGATCACCGATCACCGTTTTCGGTTTACCGTTCAAACGGATGCTTCGCCAGTGGCAGCGCTGCCGCCGGATGGTAATCCCCGGTAAGTCCGGCGGGTTGCTGGTGCCGGATGGTATGAACCGCTTCGATCGCGCGGCGGGATTCGGAGATGCGGTAGCCGTTGCCGCTGAGGATCTGTTTATAGCTTTCAGTATGAAGCTCGGTGAATCCGCCGCTGAATTCAAACTCTTCGCCTTCGATGGTGAGCGAGCGCCACGTGGTTTTTCCGGCTTTCCTGGCAGGGGCGGGGAGGGTGTCGCTGTTGATGCTGAGGAACCACCGCACGCGCGCCTTCTCCAGTTCCAGGTAGCCCGCCGCCCGGTCGTGCGTGTGAATGTGCACGGTATTCCCCCGGATGTCGCCAAACACCCAGGTGAGCATATCGAAGAAGTGTACCCCGATGTTGGTGGCCACGCCGCCCGATCTGGCCATATCGCCCTTCCAGCTGGTGTAGTACCAGTGTCCGCGCGACGTGATATAGCTGAGGTCGACGTCGAATATTTTTCCGGGGGGAGCCTCGTCTATACGCTCTTTCAGGGCGATCACGCTGGGGTGCAGCCTGAGTTGCAGGATGTTGTAGATATGTTTCCCCGATTCCTTTTCGACCTCCTCGAGGGCTTCCAGGTTCCAGGGGTTAAGTACGATGGGTTTTTCGCAGATCACGTCGGCGCCGATGCGCAATCCGAAGCGGATGTGGGCATCGTGGAGGTAGTTGGGCGAGCAGATGCTCACATAGTCGACGGGGGTGCCCTTCCTCCGGAGCATATCCACATGCCGGTCGAAACGCTCAAAAGCGGTGAAGAAGTCGGCCTGCGGGAAATAGCTGTCCATGATGCCGATGCCGTCGTATGGGTCCAGGGCCGCGATCAGCCGGTTGCCCGTCTCGCGGATGGCTTTCATGTGGCGGGGTGCGATGTAGCCGGCTGCGCCGATCAGGATGAAGTTCTTCATAGGGTGATGTGCTGTTTATGTACCGTAAAGATGCAAAGATAGTGGTTTGGTGCAAAGGCGCCAAGGTCTTTTTTAAACACAAAGACAGAAAGACACAAAGGATAATTCTTTCTCTGCGAAGCTCCGCGTTCTCCGCGTGAGATTATTCACCGCCAAGGCACGACGCTAAGGGATTTAAACACAAAGACAGAAAGACACAAAGGATAATTTTTCTCTGCGAACCTCCGCGTTCTCTGCGTGAGATTTTTAACCACTAAGGGCACAAAGTAGTCACTAAGGCACAAAGAATTCAGGAAGAAAAAATCAGATTTCTCCGTGAACTCCGTGTCTTCTTCGTGTCCTCCGGTGGTGAAAAAAAAAATTGTGCCTTCGAGTCTTCGTGGCAAAAAAATATCTCCCAGCGCCTTTGTTTCCTTTCGGTAATTAATCCTTTGTGCCCTTGTGTCTTTGTGTTTAAAAAATTCCTGGCGCCCTGGCGCTTCCGCAAGCCCTGCGTGAGTTTTTTCACCCCAAGACGCAAGGGCTTTTGCCACCAAGTCACGAAAGCACGAAGTTAATAGTGAAAACGCATGGATATCACTTTGACCTTATCTTCAACAACAGTATAGATCAAACGATGTTCGTCGGTAATTCTTCTGCTCCAGAAACCCTGAAGTTCATGTTTTAAGGGTTCAGGCTTGCCAATGCCTGCAAACGGGGATTCACAAATATTGTTTAACAATCTGGATATTCTGTTTTGAACGATCTTATTGCCAGAATCTTTCCAGTATTCAATATCTTCAAGGGCCTGATCCAGAAATTCTATTTCCACAGGTCGGTAGTTTTAATGATCTTTCCCTTGTGGCCTTCTTTGACTTGTTTTACGCCATGCTGCAGAACTTCTTTATTCTTTTTATTTGATAAAAGAAATTCCGTTTCATCCAGAAATTTGATTGAATTATCCTTCTCAATATCTGAAATCGCCCTGAGCATTTCGATCACATTTTTGCCGATTCTGGTTTTCTCATTGATAATTATTGCTGTCATCTCTTTTTTGGTAAAAATAGTAAATTTTCAAATCAATCCTCCACTGGTGGCAGGGGGGCTTTTCACTGCCAAGGCACACTAAGGAATTCAAACACAAAGACAGAAAGACACAAAGGATAATTTTTCCTCTGCGAACCTCCGCGTTCTCCGCGTGAGATTTTTAACCACAAAGAAACGAAGACGCAAGGGATTCAAACACAAAGACAGAAAGACACAAAGGATAATTCTTTCTCTGCGAACCTCCGCGTTCTCCGCGTGAGATTATTCACCGCAAAGGAACGAAGACGCAAGGGATTCAAACACAAAGACAGAAAGACACAAAGAAAAATTTTTCTCTGCGAACCTCCGCGTTCTCCGCGTGAGATTTTTAACCACTAAGGGCACAAAGTAGTCACTAAGGCACAAAGAATTCAGGAAGAAAAAATCAGATTTCTCCGTGAACTCCGTGTCTTCTTCGTGTCCTCCGGTGGTAAAAAAAACTTTCTTCCTTCAAGCCTTCGTGGCAAAAAAATCTCTTTGTTGCAAATCCCTTTTCAGCGGTAAAAATACCTTCCTGTCCTTCAAGCCATATTCGTGCTTTTTGTGGTTTACCACACAAATTCGTATAAAAGGAACATTCAAAAAACCAAATACAAACCAGAAGAAAATAGGTCTTTGCAATCGAATCAAATCAAAAACCATTCGTGCATTCGTGGCAAAAAAATAATACTAATCCAATTCGATCCATCTTCCTGGCATAAAAAAAATCTCTTGGTGCCTTCCTGCCTTCGTGGCAAAAAAAAACCTCAGCGCCTTTGTTCCTTTGCGGCGAAAAATTCTTCGTTCCTTGTCTTTTAAAATTGCTTCACATAATCTATATTTGTCTCCGGACGCCTGTGGGAAGAATACACCAACCTATTAAATATCAACCTTAATGCAAACAGCCAAAATCAAAAACAGAGCGTTTATTTTCAATAATATACGCTACTTCACCACGCAGGCTGAAAACATCAGTCTGGCCGCTTACGGCGAAAAAATCAGGCGCATGACCGGGGTAAGCTACGTCCTCGTCGAGCGCGCCATGAACCTCGACGGTGTCGAGATCGACCGCGTGGACGCCATCACCTTCGACTTCCGTTCGGTCCGAAAGGCCGACCTCGAATTCGGGGTGCCGCTTAAAGCTGCGGATATTTCAGCGGGAATAAGCTTTGAAGATTTCAGGTCACGTAACGTAGTCCTCCTGAAACTGAGCCTGAAAACGGGAATCCTGAAGGATGTTTTCACCGCCGGAACCCCGGAATCTTCACGGGCACTGGAATACCTCCGCACCGCTAAAACACCCCGGGTGGTCAACCATGTGTTTGTGGTAGTCTCGGCTGCCCTGGCCAACCGCCTCAATGCCCGCGGCGACCTGAACGCCACCAGCAGGGCCGGGGGTATTGACCTCCATACAAAAGTCGGCGGCGAAATCCAGTCCGAATCCACCATGGAGCTCAGCAAGGGAACCGTTCTGGCCTACGGCATGCTGCGTCCCATGTTTGGCGAGGGAGGGGAGATTGTAAGGTTTGTGCCGGATCATCCGGGGATAGGATAAAACCGGAGACCGGAGGGCAAAGAGCGAAGAGCGAAGAGCAAAGAGTTCGTTGCTGTTTCCGTAGGTGCAATATTATGGTCACTACTCATTGGAGACCGGAGACCGGAAACCGGACCTGGCTATGAAACGCGGTGTAGGGGTGACCCTATGTGGTCACCCTGCCCTATGTGGTCGCCCTGCCCTATGTGGTCGCCCTGCCCCAATGACCGGTAAACGGTGAACAGTAAACAGTAAACGGCCGAAATCGGTAACGTAACCCGGCTATGAAAAGCGGTGTAGGGGCAACCCTTGCGGTTGCCCTCCTGTGCGGTTGCCCTCCTGCGTGGTCACCTTCCCTCCTGTGATCCCAATCCCGTGATCTGTATTCGATAATCTGTGTAATCTGTTTAATCTGTGGACAGAATTTTATGTAATCTGTGGACAAAATTCTATTTAATCTGTGGACACCGCACTTTATATTTTTTTTATACCTTAGCAAATTCCCACACTGTTACCAACCATTTGGCGCAAGGATGCTTTTTCGGGGCCCGGATGCCGTTACAGTGTTCGGAGACAGTCAGTTAAAATAAGCCGGTTAAACCAAATTTCAGGTATGAAGAGAAATCTTTACAAAGTATTGTTCGGACTCTCCTGGGCCATCCTGCTGTTGTCCGTCATCCTGTTTCTCACCAACAACCACGGCCCCGCGCAGGTAGTCATCATCCTGTTCTTCATCGCCCTGGCATTGGGCGTCCGGAGCTTCGACGCCACCCGCGGGTTATCCTATACCATCTCGATCTTCACCGGAGTCGCTGCAGCCATGTTCTATCCCCAGTATTTTGTATCGGTGGGCAACTTCAGGTTCAGCCTGCTGATCGTCCCGCTGCTCCAGCTGATCATGTTCGGCATGGGCTCCCAGATGAGTTTCAGGGATTTTGTCGGCATCATCAAAATGCCCAAAGGCGTGATCATCGGCATTATAGCCCAGTTCTCCATCATGCCCCTGGTGGCACTCACCATTGCCACCGTATTCAGTTTTCCTCCTGAAATTTCCGCCGGAATCATCCTGATCGGCTGCGTGCCCAGCGGACTGGCCTCCAATGTGATGTCATTCCTGGCCCGGGCCAACGTGCCGCTGTCGGTGACGCTCTCGGCCATTACCACCCTGCTATCGCCGCTCATTGCGCCGGTGCTGATGAAATACCTGGCCGGGACCATGATCGAAGTGAACGTCTGGAAAATGATGCTGGACATGCTCAACATGATCATCCTGCCCATTGTCGCCGGTTTTCTTTTTAATCTGATCCTGAACCTGAAGGCCACGCCGCGCAAATCGGTGGTGCTTCAGTTTCTGCTCTTTCCGGTCATCATGGTGCTCACCAGCCTCATCTATGTGAAAGTCAGCGGAGCCGGACTGCCCGGGTTCCTGACCTATTTTGCCAGGCGGATGGGCCTGTTTTACCTGATGCCGGTTATCGCGGCTTACCTGTTTATCTACCTCTTCAGGAATGACAAAAAAATCATGGATACCATTCTTTCGTATGTTTCCATGATCGGGATTGCGGTGATTGTTGTGGTGATCACTGCAGCGGGACGGGAAAGCCTGCTGGTGGTGGGTATCGGACTGCTCCTCACGAGTTTGATCCACAATCTCAGCGGGTATTCGCTGGGGTACCTGCTGGCTGTATTGTTTAAGATGCCTGAAAAGGACCGCCGGACGATCGCCTTTGAGGTGGGTATGCAGAATGGCGGATTAGCGTCGGGACTGGCCCTGGAGATGGGCAGGATTGCGACGGTCGGACTGGCGCCTGCGATTTTCGGGCCGCTGATGAATATCACCGGTTCGGTGTTGGCCAATTTCTGGCGCGGCCGGCCCACCAGGGAGGATGTGGCACAGGGAGAGCCCTGATCCAAGGGGTGTTTGTATATTCCGCGACCATGAAGCTATAGACATTTAATCCCTCCGGGATTGAAAACCAGAACGGGCGCTGGATTGAAAATGATCGCACAGAGGTTGATAACCAACCTGGCCATAACATCGAACCCGGTCCCGGCGCGGTTGATAACCCAACCGGGCGCAACATCGAACCCGGCCCCGGCGCGGGTAAAAACCGATCCGGGCGAAACATTGAACCCGTCCCCGGCGCGGTTGATAACCCAACCGGGCGCAACATCGAACCCGTCCCCCGGCGAGGCTAAAAACCGATCCGGGCGCAACATTGAACCCGGCCCCGTAGGGGTCACATATCGGTAACAACATATGCATCGTACACCACCTGTCGTTCGCACAAAGAGCCAACGACCCAATGAAAAAAAATAGACATCAATAAATCAAACGAATATGAAACCAATTCTTCAAAAAGAATTCGACAAAAACAAATTGTACGAAACAAACCACACCAATCCGCCCTCTGAACTCAAAACCGGCGATCCCTCCGGAACCAACCGGCGGAATTTCCTGAAACAGTCGGTACTGGGAGGCATTTCCCTGGCCGCCCTGACGGGAGTCCCCGTGACTGACGTAATGGCTCACTCCACGGCATCGGTGCAGAAAAACTCAAGTCCCTCTGACCTCAAAATCACCGACATGCGCGTGGCGGTAGTCCGGGAAGGCGGACAAAAACCGATCATCCGGATCGACACCAACCAGGGCATCTACGGGTACGGTGAAGTCCGCGACGGCGCCGATCCGCGGTATGCGCTGATGCTGAAGAGCAGGCTCCTCGGACTGAACCCCTGCAATGTGGAGCAGATCTGGAAAATCATTTACCAGTTCGGGAACCACGGCCGGCAGGCTGGCGGAGTGTGCGCGGTCGAGATGGCTATGTGGGACCTGGCGGGTAAAGCCTGGAACGTGCCGGCATGGCAGCTGCTTGGCGGTCGCTACCGCGATAAAATCAGGATGTACGCCGATACCCCCTCCATTGCCGATGAAGACCGGTTTAAGGAGGTGATGAAACTGAGGCTCGAACAGGGATTTACCTGGATCAAGATGGACCTCATGTTGGAGATGATCCAGAATGAGCCGGACACCATCGTCAATAAAAAATTCTGGGATAGTATCCCCGGAGGACTGGGGCAATACAACACCCGGGATTATATGAATTACGGCAGCGCCTTGCACCCGTTTACCCAGGTGCAGGTTACCGAAAAGGGGCTCGACATGTTAGCCGGTTTTGTGGACAGGGCCCGCAGCATTATCGGTACGGAAATGCCCCTGGCGGTCGACCATTTCGGCCATTTCGACTACAACAACATGATCAGGCTGGGCCGGAAACTGGATCCGTACCGGCTGGCCTTCTTAGAGGATATGGTCGCCTGGATGTACACCGACCAGTGGAAGCGAATTACCGAAGCCATCGAAACCCCGACCTGCACCGGTGAAGACATCTATTCCCTGAAAGGCGGTTTCAAGGAACTGATCGATAAGCGGGCGGTCGGTATTATCCATCCGGATATCGCCTCGTCGGGCGGATTACTGGAAACCAAGCGGATTGGCGATTATGCCGAAGAGAACGGCATCCCGATGGCGATGCATATGGCCGGACTGCCCATTACCCTGATGGCCAGTGTGCATTGTGCCGCGGCTACCCAGAATTTTCTGGCTTTGGAGCACCATTCCGTGGATACCCCATGGTACAACAACCTGGTGGTGATGACCGGCAGCAAGCCGATGTTTGAGCATGGATTCGCCAATGTGCCGCTCGATTCGCCCGGACTGGGTATCGAGCTGAACGAAGATGAGGTGCGCCGCCGCCTCGATCCGCGCTTCGAAATATATGGCTATTTCAACCCCACTCCGGAATGGAACGACAAAAATTCCCACGACCGCACCTGGAGCTAATCGTGTATTAATAACATTAAAAATAAACAACTATGAAAAAACTAACTTTTTTAATTACCCTTTTCCTGGGGATTGCCCTTCCGGGGATGTCCCAGATTGAACCTTCCATAGAATTAATGACGTTCTATACCCACCAGTGGGAGGGTGCGCGCGACAAAGGCGGCCGGCCGCTGGTATCCGACGAATTGTTGGACCGTCTGCTGAACCTGTCGATCGAGGAAGTATGGGGAGCCCTCCGCAACGAAGGTTACCGCTGCCAGTACGAAGGCGGATGGCAGATGCTCCAGCCAGGCGAGTCGTTTGTCGGGCGCGTGGTGACGGCCCAATACATGCCCAGCCGGCCGGATATCAGTGACCAGATCAAAAAATTAGGCGAAAAGGAAGGGCGCATCGGCAGTTCCAACTCATGGCCCATCGACATGCTGAAGCACCGCGATGTATATGTGGCCGATTCGTACGGTAAAGTGGAGAATGGTACTCTGATCGGCGACAACCTGGGCAACGCGATTTATTCCAAGTCGAAGACCGGCGTGATTTTCGACGGCAGTGCCCGGGATATGGAAGGGCTGAAGGCCATCGAAGGGTTCAACGCGTTTGTGCGGGCCTTCGATCCCTCCTACATCATGGATATGATGCTCACCAGCATCAATATGCCCATCCGGATCGGCAATGCCACGGTATGCGCGGGCGATGCCGTACTGGCGAAACCGGCAGGGGTGATTTTTGTGCCTGCCTACCTGGTCGAAAAGGTGGTACTCCAGGGAGAGTTTGTGGTATTGCGCGACAAGTTCGGTCATGAGATGCTGCGGAAGGGCGTCTATACGCCTGGCCAGATAGATGCCCGCTGGACCGATGAGATCAAGGGCGCATTCCTCCAATGGCTGGATGCCAATCCGGATAAACTGCCCATGTCGCGCGCTGACCTGGATAAATTTATGGAAGGCAGAACCTGGTAACCTCCCGGGTGATTATTGATTATTGATTATTGATTATTTATGTAACTACTCAGGTCTCAATAGTTACTTTTTTTTGTGGTCGGCATTAACAAGCTGAAGAAGTCCGGGCATGAGGTGATGGCTGATATCAATATGCTGAAGGTGATCCTCCGGAATCTGTTGTCGAATGCAGTGAAATCTTCAGGATATAAAGCCATGGTGTTTTTCTCGGCCGCGGAGACTGGCGGTGGGGTGGTGGTGACGTTTCAGGACACGGGTATCAGGATGAGTCGGGAGATTTTGGAGAACCTGTTCTGCCTGGATGTGTATACCCGTCGCCATGGCACGGCGCGCGAGCCGGGTGACGGTCTGGGTCTGCAGCTGGCCCGCGAATACACAGCCCTTCTGGGCGGCACGATGGATATCGGTAGCGAGGAGGAGAAACGTACAACGGTGTGGGTAGGATTACGACGTGCCGGATATTCGGAAGGGGCTGAAAAGCGGTGGTTGATTTACTGTTCGACCGTGTTTCAGAACGTCAGAAAGTCAGAAAGTCAGAAAGTCAGAATGCATTGATCAGTGCTTTCCGAGGTTCCGACTTTCCGATGTTCCGAGGTTCCGACGTTCCGACTTTCCGACATACTTTATTTATCGTCTGCCGTACTCGTGGTATTTACCTGTACTTGCTCAACGGTATTTGTGATGTATTCAGAGCAGGTCATAAAGGCATAAATCCTTGGTAACAAGACCCCTGCCGGATAACTGAAATTATAATTGAATTCCCATGGCTGGCCTGACATCATAACCCGCCCGTTGCCTAAGGGGAATTCAATCAGGTCGGGTTCCTGAGAACCTATTGACTGTGTGCAATATACGATAGTTCCAGCCGGTAAGTTTTCAAAATAGTAGAAGCTCGATTGATTTCCATCCAATGTGCCGGGCAGCCCATCGGTTGGCGGTGTGGTATTGTCCACAATGATATCGGTGTAATCAAAATTTCGGACAAAAGTTACCCCGCCAGGGAAGTTTATTCCGGCGACAGATATTGAACCACTCAACCATCCATCGTCTGCAGCTTCCCAAATCAGTCTGCCTCCATCCATGATAAAGTCTTCAAAATAGTCCTCATTGGCAGCGATTGCGTTATAGAATGGCTGATCCTGGTCATTGGTAATGATTACCAGATCGCGTTGAGTATTCAAAGGAGCCGTGCCTATCATGGTGGAATTCAGGATTTCATAGGTTCCCGGACCAGTACCTGGCGTGAATCCAAGCAATTCAAGAACTTCAACCTGAGCATCATCATCAGAATTTAATTTCCACGGACTTAGTACATGACAAAAATATATATCTATCTGATAGTTAATAACTTATGCGTTTAATGTTAATAACAATGCGTTCAAATATTTGGATATGTCCTTGACATTCAATTGGTTAGAGTTGTGTTACCAATACAATTCCGACC
>JAUWAB010000075.1 GCA_030602265.1 Prolixibacteraceae bacterium | reverse complement strand
GGATTCAGGGTGACACCGGTGACGGGCACATTAACGGTTACTGTGCAGGTTGCGGTGAAGCCTCCATCCTGGGTGGTGGCGGTAATGGTAGCCTGTCCACCGTTCATTCCGGAAACTTCGCCCTTTTCATTAACCATGGCCACCTGGATGTTGCTGCTGGTCCAGGTGACGGTTTTATTGGTGGCATTGGACGGCTGCACGTTGGCGGTGATTTGTCCGGTAGCGCCCTTGTTGACGGTCAGGGTGGTTGGCGTTAACGCAATGCCGGTAACGGGCACCGGCGCTGCGGTGACGGTCACGGTGCAGGTGGCAGTTTTGGCGCCATCAACGGTGGTTACGGTAATGGTTGCCGATCCGACGGCTTTGGCTTCTACCAGTCCGGTGGTATTAACAGTAGCCACGCTGCTGTTGCTGCTGCTCCAGGTGACGTTCTTGTTGGTGGCATCGGTCGGTGCGACGGTGGCGGTAAGCTGGGCTTCATTGCCAGCTACAATGGAAAGGGTAGTGGGATTCAAGGTAACGCCGGTAACGGGCACATTAACAGTGACGACGCAGGTCGCGGTGAACCCACCATCCTGGGTGGTGGCGGTAATGGTAGCCTGTCCACCGTTTTGTCCGGAAACTTCGCCCTTTTCGTTAACCATGGCCACCTGGATGTTGCTGCTGGTCCAGGTGACGGTTTTATTGGTGGCATTGGACGGCTGCACGTTGGCGGTGATTTGTCCGGTAGCGCCCTTATTGATGGTCAGGGTGGTGGGTGTCAGCGTGATGCCGGTAACGGGCACCGGTGCAGCGGTGACGGTCACGGTGCAGGTGGCGGCTTTGGCGCCATCAACGGTGGTAACGGTAATGGTTGCCGATCCGACGGCTTTGGCTTCTACCAGTCCGGTGGTATTAACGGTAGCCACGCTGCTGTTGCTGCTGCTCCAGGTGACGTTCTTGTTGGAGGCATCGGTCGGAGCAACGGTGGCGGTAAGCTGAGCCTCGCTGCCTGCCATAATGGACAGGGCAGTCGGGTTCACGGTGACGCCTGTAACCGGAACGGTCAAAGCAGTAACCGTAACATTGCAGGTAGCCTTATAGCCGCCATCCTGCGTGGTGGCAGTAATTACCGCCGTTCCCGGTCCACTTGCCGTTACCATCCCTGACGCATCAACCGAAGCAACCGAGGTGTTGCTGCTGCTCCAATTTACCACTCTGTCAGAGGCGTTTTCCGGAGAAATTATAGCTGAAACCTGTGCTTTTTCTCCGGATTTCATGCTCAGTGAAGAAGGAGTGAGACTTACTCCGGTTACGGGTACAACCGCTGCCGTAACGGTTACCTGGCAGGTATCACTTTTATTTCCGGATACTGAAGTGGCTATAATCGAAGAGGTCCCGGGCATTATGGCCGAAATGATTCCCGACTGGGTAACACTGGCCACTCCTGGCTGAGTGCTGCTCCATATAATACCTTTATTGGTAGCGATTTCCGGGGTAAAATATACGAATAAGGTGTCTGCGGTACCCGTGACCATAGAGATGTTGTGTTTACTGAGGGTAACGCCCGTAACTTCGATTGTTGAGGGTTGTACAATGACCTGACATACGGCAGTCTTGCCTCCATCCATACTAACCACCGTGACGGTGGCTGTGCCCGGAGAAACGGCGGAAACCAATCCGGACTGGTTCACTGTGGCAACAGAACTGGCCGAGGTATTCCAGCTCACCGTCTTGTTATAGGCATTATCGGGTACTACGGTTACCTGAAGTGTTTCGGAGCTGCCGACGGGTAACGTCAGAGTGCTCTTATTCAGGACAACCCCCGAAACCTCAATAATTTCCGAATCCATTTCTTCGGGAAAGTAATCACCGCAGGCATAAAAGATGATGAATGCCAGGCTGAACAGGGTGATCAGATAAAGTATGAATGAATTTTTCATAAAACTGGAATTTACTTTTTAAAAGAACTGTTGTATTTCCGGTTTATCCGGCAACGAAATGAATAGACTTTAATCGTGTGAATGGTTTATATCGGAATCTGCCGACAGCAGCTTCCTGAGCAGAATGATTTCCGGATTTTCTGAACAATATTCCGGTTGCAGGCGAATCAGCCTGTCGAGTTCTTTTCTGGCTGTCTCCAGGTTTCCGGCTGCAATAAGGGCCCTGGTCATGACCAGAAGGTCCGGCGTATTGTGTTCTGAAATTTCTGAAGGATGAAAAGGGGATCGTCCGGCCGGCATGTTTTCAATGCGGGTAATCTCTTCGTTCAAAGTCTGAACCTGCCTGGAATTAATGGTTCCCATCCGGTTGATCAGCAAACGTGCCTCCGACAGAAGCGACTGGCATGCATCATAGTCACCGGTCAGATATTTGCTGTCGGCCCTTAAAACCAGGTTAATGGTATCTGTCAGTATTTTGGAAGGATTCATCGTTCACCGGCTGAATTACTGAACAATTTAGCCCCAAAATACTTAGTGCGCCAGAGGTAAAATACCTTAAAATGATTAAGGTTATTTCCCTAATCCGACATGGGGGAAAAATTCAGCAGCCTGAAAAAAAGCGGGAAAAGAGAGTGGGTTATACTAAGGTGTTTTTTTATTAGAATATATATCTTGAATGTTTATTATCAGAGCATTACCGTTGTGCGTTCAATCCCGGAGGGATTGCATGTTTATAGCCGGATGGACATGATAGGAATCCTTGCTGCACCGCGATTCAATCGCGAAGCAGCGGAGCCAGCCCGACATAGTCATTCTGGCAGGCCAGCCCGACATAGTCATTCTGGCAGGCCAGCCACGACATAGTCATTCTGGCGGGCCAGCCCGAATGATCTGGAGAGGATTCCGGTTTGTGGTTGGCTAATCATGGTGATTTCAGATGTGAATCAGTTTGTGCTTGATGGCATATCTAAGAAGCTCAATGGTGTTCTTAAGTTCAAGTTTGGCCAGGATGTTGTTTTTGTGGTTTTCTACGGTACGCGGACTGATAAACAGCTTTTCGCCGATTTCCTTGAAACAGAGCCCTTCCGCCAGTAATTCGATGATCTCTCTTTCCCTGGGGGTGATGGATTCCCGCCCGGAAACCGAATTTTCCTGCAGTTTTTTGGTATAACTTTTATAAATGATGCCGGCAATGCATTGACCGAAGAACGGTTCACCGGCAGATACCGATTCAATGGCACGCAACAGCTCCTGACGGGAAGAATCTTTATGCAGAAAGCCCAGCGCTCCCCTCGAAACTGCCTCGCAAATGGTTTCCTCATCCATTTCGGACGAGAGTATCAGTATTCTCATACCGGGTGCTGTCTTCAGTAAAGCAGGAATGGCATCCAGGCCAGATTCTCCGGGCATGATGATATCCAGGAGAAGCACATCGGGAACTGAATTTTTCAGGATTTCCCTCAGTTGAAGGGTGTCGGATGCCTCTCCGGTTACTTTAATGCCTGAAACACCCGTCAGGATTGCCCTGATACCGTCTCTGACAATTTTATGGTCGTCGGTTATAACAATTGAAATCATATTTGGAAATGGTTGGCAGTTGTGTGTCTAAAATTAGCGAAATATTGTGAATATAAAAAGCTTAATCCTTGTTTGAATCATTTTTTTTGAAATTATGATTGATATATACGAATTTTTTCCGATATTCATAGTTTGTTTCCAAAAATTGTCCCCTCCCGGGATGTAAGTGAAACTGCAAATTTAACTTCTTTATATTCAAGTATATATGGGGTTTATGAGAGTTTTTCTCCTGATGTTCTTTATTTCCTCCGGAAGTAACGGTGCTTCAAACATCGACAGCTTGTTGCTCTTGCTTGACAAAGGAGGGGATCACGATATCCCGAGGCTCCATTATGCGCTGGCAGATGCGTATTATGAGTCAGACCATCTGCTGCTATCGGCAGAGCAATATCTTCTGGCTGCAGAACATGAACTGAGAAAGACTTCGCCCGATTACAGACTGGTTTGCGAAAGTTATGGCAATGCGGGTTATGTCTTTAACGAACTTGACCGCTACACTGAATCCATTCGTTACTCTCAGAAATGCTATAATTTTGCAGTTGAGGCTGTTATTCCCGATGAGCAGAGTGCCAGTCTGGTCAATATGGGTTCTTCATGGTTTAATTTAGGGGATTTTGAAAAAGCAGCTCAATGTTTCATGGATGCGATTGCCATTGATGAAAGCCGGTCGGATACCGTTGGTATCGGAATTAATTATAATAATCTCGGGAAAATCTATGAATCGTGGGGAAATTATGAGCAAGCGCTTGAATATTATCTCAAAAGTCTGAAGATTAGTGAACTCATGAATGATTCCGCGAGGATAGCCATCCGGCTGAGCAGTGTGGGTATGGCCTATCACGGGTTAAAAGATACTGAGAAATCACTCCGCTACCTTGAAAAATCTCTTCAGCTTGACCGGCTGATCAGGTCAGGGGCCAGTGTGGGTACCCGGCTGAGCAACATCGGTCAGGTTCTTTTGTCGGAAGGTCGGGTAAGTGAGGCGGAGGAAAATTTCCTTCAGGCCATCGGGATATTCAGGCAGTATAATTCACTCCGGTCGCTGGCCATTACGCTGAACCAGCTGGGAAATCTGTATTTGAATACCCCTGACCGGCAAAACTCAATAGCCCTGTTCGGAGAAAGCCTCGACATTTCAAAGCAGACGGGCAATATCCAGCTTTTGATGAAGAATTACGGTGATATTGCACGTTTTCATGAAAGTGCAGGGAACCTGGCTGAGGCTTATCCGGCGCTGAAGCAGTATCATATGTACAAGGATTCGCTTTTCAATCAAAAAAGCCTCCGTACCATAGAAGAACTGAAGATCAAGAACGACCTGATCACTTCTGAGAATGAGATCCTTTTATTAAGGCAGGAAAAGGAGCTTCAGGATAAGATGCTGAAGCAAAGTAAGATAGAAAAAATTAGTTTCCTGATATTTGCCCTGATCGCTTCAATACTCCTTCTGTCCATATCCCGCCTCTATCATCAGAAACTTATGTTGTCCAGGGAACTGCAGCTCACCAACAGCTCAAAGGATAAATTTTTCACGATTATCTCGCACGACCTGAAAAATCCGGTCAGGGCATTCGGAAATATTTCCAATGGACTGCTGAATGCCCTGCCTGACCTGAAGAATGAGGAAATCGAGCCTTACCTGGTTGAACTTCAGAAATCTTCCCATACCCTGTATGAGCTTCTCCAGAACCTGCTTCATTGGGCCAAGTCGCAGAGCCATATGCATAAACCGGATTTCAGGAAGGAAAACCTGACGGAGATTATTGACAAGGTGGTGGAATCACAACATGCTGCCATACATCAGAAAGGTATTGTTCTGGAAACCGATCTCGACGGTAAGCCGGATGTCTACGTTGACAGGAACCTTATACTGACCGTTTTGAGGAATATTTTGTCGAATGCAGTAAGATATTCCGATCCCGGAGGAAGGATCGTTATTGGATTCAGCCAGGTCAACAACCATGAATCGGTATTCCGGATCACCGATTATGGTCCTGGGATGTCGGATGAGGATATGGAAAAATTATTCAGGATAGACGTTGATCCCAAAAAGATAGGAAGCAGTGAGGTGCTGCGGCGGGGCAAAGGCTCCGGACTGGGACTGATTTTAAGCAAGGAACTTGTGCAAAGTATGAATGGCCGCATATGGGTGGATTCTGCCCCGATGAAAGGCAGTACTTTTTATGTTTCGGTGCCCGGAAATCGCGGGACCAAAGCCAGGAACCACCACCATTGAAAGCCGGGTCCAGCCCCGGAAACCGGCTGCACAGGCCTTTACCCTCCCTTCTGATTAGTTTCCCTTAACATTTTGTGCGTGATTTCCCCTATGTAAATTAGGGTCATTTGCTGATTGCCTCCAAACGGGGAATGGTTGTAGCTTGTATAAGTCTAACAATAACCTTGCACGGAGCAGTTAAATCCTTCTTTTAGTGTAATCTACCTGTTAAAAATATGGCAGCATCCGGTAAATACAGGACTCATCCCATCGATGCCAGTACCAGCGATTGTATGAAGGCGGTTTCAGCATTGAACAGACGGACCTGTTGCCTGAGTGATGCCCATCAGGCATGGAATGAACTTGTCAATGCACTGGTGTCCGAAATCTCGGCGAATTCAACAGCTGCAGGGATAAACAACCTGGATGCGTCGCAGCATTCATGGCTGATTTACCGGACAGCTGAATTTGAATGGATCGATTCATTGTATTCCATGGTACATGACAGAAATTTTCTTTATCGGGCCGCCAAATGTAAAATGGAAATCACCCGGTCCAGGGCCCTTGTTTTATCCAGATACCGGGATAAACTTCTTAAGTATAAATCCGGCCAAAATGAACTGAAATGATACTGAAAATGAAACTGTTTTTTCCTGTTCTGATCGTGGTCATGGTACACCACGGGCTGTCGGGACAGGATCTGTCGCAACTGAAAAGCACCGACCCCATCAGGTTGACCGGTACCATTGGCACCCAGAATACCTTCTTTACCTCATCCAACAATCTGGGGTACCGAAGCCCTTTTTCCAACAATCTGTTTATGAACCTGAATATGGCCATTTACGGATTCGAGATTCCCTTGTCATTCTATTATGCCAATAATAACAGCAGTTTTTCACATCCTTTTGTGCATTTCGGGATGAGTCCACGGTACAAATCGCTTCAGCTTCACCTGGGCTACCGGAGTATGAACTTCTCCTCGTACACCTACAGCGGCCTCAATTTTCTGGGTGCCGGTTTAGAGTACAACTGGAAATTTATCCGTATTGGCGTATTTGCAGGAACACTGAACCAGGCGATCAGCGACGATCCTACCATCATGTCTCCCCGTATGCCGCTTTACAAGAGAAATGCTTTCGGGGCTAAGGTGGGTTTCGGGAACTACAGCAATTACCTTGATTTTATCGTTTTCAGGGCTAAGGATGATACCACTTCGGTTTTGCCGGCGTGGCGGAACCAGCTGACCGGCCTCGAGAACGTGGTGGTGGGGGTCAGTACCCGTATAACCGTCGGGCGATATCTTGTACTGAGCTCGGATGTCGCCGGAAGCGTGTTTACCCACGATATGGGATCTTACGCCGTGGAAATCCAGGGGCTCGATCCGATACTGGATTATTATACACCCCGATTCAGTTCCACGCTCCGATACGCCGGTGATGTCAAGGCCAATCTCCGTCTGGGCAGTTTTAACCTGCTGGCCAGTTACCGTTATATTCAGCCCGACTATTATTCCCTGGGAACCACTTTTTTCAATCATAATATCCAGTCTTATGGCATAAACCTTAATATGCTGTTCCTGAAAAACAGGCTGGTGGCAGCTGCCTCATTCCATATGCAGGAAGATAATGTGACCAAGCGACAGCTCTATACCAACAAAGGGATGGTTTACACGACCAACCTGACTGCCCGGCTTTCACAAAATTTCAACCTGACGGCTACTTACAATGGTTTCAACCAGAACCAAACCGACGGACGGGCGGTGATCAGCGATTCCATACGCATCGACCGGATGATGCATAATGTGACGCTGGTTCCTTCCTATAACGTAATCAGGGGAAATACAGTCCACGGTTATTCCGGAAACCTTAACTACAGCATGAACAAAAACCAGAATCAACTGGTGCAGGATCCAGGCGATATCAATACACTGGCCGCCGGACTGGGTTATAACCTGGGGATGAACGACCGCCGGATAAACCTTATGGCCAATTGGAGCCTTCAGAATTCCAGTTCAGATTTTCATGATTTCAAATCCCATATTTTCGGAATAGGCGCGACCAAAAAGTTTTTGGAGGAGGGGAACCTGAACCTGAACCTGAACAGCAATGTTTCGCTCAGCAACGTGAACGACAGCATGAAAGGAACCTCCTTTATGTTCTCGGCCACAGCCGGCTATAGCTATAATAAAAAGCATTCGGCAAATTTCAGGATTGGTTTTAATACCATCGACAACCACGACCGCGAAGGCTTGTACTCTGTGTCGGGGAATGATCTGACCATCGGAGTGGGGTATACCTACACCTTTATGCCTATTCCGGGCAGGTCGGCCGCTGCATCCCCAATGCCTTGACCTATAGACTGTAAACCTGTAATCCATAAAATGAAACATATGAAGACCAGAATTATTTATAGCCTGATTGCCTGCCTGGTTTTTTTGGCCAGGTCCGGCATGGCACAGCCTCTTGAAATTACGGTTGCCTCCCTGCCTCCTTTTCCGCCACAGGCGGGTATTTATTTTGATAATCCCGGGCGGTTTTTCAATGTGGTGGTTACCAATACCTCCTCTCAAAATGTCAGTTTCTGGATCGGGCTTCGTCTGGAGATGAGTTTTCCGGACAGGATATCTCTGGAGACGCCTGTAAATATGCCTCCATATCAGCCGGTTACGATTGGGCCGCACCAGACGCTGGTCCTCGACCAGATCATGTACCGGCAATTGCTGGGTCACCTGGTGCTGTCCAATATCGTGACCCGCGGATTTCGTCTCGACCAGTTTGAAAAAGGGGAGGGCAACCTGATGCCCGAAGGCACCTATAACGCCTGCATTACCGCGTATGAATTCAACCCTGCAGCCGGAGTGCCTATCCTGGCCTCAAGGCCTGGCGGTGGCTGCACCAGTTTTACCATTTGCTATACCGCTTCGGCCCCTGAGTTTTTAACACCGGTAGCCTGTGTGGGGATGGGTACCATAAGCGCCACCCGTGGGGTTGATCGTTTTATGCCCGGTATGACAGGCGATGTGGTCCAACCTGTAAACCCGCTGCTGATATCCTGGCGGCCACCGGCCTTTAATTGCGCCGGCCCTCCAGCTCAGTTCAGCTATTCCCTGAAAATGGTGGAGGTAATGCCCGGACAAAACATTCAGAGTGCAATTGATTATAACCCGGAGGTGCTGCGGCTCGACCGGATGGTTGCCTCTACGGCTCAGATCGATACCAACCTGTTTGCCGGGATGCTCAGGCCTGGACAGCGTTACGCCATGCAGGTCACCGCAAGCCCGTCGATGCGGACCACCAATATCATTATGGCCAACCAGGGAAAAAGTCCGGTTTGCAGCTTTGTGTGGGGATCAACCCCGTCGCTGGACCTGACCGGAGATGCTCCTCTGGCAGAATTACCCCCGGAGAGTCCTCCGCCTGCAACCGGGGAAGCACCACCGGCCGGACAACCGGCCGATACCACGGCAGCCCCGTTTGTAACCCCGGAGGTTATCAGCGATATTACCGAAACCACCGACCCGAATTGTTTGTACACGCTGCCGGTGCCTCTGAATACGAGCCCGTTTGAGGGGGATCTGGTTGAACAACAGGTTTTTATCGGTCATTTCACCCTGACGGTGAAACAGGCCACCCAGACCGGCGGCCGCTGGCAGGGCAACGGGCAGGTCCACTGGAGTCCTCCCGGAGCTCCCGCACCACTGCGCGTATGGGTCCAATTTGATAACCTTCAGATAAACTCCGATCGCAGAGTGATTGGTGGTGAGGCCTACAGCTGGCCCGACGAACAGCTGACCAATTATATACCGCAGGAAATCCAGCGTGCAAAGGCATGGGGCGACGGGGTAGCCAGTTATGCTCAGGCGCTTAATATCCCCGGAACTTCGGGAACCATTACCGCCTATCAGGCAAAAATGAATGGCTATTACAACTACCTGGAACAAAAATCGGCCTGGCTGAACCAGGCGGATGGTATAATTAACCTGCCGGTAGCCTTGAAATCGGTGGTTCCGACCACCTTCATCGATATCGGGATTATCGGTATGGCCTTTACCCCCACTTCGGCCAAAATGAATACCATTGCCGTATTTGAAATTCCGGAATCTGGAATTACCAACACCCCGTATCTGGCGTTCGTGGGACAGGGAATGTGCTTTACCCCCAATTCCCTGCTTTCTGTAAACGAGGGAGCCATGTTCCTGGCTGGTGACCTGAACATCAGAATGGGCAGTCAGGAGATGATTTTCAAGAGAGCGGTGGCATTAGGCGACACCACCAGCGGTACCTTCATCAAATGGGACAACAGCGGGTTTAAACAGGCCCGGATTGAGGTGGATGTTCTGCTGCCGCAGGTTATCCTTCCTGAAAATACCCAGGGAATGCCGGTGCGGAACCAAAGGGCTATCGCACAGTTTTCCACCCATTTCAGGGACTGGCACGACTGGATTGCCACGGCGTCGGTAACCACGCCGTTTCAGATCGACGGACTGCCCGATTTTACCTTCACGGCCAGCAATCTGGTCTACGACAACTCTGTAAAAGCCAATTTCCAGGGGATACAATTTCCTGTTGATCCATCGACCGGCGCCAGTATCAATACCAAGGGAACCGCCTGGAAAGGATTTTATATGCGCCAGTTAGCCATGCAACTGCCACCGTCGTTTGCCCTTCAGAACAGCAACGACCGGGCAAGCTATCAGGTCAATCACCTCGTAATCGACCAGCAGGGGGAGGTTTCGCTCAACATATTGGCGGTTGATCCGCTCAATAGCGGTGTCTTCGGAGGGTGCGCCTTCGCCATCGATACCATAAGGGCCGATGTTATCCTCTCGGAATTCTACGAAGCCTATATTTCCGGGGATATTACCCTGCCCGTGGGCACCGATCCTTTGCGGTACACCGGATTCCTCAGGGCCGATACCAACAATCAACTGGATTACGCCTTTGGCATTCATCCCGCAACGAATATCAATATACCGATCTGGGCTGCGAACCTAAACATCGACGAAGGCTCCGGACTTTCGATCCTGAAAGACGCCCATGGGCCTGCCATTTCGTTTACCCTGCAGGGCGATATCAGCCTTCAGGGTGTCAATATACCCAATACTCCCTTTACTTATAATATGCCCGGAATTAAGTTCACCGACTTCAGTTTAGCCAACCGTAAGGCCGACAACTCTCCGGGATTTTATTTCCATGAGGGGAACTGGAGCCAGACCAGTGCCCAGAAGAGTATCGGGCCCTTTGACGTCAGCATTGACCCGCCAAAGCCTTATCTGAATACCAACCAATTTGGCCTGTCTGTCAAGACGGAACTGGACCTGGAAGTATTCCAGGGATCGACTACTCTTACGGTTTACGGGAATGTTACCTGGCAGCCACAGAATAACCTGCTGCCCAATGTGGATTTCGGGGGTGTCCAGGTGGAAGAGATTACGGTGGACGGCGAATTCGGCCCCGTTGAAATTTCGGGAGTGCTTAATTTTTATCGAAATGAAGCTACTTTTGGGGATGGTATCAAGGGGAAAGTACGGGCTACCTTTTCACCGATAATTGAGGTGGATGCCACGGCGGTATTTGGTAAAACCGCCGGCAGCGGAGGGTTCCGCTACTGGTATGTCGATGCCATGGCCCGCACGGGATACACTCTTCCGCTCTTTTATCCGCTGGGGATCAGTGGATTCGGCGGGGGGGTCTATCATAACATGGAAATGTCGGTTCCGCAGAATAAGAAACCGGATGAGATGATTGGCGATACGGAGCCCACTGACGATTTTCTGGAGAATACCGACCCGTCGCAGTCTGCCTCGGGCACGCCTTACCTACCCAAAAAGGGTACCACCGGTTTTAAGGCAGGCATTATGTTAGCCCTGACCAATGAAGTTGGGGGAGGAAAGGTCTTTAACGGGTCGTTATGGGCAGAAATAAGTTTTAGTAGTGGTAGTTTTGACCAGTTGCGGGTTACCGGCGATTCCTATTTTATGTCGGCCAACTATCCCAATAACGACGATTACCTGGCCATGGCCAGATGTACCCTGCTCTATGATGATTCCCAGAACACCATTGATTTCGACATGAACATCGAAGCTTCATTTCTGGGTATGGCCGGAGTGGAAATTCCCATCATATTTCACGCACAAACCGTGGAGAAGAAATGGTACCTGATGTTGGGGGATCCGCACGGGGACCGCATGACGGCCACGCTGATTGATATAGATGCCGAAATAATCAAGGCCAAACTAGTGGCCAATGCTTACATTGCCTTTGGTAATGCATTGCCCAATCCCAACCTGCCTGATCCTCCTGCAGAGATTATGCAATTCCTGAACCTGACCAACCTGGATAAATACCGTACCCCTCCCGGAAGGATACCTACCGGCGGGCTGCTCTTCGGCGCCGGTGTGGACGGCAGTTTTGACCTGGATATGGTTATTTACTGCAGTCTGCGGGCCATTGCCGGTTTCGATGTGGCCCTTACTTACAACCCGGACAGGCAGTGCCTGACCAGCTCGGGACAGGTGAAGAAAGTCGGCTACAAGGGCTGGTATGGTGAAGGGCAGATTTACGGCTATTTCAATGGCGATGTAGGCATAAAAATCAACGTATGGTTCTTCAAGGGCAAGGTTTCCCTTTGTAAACTTACGGCCGGCGCATTTTTGCGCGGAGGGATACCCGACCCGTTCTGGGCCTATGGAAAAGCACGTGTAAAGGGCAGTGTGTTAGGCGGACTTATTAAGATAAGTACTTCTGTACAAATGGATATCGGTGAAAAATGTACTGTGGGAGAGGAAGATCCATTGGCGGCCATCCGCATATTGGAGGAAATCCAACCGGGATACAGCACCCCGGAGGAAGCCAGCCGGAGCGATGCGGAGAGTGTCTATGTCATCCCCAGGGTCACTGCCAACCTGAATCTCTCCTCTGCAGGCCGCGATTACCCGGTGGATATATCGGTACCGCCATCTGATGCTTTTCCCTCAGGCCGGGTAAATACCTATAAATTCTTTATTAAGGAGATCAAGCATTTTCTCACTGCCCAAAAACTGTCTGAAAATCAGTCAGGAGGACGTAATCTCACTTATCAGGTGAGCTCTGTACCCAACAGTCAGCAGGTTTCCATAACCAAAGACGGTATTTTTGAAGAAAACCGCAGCCACGCCATCCGGGTGGTCGCTACCGCCCTGCAATGGCGCGATGGTCAATGGAGAGATCCGGTAGTGCTGAACGAAAGGGGCGAAGAGGAGGTCAGTGAAAAGGTCGAGGTACTGGATACCTATTTCAGGACCGGTCCGCGGCCCGACAGCTTTGAAGGCAACATGCTGGCATCCTATCCGCTTAATCGTCAGCGATATGCACACTGGAACCAGGAATGGATGCTGATGCTGCAGAACCCGCACCGTGAGTTGTTTAATGATCCCGACCGGCGGGTGGAGGCCTGGTTGCGTAAATTGCATGTTCCGGAAGGCCAGCCGCCTGTGCTGATGAAACTGGGCATAGGAAATGCTGATTTGCGGAAGATCCAGCTGTCGTTTGATTTCTGGAAAATAGAACCTGAAACCATGTACGAACTGGCCATTATCCGGATTGACAACACCCTGGAGGCGGCCTATATTGAACAAATGAACAAGGAAAACCGTAGGTTGATTATCAAATCGTTACTGACCAATCAGATTTATCATTCTATCATACAGGGAGGAGTTGCCCAGCTGGCACAAAAAGACCCCGGTTCAATTCAGGCAGCCAATACGGTCAATTATAATGATGTGGTTTCCCTGGTGGATGTTGGATATTCCCAGCTGACGGGTGGATTTTCAAGTCCGCAGGAATCATCGGAAACTACTTCCTCCGGTACCCGGACAGACAGGACCGGGACCATAATTACTACCGGAGAACCGCAGCAGGTAACCGGAACCGGGGGGACATCATCTTCGCTGCCCTCAGGAACGACGACCTATACCGGCAGTACATTGGCCATGACCTTCACCGGGACAAATGAGCAGGTTGTTTATGAGCCGTCTAAAACACTTGCCCCATCTGTGACTCAACCTGTTCAGCAGACGCAGACAGTAACACCCGTGCAGCCGGCCCTTCAAACGCAACCGTCCACTTTTCAGGAGAGTAGTGACACCAAGAGTACCTCGACAGGAGTATTTCCTTCGATTAGCTTTGCTACAGCAAGTATGGTTTCCAATAGTCAGCCTGCCGGCTCCGCATCCATCGTAAACGATTGGATTGCTATGGATACCAGTAGGTTTGTGCTCAGGATTAATCCTCTTACCGTCGAAGAATACAACGCCCTGCACAAGCGCGATACCATCGACATCCGGGAGCAGGTGCTCGTGGACAAATTCGAATCTGCATTTACCGATACATTGTTTTCCATCGTTTTTGGTACCAGCAGATATGCCTCTGTGAACGATAAAGTGAGGGCATTCGGAGAACTGACCCGGGTGCCGGGAAGTGGTTCATTTACACAGAGACCTTATGCGCTCTCCGCCAATCCCAATGAACCTTTTGAATTCTGGGATTATGGGGGTATTTCGGCAGGAAGGGCCGTTCAGTTGGGCTATATTGGTGCCATACCTCCCCTGATCAGAATAGTCAATAATTATAGTGCCACACAGAATGACCATCTTTACTGGAGGCTCCATTTGCCAGATACATTGCACTACCTGGTTAAAGAAATGCCACAGTCCAATTTCGTGCCTCGCACTGCCTGCGGAATTACGGTGAATACAGAAAACAGACTGAAGGTCGAATTTGGAAGTACGGCTCAGTATCGTCGGGATTCACGGTGGCCTTTGAGCCCTGATTACCGGCCGTCTGAAGCCTCGCAGCGATGGTGGTTCCCTTCCAGTGGAAGGAGGATATATAACCATACCAATGTTAGTGCATGGTGGGACGCTCAAGGTGCCATTCCGGTACAGGACATGGAAATTGTATCCGGGCCCATTGGAAGGCCTGATGTTCAGATAAAGTATCAGGACGACCTGGACCAGGTATTGCCTTATGATATGTTTTCCGTTCAGTATTTTGGAGGAGAATTCAAAAAGTACGCGGACCTCTTCAATGCGAAATCGGGAACTGGGCGCAATGATGCCTGTCGTCAGTGGATAGAGGAAGACCGGATTATCCTGAGAACGCCTTCCCATTACAAGGTGCAAATTTCTATGGGAATTGAGTACCTGATCTGGCTTGATGAGAAGTGGCGAAACGTTCAGCCGGTTAAAACGTACAAAGACTATTATACTGCCTATAACATGCATAAAGTCTCGCTGCCTAACCGCAATTACAGTTCCGAAAATATCTGGATGGAAGTTCTGGATATCCCCAACAGCAGATATCT
>JAUWAB010000116.1 GCA_030602265.1 Prolixibacteraceae bacterium | reverse complement strand
GCCATGGCCCAGTCAAGGTTATTCTCGGTGATCATATTCCGCCGGTCAGCCACAATACGGTTTACTTTGCTGAAGAACGACAATCCTTCAGGCAAGGTATTGATTTTTTCGGCGATGGCTTCCAGCTTGGTTCGCGGAACGGCTGTTTGGGTTGTGTAATCAAACGATTTCCGGTCAACCCTGTCGAATGAGGCATATTCCCCAACCAGGAAATTCCGGATATCCAGTTTCTCGATTTTTTCCGATTTTTTGTACTGTTCCTCCAGGAATTGGTCAAATTTCTTCACCTCATCCCTGGCTTCTTCCGGAGTCATAAGGCCCATTTCTGTGAGCTTCCGGCTGTAAATATCGCGTGGATTGGGATGGTTGGCGATGGTTTTATATAATGTAGGTTGGGTGAACCGCGGTTCATCTCCTTCGTTGTGACCGTATTTCCGGTAGCAAAGGATATCAATGAATACATCCTGGTGATAACGTTGCCGGTATTCCATGGCCAGCTTCACCGTGAAGATTACTGCCTCCACATCGTCTCCGTTAACATGGAAAACGGGGGAGCGGGTAACCTTGGCCACGTCGGTGCTGTAGGTGCTCGAACGGCCTTCAATATAATTGGTGGTAAATCCTACCTGGTTGTTAATAACCATATGGATCGTTCCGCCGGTCTTGTAGCCCGGAAGCTGCGACATCTGAATGGTTTCGTAAACGATCCCCTGTGCGGCAATGGCTGCATCGCCATGGATCAGGATGGGGGCCAGTTTCTTGAAATCGCCCTGATAGTCAGCATCGATCCTGGCTCTCGACAATCCTTCCACCAGACCGCTGACCGTCTCCAGGTGCGACGGATTGGGCAGCAGTTTCAGCTTTACCTTGTTGTTGAAATCGGTAGTGACTTCACTTTCATATCCGAGGTGATATTTGACATCTCCGAGAGAGATATCGTCGGTATATTCTGTACCATAGAATTCCTTGAATATCCGGTGATATGGCTTCTCCATGATGTTGGCCAGCACATTGAGGCGGCCTCGGTGGGCCATACCGATGACAAACTCCTCGATACCCAGTTCGGCACCCTTTTCGATGACCGCGTCGAGCGCTGGAATCAGGGCTTCACCTCCTTCGAGGGAAAACCGCTTGGCGCCGACAAATTTCTTATGGATAAAATTTTCAAACCCTACGGCTAATTTCAAATGGTAGAAGAAGTGGCGCCGTTTTTCATCGGAATACTCCTGGCGGTTCCGGGTGCTCTCCATTTTCTGCCGCAGCCAGCTTACAACCTCCGGATGCCGGATGTAAACATATTCAACCCCTACCGAATCACAATAGGTAGCTTCAAGGTGGGCAATAATGTCCTTCAGTTTGGCAGGGCCGATCCCAATTTCATTTCCGGCCTGAAATACGGTTTCAAGGTCAGATTTTGCCAATCCGAAATTTTCAATGTCCAGGGTTGGGGTATATTTGCGTCTCTGCCTGACCGGATTGGTCCTGGTGAAAAGATGTCCACGCTGCCGGTACCCATTGATCAGGTTCAGTATGGCAAACTCTTTCTGAAGAATTTCTGATCCGGCCGTTCCGGGTTTTGGAGGATATTGTCTGATGGCAAGGCTGAAACCTGCAAAAAATTGTTGCCAGCTGATATCGACCGATTCCGGGTCATCAAGGTAGGATTGATACAAATCTTCCAGAGAAGATAACTCCTGGGCGCCTAAAGGAGATATTCTGTCCATTATTATTCAATTACTTTAAAATCTCTGTATTTAACAACCTTCAACAAAGTTAGTTTTTAAGTTGAACGATTTTATGCTAAAAATAAAATCTTTTCTGAATATCGTGCAATTAAAGCGGGCAAAAGCTGAACAATAAATGGTTTTTTTGGTTGTGGAAAGAATAATTTCAGACAGGAACATTTTAGCTGTAAATTATTGAACCAAAATAGCGTAACTTTGTCTTAATAGGCATAATCAAAGACTTTAATAACTATGAAGAGACATGAATTTGTGAAACAGTTTGCCGTTGGCGGATCATTGCTGGTGGCGGCTCCTTTTGTATTGGCGTCGTGTGGTAAGGATGACGATACACCCGAACCTAAGCCCATTCCCCCGGGAGGTATTGAGGTTGACCTTGAGGCATCCGCGTTCGCTGCTCTGAAGTCTGTAGGAGGTTTTGCCTATCAGGGTGACATTATCATAATTCGTCAGACCGAAACGGTTTACCTGGCCTTTTCCAAACTTTGTACGCATCAGCAATGTACGGTTACGTACAGTTCGGCAACCGGAACCCTCCCATGTCCATGCCATGGCTCGGTTTTTACCAATACAGGCGCTGTACAAACCGGTCCTGCCACCCAGTCACTTAAGAGATACTCCACTTCGGTGGCCGGCAGCAAGCTTACCATCAAAGATTAGTCCCCAAAGGCTTAAATGCTTTCGAAAACCTGTCCGGCTTCACGGTACAGGTCTATTTTACCATCTAACAAGACGGCAATAACGGTAAGGTCCTGGTCAAGGGTTGATTCAGGGACATCAATGTAAACGATCCCGGGAACTGCGCTCCAGTACGGTTTCATTTTGATATCCCAGTTCAGTTTCGTGCCATTACCAACCACCCATATCCGGTTTATTTTGTTTTTCAATCCTTTAATCGCTATCGGGCCGGTTGGTTTGTAGGGCAGATAGAGATACAGGATGTCGCCATCCCTGCTGAGTGCTGTCGGCCCGTGGAAATGTCCGGGAGGGATCCCCGCCCTGGTGCCGTAAATGGCTTCCTTGTGCTTGCTGGTCCAGCGCCCTAATTCCTTCAGAATTTCGACCTGCTCAGCGGGAATGGTGCCAACTGCCTTTGGTCCGATATCCAGCAGCAGGTTGCCGCCTTTGCTGACGGTTTCGGCCAGGATATTGATGACCTGGTTGGGGATTTTGTACAATTAATCCACTTTGATCAGCTTGTCGGATACCGCCCTGCCTGCCTTGTAAGCGTTAATATTCAGGTCAACCACATCCTGTCCTTTTCTGCGGAAGATATTTTCGATGGCTTTTTCCATTTCCTGGTCCGAGAAATGAAGAAATGGAGAAGCTGCACCAAGCATCACCATGTTGGAGCCTCTCGGGTTTCCCAGCTCTTTGGCTATTTTATCGGCGTCTAAAAGCACAGCATGGGGTAGTTTGTTAATCTCCTTTTCAATTTCCGTAAAATCCGGATAATCAGGGATATTCTCGAAAGTGGTCGAATTGGTAACCAGCCATCCGTTTTTGGTGAGATACGGGAGGTAACGCAGCGATTCCATGGGTTCCACGGAAAGGATCACATCGGCGCCTCCCAGCGGGATCAGGTCGGAGGAAACCGGATAATCGGCGATCCGCAGATTGGAGACCACAGCTCCTCCGCGCTGGCTCATTCCATGGGTTTCCGCCTGTTTCAGGTATAATCCCTTTTCGATGGCCGCTGCTCCAACGATGGCCGCAATGGACAGAATGCCCTGTCCTCCTACTCCTGCTAATATGATATCTATCTTCATATAAAATTTCTGTAGATGTTTTGCATTATATTTTTACAGCCTGAAGTATCAGGGTCAGGCTTCCTTTTCGCGGGCTTTTTCTCTTTTATCGCGGGCAATTTTCTGAATACAGGGCCTGCGGGCAATGATTACGGATACCCCCGGATGATTCATCTCTTCGGAAATCACCCGCACCATTTCGTCATGGTTCTTTTTGAGGGGCACCACCAGCCGGATATGCTGAGGTTCTACACCCACACCGGCACAGATATCCTCGATTTTGCCCTTGGCCGACGATTCCTGACCGCCGGTCATGGCCACCGCTTCGTTGTCAAGAATAATCACGGTTACATTGGTGTTTTCATTGACACAGTCGATCAGTCCGGTAATCCCTGAATGGGTAAATGTGGAGTCCCCGATAACGGCAAAGGAGGGGATAAGTCCGGCATCGGCTGCCCCTTTGGCCATGGTAACCGACGCACCCATATCCACGCAGGTGTCGATGGAATTATACGGTTGGAGGGCACCGAGGGTATAACAGCCTATATCGGAAAATACGCGTCCGCGGCCTATTTCTTCAATAGCCACGTTCAGGGCGTAGTAAACATCCTGGTGCCCGCAGCCCTGGCATAGTGCCGGCGGACGGTTGGCCACCACACCGGGTACCTGAAAGGATGATTTTACTTCCCTGCCTAACGCCCTGGCGACATGGTCGGGGTTCAGCTCACCCGCCCGCGGAAGAGCTCCGCTCAGTCTGCCCAGGATCTTTTTCCCCTTGCCGAAATAGTCGCTGAGTTGCTCTTCAACCAGCGGAAAGCCTTCTTCCAGAACGAGGATCTCATCGCAGGAGGTCTCCAGTTTTTTAATCATCGCCTCGGGCATCGGATATTGCGAAACCTTTACCACCGGGTAAGGGCACTCCTGTCCGACATAATTTTCCATGAGGTAGTTATAGGCTATTCCGCAGCAAATTATCCCCAGACTTTTGTCGGGATTGTCGAGGTATCTGTTCCAGACAGCCTTCTCCGACAACTGCAGCATCTCCGACTGCTTACCAAGTAAGCCCTGGTAATATTTTCGGGCAAAAGCGGGCAGTAACAGGAACTGCTTGGGATTTCCCGGAAGTTTCAGGTTGTTTTCAGGTTTTACCGGGCGGTTTACCACGCCCGACCGGGAATGGGCCAGACGGGTGGTGATGCGCAGGATTACCGGCAATTGCAACTTTTCAGATAACTCAAAGCCTTCATAGACCATATCATAGGCTTCCTGCTGGTCGGATGGCTCTAAAACCGGAACCATGCCGAATTTTCCGAAAAATCTGGAGTCCTGCTCATTCTGGGAGGAATGCATCGACGGATCGTCGGCAACGGCCAGTACCAGTCCGCCGTGAACCCCGGTAACGCAGGAGTTCATAAACGGATCGGCAGCTACATTGAGGCCCACGTGCTTCATGCATACCAGCGCTCTCTTGCCTGCATACGACATCCCCAGAGCTGCCTCATAGGCTGTCTTTTCATTGGAAGACCACTGGCGGTGGATGTTCCGCCTGACCGCCTCCGGATTAATCTGTATGTATTCAGTGATTTCGGTGGACGGTGTGCCCGGATAGGCATATACGCCTGAAATTCCACCATCTATGGCGCCCTGCCCGATAGCTTCAACGCCCAGCAATAAGTTTCTGCTCATCTGTCTCTATTTGGTTTTTTTTGAGAAACGCCAAATATAGACCGACGAACAGGAAGAAACAATATGAATTATCAGTTTTTGAAAAAAAAGCGATCAGTCGATCACCTGCAACCTGGTCGCCGGCCAGCTGCGGGTGGCTGAATAGAGCCTGACCAGATACAATCCTGATGGCAGAAATTGTATATCTGCTTCAGTCCTCTCTTTTCCGGATATTTCCAGTTTCCTGTTCATCAGGATTCGGCCATGGATGTCATACACTTCAAGATTAATAAAGTCTGAACGGATATCGCCTGTTTCGATGTAAATTTTTTCTTTCGCCGGATTGGGATAAATTTTATATTCCTGATTATGGATGACTTCCAGTCCGGTAGTGAGTCCGGTAACGTTTACCTTCTGATCTGTTATGGCCACCATGGATCCGAAACTGACCGTCAGGTTTACGTTATATAGGCCTTCTTTTCCAAACCGGAAGGTTACCTTTTCTCCGACGGCCTCTTCACCATCTTCAAATTTCCATGTATAAACAGCACCTTCAACCGGGTTTTCCACTTCGAATGTATAAAGATCGCCCGAGCTGCTTACCCTCCAGGTTGGCTTGGAGAGAATGGTAAAGGAGGCATTTTTCTGGCAGACGTTTTCAATGTAGGCATGGATAAAATAGGGTTTATTCGCACAAAGTCCCTGGGCTGTATTGCCCATTTCTCCTGTGGACCAGCGGTATATTACATCCTTGTATTCAGTTCCGTTCTGATCAAAAAGTGCCGCAATGGCTTTACCGTCGCACCCTTTTTCCGAAGGATCGAAAAGTGTCAGGGAAATTCCGCCGGGGCAAACGGGCAGAGCCGGAGCCTCTGCATAAAGTATCAGCCTGCCGGAAACCTTACAGCCGCTTTCAGTCAATATTGTGCAAATCACTTCATAGATGCCCGCTTTCTCGTACTGGTGCTCGGGTTCGGCTTCATTGCTGGATGACCCGTCACCGAACTGCCAGTCCCAGATCTCCGCCGGGGAACTGGTCCGGGCGAAGAATTTGTAAACAAACTTCTGGGCATCCATGACTTTGTAAACCGGTTCAACCTTGCATTCCGGTTGTGTATCTGAGATTACCGTAATCCGGTGTATCCGCACCACCGGACCCATATTGCAGGCCGAAGCCCGGTCCAGGACTTCGTACGTAAACTTGACGTACTGTCCGGCTTTCAGAATAAAATTCTGAACGATTTCGACCGGGATCACCGTTGTGCCTGTATCCATTCTGATAACTAAGTCGCAGCCTGCCATTTCACTCATGTCAACTACTTTACCCATGGCGGTGATGTATTGGGCAGGTGGTGGGGTGATTTCTGCAATCCTGTGAATCCTGACAGGTTTCCCGGTCATGCAGATGGTATAAATATTATCCAGGTATTCATAGGCAAATTCAATATATTGCCCCGGTTGCAGGGCAAATTTAGGCAACATCTCAACAGGAAGAAGCATCTGCCCGTTTTCTGTGGAAATCGCCAGTCTGCAGCCGCTGATCGACGAAATGTCCTTTACCCAGCCTTTTGCCTGCAGTATTTGCGGTTCTGTGGTAATGGAATCTTTACCTTCGAAATATCCTGAAACCTCCCCGTAGCAAACCGATCCGTCTCTGGCCGCAACCTTGAGCAGCACTTTATGGTTTCCTGAAACTTTAAAAGTATGGGTCGGAGCCGGTACATCGTAAACCGCTTCATCACTAATGTGCCAGTAAAACCTGGCACTGTCGCCTGCATAATCTGAAGTGAAATTATAGGAAGGCGGATTGGTTTTATTCATCGACCAGGTGATTTTCAGCTGACATTCTGTCTGTGCATTCATTCCAGTTTGAATCAACAGGAAAATGAGGGCGGTGATAATTGTCTTTCTCGTCATGGCCATATCTGTTTAATGTGGTTCAATTTGTTGAATGTCCTTATAAAAATACAACAATTTGACGAAAAAATGGCAGTTTGGGTTGCGTATA
>JAUWAB010000150.1 GCA_030602265.1 Prolixibacteraceae bacterium | reverse complement strand
ATGTCACCACGTACCGCAAAACAATACGAAGCCATCCGCGAAGAACGGATGGAACTGCTGAAAGAAACCGCTCTCCGGCTCTTTTCTTCCAACGGCTACGAAGCTACTTCCATCAGTGTAATCGCTAAAGAGGCCGGCATTTCCAAAGGGCTGATGTACAACTATTTCGAAAGCAAGGAGGAGCTGCTCCTTTCCCTGTTCGACGACTATTTCAGGTTGCTGGGCTCCCTGCTTAACCCTAACGACGACAACCAGATTACCAATGAGGAAATGGATTCCTTCTTCAGGGCACTCACCCGGTCCTTAAAGGAAAAGCATGGTTACTGGCTGCTGTTTTTCCAGCTTTCCATGCAACCCGGTGTGCTCCGCCTGATACTCTCGAAACTGCACAACGCAGGTACCATGATGGAACACCGAAACCTCCTCTGGAATTACTTTGCCACACGCTTCGAAAACCCGGAGGAGGAGTTCCTGTTGTTCAACACCATTATCAAGGGATTTTCCCTGATCTATGTCCTGAGTCCTGAAATCTTCACGGATGAAAGTACCGGATCGCTGCTGGCCCGGATTAAAAAGATGTTTATCCGGGAAAAACTGAATTCCGGTTCATCTCCTGAAATCCGTCATCCATAAATCGATTTAACCGGTTCATATCCAAATCTTTTATACAGAAACATAAACAGATATTTTTGAAACCGAAAGTCAAAAGCCATGAAGACAATTAAAATTTCAAAAGCCACTATTTGCCTCCTGTTTTTCCTGTTGGTAACCCTGGTGCCGCCTCCTGTAAAAGCTCAGGAAACCGCCCGGCAGATTATCGAGAAAACGGAGCAGCAGATGCGTGGGGAAACCATGTACTCCGAGCTGACCATGACCACGGTCCGGCCCCGGTACACCCGGGACGTTACCATGAAAACCTGGTCGAAGGGTGAGGATTTCTCCCTGATCCTGATCACCGCTCCTGCCCGCGACAAAGGCACGGCCTTCCTGAAGCGGCAGAAGGAGATATGGAACTATGTCCCCAACATCGACCGTATGATCAAAATGCCGCCTTCGATGATGTCCCAGTCCTGGATGGGCAGCGACTTCTCCAACGACGACCTGGTGCGCGAAAGTTCCACTATCAGCGATTACCGGCACTCCATTCTGAGGGAAGAGGTGTACGAAGGCCGCAGCTGCTGGGTTTTAGAGCTGATCCCCAAGCCTGAATCGTCTATCGTTTATGGCAAGGTGTTGCTGTGGATCGATAAGCAGCATTACATTCAGCTGAAAATCGAAAACTACGACGAAGGCGGCAGCTTAGTTTCCACCTTGTTTTTCTCTGAGGTGAATCGGATGGGCGGACGCACCATGCCCACCCTGATGGAAATGGTCCCGGCCGACAAGCCCAACCAGAAAACCGTCATCCGCTACACCGATGCCCGGTTCAACGCTCCCATCGAAGAGAGCTTTTTCTCTGTGCAAAACCTGAAAAACATCCGGTAAACTCCATGAAATGAAAACATTTGCCACTTTAGCCTGGCGCAATATCTGGCGCAACAAGCGGCGGTCGTTTATCAACATCGCCTCGGTGCTGTTTGCCGTGTTGCTGGCCATTGTCGCCGATTCGTTCGAGCGGGGCTCCTACGAACTGATGATCGATAATATGGTGAAATTCAGCACCGGTTACATTCAGGTGCAGGATGTACTGTACGATGAGGAGCCTTCGATCGACAATGCCATGCTGTACGACGAAGCATTGCAGGAGAAGCTGGCCCGGTTTGACAGCGATATCGACTATACCGTGCCCCGGATCCAGAATTTCGCCCTGGCCGCCACCGAAAACCGCACCAGGGGTACCTTCATCATGGGCATCGACCCCGAAAGCGAAGAACGTTTTAATAAGCTCTCTGAAAATCTGAAGGCTGGGGAATACCTCACCGACGATGAACAGTCGGTCATGTTAGCCGCCGGTTTGTCGGATATCCTCGGACTGGGTATTGGCGACACGCTGATCCTTATCGGACAGGGCTTCCAGGGCGTTAGCGCCGCCGGTATGTTTCCCGTGAAAGGTATCGTAAAACTGGCGGTACCCGAGATGAACAACAACACCGTGTATATGCCCCTTGCCACGGCACAGTGGTTCTATGGTGCCGACGACCGCATAACTTCCCTGATTGTGATGCCGGTAAAACCTTCGCGTACCAGCCGCATCACCGACGCCCTTAATCAGCACCTCGACCGCGAATGGTACATAGCCCGCGATTGGCAGCATATGCTCCGCGATCTGCTCAAAATGATGCAGATGGATATGGCCGGAAGCAGAATGATCATCTACATTCTGTATGTGGTTATCGGCTTCGGACTGTTTGGGACCGTACTTACCATGATGCTTGAAAGGCTGAAAGAGTTCGCCATGCTGATTTCCATCGGTATGAAACGGTACCAGTTAGCCATAGTCTGCTTTTTTGAGACCCTTTTTATGAGCTTTGTCGGTGTGATTATTGGAACAATCCTCACCTGGCCCATTTTGCTCTATTACAACATGAATCCCATCCCCTTGAAAGGTGAAATGGCAGACATGATCCTGGAATATGGTTTTGAAGCCGTTGTCCCCGCGTCGGTAACCCCGGATATTTTTATTAACCAGATCATTACCGTATTCCTCCTTTGCCTGCTGATCGGATTGTTCCCGGTATACAAGGTTTTCAGATTAAAAGTGGTTGAAGTGGTAAAATAACAGGCTATGAAAACATTACTTAAAATATCGTGGCGAAACGTATGGCGTAACAAAGCCCGCAGCCTGGTCATCATCATGGCTATAGCCTGCGGACTATGGGGCGGCACTTTTGCCACCGCACTCATGACCGGAATGATTGAACAGAAGTTCAATTCTACCATCCGGAACCAGGTTTCGCACATTCAGATTCATCATCCCGAATTTGTAAGGGAGAACCAGACGGAATTTGTGGTGACAGGCATCGAAAGTCTCGAGGCAAAGCTCGAAAGCAGTGACAAGGTTATGGCGTGGTCGGCGCGCACCCTGGTCAACGGCATGATCGCCAACGCCTCCATGACCTCAGGTATCGAGATCTTCGGCATTGATCCCGCACGGGAGAACCGCACCACCCACTTTCAGGAATCCCTTACCGAAGGCGACTATTTTGAATCGGTGAGCCGCAACCCCATCCTGGTCGGGAAGAAGCTTGCCGATAAAATGAAAATCAGCACGGGAAACCGGATTGTCCTGACCTTTCAGGATATCCACGGCGATATCACCTCTGCCTCCTTCAGGGTTTGCGGCATTTACCGCACTTCCAACACGGCCAACGATGAACGGAACGTGTATGTCAGGCAGAGTGACCTGTTGCCATTGCTTGGAGTCGATGAGGCAGTAAATGAGGTAGCCATCCTGCTGCACCATATCGACGATGTTCAGGCATTCCGCGATGAGCTGAAAGCTGAATTTGCCGGTAACGAAATCAGGACTTGGGCCGAAATATCACCCGAACTGAGCTATTTAAACGAGTTTACCGGATTGATGATGATGATCCTGCTCGTTATCATCCTGATGGCCTTAGCCTTCGGATTGCTGAATACCATGCTGATGACCATCTTTGAACGGACCCGCGAACTGGGTGTTTTGATTTCGGTAGGTATGAGCAAGAAGCGCGTGTTCCTGATGATCCTGCTCGAAACCACTTTCCTGGTCATTACCGGCTCCGTGGCCGGGTCGCTTCTGGGTGCCTTCACCGTTAGTTCAACCGGCAGGAGTGGGGTCGACCTGACCGGTTTCGG